>NZ_JBKFAI010000001.1:0-935385 GCF_053345555.1 Brevundimonas sp. M1A4_2e | reverse complement strand
GATGTCCAGCTCGACCGACTTCTTGCCCCGGTTGGCGCACAGGAAATAGGCGGCGTCGCCGGGCGCGCCGTCGGCCGTGGTGGTGAAGGGCGGGCCCCAGTGGCGGGTGTCGTCGCCGGCGCCCGGCCGCTCGATCTTGATGACCTCGGCCCCCAGATCGGCCAGGGTCTGCGTCGCCCAAGGCCCCGCCAGCACCCGCGACAGGTCCAGAACCCGCACGCCGTGAAGCGGGCCAAAAGAAGCAGGGGCGGGGGCGGGAATCGAGACGGGGTCGGACATGCGCGACTTCTAGCAGAAACCGGCGGCGGTCGGATGGCCTGCCGCCTGGGCGGCTGTCTTCAGCGATGAAGGAATTAAAGAGACGATGGTGGGTGATCACAGGTTCGAACTGTGGACCCGCTGATTAAGAGTCAGCTGCTCTACCAACTGAGCTAATCACCCGTACCGTCGTCTGCGCCCTTGGTGTGGCGCCGGCCCTTCGCTGCGTTGTGAACAACCTCGGCGAAGGGCGCTCCTATTACTCGCAGCGATGGGGCTGTGCAAGCGTCAAATGCGTCTTTTATCATGATTGCAACGCGCGCTAAGGTCGCGCCTTGAATCAGCCGCCGGAAGACGCGGCGAGGGGGAGTAAAGATTATGGCGTTCTGGAACCGTCGTCGCTCGATCGACGCGATGCTGGCCCCGAGTTCGGGGCCGGGGCTCAAAAAGACCCTGAGCTGGCCGCACCTTATGGCGCTGGGCGTCGGCGCCATCGTCGGCACCGGCATCTTGACTCTGATCGGGGTCGGGGCGGGGCTGGCGGGTCCGGCGGTGCTGATCAGCTTCGCCCTGGCCGGTCTGGTGTGCGCCTGCGCCGCCCTGGCCTATGCCGAGCTGTCGACGATCATGCCCGCGTCGGGCAGCGCCTATACCTACTCCTATGCCGCGCTGGGCGAGATTTTCGCCTGGGTCGTGGGCTGGAGCCTGATCCTTGAATACTCCCTGGTCGTCTCGGCCGTGGCCGTGGGCTGGTCCGGCTATGCCGCGCCCTTCCTGGCCGGGCTGGGGATCGACCTGCCGTTCGCCCTGACCGTCGGTCCGCACGTCGAGGGCGGGCTGATCAACCTGCCGGCGGTCTTCATCATCGGCATCGTGACCGGCCTGCTGCTGCTGGGCACGCGGGAGAGCGCGACGCTGAACGCCGTGCTGGTGGTCATCAAGATCGCCGCCCTGGTGGCCTTCGTGGCCATCGCCCTGCCGCGCTTCGACGCGGCCAACTTCACGCCCTTCATGCCCTACGGCTTCGGCGCGCCCTTTGTTCAGACGGGCGTCATGGCGGCGGCGGCCATCATCTTCTTCGCCTTCTACGGCTTTGACGCCATCGCCACGGCGGCCGAGGAGACCAAGAAGCCCGAGCGCGACCTGGCCATCGGCATCGTCGGTTCGATGGTGGTCTGCACCGTCCTCTATATCGCCGTCGCCGCCGCCGCGATCGGCGCCGCCCCGGTCGCCAGCTTCGCCGATAGCCCCGAGCCCCTGGCCCACATCATGCGCGGCCTGGGTCAGGGCGTCGCCGCCCAGTGGATCGCCGCCGCCGCCGTGGTGGCCCTGCCGACCGTGCTGCTGGCCTTCCTGTTCGGCCAGAGCCGCATCTTCCTGGGCATGGCCCGCGACGGCCTGCTGCCCAACCGCCTGGCCAAGATCTCGAACCGCGGCGTGCCGACGGTGGTGACGGTCTTCACCGCCATCGTCGTGGCCGTTCTGGCGGGCATCATGCGTCTGGACGAACTGGCGTCGCTGGCCAACGCCGGCACCCTGATGGCCTTCATGGCCGTGGGGATCAGCCTGATCGTGCTGCGCGTGCGTGAGCCGAACCGCGAACGCAAGTTCAAGGCCCCGCTGTGGCCGCTGGTCGGCGGCGTCGCCATCATCGGCTGCATCGTCTTCTTCTTCAGCCTGAAGAGCTCGACGCAGCTGTATTTCCTGCTGTGGAACCTGTTCGGCCTGGCCGTCTACCTGGTCTGGTCGTCGCGTAACTCGCGCCTCGCCAAGGGCGAAGAGGCTGAGGGTTAATGGCCAGGCGCGACCTGTCGGGGGCGGTGGATTTCACCGTCCTCGAAGCCATGACCGGCGGCATGGATGAGGTGACGGAAGAAGTGCTGGGCCTGTTCGCTGAACAGGCCCGCATGTGGTCGGCCCTGCTGGATGCGTCCAGCGAGGGCTGGCGCGACGCCGTGCACACCATTCGCGGCGCGGGGGCCGGCATCGGGGCCAAGGCTCTGGCCCAGATCTGCGCCGAGGTGGAGCATGGCGAGCGGGCGGCCGCCCCGGCGGGCCTGGAACGGGTGCGTACGGCGCTGGACGCGGCCCTGGCCGATGTCGCGGCCTATCGCCATGAACTGGCGCTCATAAGCCTGAAGGGCTGAAGCGAGGCTAGACCCGCGTCTGGTCCCAGGTTCCGAACTCGTGGGCGATGCAGCGGTCGATGAGCAGGCGCCAGACCGGCTCGGCGATGTCGGGCGACAGGCCGGCAGGCGCGGCCGCCGCCAGCACCTTGGCCACCACGTCGTCGATGCGGGCCTGATCGAAGACGGCGTCGCGGCTCGGCTTGATGCGCGCGGCGGCGTCCATATAGCGCTGACGCTCGGCCAGCAGGGTCACCAGCGCGCGGTCCAGCGCATCCACGCCCTGACGCACGTCGACCATGGTGACGCAGTCTTCCGGGGCCTTGCGCTCGTCGATGGCGACGGTGCGGGGAGAGGTCATCAGGTCAGCCGACAAAGGCGCGCTCCAGAACATAGTCGCCGGGTTCGGCGTTCGAGCCTTCTTTCAGGCCGTAGGATTCCAGCAGTTCGCCGGTCTCCTTGATCATGGCCATCGAGCCGCACAGCATGACGCGGTCGCTGTTGGGCGAGAAGCCGATGGGCAGCTGCAGGTCGGCGAACAGGTCGCCCGACTTGATGCGGTCGGTGATCCGGCCCGGCGTCTCGAACCGTTCGCGCGTCACGGTCGGATAATAGGTCAGCTGGGCCTTGGCCTCGTCGCCGATCAGCGGGTCGTCGTGGATCTCGTGGCTGAAGAAGTCGCGGTAGGCCAGGTCGGCGACATTGCGCACCGTGTGGCAGACGATGACCTGCTTGAAGCGCGAATAGGTTTCCGGATCGCGCGCCACCGAGAGCCAGGGCGCCAGGCCCGTGCCGGTGCCGATCAGCCACAGGCGCTCGCCGCCGGTCAGGGCGTCCAGCACCAGGGTGCCGGTCGGCTTCTTGCCCATCAGCACGCTGTCGCCCGCGACGATCTTCTGCAGGCGCGAGGTCAGAGGGCCGTCCTCGACCTTGATGGAGAAGAACTCCAGTTCCTCGGCCCAGAAGGGCGACGCGATCGAATAGGCGCGCAGCACGGGCTTGCCGCCGTCTTCGCCCGGCAGGCCGATCATCACGAACTCGCCCGAACGGAAGCGGAAATCCTCGGGCCGTTTCAGGGCGAAGCTGAACAACTGGTCGTTCCAGTGGCGGACCCACAGGACTTCCAACTCATGGAACGGACTGGCCTTGACGGGCGGCGCGGCGAGGGAGGCGTCAGACATGGGGCCTAACTAGGCGGTCGAGGGCGATTGCGAAAGGTGGTGCGGCGATCCTTCTCCCCTGGTGGGAGAAGGTGGCGGGCGGAGCCTGACGGATGAGGGGTGTGAACGCTTCGATATCCGGACGGACGCGGACCTGTCTTGAATGACTTTCGGGCGTCGCGCCGACACCCCTCATCCGAGCGCCTCCGGCGCCCACCTTCTCCCACAAGGGGAGAAGGAAGAAAAAGAGAGTCCAATTCGTCTGAATCGTCTGAAATTCTCCTGCGTCGGGCGGTCGTGTCTCTCGTGGCTGGGGGGAGCTTAGCACAGGCGGCAGGGTAGGCTGGCCGATCGGGGCGAGCCTCCGTCCGCGATGAAGCAGGGGCGGGCGAAAGAAGGGATGACGACGGAGGATTCCGGCTCTAGCTTCGCCGCCATGCGCACTTTTCTCCTTGCTTCGACGATCCTGATGGCTGCGACCTCGGCCTTCGCCCAATCCACGCCGCAGCCCGCGACGCCGCCCGCCGCTGCGGCGCCCGCGTCCTCGATCCTGACGGTCGAGCGGGTCTTCTCCAATCCGTCGCTGGCCGGGCCGGTGGCGCGCGGCGTCAGCCTGTCGCCGGACGGCGAACTGGTCGCCTTCCTGCGTTCGCGCGAGGACGACGTGGACGTGCTGGACCTGTGGGCCGCGCCGGTGAAGGGGGGCGAACCGTTCAAGCTGATCGACGCCCGCGCCCTGGTCCCCGACGCGGGCGAACTGTCCGAGGCCGAGAAGGCGCGACGCGAGCGGATGCGGATTTCCCAGCGCGGCGTGGTCGAATATTCGTGGGACGAGCAGGGCCGCTATATCCTGGCGCCGCTGGAAGGCGACGTCTTCCTAGCCAACCGCGCCGACGGCAGCGTGCGCCGCCTGACGGAAACCACGGCGGACGAGATCGACGCCAAGGTCTCGCCCAAGGGCGCCTTCGTCAGCTTCGTGCGGGATCAGAATCTGTTCCTGATCAACCTTGAGACGGGCGCCGAACAGGCGATCACCACCGACGGCAAGGACCTGATCACCTGGGCCACGGCCGAGTTCATCGCCCAGGAAGAGCTGGACCGCGACACCGGCTATTGGTGGAGCCCGGACGAGCGCTACATCGCCCTGCAGCGCACGGACGAGAGCACGGTCGACGTCATCCCGCGTCTGGACATCACCGGCGGCGGGGCCTCGGTCGCCCAGCAGCGCTATCCCCGCGCCGGACGGCCCAACGCCGTGGTCGAGCTCTATGTCCAGGACGTGCAGAGCGGCCAACGGGTCAAGGTCGACCTGGGCGCCGATACCGACATCTATCTGGGCCGGGTGAACTGGGCGGCGGACGGCTCGGTCGCCTACGTCCAGCGCCTGTCGCGCGACCAGAAGCGGCTGGACCTGCTGAGCGTCGATCCGGCCACGGGCGCCAGCCGCGTGATCGCCAGCCAGACCTCGAAGGCCTGGGTCAACGTCACCCACGACTTCAAGGCGCTGAAGGACGGGAACTTCATCTGGTCCAGCGAAGAGAGCGGGTGGCGCCACCTGTATCTCTACGCCAAGGACGGCCGCCGCCTGCGCGCGATCACGCGCGGCGACTATCCGGTCAAGTCGCTGGCGGGGGTCAACCAGGAGACGGGCGAGGTCTTCTTCACCGCCTCCATGCGCGACGGCAAGGAATACCCGATCGAGCAGCAGCTGTTCCGCGCCAGCTATAAGCGCACGCTGAACCCCACCGAAGTCACGCCGCGCGGCGGCTGGTGGAGCGCCACGGTCAACGGCACCGGCACGGCCTATGTCGGCAACTACAGCGACGTGAACACCCCGGCGCAGTCGGCCCTGTATTCGATCGACGGGCAGCGGGTGCGCTGGATCGAAGAGAACAGGCTCCAGCCCGGCCACCCCTTCTGGCCCTACGCCGAGCGCCAGCAGAAGCCGACTTTCGGCACCCTGCAGAGCCACGGCGAGACCCTGGTGTGGCAGATGACAACGCCGCCGGGCTTTGATCCGTCGAAGCAGTATCCGGTGGTGATGCAGGTCTATGGCGGCCCGTCGGGCGGCGGCGTCAAGAACGCCTGGCAGGGCGCGACCAACCAGTTGCTGACCGAGGCGGGCTACATCGTCTTCCGCCTGGACAACCGGGGCGAGGGCGACCGCTCGGCCGCCTTCAAGCAGGCCCTCTATCTGAAGATGGGCCAGCCCGAGATCGAGGATCAGGTGATCGGCGCGGACTATCTGCGCTCGCTGCCCTATGTCGACGCTGGCCGGATCGCCATGATGGGCTGGTCCTACGGCGGGTTCATGAGCCTGATGGCGCTGACGGAGCCCAAGATGGGGCTGGCGGCGGCGCTGGCGGGGGCGCCGCCGACGGAGTGGAGCCTGTACGACACCGCCTATACCGAGCGCTATATGTCGACGCCGCAGGCGAACGTGGAGGGCTACGCCGCGTCGGACGTGCTGGGGCGCCTCGATAAGCTGACGGGCCGCCTGCTGCTGATGCACGGCATGGCCGACGACAACGTCATCTTCGAGAACACCACGCGGGTGCTGAACGCCCTGCAGGAAAAGAGCATTCCCTTCGAGACCATGCTCTATCCCGGCCAGCGCCACGGCATCCGGGGCAATGATCGCCAGCTGCACCAGTGGCGGACCTACCTGGACTTCCTGGACCGCACCATCGGAACGCGGGCGCCCGTAAAGGCGGACTGAGGCTTTTTATGGCGGAATGAAAAAGGGGCTGCCGAGCCTGACGCCCGGCAGCCCCTTATCCGTCCGCCTTCTCCCGCAAGGGAAGAAGGCGGCCTCAGGCGATTTTAGTCGCGATAGTTCAGCGCCGGGGCGCGGTCGCCCAGCAGGGCGCGGTATTCGAAGTTCGGGCCGCGACGCTGTTCGAACTCGGCCTTGGCGGCGGCGATGGTGTCCGGGCTCTGGAACAGCTCGGCGGTGGTCAGGGCCAGGGTCTTGGCCGCCAGATGGGCGCCCTTCAGGCCGATGGTCGTGCCCGCCGCCACCACGTTCTGCCAGCTGTGGCCCGCAGAGCCGGGCACGAAGGTCGCCGTCGACAGGCCGACCGTAGGCGTGACCCAGGACACGTCCGACACGTCGGTGGAGCCGCCGAAGTCGCCGCCGATCACGGCGTCCTCGATCTGACCGACGCTGGCGAGGTCCGGCTTGGAGGTCAGGGTCTTCTGGATTTCGGTCGCCAGGGCGGTTTCCTCAGGCGTCCAGGTGATGCCGCCGACATGGCGCAGGTTGCGGTCCATGACCGTCATCAGGGCCTGATTGGGCAGCATGGAATAGACGCCGCCGATGGCCTCGAACTCGACACGGGTGCCGGTGCCCAGCGCCGCGCCGTCCGCCGCCTTCTTCACCCGCTCCAGCACGTCGCGGACGATCTCGGGGTTGTTGTGACGAACGTAGTAATAGGCCTCGGCATAGGCCGGGACGACGTTGGGCGCCTTGCCGCCGTCGGTGATGGCGTAGTGGATGCGGGTGCGGTCCGGCACGTGCTCTCGCATCATGTTGACCATGTAGTTCAGGGCCTCGACGCCATCCAGGGCCGAGCGGCCCTTGTCGGGCGCGGCGGCGGCGTGGGACGCCGTGCCGTAGAAGCGGAACTTGCCCGAGACGTTGGCCATGGTGTCGCCCTGGCGGGCCGAGTTCACATTGCCGGGGTGCCAGTGCAGCGACACGTCGACGTCGTCGAACAGGCCGTCGCGGACCATGTAGACCTTGCCCGAGCCGCCTTCTTCGGCCGGGGTGCCGTAGACGCGCAGTTCGCCCTTGATGTTGTTGGCGACCATCCAGTCCTTGACTGCGATGGCCGCGTGGACCGAGGCGGCGCCGAACAGGTTGTGGCCGCAGCCGTGGCCCGCATGGCCGCCGGCGGATTCCTGGACAGGGTTCAGGGTCTGCGACAGGCCGGGCAGGGCGTCGTATTCGGCCAGGACGGCGATGACCGGGCCGGCGCCGTTCTTGAAGCTGGCCAGGAAGGCGGTCGGCTCATTGGCGATGCCGGGAGTGATGACAAAGCCGGCGTCGCGCAACTGATCCTGCAGCAGGGCGGCGCTCTGGGTCTCCTGATAGCCCAGCTCGGCGAACTTCCAAATCTCCAGCGCGGCGTGGTCCAGGGCGGCCTGGTTGCGCTCGACGGTCGAGGTGATCTCGGCCCTGGCCTGGGGCGACAGTTCAGCGGCGACGGCGGGGGCCAGGGGCAGGCTGGTCATCGCGGCGGCGAGGGCGAGGACGCGCATTGAAACGGGCTTCATGGGAACTCCGTGAGCAAAACAGAAAAAAGGGGCGGAAGGCGTCATCGCCTACCGCCCCGAAACCAATCAGAGACTGATCAGAAGGACTTGCGGAAGCTGGCGTACCAGTAGCGCCCGTAGGGCTGGTACACCGAACCGACATAACCGCCGCTGGCCAGCGGGGGCTGTTCGTCGGTGATGTTGCGCACGCCGACGCGAACGGCCGAGCCGGCCAGCGCCTCGCTGAAGCGCGAACCGTCGAAGGCGTATTCCGCATAGAGGTTGGCGGTGATGGTCGAGTCCACCGTCCAGTAATCGCCCGCCGAGTTGGTCAGGCTGTCGTCATACAGCGACGAGATGTACTGGGTGAAGGCGCCGACCGTCCAGTCGTCCTTGCGCCACGTCGCCGACAGCGACCACTTCCATTCCGGGCGGCCGAAGTCGGCGATCATGTCGCCGAACGAACCTGACAGGAAGATGGCCTCGTCCAGCTGACCTGAAGCCTGGGCGTCGGCCAGCATCTTGGTCTCCGGCGCCATGTCCAGATAGTATTTGATCAGGTGCGAGACGTTCAGATTGACGTTGAAGTCGCCATACTGGGTGCCGCGCAGACGCCACATCACGCCCAGGTCCAGACCCTCAACCGTCTGGGGCTGCTGGTTGGTATAGGCGTCCTTGATGTAGAGGACTTCGCCCGCCGCCTCGAGGCCCGAGCCGGCGAAGATGGCGATGTCGGCGGCGGTCGGATCGGCGCGCACGACGTTCTCGTTGAACGAGCCCTGCTTGCGCAGCAGGTAGTCCAGCGTCAGAGCGTTCTGACCGCGGAACAGGCCCACCATGCCTTCCTGCTTCACCTGCCACCAGTCGGCGGTGAAGGTGAAGTCGCCGAACTCAGCCGGGATGAAGCGCGGCTGGATGACGAAGCCCAGCGAGACGGTTTCGGACTCTTCCGGCGCCAGGTCAGGGTTGCCCGAGCGGCGCTCCTGCGTCGACTTGCGAGCGTGGGTCTGGCTGAAGTTCGCCTTGAACTCGTCGGCGACCCTGGAGCTCATCGAAGCGCCGCAGCCGCGCAGGGTGTTGTCGATCGCGCCCGTGGCGGTCTTGAGGCCGCCCTGAACGCGCAGGGCCTCGCAGTAGATCCAGTCGTTGCTGGTGTTCGAGCGCGTGATCACGGTGGCGTTGATCTGCTCCAGGTTCGGAGCGCGGAAGCCTTGGGCCCACGAGCCGCGGATGCGGAAGCCGTCGACGATGTCCCAGGCCGCGGCGAACTTGGGCTTGGCGACCGAACCGAAGTCCGAATACTCCTCGAAGCGGCCAGCGACCTGGACTTCCAGGTTGTGGACCAGCGGCACGCCCATGTCCGGCGAGATCAGCGGGGCGGCGAGCTCGACATAGGCCGAGAAGACGTCGCGCTCGCCGTAGGTGTCCGGGTTCTCCGACTGGTTGATCAGATCCGAAGACTGGACGCCGCGCAGGTTGGTGAAGCGGATCGTGCCGTCGACGCGGCTGTCGCGGTCGTCCAGCTGGGTCTCGGTGCGCAGCTCGATGCCGGCGGCGACGCCGACGGGACCGGCGGGCAGCTGATAGACGTCGGGGCGCGAGACGCGGAAGTCCCACATGCCCAGTTCGGTCTTGGTCTTGCGGACCATGTCCACGCGGATGCCGTCCAGTGCCGCCTGGTTCGACAGGGTGTCGTCACCGACCTTGGGGTTGGTCAGCGAGCCGCCGTTGAAGAAGTTGTAGGCGTCCGGGGTCGACTTGGCGGCCCACTCCTGCAGCTTGGTGGCGGAGATGTTGTCCGAGACGTCCTTGGCTGACGCTTCCGACCAGGTCAGGGCGGTTTCCCAGTTCCAGCCGTTCCAGTCGCCACGCAGGCCGCCCAGGATGCGGTACTGCTTGTTGACCACATTGACGCTGATCGGGCCCATGTCCATGAACCGATAGCCGGTCAGGGTCAGGTTCTGATTGCCGTCCAGCGGGTTGTAGTAGTTCGTGCCGGGGATGATGAAGGGCACGGCCGAGGCTGTTGCGATCGGCTCCTGCCAGGCCTGGGATTCGGCGTAGTAGCCGCCCAGCTCGCCGAAGGCCTCCACGGCGTCGTTGATGCGGTATTTGCCGGTGACGAACAGGTTGAAACGGTCGACCTCAGGCATGACCGTCAGGCCCAGCTTGGCCATGTCCGTGTTCAGCTCCGACGGCAGGTTGGCGCCGCTCATGACGCACAGGCCGTCGCCGATGGCGGTGACGCAGTCCTTGTGCGTGCCCGGCAGGACGGTGAAGGCGCTGTAGGCCTTGCCGTTGATCGTGGCGCCCGAGCCGCTGACCGTGAAGCGGCCCCAGGGCGTCAGCGGCGAGGTGCCGTTCAGGCTGCTGTTGTTCTCAAAGCCCGTGCCGGCGAACAGCGAGGTCAGGTCGTTGGAGGCGGTGTAGTCCTGATCGAGCGTGTTCAGCTCGTCGCGGTGGTCGTAGTTGAAGAAGGCCGAGATGTTGCCGCGACCCTCCTGAATGTCCTTGCCGCCGTAGATCGACAGGTTCAGCTCGCGCATGCCGGTGCCTTCGGCGCCGCCATATTGGGTCGAGACGGTCAGGCCGTCCATGTCGTCGCGCAGGACGGTGTTGACCACGCCGGCCACGGCGTCGGCGCCGTAGATGGCGGCGGCGCCGTCGCGCAGGACTTCCATGCGCTTCAGGCCCGACACCGGAATGGCGTTGGTGTTGTAGGTCAGGACCGGCACCAGGTGCTCATTGGCCTGCGACGTCGGGTGGCCGACGACGCGGCGGCCGTTCAGCAGCACCAGGGTGTTGCCGATGCCCAGGCTGCGCAGGTTCACCGAGCCGGTGTCGCCGCGCGCCGCGTTCGAGGTGTAGGGCAGGTAGGAGGAGTTGAAGGTCACATCGCCCATCTGGGGGATGGAGCGGAACAGGTCGTCGCCCGATGCCGGGGCGGCGGCGATGATGTCGTCTTCGCTGACGACGGTCACCGGCAGGGCGGCCGTCACCTTGGAGCCGCGGATCTGCGAGCCGACGACGACGATCTCCTCGACCTGAGTGACGTCGTCCTGCGCCTCCTGGGCGAAGGCGGCGGTCGCGCCGAACAAGGCGGTGGTGGCCAGCAGGGCCGTTCGCATGGTGCGACGCGCCAGGACAGTGCTCATAGAAATAATCATCCCCGTTGTGGTCATCGTTCTGCGCTCCTGTTTTTGGGCAGGGGTCGCATCGCTGACTGATCTGTATGTCGAAGAGGCCGGTCCCGGCGCACGCCGCATCGACGAATCGAAATCGGGCGCGGCGTGGAGAGATCGCCTCAGTTCGGACTTGAAGCGGTCACAGTGCTACACGTCAACCTTAGCCGGAAAAATATTGCCGATATCCCAAATAATGGGCGTGATAATCACTCAACCTCGTCCTTGAACTGCGGTTTTCGGCAATGCTATCGCTAGGGTTCTTGATAATATTGTCCTGTAAGAAAGCATTGCGGGGGCGACAGCCTTCAGCGAAGCGCGGACTTGAGGCGGGGATTTTCCATGCGTGTGCGTTTGATGAAGTCGGCGACGGCTGTTTCGGCGGCGGCCCTGATGTTGCTGGCGGCGCCGGGGATCGCCCAGGAGGCGGCGGTCCAGGTTCGGCCGACCACCGGCAGCGGCGGCGACATCGTCAACTACGGCCAGATCCACAGCCCCGTGGTCGGACGCGGCGGCATGGTGGTCAGCCAGAGCGATCCGGCGACCCGCGTCGGCGTCGACATCCTGCGCCAGGGCGGCAACGCCGTGGATTCGGCCATCGCCGTGGCCTTCGCCGAGGCGGTGACCCTGCCGCGCGCGGGCAACATCGGCGGCTCGGGCTATATGGTCGTGCACATGGCGGCCACGAAGGATCGTCCGGCTCAGGACATCGCCATCAACTATTACGGCACGGCCCCGGCGGCGACGACGCCTGACCTGCTGCTGGGGCCGGACGGCAAGTTCGATCGCTCCAAGCCGTCGGGCTTCAAGAATGTGGCGGTGCCGGGCACCGTCATGGGCCTGTGGGAGGCGCACCAGCGTTTCGGCTCCATGCCCTGGGCGGATCTGGTGGCCCCGGCCATCGCCCTGGCCGAGGAAGGCTATGTCCTGTCGGACGGCGAGGCCGACGCCACCGGCGGCCGCGCCCGCGTCCTGGCGACCGATCCGGGCGCGCGCGAAGCCTATCTGAAGGCCGACGGCACGGCCTATCGCGCGGGCGAGGTCTTCCGTCAGCCCCTGCTGGCCGAGAGCCTACGCAAGCTGGCGCGCGGCGGCGCGGACGAGTTCTACAAGGGCGAACTGGCGCGCCAGATCGTGGCGGGCGTCCAAGCCGGCGGCGGCGTCATCACGATGGAAGACATGGCGGCCTATCGCGCCGATGTGTCAGAGCCGATCTGGGGCAGCTATCGCGGCCATCGCATCTCCTTCATGCCGCCGACGGCCTCGGGCGTCAGCGTCGCCGAGGCGCTGAACCTGCTGGAGCATTTCGACCTGCGCGCCATGGGGTGGGGCAGCGTCGACAGCCTGCACCTGATCTCCGAGGCGATGAAGATCACCTCGTCCGACCGCAACCTGATCGGCGGCGCGCCGCAGTGGACGACCCCGGCCAAGGGACTGGCCAGCAAGGAATTCGCCGCCGAGCGCGTCAAGCTGATCTCGCTGGACAAGACGCTGAAGGCCGCAGACGTGCCGGAGGGCAATCCCTATCCGTTCGAGAGCAAGGACACGACGCACTATTCGGTGGCCGACGCCTACGGCAATGCGGTGTCGAACACCTATACGCTGTCGAACTCCTACGGCGCCCACGTCGCGCCGGTCGGCACGGGCATCCTGCTGAACAACCACCTGGACAACTTCTACTGGGGGACTGAAGGCAAGCCGAACTCGCCCGCGCCGGGCAAACGTCTGGGCTCGACCATCACGCCGATGATCGTGTTCAAGGACGACAAGCCGTGGCTGGTCACCGGCACGCCGGGCGGCGGCTACATCATCGCGACGATGGTGCAGCTGGTCTCCAACGTCATCGATCACCAGCTGAACGTGGCCGAGGCCGCCATGCGGCCGCGCCTGAATCAGGGCGGCGGCGACAGCCCGCTGGAGCTGGAAGGCGGCTTCTCGCCCGACGTGGAGCGGCTGCTGCGCGAGCGCGGCCACACGGTGCGTCCGTCGATGACGATGGGCAGCACCCAGTCGATCATGGTCGACGGCGATCGTTTCCTGGGCGCCGCCGACACCCGCCGTCCGGACGCCCTGGCGCTGGGCGTCCGCTAAGCCGACGGCCGATCAAGACCCTCTCCCGGCGGGAGGGGGTCAGGCCATCTCGCGCCAGGTCTTGCCGGTGACGCCCTCATAGTTGGTCGCGTGATAGACGCCGCGCGCCACGGCGCGGGCCAGGACGTCGGCGGCGACATTGCCCAGCTGAGCCACCGCGATCTGGCGCATGGCCGGGTCCGCGATCACCTTCTTGCCGGTCGAGAGGCTGAACAGGGTGTCGCCGTCGAAGGGGGCGTGCGCCGGGCGGATGGCGCGGGCCATGCCGTCCTGCGCCATGATGGCCACGCGCTGAAGCTCGACGCGGGTGAGGGCCACGTCGGTGGCGATGCAGGCGATGGTGGTGTTCTCGCGCGGCTGGGGCCGGAACTTGGACAGGCCCCAGTCCTCGGCCGAGGCGTGCAGGCCGGACGAGCCCAGCCCGCCGAACTCGTCGCCGATCTCATAGGGGGCGGCCCAGAAGCTCTTGCCGCCCGGGGCCACGACCGAGCCGACGCTGTTGACCGCGACAATGGCGCCGACGGTCCAGCCCGCCGCCATGACGGCCGAGGCCGAGCCGATGCCGCCCTTGAGCGCGCCCGCCTCGGCGCCGTAGCCCGCCCCGGCGGTGCCGAGGTCGAAGCGGTCGCCCGCGGCCTCCAGCGCCTGAACCGACAGGCGGCGATAGGGCGGCTCCATTTCCCACTGCTTGTTCCCGCCATTGGCAAGGTCATAGAGGCAGGCGGTCGGGATGATGGGCGAGGGCGGCACGCCCGGCGCCCCGCCCATGCCGTAGCCGCGCCCGCGCATGCCCATCCAGGCGGCCACGCTGTCGGCCGAGCCGAGGCCATAGACCGAGCCGCCCGACAGGATGATGGCGTCCACCTCCTGCACCAGATTTTCAGGGCGCAACACGTCGGTCTCGCGCCCGGCGGGGCCGCCGCCGCGCACGTCCACGGCGGCCGTAGCGGGCTTTTCGGCCAGGATGACGGTGACGCCGGTGCGCACCTTGGCGTCGTGCGCCTGACCGACTTTGAGGCCCTCGACGTCGGTGATCAGGTTCAGCGGCCCGGTGCGGCCGGACGCGCGGGCGGCCGACTGCGCGGCCGGTTTGGCGCTCGCAGCGCCCGTTGCGGAGGCGGCGACGCCGATCAGGGCCGAGCCGAGGACGGTTCTGCGGTTCATCCGGCGGTTTCCTTTTCCAGAGCTCTATTGCGGACCAGATCCGGCGTCGCCGCCAGAAGTTTCTGCGTATAGGGGTGCGACGGCGCGGCGAAGACGGCGGCCGTCGCTCCCTGTTCGACGATCCTGCCGGCCTGCATGACCAGCAGGCGATCGGTCACCGTGCGCACGACGCTGAGGTCGTGCGTGACGAAGAGGTAGGACAGGCCGAGGCGGTCCGACAGGTCGGCCAGAAGGTCGAGGATTTGCGCGCGGATCGAGACGTCCAGCGCCGAGACCGCCTCGTCCAGACAGATGACCGACGGCTCGGTGATCAGGGCGCGGGCGATGGCGATGCGCTGGCGCTGGCCGCCCGAGAACTCGTGCGGATAGCGGTCGGCGGCGTTGCTTGTCAGGCCCACGCGCTCCAGCATTTCATCGACGCGGCGGCGGGCCTCAAGCGGGGTGGGGCGGGCGTCGAGCAGGTGGAAGTTTTCAGCCACCAGATCGCTGACCTTCCAGCGCGGATCGAAGCTGCCGTAGGGATCCTGGAACACCACCTGGATGTCTCGCCGGATGGACTTCAACGCGGCGCCGCGCGCGGCGGTGATGTCGCGGCCCTTGACCCGGACGCGGCCCGCCTGCGGCGTCTCCAGCGCCAGGATGGCGCGCAGGAGGGTGGACTTGCCGCAGCCGCTTTCGCCGACCAGACCGACGCTTTCGCCCGGCTGGATCGACAGGCTGACCTGATCGACGGCGCGGAAGGCTTTGGACTTGCCGAACAGGGCGGGCGCGCCGCCGTATTCGCGCACCAGACCCTCGACCTGAAGCACGGGGGCGGCGTCGGCTTGCGGGCGGCTGCGCCGCGTGGGGGCGTGGGTGGCGTTGGCCAGAAGGCGCTGGGAATAGGCGTGCGCCATGCCGGTGCGGATGCGGTCGACGGGCGCTTCCTCGACCAGTTCGCCGTCCTTCATCACCGCCAGCCGGTCGGCGGTTTCGGCCACGACGGCGAGGTCGTGGGTGATGAGAATCAGGCCCATGCCGTCCTCGCGCACCAGCCGCTTGAGCAGGTCCAGCACCTGAGCCTGCGTCGTCACGTCCAGCGCCGTGGTCGCCTCGTCCGCGATCAGCAGCTTGGGCGTCAGGGCGATGGCGATGGCGATGGCGACGCGCTGTCTCTGGCCGCCCGACAGTTCGTGCGGATAGCGGGTCAGGGGGAAACGTTCAGCCGGCAGGCCGACGCGATCCAGCACGGCGCGGGCGACGGCGAGGGCCTCCTTGCGCGAGGCCTTTTTGTGCAGGCGCACCGTCTCGGCGACCTGATCGCCGATGGTCATGACAGGGTTGAGGGCCGTCATCGGCTCCTGAAAGATGACGCCCACGTCGCGGCCGCGCACCTGCTGCATCACGGCGTCGGGCGCGTGCGAGACGAGCTGGCCGTTCAGGCGGATCTCGCCCGTCATCGTCGCGCGCGGCGGCGTCAGGCCCAGCACGGCCAGCGCGGTCATGGACTTGCCCGAGCCGCTCTCGCCGACGAGGCCGAGGATTTCGCCGGGGGCGACGGACAGGCTGACGGACTTCAGGATCGGGGTGGAGCCGATCGACAGGCTGAGGTCGCGGATGTCGAGGACGCTCATGCTCAACGCTCCCGCCGCACGCGCGGATCGAACAGGTCGCGCAGGCCGTCGCCGGTCAGGCTGAGGCCCAGCACGGTCACGAAGATGGCCAGCCCCGGCATGATCGCCAGCCAGGGCGCGAAGCCGATCATGGTCTGCGCCTCGGCCAGCATCCGGCCCCAGCTGGGCGCGGGCGGCTGGGCGCCCAGTCCGACGTAGGACAGGCCCGCCTCGGCCACGATGCCGACGGCGAACTGGATCGCAGCCTGCACGACCAGCAGGCTCATCAGATTGGGCAGGATGTGCTGGACCGAGATCAGGGCCTTGGACTTCCCCGCCGTGCGGGCGGCCAGGACGTATTCGCGGGTCCACAGGCCCTGTGCTGCGCCGCGCGCAACGCGGGTGAAGACGGGGATGTTGAAGACGCCGATGGCGATGACGGCGTTGATCGCGCCCGGTCCCATGACGGCGGTGATCATCACGGCCAGCAGCAGGGCGGGGAAGGCGAAGATCAGGTCGTTGCCGCGCATGACCAGTTCGTCGATCCAGCCGCCGCGCGCCGCCGCCGTCAGGCCCAGCGGCGTGCCGATGCCGACGCCGATGCCGACGGCGACGAAGGCCACGACGAGGGAGTTCTGCGCGCCTGCCATGATCATCGACAGCACGTCGCGGCCGAAGTGGTCCGTGCCCATCCAGTGGGCGGCCGAGGGGGCGGTCAGCTTGGCGGCGATGTCCACCGCCTCGACGTCATAGGGCGTCCAGACGAGGGCGATTAGGGCGGTCGCCAGCACGACGGCGGTCAGCGTGGCGCCGACGATCAGCGACAGCGGCCAGCGCACGCGGGGCTTGGCGGGAGCGGTGATGGCGGGGGCGTCGGTCATGCGCGGCGTCCCCTCAGGCGCGGATCGGCGAACAGATAGGCCAGGTCGATCAGGAAGCTGACCAGAACCACGGCGAAGACCAGCACCACCACGACGCTCTGCACGACGATCAGGTCGCGCTGGGTGATGGCCTGGAAGACCAGTCGGCCGAGGCCGGGCAGGGAGAAGACGTTTTCGATGATGATGCCGCCGGCCAGCAGGAAGGGGAACTGAAGGCCCAGAATGGTCAGGACGGGGATCCAGGCGTTGCGAAGCGCGTGTCGCCACAGGGCCTGATTGACCGACAGGCCTTTGGCGCGGGCGGTGCGGACATAGTCCTCGTTCATGGTGTCGAGCAGGGCGGTTCTCAGCACGCGGGCTAGGATGGCGGCCTGAGGGGCGGCCAGGGCCACGGCGGGCAGGATCAGGGCCTGGAAGGCGGGCCAGAAGCCGGCGCCCCAGCCGGGGAAGCCGCCCGCCGAGAACCAGCCCAGGCTCACCGAGAACAGCAGGATCAGCAGCATGGCGATCCAGAAGTTGGGCAGGGCGACGCCGATCTGGGTCACGCCGATCAGGCCGGTGTCGACGGCGGTTCCCCTGCGGCTGGCGGCGGTGACGCCGATGGGCAGGGCGATGGCCAGCGAAAGGATCGTCGCCATCAGGGCCAGCGGCGCGGACACGGCCAGACGTTCGGCGATCAGGCCGCCGACCGGCACCTGATAGGTGTAGCTGGTCCCGAACTTTCCGGTCAGCAGGTCGCCGAGCCAGGCGAAATAGCGTTCGACGCCGGAGCCTTCGAGACCCATCTGTTGGCGCAGGGCGGCGATGCTTTCCGGGTTGGCGTTCAGCCCCATCATGTAGCTGGCAGGATCACCCGGCACGACCTGCAGCAGCAGGAAGATGACCACGGTCGCCGCCAGCAGCGTCAGGACGTGGCCGCCCAGTTTCTTCAGCAGCCAGGCCGCGCCGAAGCGCCAGGCCACGAAGGCGAGGAGCGCCGCGCCCGCGATCAGGCTGATCCAGCCCCAGGGCAGGGCCCCGCCGGCGCGTTCGGCGCTGGCGGTCGCGGCGCCCGCTGCGCCCGCGCCAGTCCAGTAGGCGCCGGTGACATCGTTGGCGGCGATGGGGCCGTTGATCCACAGGCCGTTCACGTCCGCCTTCCACACGCCGATGCGCGAGGACTGGAACAGGAAGCCGTTGACCGCGTCATCGGCGATGCGGCGTTGTAGATCGCCCAGCAGGCGGTTGCGCGTCGCCTCGTCCGGGGCGGCGTTGACCTGAGCCAGCAGGGCGTCGAAGGCGGGGCTGTCGTAGCCGAAATAGTAGTCCTTGCGGCCATAGATGTCGTAGTCCATCGGTTCAACGTGTTCGACGATGGTCAGGTCGAACTGGCGGCGCTTGAACACCTGATCCAGCCATTGGGCCCATTCCAGATTCTCGATCTTCGCGCGGATGCCCGCTTCGGCCAGCTGCGAAATCAGCACCTCGCCGCTTCGTCGGGCATAGGGGCGAGGCGGCAGACGCAAGGTCACGTCGATGCCGTTGGGATAGCCCGCCTCGGCCAGCAGTTGACGCGCCTTGGCGGGATCATGCGGATAGAGGCCGGTCAGATCGACATAGCCCGGCGCCTGACGCGAGTAGTGGCTGCCGATCGGCTGGCCGAAGCCGAACATGGCCCCCTGGATCAGGGCGTCGCGGTCAATGGCGTAGGAGATGGCGCGGCGCACGCGCACATCATTGAACGGCGCCTTGGTGTTGTTGATCCCCAGGATGACCTTGCCCTCGGACGCGCCGACGACGACGCGGAAGCGCGGGTCGCGCTGGAACTGGGCCACGTTTTCGGGCGCGGGGTAGTTGGGGAAGGCGTCCACGTCGCCCGCGCTGACGGCGGCGAAGGCGGCGGTCGGGTCGCTGATGAAGCGGAAGACGACGGTGTTCAGGCGGGGCGGTGTTCCCCAGTAACCGTCGCGGCGGATCAGGGTCAGCTGGCTGCCGCGTTGCCAGCTCTGCAGCTTGAACGGGCCGGTGCCGACGGGGGTGACGGCGTTGGTCGCGGCGCTCTTTGGCGAGACCATGACCGCGTCGCCCCAGGCCAGGACGTAGGGCAGGGTCGCCATGGGCCGCGACAGGTGGATGCGGATGGTCGCCGGGTCGACGACCTCGACGTTGCTGATCGGCTCGAACAGGGCCTTCTGGGCGTTGGTCGAACCTTCGGCGGTGATGCGGTCCAGAGAGAACTTCGCCACCGAGGCGTCGAACGGCGAACCGTCGGAGAAGGTCACGCCGCGCCGCAGGTGGAAGGTCCAGGTCAGGCCGTCGGGGGCGGCCTCCCACGTGTCGGCCAATGACGGGGCGACGGCGCCGTTCTGGGTCAGCCTGGTCAGGCCCTCGAAGACGTTGGCGTAGACGACTTCATCCACCGCCGCCGCCGCGCCCGAGGTCGGATCAAGGTTCGGCGGCTCCAGCGGCAGGCCCAGGACCAGACGGTCACGCGGCGCCTGCGCCTGAACCTGCGGCGCGGTCAGGCTCCAGGCGAGGCACAGGGCCAGCGACAGCACGAGCGTGATCAGGCCGGGCCGAAGCCCGCCGTTCCGGCCGCGCCGTCGTGATGCTGTCGCGACGCATGTCGCCCCTGTCTTCGTCACCTTCCCTCGATCTCCCCCTTGCGACGTGGCCGATCTGCGTCAGCCTACGTCATGGCTTTCCCCTCACGCCATCGATTAAGCGCGCCTCACCATGGCTGGCGCGACAGGGAGGCGGGGCAGGCGGCGGTCGCCTCCGTCGCGGCGGCGCGGGCGGCGTCGAACTCTTCCTTGGCGCGGGCGAAGTCGGTCTGGAACGCCGGATCGGCCTTCAGGCGCGTGACGATGGTCGAGCCGACGATGCGGCCCGCCTCGACGTCGCTGGGGTAGTGGACGCCGCACACCGCGCGGCTTTCGCCATAGGCCAGTCCGCGTCGCAGGATGGCGTCGGCGCGGTCCGGCGCCAACTCGGCCAGCACCAGGGCCCAGGCCCAGCCCAAGGCCGAGTGGCCCGACGGATAGGAACCGCTGGCCCCCAGCCAGCTTTCCGGCGCGATGCAGGTCGGCAGGGATTCGACCACGAAGGGACGTTTGCGGAAATAGCCCTTCTTGGCGGGGGTCTGGATCATCTCCAGATCGCCCAGCATCTTGCCCATCAGCAGCGTCAGGGTGGACATCTGTTCCGGCTCGAACTTGAAGCCGAGGGCGCAGTCGAAGGCGCGCGGGGCGCCGGGCGTTTCGATCTCATTGTCGGCGCGGGCGATGGCCCAGCGCTCGGTGCCTTCCAGCGACCGCATGGCGCGATAGGCGGCGATGTCGGCCTGTTCGCGCAGCGAGCCTTCGGCGGGCGGCGGCGGCAGGAAGTTGGCGGCGTTGGGCGTGTTCTCGGCGGTCAGATAGCCGTGCGGATGATCGCGGAAGCCTTCCCAGAAAGTGACGGGCGCAGTCGCCGCCGTCTGCGTCGACACGGCCCCGGCGCAGCCGCTCAACGCTCCGCCGAGCGCGAGAGCCAGGCTCATCGCGATGAGGGAAGAAGAGCGGCGCGAGGTGGTCATGGGAAAACTCCGGGTAGAAGGGATCATGCGGCGACGGCGCCGGGGCGGCCCGATTCAACGGTCCAGGATTTCAGGGTCGACAGGCTGGCCTTGGGGTCGCGCACGTCGCTGATGACCTGATAGCGCGTATCCATGCGGTCGGGGCGCACGTCGATCGACATATAGCCGCGCGGGCGGCTGTCGAAGAACTTCACCTGCGGATTATTGGGCATGACGGCCATCAGCCCGTCGTAGCTGGGGCCGGTCGAGGTGATGGAGGTGCCGACGAACTCGGTCGCCACTGTGGCCGACGACGGGTCGCGGCTGTCCAGCTTCACGTCATTGGTCCAGAAGGAGTGGTAGTCGCCGCTGAGGACCACGGGGTTGGACGGCTTCAGCTCGGACAGGGCCGAGGTCAGACGCTCGCGGGCGGCGGGGAAGCCGTCCCATGTGTCGGTCCAGTAGCGGTTCTCCTCGGCCGGACTGCGGGCCAGGCGCAGGCCCGCCATGACCAGGTTCTGGCCCAGGATGTTCCAGCGCGCCTCGGCGCGGGCCAGGCCGTCGTACAGCCAGCGTTCCTGCTCGAAGCCGAGGAAGGTGCGCGACGGGTCCAGGCGGTCGGTGCAAGTCGCGTCGGTGACGATCTGGCCCTTGCCGCCGTTGGCGCCGTCGCTGCACGGCTGTTTCGAGCGGTATTGGCGGCCGTCCAGCATGAAGAACTCGGCCAGCTTGCCATAGCGGACGCGGCGATAGATCGGCATCTGCAGGGCGGCGCTTAGGCGCGTGCGGCGGATCGGCATGACTTCGTAGAAGGCCTGGTAGGCGGCGGCGCGGCGTTGCAGGAAGTCATTGGGCGCAACGCCCGAAATCTTGGACCAGACGCCGGAATAGTCGTCCTGAACCTCGTGATCGTCCCAGACGGCGAGGCAGGGGGCGGCGG
Source organism: Brevundimonas sp. M1A4_2e (assembly GCF_053345555.1). Taxonomy (NCBI): domain Bacteria; kingdom Pseudomonadati; phylum Pseudomonadota; class Alphaproteobacteria; order Caulobacterales; family Caulobacteraceae; genus Brevundimonas; species Brevundimonas sp. M1A4_2e. The sequence goes on along the minus strand of NZ_JBKFAI010000001.1, from coordinate 914,199 downwards.
CGTGCAGACGCTGCAGGTTCGCATCGGTGCGGTGCAGGGCGTAGCGGTTGCGATAGCCCGCCAGCGATGTCGCCTCTTCCAGATTATAGGGCCGCACCACCTGGTCGGCGCGGTCCGGCCCCAGGCTGTACTCATAGATGTAGTCGCCCAGGAACAGGGTCAGGTCCGGCTGTTCGTCGGCCATGTGGCCGTAGGCGCTGAAATAGCCGCGCTCCCAGTGCGAGCAGGAGGCGACGGCGAGGCGCAGCCGGTCGGCGCTGGCGTTCGGGGCGGGCGTGGTCAGGGCGCGGCCGGTCGGGCTCTGCTGGCCCTGGGCGGTGAAGCGGTACCAGTAGGGGCGATGGGGGCTGAGGCCCGCGACCTCGACGTGCAGGCTGTGGGCGGCGTCGCGGTCGGCGGTCGCGTTGCCGGCGGCGACGATGCGGCGGAACTGGTCGTCGGCGGCCACTTCCCAGCGCACGGGAATGGCGGCGTCGAGGCCGCCCAGACCGTCGGCGGCCAAGGGATCGGCGGCCAGCCGGGTCCAGATGACGAAGCCGTCCGGCGCGGGATCGCCGCTGGCGACGCCCAGCGGAAACAGATAGGCGCCGCCCGCCTGGGCGCGACCGAAACTCAGCACGGCGGGCGCGACGACCAGACCCGTCAGCAGGGTGCGGCGATCAAGGCGGGAAGCGGAGTAAGCCATCATACCATCAGGAAAAGGCGCAAGGCGGACCGGCCGGAACCGGCCCGCCTCACTCGGGAGGAAGCCTTAGAAGTCCACCGACAGGCGCACGCCGTAGGTGCGGCCCTGGCTGGGCGAGGTGGTCGGACGCGCCGAGCCGTTGAAGCCGTTGCGGGTCTCTTCGTAATAGGTGTTGAACATGTTCCGCACCCACAGGCCCGCGCGCCAGTTGGCGCCCGCCGGGCTGACGCTGAAGTTGGCGTTCCACAGCCAGTAGGCGTCGATGATCGATGAGGAGCTGACGGAATACAGCTCGTCTCGATAGTTGTAGTTGGTCTCGGCGCGCAGCTCCCACCCGGCCGCTTCCCAGTCATAGGCGACCGAGCCGCCATAGTTCATCTTGGGGAAGGACAGGCGCTCGCCGGAGCGGTCGTTGGTGATGATGACGTCCCAGGGGCCGTCCTTGGGATTGGCGGCGTCGGTCTTGGCGCCGTCGATGGCGAAGTACTCGTCATACTCGCCGGTCTTGTAGCCGATGTTCTGGCTGATGGTCAGGCCGTCGACCGGCACCCAGGTCAGCTCGATCTCGCCGCCCCAGATGTGCGACTTGGGCACATTGGTGATCTTGCCCAGGCGGCCGGTGATCCGGTCGTATTCCAGCCCCTGAACCTGCTGGTCCTTGTAGTCATAGTAGAACAGGGCGCCGTTCAGACGCAGGCGGCGGTCGAACAGGTCCGACTTGATCCCGGTCTCATAGGCGATGACGATTTCCGGCTTGAACGGGGTCGCCGAGGTGGCGTTGTAGGTGGTGAAGCCGCCCGATTTCACCCCGCGCGCCACGCTGGCGTAGAAGAGGGCGTCGTCCGTCAGCTTGTATTCCAGGCCCAGGCGGCCGGAGACCTCGTTCAGATCAGTGTCGTAGCTGGTGGTCGGCGGCGGCGGATTGGGCGCGACCGAGGTGCCGCCGCTGTCCAGGGTCCGCTCTTCCGTCTCCCAACGCAGGCCGGCGATCAGGTTCAGGCGCTCGTTCACCTGATAGGAGTTGTGGGTGAAGACGCCGAAGGCTGACACTGACTGGCCATAGGCGGTGTTGATCAGGTTCGGCTGCCCCCGGAAGTTGGTGTAGAAGCCGCCGTCGATGCTTTCGTCAGCATAGTGGGCGCCGATCATCCAGCTGAGGGGGCCGTCGCCGTTGGAGCTCAGGCGCAGCTCCTGAGCGAAGACGTCGATGTCGTTGTAGAAGAAGACGTTCGACTCGTTGAAGCGGGTGCTGTCCCAGTCGTTGAACTCGCTGCGCGAAAAGGTCTGGTAGGCGGTGATCGAGGTCAGGTCGGCCCAGCCCAGGTCGGCCTTGATGCGGGCGCTGACGTCGAAGCCGTCGTTGTCGCGGAACGGCTTGGCGTTCAGGCCGACCCCGGCCACGGCCGCCATTTCCGGCGATATGCCCCAGCCCGTGATCCTCCAGGCCGTATCCTTGGGATAGGTCACGGCGCCGCCCGAGACCGTGTACGGCCCCAGCAGGCGGAAGCCGCGGCCGTCCGACTTGTCGATTGAATAGGTGGCGGCCAGGTCGACGGTGACGGCCTCGCTGGCGTCCCAGGTCAGGCGACCGCGGATGGCGCTCTTGTCGAGGTCGCCCAGCTTTTCGCCGGTATCGCGGTGGTATTGCCAGGCGCCGCCCTGTTCGGTGACGGCGGCCAAGCGGCCCAGCAGGTTGGGCGCGATCTGACCCGAGACATAGCCCTCGACCTTGAAGCGATCGAACGTGCCGTATTCGGCGTTGAAGCCGGCGCGGAAGTCGGCCGTGGGCGCATTGGTGATGATGTTGACGGCGCCGCCGGTGGTGTTGCGGCCGTAGAGGGGGCCTTGCGGGCCGCGCAGGACTTCCATGCGCGCCACGTCGAACAGGGCGCCCTGGGTCGTCACCGTATAGGGATGGGCCACTTCATCGACATAGATGCCGACCGTCGAGGCGTTGTTTGAGGAGTATTCGCGCGCGCCGATGCCGCGGATGCGGAACTGAGGCTGGCCGCCGCCGAACTGGCTGTCGACTTCCATGTTGGGGACGGCGTTCTCCAGGTCGTTGACGACCGATATGCCCTTCTCGTCCAGTTGTTCGCCGCCGATGACGCTGAGCGAGACGCCCACGTCCTGGCTGGCCTGCTCGCGACGCTGGGCGGTGACGATGATCTCGTCGACGCGCGTGGCCTGATCCCCCGATCGGGCGTCGCTCTGAGCGTTGGCGCTGGAGAATGCGGCGATTGTCAGTAAACTGACAGAAGACGCCAAGATATATTTGTTCATATCGTCCCCCTCAATACCACTGATATCTATCTGATGGTTTTGATGATGCTGGAAAGGCGATCGATCAACTCGTCGATCTGGTCGCGGATGATAATCAAAGGAGGCGACAGCGCGATGACATCTGCTGTCACTCGTATCAGAATGCCGTCGTCGAAGGCGCGGTGGAAGGCTTCCGTCGCGCGGGCCCCCGGCGCGCCGGCGCGGGGCTCAAGCTCAATGCCCGCGACCAGACCCATGTCGCGGATGTCGATGACATGCGGCAGCCCTTTCAGACTGTGCACGGCGTCCTGCCAGTAGGGCGTCAGTTCGGCCGCGCGCTGGAACAGGCCTTCGCTTTCATAGACATCCAGCGTCGCCAGCCCGGCCGCCGCCGCCAGCGGATGGCCGGAATAGGTGTAGCCGTGGAAGAACTCGATGCCCGGGCCGGCGGCGCCCTCGACCACGGACTGATAGACGGCGGCGCTGACGCCGACGGCGCCCATGGGCACGGCCCCGTTGGTCAGCCCCTTGGCGCAGGTCATCAGGTCGGGCGTGACGCCCAGCGCCTCGGCCGCCGTCAGGGCGCCCAGACGGCCGAAGCCGGTGATGACTTCGTCGAAGATCAGCAGGATGCCGTGCCGCGCCGTGATCTCGCGCAGGCGCTCCAGATAGCCGACGGGCGGCACGATCACCCCGGCCGATCCGGACATGGGCTCGACGATGAGGGCGGCGATGGTCTCGGCGCCGTGGGTCTCGATCAGGGCTTCCAGCTCATCGGCCAGGTGCAGGCCCCAGGTCGGCTGGCCGCGCGTGAAGGCGGCTTCCTCGAGGTTCAGCGTGTGCGACAGGTGGTCGACGCCGGGCAGGGTGGGGAAGCCGCGCCGATTGTTCTCCAGGCCGCCGACGGAAATGCCGCCGAAGCCGACGCCGTGGTAGCCCTTCTGGCGGCCGATCAGGCGGGTGCGGTTCTCGAACCCCCTGGCGCGCTGACAGGCGAGGGCGATCTTCAGGGCGCTGTCGACCGCCTCGGACCCCGAGCCGGCGAAGAAGACGTGGTTCAGGTCGCCGGGCAGCAGCATGCCCAGGCGTGACGCCAGCTCGAACGCCAGCGGATGGCCCAGTTGGAAGGTCGGGGCGTAGTCCAGAATCTCGGCCTGGCGCTGGATGGCCTCGACGATCGGTTTGCGCGCGTGGCCGGCGTTGACGCACCACAGGCCGGCCGTGCCGTCCAGCACCGCCCGGCCGTCGGGGGTGAAGTAGTGCATGTCCCGGGCCGAGGCGAGCAGACGCGGCTGGGCCTTGAAGGCGCGGTTGGCCGTGAACGGCATCCAGAAAGGATCGAGATCGTTGGCGGCTCTGGCGGCGGTCATGCAGTCATCCTTCGTCACGGCCTTCGCCCTTTCGGGAATGAGTAGCCGACGGATCGTTAATTACGGCAAGCCTGTTTCTTCATAGGGCTATACCGCTGAGATTGATGGCAAAAATATTCCAGTGATCGTTATAATGATCGCCCGCAACGGCGCGGTCAGAAGGTCGGCGGGGTGCAGGCGCTGATGACCACGCAGGGGCAGTCGCCGACGTTGCGAAAACGGTGCGGCAGGACGCTGGGAAACAGGTAGCCGTCGCCTGCCTTCAGCACCCGCGACTGGCCGTCGACCGTGACTTCCAGACGGCCGGAGATGATCAGCCCGCCTTCCTCGCCCTCGTGGGACAGCATGACCCGCCCGCTGTCCGAGCCGGGCTGATAGGTCTCGTAGAGGATCTGCAGGCTGGAATCCTGGCTGGAACCCAGCTGACGGTAGGAGACCTCGCCGCGCGAGATGTCGGTCAGTTCGTCGTGGCGATAGAAGTATTTGGTCGGGGTCTCAAACTCCGAGCTGAAGAAGTCGCCCAGCGATATGCCCGCCGCGTCCAGCAGCCGCTTCAACGAGCCGACCGAGGGGCTGGTGCGGCCGCTCTCGACCAGGCTGACGGTGCTGGACGGCACGCCCGCCTTGCGAGCGAGCGCGCGCTGCGACAGGCCGAGGCGATCCCGCAGCGCCCGCAGGCGCGGTCCGATGATGTTCTCTTCTTCCATATCGCCGCGCGCCGCCCTGTCAGTTCCGCTTGCGGGTCAGCAGGTCATAGGCCGCTCTCGCCATGACCTTGGCCGAGTTGCTCATGTCGTCGATGCCCACCCATTCGTCGGGCTGGTGCGCCAGGTCCAGCACGCCGGGGCCGTAGGCGATGCAGTCCTTCAGCCGGCCGATGCGGTCGATGTGCTTCTGGTCATAGGTGCCGGGCGAGCAGACGAACTGGGCCTTGCGCCCCAGCACCGTCTCGATGGCGGCGGCGGTGGTGCTGGCCACGGGGCCGTCGCGGTCGGCCATGCTGGGGGCGACTTCGAACAGGTCGCGCATCTCATAGCGGAAGCCGTGGCGCTGGGCCCCCAGCCCGTCGAGGATGGCCTTCACCTCGCCCTTTACGTCCTCCAGAGACTCCTCGATCAGGAAGCGGCGGTCGATGACCATGCGGCTGGAATCGGCGACGCAGGGCGCAGGCAGGCCGTCGAAGCCCTCGGCCTGACCGCCGTGGATGGAGTTGATGTTCATGGTCGACTGACGGGCGCCCTCGGGCACCACCGGCATGTCGGAATGGCGGGCGGCCATGGCGGGATAGAGCTTGCTCTCGAACTCCTGCATCACCGCGCCCATGTGGCGGATGGCGGAGTCGCCCAGGAAGGGCATGGAGCCGTGGGCGATGCGTCCCTTGGTCTCGATCTCGGCCCACCAGACGCCGCGATGGCCGATGCAGACCCGGTCCACGTTCAGCGGCTCGGGGATGATGACGTGGTTGACCTTGGGCTCCGAGAACCAGCCGCGTTCGGCCAGATAGGCGACGCCGCCGTAGCCGCCCGACTCCTCGTCCACCGTGCCGGAGATTTCGAGCGCGCCGGGTAGGGGCAGGCCGGAATCGATCAGGGCCTCGACCGCGATGATGGAGGCGGCCAGCCCGCCCTTCATGTCGCAGGCGCCCCGGCCATAGACGCGGCCGTCCTTCACTACGCCTGCGAAGGGATCGACGGTCCAGCCGGACCCGACCTCGACCACGTCGATGTGGCTGTTGAAGTGGACGCAAGGGCCGGGCTCGCCGCCGGTCCAGCGGGCGATGACGTTGGTGCGCGGGTAGGCGTCGCTGTCGCCCGGCGAGCCTTCGCCGCGCACGTATTCGACCGTGAAGCCGCGCGTCTTCAGCCGCTCGCCGATGTATTCGGCGCAGGGGCGATAGGCCTCGCCCGGCGGGTTGATGGTGGGAAAGCGGATCAGGTCCTGCGTCAGGGCGACCAGTTCGTCGGTGCGGCCGTCGATCAGCTCCATGACGGTCTGCAGGGTGGGGGTGCTCATGGGTCGAACCTCACTGGGCGTCCAGCGCGGTCAGAACCGCGTCGGTCATCTCGATGGTGGAGACGGCGGCGATGCCGGCATGGGCGATGTCGGGGGTGCGGACGCCGGTATAGACGACGTGACGCACGGCGCGCTCAAGCCGGTCGGCCAGGTCCGCTCGGTCGAAGGACCAGCGCAGGCACAGGGCGAAGGACAGGATGGTCGCGATGGGGTTGGCGACGCCTTGCCCGGCGATATCCGGCGCAGAGCCGTGGATCGGCTCATACAGGCCCCGACTGCGGCCGCCTTGTCCAAGCCCGGACAGGGAGGCCGAGGGCAGCAGGCCCAGCGACCCCGTCAGGGCCGCCGCCGCGTCGGACAGGATGTCGCCGAACAGGTTGTCGGTGACGATGACGTCGAACTGGTCCGGCAGACGCACCAACTGCATGGCGCAGTTATCGGCGTACATGTGCGACAGCTCCACGTCGGGATAGTCGGCGGCGACTTCGGTCGCGACGGCGCGCCATAGGGCGCCGGTCTCCATGACGTTGGCCTTGTCGACCGAGCAGACGCGGCGCTGGCGCGTGCGGGCCAATTCAAACGCCGTGCGGCAGACGCGGGCGATCTCGGCCTCGGTGTAGGCTTGGGTGTCATAGGCGCGGCGCTGGCCGTCCGGGCCGACTTCATTGGCGCGCGGCAGGCTGAAATAGACGCCTGCCGTCGCCTCGCGCACGATCAGGATGTCGAGGCCCCGGATCAGCTCGGGCTTCAGCGCCGAGGCGTCCAGCAGTTCGTCGAAGCAGACGGCGGGGCGCAGGTTGGCGTAGAGATCCAGCGCCTGACGCAGCCGCAGAATGCCCATCTCGGGCCGCTGGGCGCGGGGCAGGTGGTCCCACTTCGGCCCGCCCACGGCGCCGAACAGGACGGCGTCGGACGCCAGGGCCTGCTCTACCACATCCTCGGCTATGGGCGCGCCGACGGCGTCGATGCTGGCGCCCCCGGCCAGTCCCTCGCTCAGTTCAATCCGCAGCCCGGCGTTCCGGGCCCAGTCGACGATGCGCAGGGTCTCGCGGATGATCTCCGGGCCGATGCCGTCGCCCGGCAGGACCAGAAGCTTGAAGACGCGGTCAGATGCAGCGGCCACCGTCCACCTCCAGCGCCACGCCGGTGATCATCGAGGCGTCGTCCGAACAGAGGAAGGCGGCGGCGGCGCCCATGTCCTCCGGCGTCGAGAAGCGGCCCAGCGGAATGGACGAGAGGAATTTGGACCGCATCTCGGGCGTGTCCTCGCCCATGAAGGTCTTCAGCAGAGGGGTGTCGCCCGCCACGGGATTGAGCGCGTTCACCCGCACCTGGAAGGGCGCCAGTTCGACCGCCATGGCGCGGGTGGCCGTGATGACCCAGCCCTTGGAGGCGTTGTACCAGGTCAGGTTTGGCCGGGGGCTGACCCCGCCGGTCGAGGCGATGTTGAGGATGGCGCCGGACCCTTGCGCCTTCATCGCCGGCACGAAGGCCTTCGACATCAGATAGATGGCGCGCATGTTGACGGCGGCGATGCGGTCGAACGCTTCGTCCGACAGTTCGTCTAGCGGCTGGGGCGTGTGGCCGACGCCCGCATTGTTGACCACGATGTCGACGCCGCCCAGCAGGCGGTTCGCCGTTTCAGCGAGAGCCGCCACGTCGGCGGCGCTGGATACGTCGACTTTCACGGCCAGATCGGCGTCGCCCAGTTCGGCGGCCAGCGTGCGGGCGGCGTCGCCGCTCAGGTCGGCGACGATGACGCGGGCGCCTTCCTCGGCGAAGCGGCGTGCGATTCCGGCGCCGAAGCCGGAGGCTCCGCCCGTGACGATCGCTCGCTTGCCCTCCAGCCGCTTCGATCTGTTCTCCCCCAAGACGCTACTCTCCTGCGCTATCCGTGATGGGCCGCGACGGTCTTCAGGGTGGTGAAGGCGTAGAGCGCCTCGAACCCCTTCTCGCGACCGTGGCCGGACCTGCCGACGCCGCCGAAGGGCAGTTCGACCCCGCCCGCCGCGCCGTAGTTGTTGATGAAGACCTGTCCGGCCCGCAGCCGCTTGGCCAGCCGCATCTGCCGCCCGCCGTCGGCGGTCCAGACCCCGGCGACGAGGCCGTAAGGCGTGCCGTTGGCGATGGCGACGGCTTCGTCCTCCGTCTCGAACGGAATGACGACGACGGCGGGGCCGAAGATTTCCTGCTGCGCCAGCGGATGACCGGGCGCGACATTGCCGAACAGGGTCGGGGCGACATAGGCGCCGCCGGGCGGCAGGTCGTCCAGCCTCGCCTGGGCGACGATCAGGCCATCGGCGCGGCCCTTGTCGATGAAGCTCTCGACCATGGCCTGCTGCTTCCTGGACACCAGGGGGCCGACAGCCAGATCGTCCATCGCAGGACCGACGGTCAGGGCGGCGAAGCGCTCGGCCATGCGGCGCACGACCTCGTCATAGACGCCGCGCTGGACCAGGACGCGCGATCCGGCCGAGCAGGTCTGGCCCGCGTTCTGGACGCCCGCGTTGACGAGGAAGGGCAGGGCCTTGTCCAGATCGGCGTCGTCGAACACCAGCTGGGGGGACTTGCCGCCCAGTTCCAGCGTCACCGGCACTGCGTTGACCGCCGCCGCCTGCTGAATGGCGACGCCCACGCCGGTCGAGCCGGTGAAGGACAGGTGGTTGACGCCCGGATGGGCGGCCAGCGCCGCGCCCGCCTCGGCGCCTGTGCCGGTCACGACGTTCAGCGCGCCTGCGGGCAGGCCGCAGTCGGCGGCGATGTGGGCGAAGGCGAGGGCGGTCAGCGACGCCTGCTCGGCGGGCTTCAGCACCACGGCGTTGCCGACGCACAGGGCCGCCACGACCGAGCGCCCGATGATCTGCATCGGATAGTTCCAGGGGATGATGTGGCCCGTCACCCCGTGCGGTTCGCGCAGGGTGTAAACGGTGTAGCCGTCCTGGAAGGGAATGGTCTCGCCGTGCAGCTTGTCCGCCGCGCCGGCATAGAATTCGAGATAGCGGGCCAGGGCGACGACGTCGTTGCGAGCCTGCTTCACCGGCTTGCCGACGTCCAGCGCCTCAAGCTCGGCCAGCATGTCGATGCGGGCTTCAACCTCGCGGCTCATGCGGGCCAGGATGCGGCCGCGCTCGACGGCCGTCATGCGGCCCCAGTCTCCATCGAAGGCGGCGCGCGCGGCGCGGACAGCGGCGTCCACGTCTGCGGCGGTCCCGGCGGCCAAGGCTCCCATGACCTCGCCCGTCGACGGGTTCTCGATGGGCAGGGTCGCGCCGTCGGCGGCGGACCGCCATACGCCGTTGATGAAAACCTTGTCCGTGGAAAATGGCGCCGCCACTCGTTTCCGCCCATCCTGCCTGCGATCTTCTCTGAGGGATCGCCAGCGTGAGAGTGGGCCGCATTACGGATTATGCAACAAGCCCTTTTTGCGCGGGGGCTAAGTTGTTGATTTAGCGTTTGTGATGCTCAAAATATTGAGCGATGTTGGCCAATCTCAACGAATGGCTCAATCCGGGTTGGCGATCGGCGCCGTCGGCGCGGGCGCCTTGGCGGCTTCTTCTTCCAACTTTCGGCGTTGGTCAGGGTTTCCGTCCGGCTGAGGAGTGGTGACGCTGGGATCGGGGTGTCGGTCGCGGCGTTCCGCATCGCCGGTTTCGCGGCGGGCCTGCGCCTGAAGGCTGTCTTTGTCAGCGGGGCTGCGAGGGTCTTGATCGTTTGCCGTCATTGTTTTCTCCCTGTGAAGGAGGGGAGAACGAGGTCGTTGCTCGCGCCTCGCTCTCCCCTCCGTCCTGTTCAGGTGCCTGTGCCGAAGCCCTTGGGACCGCCGGCGCCAGCCGCGCCAGCGCCGCCGGTTGCGGGCGTCGCGCTTCGGTCAGCGGGGTTGCTGGTTTGCTCTGAATCTTGGTTGGCGGCCGCCTTCCGAGCGGCTCGGCCAGCTTCGACCTCGTCGCCATCGAGGCCGGTCTCGTCGTCGCGGTTGGGGTCGTTCGGTTGGACGTCTGTCATGGCGGTTCTCCCTGTTGATTGAGTGAAATCAAGCAACAGGGGCGATGCCGGTTCCTACAGCAGCGCTACACGAAAAGTTTGGGAACCGGGCGGGAACTGACGGGAAACCCAGACGCCCCCGTGAGCCGTCCGTGACTTCGGCCTGAAGACAGCGACGCCTGCCCTACAACCACCCAAGCTATCGGGTGGGAGCGCAATTCTACAATTTCGGGAAGGCAAAGTGTGTGGCGGAGAGGGGGGGATTCGAACCCCCGGTACGCTTCCACGTACGCCGCATTTCGAGTGCGGTACATTCAACCACTCTGCCACCTCTCCGCGGGTCGGTAGTCCCTAATGGGGCTGAGCGAGCGGTCTCTCTAATGAAAGCCGTGCCGGGCTGCAAGCCGTATGTCGAAGAAAATCGACTGGCGCTTCAACGCTGTCCGGGAAGGGCCAGTCCAGAGGGGGCGCCGCCGGACGGTTCAGGGCCGATATAGCGAAAAAGTTCGGCCGGGCGGCCGCCGGTGTCGCTGGCGAAAACGCCTGTGGGCTGGACCAGGCCGGTGCGCTCGACGCCGCGCCGGAAGTTCTGCTTGTGCAGGGATAGGCCCGCCACCGCCTCGGCTGCGTTCTGCAGGGCGGACAGGGTGAAGGTCGGCGGCGTCAGGTCGAATAGGACCGGGCGGTACTTCAGCTTGGAGCGCAGTCGGCCAAGGCCCGTGGCGACGATGCGGCGGTGGTCCGAGGTCATGGACAGGTCGCCCAGGGGCGCCGGGATCGGCCGGTCATGATCGCGGGCGGATTCGGCGACCAGACCCGCCTCATAGAGGAGCTCATAGCGTTCCAGCACGCGCTCTTCGTTCCAGCGCGCGTCGGGCGAGAGGGCGAACAGGGACTCGGCGCGGCCGCGTCGGGCGGGATCATCGCCTGCCCAGTCGGCCAGGTCCGAGCGCAGGCTGGCCAGGACGGCGGGGCGGCCCTGGCGCCAGTCCTCCCAGGGGAAGATGTCGAAAACGGGTGTCCAGGCGGCGTCCCGGCCCGAGGCGAAGCCGGGCGCGTCGGGCGCCTCGGCGGTCAGGGCCAGATAGCCGACAGAGACTTCGCGCGCGCGTTCCGGCCCCGGGGTGGCGCGGGGCGAGGCGCGGCCGGCGTCGCCGAAGGTGTAGAGCTGCTCGACAAAGCCGAGCGGAAAGCCGGTCTGTTCGGTGACGAAGGCGCGCAGGGCCAGTTCAAAGGTGCGGTCGCGCGCCGGATCGAACGGGCCGAAGGGCAGGGCGGCGGCGCCGTCCGAGGCATGGGTGCTCAGCACCACGGCCTGACGGTCGCGCAGGGCGATGACCACGGCCGACAGGCCGATCCGCACGCCCTGTTCGCCCCCCTGCTTCATCAAGCGTCCTATTCGGTGTGCCAGGCGTCGGCGCCGGGCAGGATGCCGACAGCTTCGGCCAGAACGCGATAGCGGTCCAGATAGCGCTGTTGGGCGATGGCGGCGGGCTGGGGCTCGATCACCAGGTCATAGCCGGGCGGTGGGGCGCCGAAAATCTGGAGGGACTCGCGGCGGGTGAAGCCGGCCAGCTGCGTCGCCTCATAGAAGGCGCAGGCCTTGTCGGCCTTCTTGATCAGGGTCTTGATCGTCTGCGGCGTCTTGGGCGGCAGTTGGAAGCGGACGTGGATGGCGGCTTCCAGCCGGGCCTCGAAATCCTTGTAGCTGGAGCCAAGCGCCGATTTGAACGGCGAGATCATGTCGCCGATGACGTATTCCGAGGCGTCGTGCAGCAGGGCGGCCAGACGCCATTTCGGCTCCAGCCCAGGCCGGATGTGGGCGGCGATCTCCTCGACCACCAGCGAGTGCTGGGCGACCGAGAAGGCGTGCTCGCCGATGGTCTGGCCGTTCCAGCGGGCGACGCGGGCCAGGCCGTGGGCGATGTCCTCGATCTCGATGTCGAACGGCGAGGGGTCCAGCAGATCCAGGCGGCGACCCGACAGCATCCGCTGCCAGGCGCGGGGCGGCTTGGGTTTGCGGACTCGGGGCGCGGGGCCGGCGTCTTCGATTTCTTCGGCCAAGGTCTTGATGTTGCGCATGCTCAGGCTGGTGACTCAGACCGAACGCGCGATCAAGGGCGGCCGTTGCGATAGATGGGGGTTAATCGCCGACGTTCAGCGTCACCAGCGCCTTGGCCGCGTCGAACAGGCGGTCCGGATCGCGGTCCTTGCTGCGGACGGTGGCGACGACGATCGGGCCGCCGACCGGGCCGCGCGCCTCATAACCCACGGTGCGCCAGCCGCTGGCCGAGGCCTCCTTGCCGGTCATCAGGAAGGTGGCGCGCACCGCCTCGCCGGAACCGCTGGTGCGGATGCGGGCGGCGCCGTCGGTCGCGTCGATATTCACCGCATCGTCGCCGGACGAGACGTTGACGCGGCTGGACTTGTCGTCGGCGCGGATGGTCAGGCCGCCGATGCGGATGTTGGCGCGGTCGCCGTCGGCGTCGATGCGCATGCCGGGCAGTCGGACGGTGGCCTTGTCGCCCTGAGCATCGACGCGCAGGCCCGGCATCCTGACCTGGGCGGTTTCGCCGGCTGCGGCCTCGGCGTCTGCGGCGGCGCGCGACGCATCGGCTTCGGCGCGGGCGGCGTCCGCCTCAGCCCTGACGGCCTCGGCCTCCACGCGGGCGTTTTCAGCCTCCACCTCGGCCACGGCCTCGGGCAGGTCGGAGGTCAGGCGGTTCTCAAAGCTTTTCAGAGCCTCGGTGGAAGAGCGGCCGTCCAGTTGAACCAGTTGCAGGATGACTTCCGAACCGCGCGGCCCGCCATAGACGCACGACCCGTCGGCGCGGGCCGAACCCTTGCGCGTCAGCACACCCTGGGTCTGGGGACACTGCAGGGCGTCGACGACCTTCAGCACCCCGGATGAATCCGAGGTCGAAGAGGTGGTGATGCGCACCGTGCCCGGGTTGTCGCAGGCGGCGGCCATCAGCGCCAAAGCGATAACAGGCCAGGTGATCTGTTGCATGGTCGGCTCCACTCAAGGTCCCGATTGTGCGCCATAAGCGCCCCGGGACCAGTGAAATCGCGGTAATCGAAAGGCGGCGGGATAGGGGCGAAAAACCGCCGCCCCTTCAGCCCCCGGGACGGGCGCCTTCGCGACGGCTCATGAAGGCCAGGCGCTCGAACAGATGCACGTCCTGTTCATTCTTCAGCAGGGCGCCGTGCAGCGGGGGGATCAGCTTGCCGGGCGTCTTTTCGCGCAGCGTCTCAGGCGCCACGTCGTCAACCAGCAGCAGCTTCAGCCAGTCCAGCAGTTCCGACGTCGACGGCTTCTTCTTCAGGCCCGGCGTGTCGCGGATTTCATAGAAGGTCTTCAGAGCCTCGGACACCAGGCGCGGCTTGATGCCGGGGAAGTGGACCTCGACGATGTCCTGCATCGTCTGTGCGTCGGGGAAGCGGATGTAGTGGAAGAAGCAGCGGCGCAGGAAGGCGTCCGGCAGCTCCTTCTCATTGTTCGAGGTGATGACGACGACGGGGCGGACCTCGGCGCGGATCGTCTCGTCCGTCTCCTGAACGTAGAACTCCATGCGGTCGAGTTCCTGCAGCAGGTCGTTGGGAAACTCGATGTCGGCCTTGTCGATCTCGTCGATCAGCAGGACGGGGCGGGCGGGGGCGGTGAAGGCCTCCCACAGCTTGCCCTTCTTCAGGTAGTTGCGGACGTCGTGGACCCGCGCGTCGCCCAGCTGGCTGTCGCGCAGGCGGCTGACGGCGTCGTATTCGTACAGGCCGTTGTGGGCCTTGGTCGTCGACTTGACGTGCCAGGTGATCAGCGGCGCATTCAGCGCGCGGGCCAGTTCATAGGCCAGGACCGTCTTGCCCGTGCCGGGCTCGCCCTTGATCAGCAGCGGCCGTTCAAGCGCTACGGCGGCGTTGACGGCGACCTTCAGGTCTTCGGTGGCGATGTAGTTGGACGTGCCTTCGAACCGGCTCATGCAAAACCTGCTCCATTCCGGGGGAAGGGAGCAGGTAGCTTAAAGAGATGGGCGTGAACAGGCGGCAGGATCAGGTGATGCGCTTGGCCGACACCGGGTCGCTGGCGGGGAAGGTTTCCTCGACGCCCTCGTCGATCAGGGCCTCCTGACGGTTTTCGGCGTCCTTTTCCTTGTCTTTCAGCTGGTCGGGCTTGCCGCTTTCGTGCGGCGCGCGCTTGGCCGGGGGGGTGTTGGGGTCAGCGTCTTCCTGGGTTTTGGAGTAAGTTTTGTCGGTCATGGGTTTCCTCATTGTTCGGGGCCGTAGCCCAGGTCTTCTATGTCGTCGTCGGAGAGACGTTTGGCTTCCCAATGGGCGGCGCTGGCCTGGGCGCCGCGCTGGTTGCGCATCAGACCGGCGTAGACGAGTTCCACTTCGTCGGCGCCCGACGCGGTGGCGCCGTCGCCGTCGGCCTGGCTGAGCCGGACGCTGTCGACGCCCAGCAGGGCGTCCGCCTCGGCCTCTATGCCGTCCAAAGCCAGTTCCGCGTCGAGATCCGGGTCGTCTTCGTCGAAGGGTTCGGCGTCTGCGTCACCGTCCAACTGGGTAACGTCCAGAACGTCGTCGGCTTCGTCGAACGACAGCTCGCCGTCGCCCTCATCGTCCATATGGGTCTCGTCATAAACCTCGGCCTGATCCTGGGCGTCGGTTTCGAAGTCGGGTCCTGCCATCATTGTCTCCCTTACGACAGATCAACGGCGCGGCTCGTCAGGGCGTTCCCGCCTGCGCCGCCACGACGCGGGGAAGGCCCAAGTGAAGGGATGGTTAACCACGTCGGTTTACAGTTCGTCAGCGGCCGGCCGTCACGGTGAGGGCGGCGCCACGGAGACCTTCCCTTGCCTCTGAAACTGTCGCTGAAACCCGGCGAGAAATTCGTGCTGAACGGGGCCGTCGCCCAGAACGGCGACCGTCGCGGCGTGCTGATCCTGCAGAACAAGGCCAGCGTCCTGCGCGAAAAGGACATCATGCAGCCCGAGGACGTCACCAGCCCTGCGCGCCGCATCTATTTCCCCGTCATGATGATGTATCTGGATGAGGCCGACGCGCCGAAATTCTATGACGAGTTCGCCTTGCGCCTGACGGAGTTCATGGGCGCGGTGCGCAATCCAGACATCCTGACCGAATGCGTCGCCTGCTCGAAACACGTGCTGGCGCGTCAGTATTACAAGGCCCTGATGGGCGCTCGCAAAATCGTCGATTACGAAGATCAAAGGCTCGGCAATGTCGCTTCAGGCGTACAAGACGGCGGCGACGCGGGCTGAATCCCCGCGTGAAATGGAATACCGGCTGTTCGGCCAGGTGACGCGCGCCCTGATGCACGCCTCGACCCTGGAAAGGTCGGATGTCGCCGGGCGGATGGACGCGCTGGACTGGAACCGTCGGCTGTGGTCGACGCTGGCGACCGCCTGCACGGACCCGGACAACGCCTTACCGCAGGCGATGCGGGCGCAGTTCATTTCACTGAGCCTGTTCGTCAGCCGGCACACGTCCGAAGTCATGCGCGGCGAGGATGATTTCTCGACCCTGATCGAGATCAACCGCATGATCATGCAGGGGCTCAGCGGTCAGACCGACGCAGGCTGAGGCTCCGTCAGGCGGCCCTAGAACAGATTAGCGGCCCAGTGGGCGACGCCGCTGACCACCGCGACCACCGTGGTCCACACCAGAGCCAGATAGACGCCGCACACCGCCGTGCCGAACATGCCGGCCAGAATGAAGGCGCCGTCGCGCTGGATGATGCCCAGGCCGAACAGGGCCAGGGTCAGGCCGGGCAGGGCGTCGCCGAAAGGCACCGGCAACGCCATCATCAGCGCCAAAAGGATGCAGATCACGCCGATTCCAACGTCTGCGGCTTCGCCGGTCAGAGCGGGCCAGCGGGGGCGCGTCAGACGCTCGACCCGACGCAGGCGCGAAAGGACCTTTTCGACGGCCGTCCGATAGGCGGCGCGGCTCACCGACAGCTTCAGCAGCCAGCGGGGCAGCCAGACTCGGTCGCGTTGCAGCGCCAACTCCGCGGCGATCAGGATGATAGGAACTGAAAACACCGCCTTGCCGCCCGGCGGCCAGGGAAACAGCGCCATCAAAGCCAGCATCAGGATGACGGCGCCGAAGCCGCGCTCGCCGAACGCCTCGATCATTTCGCGCAGAGACAGTTTTTCAGCCTCGCCCTGGCCCAGTTGCTCCAGCACGTCGGAAAAGGTCCGTCCCTCATCGGGCGGTGGGGCGGAAACGAGCGTCATAAAGCGAGACTCAGAACGGTGTCATACGCGTAGTTAGGAGGCCGCAGCGCCTTGCGCCATCCCTACCGCTACGGTTGCTGTGCACTAGACGCCTAATGTTTCGAGACGTGTTCGGGTTTGCCCTTGCGCTTGGTGTGGACGAACTCTTCCAGCTGTTTCTCGCTCATCGATTCCATCATGGATTTCGACGCGCCCTTGAGCTTGGACTTGGGCGTATCGCCGCGCTTGGCCGCCAGGGCGGCTCCGGCGGCTTTCTGCTGGGCGGCGGATTTGGCGGGCATGACGATCTCCTTTCGAGAAGGGAGCAACTGTTCGCCTGTCCTAGGGTTCCTTGGGCAGGGTTAAACTGATCCGGGTTCGGCCGGCCTGCTGCTGGATTTCGTCGGCCGCGTCGATGCGCAGCGACAGGCCTTCCTTCTCAAGCAGAAAGGGTTCGCTGGCGCGTAATTCGTGAAGGTCGACGGCTGCCAGGGGCAGGGTGACGGCGTGTGCGATCACGCCGTTCGCTACCACGCCGACCGGAGCCTCGATCAGGGCCGGACTGCGTTCGCTCTTCAAAGCCAGCCCCGGAGCCTCCATGACCACCATGCCGTGCGGCAGGGCGATGGCGCCGTCGGCCAGCGGGGTCATCTCCGCCGCCGAGAAGGACAACTGGATTTCCTTGCCGCGATCGACGGGCGATTTCAGTTCCAGAACCAGCCAGTGCGGGGCCTGATCCAGGAAGGCTTCGCGGGTCGTGACGCCTGCGGGAGCATGGGCCAGTCTCTCAATCGCCTGGGCTTTGAGGGCGGCAAGGTTGAAATGCGCGGCTGCGGCCGAAACGTCCTCGGCGGAACCTTCGCCGATCGTCTGGCGCAGAAGGACATCCAGCGGGGCGCCCTGACCGACCTGGGTTCGCCACTGGTCCGCGCCTATGTCCGCCAACAGCCAGGAGAGGGCGGCGCCGACGGGATAGGCGCGCCAACGGAACAGCTCGGAGACCAGACTCATGTCGTTCTGACCGGGCGCTGCGAGCGCTCTGGCGATGGCGGAAGGCAGGGCTGCGTCGGGGCGACCGGCGATCAGGTGGCTGGCCTGCAGACCGATGAACTCGGCCGTGCCTTCGGACCATTCTCTTTGCTGCTGCACCGCCAGAACTTCGGCCGGCAGATCGGCGCTGCGTGCGGTCCTGAGCGCCAGATAGGTTCGCGCCAGTTGCTTTCGGGCGGGTGCGTCAGGCTCCAGCAGGGCCGCCTGCAGAACCAGACGCTCCAGATCCAGCGCGGCGATGAAACCGGCCAGGTCGGGTATTGCATCCAGATCGACGAATTCCTGATGCCCGTCGCCGGACATCCAGCGGAAGGCCGTGTCCTGGAAGTCGTGAAACTGTTCGTGGAAGAGGGTCGACAGGTCGTCGTCGGCGCCGTCGGGTCGCAACAGCACCGTGTCCGGAACGCCGGAAGGATAATCGAGGACGAAATGAAACTCGGCGCCTTCCAAGCGGCCGGGTCGGAAGCGGGGCGTGCCAGGCCGCCGGGCGCCGCCGAAGACGGCGCCGATATCCGGCGCATAGAGGATGAAGGGCTGATCCTTGGGCCAGTAGCCGGGCCACAGGCGGCTGAGCGCGTCGGCGTGTCGTTCGACGCGCTCGGCCTGCGCTATCAGGGCGTCCTGATCAAGTGTCGGCGCGGGGGCCTGAGCCCAGGCCGTGGAGGCGAAAAGCGCGCCCAGAGCGCCCAGCAAAGCCCCCCGCCCGATCACATCAGCTTCCCAGCAGCTCGCGGCCGATCAGGAAGCGGCGGATTTCGTTGGTGCCGGCGCCGATGTCGTAGAGCTTGGCGTCGCGGACCAGGCGCTCGACCGGCCATTCCTTGGTGTAGCCGGCGCCGCCCAGGGCCTGGACGGCCTCCAGGGTGACCTTCACGGCGTTTTCCGAGGCCAGCAGGATGGCGCCGGCCGCGTCGTAGCGGGTGGTCTTGCCCTGATCGCAGGCGCGGGCGACGGCATAGACATAGGCGCGGGCGCTGTTCAGGGCGACGTACATGTCGGCCACCTTGGCCTGCATCAGCTGGAAGGAGCCGATGGGCTTGCCGAACTGCTTGCGGTCGCGGACGTAGGGCAGGACCACGTCCAGCGCCGCCTGCATGATGCCCAGGGGGCCGGCCGACAGGACGGCGCGCTCATAGTCCAGGCCGCTCATCAGCACGGCCGCGCCGCGCCCTTCGCCGCCCATGATGTTCTCTTCGGGGACCTCGCAGTCCTCGAACACAAGCTCGGCCGTGTCCGAGCCGCGCATGCCCATCTTGTCCAGCTTCTTGGAGACGCTGAACCCCTTCATGCCCTTTTCGATCAGGAAGGCGGTGACGCCGCCGTTGCCGTCGCCGGTGCGGGCGTAGACGACCAGGGTCTCGGCGTGCGGGGCGTTGGTGATCCAGAACTTCGTGCCGTTCAGGACGTAGCGGTCGCCCTTCTTCTCGGCGCGGGTGCGCATGGACATGACGTCCGAGCCGGAGCCGGCCTCGGACATGGCCAGCGAGCCGACGTGCTCGCCCGAGATCAGCTTGGGCAGATACTTCGCCTTCTGCTCGGGCGTGCCCCAGCGGCGGATCTGGTTGACGCACAGGTTGGAGTGGGCGCCGTAGCTCAGGCCGATCGAGGCCGAGGCGCGCGACACTTCCTCCATCGCCACCACGTGTTCGAGGTAGCCGAGGCCGAGACCGCCGAACTCCTCCTCGACGGTGATGCCGTGCAGGCCCAGTTCGCCCATCTCGGGCCACAGGTCGCGGGCGAACTCGTTCTTTTCGTCGATTTCGGCGGCGCGGGGGGCCAGCCGTTCGGCGGCCCAGCGGGCGGTGGTGTCGCGGATGGCGTCAGCGGTCTCGCCGAGGCCGAATTCCATGGATTGGGGCGCGAAGGGAATGCTCATGCCCAAAGGCGTAGCATCGTGCGCGGCCTTCGCAAAGACGCCTGTTAGCGCGACTGTTTGTGCTTTGGCGGATGGTCCTTGGCGCGCAGGAAGCTCCAGGCTGCGACGCCGATGAAGACCAGCCCCGCCGCCGCCAGCCCGGCGCCGATCACCACTGTGGCGTCGCCCGAAGCGGGGGCGTTCAGGGCGCGTCGGAAGGCCGCGATTCCGGCCGCGAAGGCCAGGGCGCCGACGCCGCCGATGAACAGAACGGCGCCCTTGTCGCCCAGGGCGGCGTCGCCGGCGGCGGCTTTTGCGGCGCGTTTCTCGTGACGCAGGACGGGCACGCTGGGCGGCGGGGCGTCGGCGGAGGCGGCCTCCGCGCCGGGGCCCCGCACCGGGGCGGTCAGCAGGGCGTCCAGCGGGGCGGGCTGGTCGGGCGCCGTGTCGAACAGGGCGCGCTCGGCCGAGCGGCGGCGATAGAGGGCGTCGACCGGCGGGGACGCGCGC
Organism: Brevundimonas sp. M1A4_2e; assembly: GCF_053345555.1. Lineage (NCBI taxonomy): Bacteria > Pseudomonadati > Pseudomonadota > Alphaproteobacteria > Caulobacterales > Caulobacteraceae > Brevundimonas > Brevundimonas sp. M1A4_2e. The sequence goes on along the minus strand of NZ_JBKFAI010000001.1, from coordinate 894,240 downwards.
TCGGGCCAGGCGGACAGGGCCTCGGCGGCTTCGGGCAAGGCGTTCGCGTCCAGCTTCTCCAGCACGTCGGAGGCCTGAAACCGCTCAAGGCCGATGGAGAAGATGAAGCTGGCCAGGGCGTCGAACTGATGCTGGTTCAGCGGCAGGCGCACCCGCTCGTTCAGCAGGGCGACGATGGGCATCAGGTCGTATTGCAGCAGAAGTTCGGCCTCGGCCTCGCTGACCACGGCACCGGGCCGGGCCGAGCGCGCGTGGCCATAGCCGATGACCGGCGTCCCGTCGCGGCGCAGCACGGTGCGCGGGCGAAAGCCCTCGAAGCTCTTGATCAGCAGAAGGCCTTCACGAGAGACCTTGCGGCGTTGCGGCGCGGCTGCGGACACGGACTGACCCAATTCGAAACGGGCGTTCTCGCCCTGACCGGGGCGGAGCAAGCCTTGTTCCGAAACGGGCGGGGCCGTTTCAGGTCAGATCTACAGCAGGACGATGGTCGCCAGGCCCAGGAAGATCAGGAAGCCGAAGAAGTCGGTCGTCGCCGTCACGAACACGGCCGAAGACACGGCCGGGTCGAACTTCAGCTTGGCCAGGGTCAGCGGCGTCAGCACCCCCACGCTGGCGGCGACCAGCAGGTTTAGGATCATGGCCGTTCCGATGACGGCGCCGATGCGCCAATCCTGGAACCAGAAACCCGCCGCCAGGCCGATCAGCGGCGCCAGAATGAAGCCGTTGGCCAGGCCCACGGCCATCTCGCGCCAGAAGGTGCGCAGGGCGTTCGACGCGTTCAGTTCGCGCGTCGCCAGGGCGCGCACGGTGACGGTAAGGGCCTGCGTTCCTGCATTGCCGCCGATGGCCGAGACGATGGGCATCAGCACGGCCAGGGCGACGATCTGCTGGATGGTGCCCTCGAACAGGGCGATGACGCTGGCGCCCAGGACGGCGGTGAACAGGTTGATGCCCAGCCACGGCACCCGGCCGCGCACGATCTCCAGCACGCTGGACGAGCGGTCCTCGTCCGAGACGCCGGCCAGACGCAGGATGTCCTCGCGGTTCTCTTCCTGAATGATGTTGACGACGTCATCGACGGTCAGCTGGCCGACCAGCCGCCCGCCGGTATCGACCACGGGCGCCGAGATCAGGTGATACTTCTCGAAGATATAGGCGACTTCTTCCTGATCGACGTCGACCTCGATGACGTTGACCGGCTCCATCAGTTCGGTGAGCGGCGTGGAGCGCGGGCTGCGCAGCATCCGGCTGATGGCCACGCCGCCGACCGGGCGGTTCATCGGGTCGACGACATAGATGTCGAAGAAGAGCTCGGGCAGGTCGTCGCCCTGGGCGCGGACGTGGTCGATGGTGTCGCCGACGTTCCAGAACTGCGGCGCGGCCATGAACTCGCGCTGCATCAGGCGGCCGGCCGAATCCTCTTCATAGCCGAGCGAGGATTCGATGGCGGCGCGGTCAACCTCGGGCATGGCGGCCAGCACGCGCTCGCGCTGATCGTCCTCAAGGTCTTCGACCACCGAGGCGGCGTCGTCCGAATCGAGCTCCTGCAGGGCTTCGGCCAGGGTGGCCGAGGGGACGCGCTCCAGCACCTGCTCGCGGATGCCGTCGTCCATTTCGGGCAGGGATTCAGCCAGCAGGTCCGGCGGCAGCCACTGGACCACGACCGAGCGGTGCTCGGCGGTCAGGAAGCCCATCAGATCGGCGACGTCGGCGGGGTGCAGGTCTTCCAGCAGGCTGCGCAGGCGCAGGCCGTCGCCGTCGTCCGCCGCGTCCACCACCTTTTCGACGAAGGCCGCCGTCAGGGCGTAGTCTTCGCCAAGGGCGGCGTGACTTTCGTTTTCCAGATGGGAGTCCTCGGGGCGCAGAGGGGCAAGGTCCGTGTGGGTCACGTGTCTGCCTCCTCTGGAGTTGATGTCAGCTGTATCTAGCCGAGATTCGCCCTGTCAGATCAGATGGTGCGGTCGAGAAGACTCGAACTTCCACGGGTTGCCCCACAGCGACCTCAACGCTGCGCGTCTACCAATTCCGCCACGACCGCTCGCATCGGAGGGCGGGCAATAGCGGAGAGAGAGCGGAAAGAAAAGAGCGTTTTGCGGAAATAAGCCCGAGCCGGGTTTTTCCTCCCCATTTCATGGGGAGGGGGACCACGAAGTGGTGGAGGGGCCGCTCCGGCCGAACCAAGCAGCCCCTCCGTCTCGTCGGCTTTCGCCGCCGATCCACCTCCCCACTGCGTAGGGAGGAGAAGGCCGCGTCGGGTCGAGAAGGCGGAGCCTTCTGAGCGCGGCCCAGCATCAAGCCGCGTCGGGTCGAGAAGGCATAGCCTTCTGATCGCGGCCCAGCATCAAGCCGCGTCGGGTCGAGAAGGCATAGCCTTCTGATCGCGGCCCAGCGTTAAGCCGCCCCCGCCATGAAATCATAGACATCCGCGGGCCGCGTCACCGTGATGGCGATGCGGTCGTCGCGAATCTCGATCTCGCCGCGCGCGACCGGGTGGTTGTTGGCCAGGATCCAGACCTCGTCCCTTTCCGAGGCGTCCAGCGGGATCACCGCGCCACGGCCCATGCGCAGCAGCTGCTGCATAGGCAGGACCGAACGGCCCAGCACGACCGAAATCTCGACATCGACGGCTTCGATCTGGCTCAAAGAAGATACTCGCAAATCACCGGGCGACCCTTGCGCCGCCGCGTTCGGCCCCACATTGAGGGCATCATGCTTGCCGACCCGTTAAACTCTGCCCAACACAGCCTGCTCCGCGAGGATGAGCGCCCCGTCCAATGGGCGCTGTCGTCCGGCTATGTCGACTACGCCGCCGCCGAAGCCGCCATGGAGGCGCGCGTGGCCGCGATCGCGGCCGGCGAGGCTGAGGAGCTGGTCTGGCTGCTGGAGCATCCGCCGCTCTATACGGCCGGGGTCTCGGCCAAGGACGACGACCTGCTGGCGCCGGATCGCTTTCCTGTGCACCGGACCGGGCGGGGCGGGCAGTTCACCTATCACGGGCCTGGCCAGCGCGTGGCCTATGTGATGCTGGACCTGAACAAGCGAGGCAAGGACGTGCGCGGCTTCGTCCATGGGCTGGAGGACTGGATCATCGGCGCCCTGGACCGTTTCGGCGTCGAGGCCGGAATGCGCGAGGGCCGCGTCGGCGTCTGGGTCGAGCGCAAGGGCGCGGGCTGGAGCCGTGAGGACAAGATCGCCGCCATCGGCGTCAAGGTCCGCAAATGGGTCAGCTTCCACGGGATCAGCCTGAACGTGGAGCCGGACCTGGACCATTTCGGCGGCATCGTGCCGTGCGGCATCACCGAGCACGGCGTGACCAGCCTGGTCGATCTGGGGGTGCTGGCGACGATGGACGAGGCGGACGACGCGCTGAAGTCGTCCTTCCAGCGGGTGTTCGGCCCGGTTCAGCCGGGCGTCGCGCCGCTGTGACGCCGGGCGCCGGGCGCGGCGCCGTAGCGGTTAAAGGCCTTTTGGCCCGGCAGGACCCCCAGGTCGACGGCGACGACGGCCAGTCCTGCGACGGCGATCCAGCCGAGCAGGGTCATGGGCTGCGGCCAGGCCAGGGCGAAGGCCAGCAGGATCGGTCCGCTCCACCAGCCTGAGCGCCCCCGGTCATGCAGGCGCTGCGACAGGATGCAAAAGCCGCAATAAATCAGGGCGGCAGCGATCAGGGCGTGAAGCCAGCCGGACAGGCCGAGCACGAGGTCTACGACGGTCCACAGGCCCAGCAGGACGGCGGCGCCCGCCATGAAGCCGCTGCGTCCCACGCGGCCGGTCGAAGTCAGGAAAAGGTCGGTCAGGGCGATCATAAGCGTCGTCTTTTGACCTCATTGGCGGCTGCGGCGCCAGCCATCAAATGGATCAGGCGCGAGCGGAAGCCGCGCGCGGCGAATAAGCTGCGCAATTCGCCGCAGGGGTGGCGACGGCGCCGTTAATGAGTCTAAAACCCGGCGATACCGCGTTTTAGACGGACACCGGGAGATTCCCTCATGCAACGCCTGCTTTCCGCGTCGGCGGCCGCACTGGCCCTGACCTTCGCCGCCTCGGCCGCCTCGGCCCAGAACTTCAGCGATCTGGCGCGTCAGGATCTACAGGCCATGCACGCGGCCCTGCGCGACAACCATCCGGCCGCCGTGACGCCGGGCGAGGCCAGCGCGACGTTCCGCAGCTGGTTGGACGCCGGCTTGCAGCAGGCCCAGGCCAAGGCCGGACAGGTCAACAGCGGCGACAGCCACGCCTATCTGCTGCGTTGGTACGCCAACGGCTTCCGCGATTCCAACATCGCCGCCCGCCCGACCTATGAGGGCCTGGGCCCGTATTTCGCCACCAGCTGGCCGGGCGTGGCCACGGCCTGGCGCAACGGCCAGTACGTCGTCTCCTATGTTCAGGACGGCGTGCGCGGCGCGCCGCCGCTGGGCGCCGTGCTGAAGAGCTGCAACGCCGAGCCGATCGAGGACCTGGCCAAGGCCAAGCTGGACCAGTTCGAGGGCGACCTGACGACCGAAGCCGGTCGCGTCCGCAGCGCCCCCTATCTGCTCTGGAACCGCAACAACCCGATGACGACGGGCGTGCCGGGGACCTGCGAGTTCCAGGTCGGCCGCCGCACCCGCAGCTTCACCCTGTCGCCGCAGCCGGCCACGGCCCAGACTCTGGAGGCCGCCTATCGCGCCTCGGTCTATGTGCCTTCGGGCGCGCCGCTGTCGGTTCAGATGGTCGACGGGCGTCCGTGGGTCAGCGTTCACTCGCTGGCCGATGACGCGGGCTGGGACGCCTTCTTCGCCCAGGTCGAGGCCCAGTCCGCCGCTATTCGCGGGCCGCAGGGCTTTGTGCTGGACCTGCGCGGCGCCAACGGCGCCTCGGTCAACGCCACCTCGCGCGGCTATGGGCTGGCGAACCGCATCTGGTCGCCGGAATTCACCGTCAGCCGCCAGCCGGAAGCCGGTCAGATCACCTATCGCGCCACGCCGGGCAACCGCCAGTGGTTCGCGGACACCCTGAACCGGATGCAGTCTGATCCGCGCTTCGTCCAGGAATCGGGCGCGGTGATCGAACAGACCCAGGCTATCGTCGCCGCCTTCGACAGCGCCATCGCCGCTGGCCAGTCGACCTTCGTCATGCCGGGCCGTCCGGCGACCCCGGACACCGGCGCCGCCAATCCGGTGCAGGGCCAGGTGGTCGTGCTGGTGGACGCCGGTTGCTCGGGCGGCTGCCTGGACACGCTGGACCTGCTGAGCCGCCTGCCGAACGTGCGCATCGCCGGTTCGACCACGGCCGAGGACACCATCTTCATCGAGCCGACGACCCTGCGTCTGCCGTCCAACTACGCCGACCTGAGCTATGGTCATAAGGCGTGGACGACGCGTCAGCGCGGCAACAACTCGCCCTACGCGCCTGCAGGCGCCCTGGCCTACACGGGCGACGCCACGGACGAAACGGCCGTTCGCGCCTGGGTCGCCGGCCTGTTCGGCTGATCGCAACCATCTAAATCAGCCTATCGAGGGCCGGACGGTGGAACGACCGTCCGGCCCTTCCTATTTTCAGACCATGACCCAGACCGAATCTCACGCCGCCATGCGCTCCGCCTCCGGCTATGACCTGACGCCCCCGACCGACAGCCAGCGCGTTGCGCTGGAGGCCGACCTGTCGCCGGAAGAGAAGCGCGTGCTTCTGGCGCACGGCACCGAGGCGCCGTTTTGCGGGACGCTGCTGGGCGAGAAGCGGGCAGGGGTGTTCTGCTGTCGCGAATGCGGCCTGCCCCTGTTCCGGTCGGGAACCAAGTTTGAAAGCGGCACCGGCTGGCCCAGTTTCACCGAGCCGGTCGATCCGGCCCATGTCCGCGCCGTGCGCGACGACAGCCACGGCATGGTGCGCGTCGAGACGCGCTGCGCCCGCTGCGACAGCCATCAGGGCCACGTCTTCCCGGACGGGCCGCCGCCCACGGGCCTGCGCTACTGCATCAACTCGGTGGCGTTGAGCTTCGTGGCCGAAGGCGCAGCCCTGGCGGATCCTTTGGGGCGCGGCGACGGGACCGCCTGACCTTGGCCGCATTTAGGGGTAGGGTGGTTGTGAACGGGAGTAGATGCGTATGCTGATCGAACTCATGACCGCCTCCCTCTTGCTGGCGAGCAATGATCCCGAAGGCGTGGTTTCGACCGCTCCGCGCGCGGGTTCGGGCGCCGTGCCGACCGCCAGCGCGGCCGCCCTGGCCGAGACCGTAGGCGAGGCCTCGCCTGCTGTGACGCTGCAGACGGCGGCGCCGCACGGCCTCAGCACCGAAGAACAGATTTCTCGCTGGATCGGCGAGCGCAAGGCGGGTTCGCCGCCGGTCGAGCAATGGGCCGACGCCTGGGAAGAGGCCGCGCCGCGCAAGATGCGCGGCGAGGTCAGCGCCGGGATCGGCACCGGCGGCTATAGCGACTTCGCCGCCGCCGTCTCCATGCCGCTGGGCGAAAACGGCACGCTGAACCTGAGCGTCAGCCAGACCAAGAACGCGCCCTGGGGCTATGGCTACGGTCCCTACGGCTATTATGGCGCGGGCCGCTATGGGCTGAACGGCTACGGCTGGCGCGACGCCTATGGCGCCGTGCCGGGGCCGATGGGGGTGCGCAACCCGCATGAACGCCCCAGCCGCATCCGTCCCTTCAGCACGGACGAGCGGCAGGCTGAACCCGCGCGCGACCGGGATGGCGACGCCGGACGATAGTCCGACCGGCAGTAAAGTGCGTCTCATAGGCCACGCCGACCTTTTTTAGGGCCGGGCGTCGCATCGTCGCATTCCCTTGATAGCGCCTGATCCCATATGCCCTCGTGCAAAGGATCAGTATGGACAGTTTGCTTAGTTCGGCCGCCGACTTCATCGCCCGCAACGCCATGTGGGCCGGCGTGATCCTTGGCGCAGTGACCTTCTTTGAGTCGCTGGTCGTGATCGGCGCCTTCGTGCCCGCGACGGGCCTGCTGGTCGCCGCAGGCGGACTGGTGGCGGCCGGCGTGCTGGATCCCTTCACCGTCATTGGCGGGTGCGTGATCGGCGCCGTCATGGGCGACGCCATCTCCTACTGGATCGGCCGGCGGCTGGGCACGCGGGTGCTACGTCATCACCTGCTGGTGCCGCACCGCCGCAAGCTGGCCTGGACGCGCCTGTACTGCCGTCGCTACGGCGTGGCTTCGATCTTCATCGGCCGTTTCTTCGGTCCCTTGCGCGCCTTCGTGCCGGTGATGGTGGGCGTGCTGCAGATGCGCCAGCGCGTGTTCCAGTTCGCCAACGTGACCTCGGCCTTCGTGTGGGTGCTGGCCATGCTGGCGCCCGGCTATCTGGCCGCCAAGGGGCTGGCCCGACTGGAGATGATGAGCGAGGCGCACAACCCGACCCTGTGGCTGCTGGCCTTCGGCGCGGTGGTGGCGGCGCTGGTCCTCGCCATGCGCTGGCTGAAGGGCCGCGCGGCGCGGCGCAACGCCCTGCTGGAAGCCTCGGTGCGCGGACTGGGGGAGTAACCTCAACTCGCTCATTGTGCGGTTGTGGGGCGCAGGGGCGAGAGGCCGGCCCTCGGCCATCCTCGGGCTTGTTCTGAGTTGCGTCTGTTATCGCCGCTCATCCCGGCGTCCTTCGGGATGAGCGGGATGAAAGGGCGTGATCAACGCTCCAAGTGAACTGCTCACGAAAAAGGGCCCGGCTGACGCCGGGCCCTTTCGCGTTCCTGCCGTGCAGCGGGATCAGTCGTGGGTGTGGCCGTGGCTCTCGGCGGCCGTGGCCGTGCCCGAGGCGCTCCAGGCCTGCCCGTCTTCGCTCTCGAACCAGAACGGCTTGCGCTGAGGGCCGCCGACCTCGTTCATGCGGTTATCGTAGAGGCGGCCGTTGATCATGGTGTGGCTGATCTTGGTCGAGTCCCGCAGGTTCACCAGCGGATTGGCGTCCAGCACGACCAGATCGGCCAGTTTACCGGCCTCCAGAGAGCCGATGTCCTTGTCCATGCCGAGCGCACGCGCGCCGTTGATGGTGCCGACACGCAGGGCTTCGTGGGCGCTCATGCCGCCCTGTTCGAACATCCACAGCTCCCAGTGGGCGCCGAGGCCTTCGCGCTGGCCGTGGGCGCCGATCTGGACCGAGACGCCCTGATCCATCAGCCGCTTGGATTCGCGGGCGATGGAGATATGGTTCAGCTCTTCCGGCGGGGTCTTCACCGGACGGCGCGAACGGTCGTCCAGAATGCGGCGCGGGACATACTGGCTGAGGATCGGGTCCTTCCAGACGTCGGTGACCTCATACCAATGGTTCTCGCCCCAGGCGCCGCCGAAGCCGACGATCAGGGTCGGCGTATAGGCCGTGCCCGTCTGCGACCACAGCTGGACGGCGTCGTCGTACATGCGCGCCACGGGCACCGAGTGCTCGATGGTGGTGTGGCCGTCGACCAGCATGCTCATGTTGACGTTATAGAGCGAGCCGCCTTCCGGCACGACCATCATGCCCAGTTCGCGGGCGGCCTGCAGGATCTGTTGGCGCTGTTCGCGGCGCGGCTGGTTGTAGCTCTTGACGCTCCAGGCGCCGGCGGCCTGCATCCGGCGAAGGTGCGAGCGCGCGTCGTCCAGGTTGTTGACCACGGCCGTCGTCGGCGTCGCGGCGCCGTAGAGGATGGTGCCGGTCGAGAAGATGCGCGGCGCCACCACCCGCCCGGCCTTGGCCAGTTCGCTGTGGGCGAAGATCTCGCTGGTGTCGTTCGACGGGTCGTGCAGCGTCGTCACCCCGAAGGCCAGGGCGGCGTAGTTCACCCAGCTCTGCTGCGGGATGATCTCGTCGGAGCCCATGCGGCCGTGCCAGTGGGCGTCGACCAGTCCCGGGATGATCGTCTTGCCGGCCATGTCCATCACGCGGGCGCCGGCCGGAACCGTGACCGAGCCGCGCGGGCCGATGGCCTCGATGCGGTTGCCGTTGATGACGACGACGCCGTCTTCGATGACTTCCTCGCCCTTCATGGTGATCAGGCGGGCGCCGGACAGGACGGTGACGCCGCTGGGACGGGCGTAGTCGGCGGTGAAGCCGATCTTGATCCCATGCTCGGCGGGCTTGGGCAGAGCTGCCGGAGCGCCGTCGACGAAGGCGAAGCTTTCGCTCAGCGGACGCGAGAACAGCTCCGGTCCCAGAGACCACTGCAGACGGCTGGAATCGCCCGACCAGTGCAGCCATTCGCCCGCATCGCGGGTGACGCGCGTCTGCGGCAGGGCCTTGGTGTCGGCGCCGACCGTGATGGCGCGGCCCGTGGAGGCGAAGGGCGCGATATAGGCGTTGAAACGCTCGGTCCAGGCGATCCACTGCTCGTCCGGCGAGACCGAGAACTCGGCCGCCCATTCGCTGCTCAGGTGGTTGCGCACGTCGCCGCCCGACAGGTTCATCGAGCGCAGGACGCGCTTGTCGCCCTCACGCGCGCTGACGAAGATGCGGTCGTTGCTGGCGCCGAACTGCGGCGTCGTGCCCGAATCGGTGATCTTGACCGGTTCGCCGCCGCGGACGGAAACGCGGTAGATGCCCGGCTCGCGGCTCCACAGGGCCGAGCGCAGATAGCCGTCGCTGGACGTGCGGTAGACGACCGTCTGGCCGTCCGGCGAGAAGCGCGGCTCCAGATAGTGGCCGGGGTTGGTCGTGATGGTCCGGCCTTCGCCGCCTGCGACGGGAACCACGCGGATGGAGCCCAGCTTGTCGTCGTTCCAGGTCGTGTAGACGATCGAGCGGCCGTCGCGCGACCAGGACGGATACAGCTCGAAATGATCGCTCTGGCGCGTCAGGCGGCGCGGCGTTCCGGCCACGCCGTTGCGCAGGTCGCGGATCCACAGATTGCCCAGGGCCTCGAACACCACCTTGGAGCCGTCGGGCGAGGTCTGCGCCCAGCGGATCATCTTCACTTCGAACTGGTCCGGCGCCACCTCGACGGGGAAGCGGGCGGTCTCCTGCACCCGGCGGGTGTCGGTGACGCGGAAAGGGATCTCGCTGACGGCCTTGGAGGCCACGTCGATGCGGCGGATCTTGCCGCCCGCCCAGATGACGATGGAGCCGTTGTCCGGCGTCCAGGCGAAGCCCGGATAGACGCCGTGGATGGCCCAGGTCTCCTGCATGTCGCGGTCAAGCGCGTCGTAGATCGGCGTCTCGCGGCCCGATTCCAGGTCCATGACGTAGAGGACCGACTGGTAACGGTCGCGCCGCACGAAGGCGAGCGACTTGCCGTCCGGCGACGGGGTCGGGCGCACCGAGCCGCCCGGGCCGGTGACGAAGGGTTTGATCTCGCCCGTCTCGCGATCCAGTCGACGGATCACATAGAGCTGGGTGTTCGGGTCCTTGGAATAGTCGAAGACGCCGCCCGGCGTGGCGTCGTCGCTGAAGTACATATAGCGGCCGTCGGGCGAGAAGGCGGGCTCGCCCGTGTCCTTCTGCTGGGTGCGGCGCTCGGTCAGCTGCACGCCGCTGCCGCCGCCCGAGCGGTGGTACATCCACATCTCGCCCGCGCCCAGCGAGCGTGAAGAGGTAAAGTGCTTGCGGCCGACGACGAACTGGCTGTCCGGCGTCCAGGCCGGGGAGTTCAGCAGGCGGAACGTTTCATTCGAAACCTGGCGCGGGTTGGAGCCGTCGCGGTCCATGACCCACAGGTTTTCGCCGCCGCCACGGTCCGAGGTGAAGGCGATGAACCGGCCGTCCGGCGAATAGCGCGGCTGCATGTCCCAGGCGACGCCCGAGGCGATGGGGCGGGCTTCGCCGCCGCCGATGGGCATCACATAGATGTCGCCCAGCAGGTCGAAGACGATCTCGCGGCCGTCAGGGCTGACGTCGACAGCCATCCAGGTGCCTTCATCGACGTTGATGTTGATGTCGCGCTGGGCGCCGCCGGTTGGGTTCTGCACGTCCCATTTGGGCGTGGTCGCCGAGTTCGGATCCTGGGCGAACGCCGGAAAGGCTACGGTTAAAGCCGCAGCCGTAGTCAATAGAACGCGCTTCATGAAAGCCCCCTCGGCTATCAAACGTATACAGATGGGGGCGAGGCTAGCGGCAGCGGCCGGACCTTGGCCAGTCGGGATAAGACCGATAAGGCCGAATATTCTTCGGAGAAGTCTCGGGACCCCTGCGCGCCTGTCCAAAAGCAAAGCCTGCAGCCTGCTCTGTTATCGGCAGTGGCGCAGTAGATCAGGATTTCAGGGGCCAGAAATGGCCGGAGCCCAAACCCTTGCAGGTTTGGGCTCCGATGGTGCCGCCGGGCAGGATTGAACTGCCGACCTCAGCCTTACCAAGGATGCGCTCTACCACTGAGCTACGGCGGCGGGTCACTGAGGAAGCGGCCGTATAGCCAAAGGTTTTGGCCGGGCCAAGCCAAAAATGCACGCTTGATCAAAATCTTTCGGCGCGGTCTGCTGCGTCCATGGATAAGCCGACTAAAGACGCTGATGGGGCGGGCCCCGATGCCGCCGTCCCATCTTCACCTGCACCTGCCGCCGCAGCGAAGGCCGAGCGGGCGGCCCGGTTGGCCGCCGCCCTGCGTGCGAATCTGCGTCGCCGCAAGGCGCCGGGCGCGGGCGGCGCGCGCCCGGCCAAGGAAAGCAACTGAAAGTCATCCCTCTTGCGACGTTCCGGCCTTTCGCCGGCGCCGCCAGGCTTGCTAGATAGCCGGTTCGCCGGGCCGTAGGGGTCCGAGCCCCCCAGGACTTCCCCGATACTCATGGACAGCATCGTCATCCACGGCGGCCACCGCCTCAACGGCTCCATTCCGGTCAGCGGCGCCAAGAACTCGGCGATCAAGCTGATGGCGGCGTCGATTCTGACGGATCAGCCCCTGTTGCTGACGAATATGCCTCGCCTGGCCGACACGCGATTCCTGGGCCAGCTGCTGCGCCAGTTCGGCGTGGAAGTGACCGAGCGCGACGGAGCGGACGGCCAGGAGACCCTGTTCCACGCGCCAGAGCTCACCTCGACCTTCGCTCCCTATGACCTGGTGCGTCAGATGCGGGCTTCGTTCAACGTGCTGGGGCCGCTGCTGGCGCGCACGGGGCACGCCAAGGTCTCCCTGCCGGGGGGCTGCACCATCGGCGCCCGTCCAGTGGATCTGCACCTGCAGGCGCTGACCGCGATGGGCGCGGCGATCGAGCTGGAAGAGGGCTATGTCTCCGCCACGGCGCCCAAGGGGCTGCGCGGGGCCGAGATCGAGTTCCCCTTCGTATCAGTGGGCGCGACCGAACACGCCCTGCTGGCCGCCGTGCTGGCGAACGGAACCACGGTGCTGAAGCGCGCGGCGCGCGAGCCCGAGATCGGCGACCTGGCCCGCTGCCTGATCGCGATGGGCGCGAAGATCGAGGGCCTGGACACCGACGTGCTGACGATCACCGGCGTCTCGTCCCTGTCGGGCGCGACCTGGTCGGTGATTCCCGACCGGATCGAGATGGGCTCTTATGCGCTCGCGGCGGCTATGGCCGGGGGCCAAGTGCGCCTGACCAAGGGGCGCGCTGACCTGATCACCGCCCTGACCGACAAAATGATCGAGGCGGGGGTCGAGATCGAGCCGACTGACGACGGGCTGATCGTGCGCCGCGATCCGACGCAGCGGCTGAAGGCGGTCGACGCCACGACCGAGATCTATCCGGGCTTCGCTACCGACCTGCAGGCGCAGTTCATGGCCCTGATGACGACGGCCGAAGGTACGAGCGTCATCCACGAAAACATTTTCGAGAATCGTTTCATGCACGCGCCGGAACTGGCGCGTCTGGGCGCCGACATCACCGTCCACGCCGGCCAGGCGGTGGTGCGCGGCGTCGAGGAGCTGAAGGGGGCGCCGGTGATGGCGACGGATCTTCGCGCCTCCATGTCTCTGGTCATCGCCGGTCTTGTGGCCGAAGGTGAGACGACGGTCGGCCGCGTCTATCACCTGGATCGCGGCTTCGAGCGCATGGAAGAGAAGCTAGGCGCCTGCGGCGCCGATGTCCGACGCATCAAGGGGGAGGGCGATGAGCACTGACGGCGAATCCATCCCTGATCCCGTGATCGCCGGCGATGCCGGAGAGGCCGCGCCGATCGCGCCGCTGCGCTTGCTGGCCGAGGACGCGGACGACCTGCAGATCATTTCGGCCGCGCTTCAGGACGCCATCATGCGTCCGGTCGACATCCGCTGGGAAAAGGAGGCGCGGCGCCTGACCGTGGTCCTGTCGCGCTTCTGTTGGGAATGCGGGGGCGCGCGCGTGATGGCGGCCATGCAGTTCGGGGACGTCCAGGCGGTCAAGAGCCGCCGTCTGCCGCGCCTGCCCGATCAGGCGCTGGAGCTGCTGGCGATGGACTTTCAGCCGACCGAGGCGCCGGGCGGCCGCGTGTTCATGATGTTCGCTGGCGGCGGAGACCTGCGAATCGACGTCGAATGCCTGGACGCGGTCCTGACCGATCTGTCCGAGCGCTGGCCTGCGCGGGTGGCGCCCACCCATCTGGACGAGGCGGGCTGATGAGCGCGACGCACAAGCTGACGGCGATCGAGATCGACAACGCCTCCCTGCCGGCCGCGACGGCTGAGATCGAGCATGAGCGCCGCGTCGCCATCTTCGACCTGGTGGAGCAGAACCGTTTCGTGCCCGAAGGCGCCGCAGGGGGCCCCTATGCGCTGAAGCTGTCGTCGCAGGACAATCGCCTGGCTTTCGACATCACCGGCCCGGATTTCAGCCGCACCCATGTCCTGTCGCTGACGCCGATGAAGACTGTGATCCGCGACTACGGCCTGATCTGCGAAAGCTATTACGAGGCGTTGCGCGGCTCTTCGCCCAGTCAGATCGAGTCGGTCGACATGGGGCGCCGGGGCCTGCACAACGAAGGCGCGGCCCTGCTGAAAGCGCGTCTGGAAGGCAAGGTCGAGATGGACCAGGAGACCGCCCGGCGGCTCTTTACTTTGGTCTGCGCGCTCTATCGTCGGGGCTGAACTCGACTATCTAAGCGTTTTGGTGCATTAGGCGCCCTCACTTTTACGGCTCGCGCTCACGCCCGGCGCGAGCCTTATGCCGTATTCACCGGGCGAGAGAGGCCGCATGGCTAAGGAAGAACTGCTTGAGTTCCCCGGCGTGGTCAGCGAATTGCTGCCCAACGCGACGTTTCGCGTGACGCTGGAAAACGATCACGAGATCATCGCCCACACTGCGGGCAAGATGCGCAAGAACCGCATCCGGGTGCTGGCCGGCGACAAGGTGCTGGTCGAAATGACGCCCTATGACCTGACCAAGGGTCGCATCACCTATCGCTTCAAGTAAGGACGCGCGTGTCGCGTCCTGACGCTCCGGCTCCGAGGCTGATCCTGGCCTCGTCGAGCCCGCGCCGCATTGAACTGCTGGCGCAGATCGGCATTGCGCCCGATGTGGTCGATCCTGCCGATATCGACGAAACGCCCCAGCGGGCCGAGACGCCGCCGCGTCTGGCCCAGCGTCTGGCCTGTTCCAAGGCCGCTGTCGTGGCCGAACGCCATCCCGACGACGTGGTCCTGGCCGCCGATACGGTGGTGGCTGTCGGGCGTCGGTTGTTGGAGAAGCCCGTCGATGAGGCCGAGGCGACCCGGTTTCTGAAGCTGCTGTCGGGCCGCAATCATCGCGTCTTCACCGGCGTGGCCGTAGTGCGAGGCGGGCGAACCTCCTGGCGGGTGGTGGAAACCCGCGTCAGCTTCAAGCCGCTGTCGGACGGCGAGATCGCCGCCTATGTCGCCTCGGGCGAATGGCGGGGCAAGGCCGGGGGCTACGGCATCCAGGGCCGGGCGGCGGCCTTCATCACCCGAATCGTCGGCAGCCATCCCGCCGTCATGGGACTGCCCCTGTATGAGGCGGCGAATCTTCTTCGCGGCGCGGGATGGCGAGGCGGGGCGGCCTGATGGCCGATGTCGAGGTCTTCCTGGACGCGGCTCCGGGCGAGACCCGAGGCGTGGCGTTCCGCGACGGCCGCGCCGAGACGCTGATCCTTCATAGAGGGGACGACCGCCCCGAGCATCGCCTGGGCGCGCGCCTCGTGGGCCGGGTGGCGCGGCTGGCGCCGGGGCTGCACGGCGCCTTCGTCGACCTGGGCCGCGGCGAGCCGTTCGGCTTCCTGCCTCTGGGCAAGGCGGATCGCCCGACCGAAGGCGCTAAGCTCGAACTGGAAATCACCGCCGAGCCCCGTGAGCGCAAGGGGCCGGTGCTGCGCCGTCTGGGCGAGGCGAGCGGCGAGCCGCGCCTGCTGGCGCCGGGGCCTGACGTTGAGGCGATCCTGCGGGCTCTTTACCCTGACAGGCCCATTGCGACAGGCGCCGAGGCCATTCGCGCCGCGACCGAGGCTCAGGACGAGGCGCTGGCGGGCGGCGTCGTTGTTTCGGAGGTCGGCCTGGATCTGGCGATCCAGCGCACGCGCGCCCTGATCGCGGTCGACATTGATTACGCCCCTGTCGCCGGTCGTGATTCCCGCAAGGGGCGCGAGGCGGTGAATCGCGAGGGCCTGCGCCAGACCGCGCGCCTGCTGTGCCTGACGGGGTGGGGCGGTCTGGCGGCGGTCGATCTGGCGGGCGTGGGCCTGCATCCTGAAAGCACCCTGAACATGGCGCGTCAGGCTTTCGCCGGGACGCAAGGCGTCGCGGTGGGGCCGCTCAGCCGGTTCGGGCTGCTGCAACTGTCCCTGCCGTGGGGCCGAACGCCGGCGGACGAGCGGCTGGCCGGGCCGGGCGCAGCCGAACGCGCCGCCCTGCATCGCCTGCGGCTGGCGCTGGCGACGGATCGGGCGACGCCGCGTTTCACGCTGCATTGCAGCCCGGCCTCTGAAATGATTCTGTCGCCCTGGGCGGCTGAACTGGGGCCGCGCGCCCATATCCGCCCCGACGCCGCACCGGGCGAATTTCATATCAAGGAGGGCTGACGCATGGCCCAATGCCCCATTTGCCGCCGCGCCGAGTCTGTCGCAGCCTATAAGCCCTTCTGTTCCAAGCGTTGCGCCGACGTTGATCTGCAACGCTGGTTCACCGGCGGATACGCCATTCCCGCCGAAGAAGCGCACGATGATGAAAAAGATCGCGGAATTGAGTGAATTGGCGTCTGGACAGCCCGCCCGGGCTCGCCTATAGAGCCGCCTCTCGCGACGCAAAGCGAAGCCTGGATAGCTCAGTTGGTAGAGCAGCGGATTGAAAATCCGCGTGTCGGTGGTTCGAATCCGCCTCCAGGCACCACTTTCCCCTAAATGATGAATCTTCGCCACGGCCGCAAAAAAGCCGAAAATTCGTCATGGGCCTAAACTTTTCTTAACAATCGGTAACACTGCAAGTTTGTTGCCGGATCATGACAGTGACGTGCATTTTTTGTGCGTGTCGCGCCGCGCTGCGTCCGGCCGGGGGTGAAAAGACATTTTCCGCCCTTGACGCTAAGATAGGGCTTCGCCAAAGGGACAGGACCGCATTCCTGCTTGCAGGCTGTGGGCGGCGAGATATTGTCTCTGTCGCCAGGTCCGCAGACGTTTCGACGTTTGGAGGATTGCGGCGCCGACCGGCGGGGGAGAAATCCGGCGGGAGGAAAAGATTTCACTGTAAAGGCGCGGCCGACTGACGCGGCCGCCGTCTTGGGTTCCACGAGTCAGACCAAAGCAGGAACTGGCGAAACATGCTCGATAAGAAGACGAATATCCTCCTCGCAATGGCCGGCGCCGCCGTCCTGATGGCGAGCTCGCCGGTTCTGGCGCAGGACGCAGCCGCTCCGGCCGCTCCGGCCGCCGCTTCGGCTCCCGCCGCTGCCGACGCCGCCGCTCCGGCCGCCGACGCCGCCACCCCGGCCGCTGATGCAGCCGCCACGGAAGAAGCCGCCGCCGAAGTTCACGGCGGTGCGGGCCTGACCCCGATCGCCATGTTCATGATGGCGCACCCGGTCGTTAAGGTCGTCATGGCCGGCCTGATCCTGGCCTCGATCTTCTCCTGGACGCTGCTGCTCATCAAGCTGGTCGAGTTCAGCTCGCTGAGCAAAAAGACCAACCGCTTCCTGGAAGAGTACCGCGGTGCTCGCACCCTGGCTGACATCCGTCGCCTGGCCACCTCGGAAGAGTTCGACGGCAACCCGCTGGCCGACATGGCCGCCGCCGCCACCGGCGAAGTGGAGCTGTCGCGTCAAGCCGGCCTGGACGTCGCCGGCGTTCACCGCGGCTCGACGATCGACCGCGCGAACAACGCCATCGGCGCCGTTCAAGGTGGTCTGGGCATCCGTCTGTCGGGCGGCCAGCAGTTCCTGGCGTCGGTCGGTTCGGGCGGTCCGTTCATCGGTCTGTTCGGCACCGTGTACGGCATCATGAACTCGTTCATCGGCATCGCCGAATCGAACACCACCAACCTGGCCGTCGTTGCTCCGGGTATCGCTGAAGCCCTGCTGGCCACCGGTATCGGCCTGTTCGCGGCTATCCCGGCGGTTATCTTCTATAACTACTTCAACACCCGCATCGCTTCGTACGGCGCTCGCGCCGACGGGTTCAACGCTGAGCTGATCAACTCGATCTCGCGTCAACTCGACAAGGGAGCGTAAGCCGAATGGCCGCCAAACTTTCCGGTTCCGGCGGCGGCAAGTACACCGTCGAGGCGAACAGCGAAATCAATGTCACGCCTTTCGTGGACATTATGCTTGTTCTCCTCATCATCTTCATGGTGGCGGCTCCGCTCGCCACCGTGTCGGTGCCGGTGACGCTTCCTCGCGCCGTCGCTCCGCCGGCCCAGAATCCGCCCAAGCCTGTCTTCATCTCCATCCAGAATGGCGGTGAAGTGTGGATCGGCGACTTCCGGACCACGGTGGGCTCGTTGGGCGATGATCTGAAAGTCCAGATCGGAACACGTGACCCTGAGCAGGAGCGGATTTTCATCCGCGCTGACCAGCAAACGCGTTACGGGGACTTCATGCAGGTCATGAACGCCTTGCAGGATAATGGTTTCTACAGTGTCGCCCTGGTTGGCGAAGATCAGTCGTAAGGGGGCGTGACGCAAGCATGACTGCTGAACATCGCGAGCACCGCGACCCTCTGCTCGACGCTCCGAGAAAGAAAAAACTTTCGACGGGCGCAATGATCGGGATCGGCATCTCTATCGCCGTTCACGTTCTTGCGGGTCTTTACCTCTACAAGAGCAAGTTCGAACTCCAGGAGTTCAACTATGTGGACGAGGCTGTAGATGTGGAGCTGATGGCGCCGCCGCCACCGCCTCCGCCTCCGCCGCCGCCGCCTCCGCCGCCGGACACGCCTCCGCCGCCGAAGCTTCAGGTGCGCGAGCCGGTCGTCAACACCTCGGCGCCTCCGCCGCCGGTGACCTTGCCGATCGAGCCGACGAAGAAGGAAGACCGCGTCGAATACACGGGCCCGCCCGTGATCGTCCCAGGTCCTCCGCCTCCGCCGGCGCCGCCCGCGCCGCCGCGTCCTTCGGTGATCACCAACCCGCAGTGGGCTCGCCCGCCGCGTCCGACCGAACGGGACTTCCCGCAGCGCGCTCTTGATCGCGGCGTGGGTGGTTCGGCCACGGTCGAATGTACGGTGACCCCGAGCGGTCGTCCTGAAGACTGCCGTGTCGTCTCGGAAGAGCCGTCGGGCATGGGCTTCGGCGCCGCTGCGGTCCGCATCGTCCAGCGCGGGCAGCTTTCGCCCCGCACGGTCGATGGCGCTGCAACGAACGCCAAGTTCGTGGTCCGGGTGCCGTTTAACCTGGACTAAGCGAGCGATCGCACTGAACGAAAAGAAGCGCCTCGAGGTTTCGCCTCGGGGCGTTTTTTTGTGGCCGTCTTCGGCCTCGAGGTTGGCGTACCAGCAGGGTCATGGGCGTGGTTTATTCCGTCGCGTCATCTTCGGGCCTGTTCCGAGGATCCGAACACGGCGCATGAGCCGTTTGGAGCGATCCGCGCGGATCACGGCTCACGTTGAGAGACTGATTCCTTGCCGCGAAGGCGATGATGAGGCCGGTCCAAGCCGCGCTGCCGCCGCTCAAGGTGAAGAGAGCGTGGAGCCGAGCCGACAGGCTGTGCATTATGGACAGCGATTGCTGTCTGGAGGCCCCATGTCCCACAAACCCATCCTCGTTGCTCTGGCCGTTGGCGCGAGCCTTCTTGGCGTCGGCGTCGGCGGCTGCGCCTATAATGAGGCGCTGGGGCGCAGCCAGTTCGTTCTGATGGACGACAGCGCCCTGATCCAGCAGTCGCAGGCCGCCTGGGCCGAGACGCTGAGGACGCAGAAGGTGTCGAACAACGCCGCCCAGAACGCGCGCGTTCGCCGCGTCGGCGATCGAATCGTCCAGGCGGCGAACCTGACCAATCGTCACTGGGACTATGCGGTGTTCGACGACGCCACGCCGAACGCCTTCGTGCTGCCGTCCGGCCATATGGGCGTGACGACGGGCCTGCTCGCCATCGCCAAGAACGATGACCAACTGGCGGCCGTGATCGGTCACGAGGTCGGCCACGTCGTTGCGCGCCATGCGGCTGAGCGGGCGTCGACGACGCAGACGACGGGTCTGGTGCTGGGCGCGGTGCAGAGCCGGGCAGGGGACTATGGCCAGGCGGTGCAGGCCTTCGGCGGCCTGGGCGCCCAGTTGGGCGTGCTGCTGCCCTTTTCGCGCAGCCATGAGCTGGAGGCGGATCGGCTGGGCGTCGATTACATGGCGGCGGCCGGCTACAAGCCGTCTGAGTCGCTGACGCTGTGGCGCGCGATGGCGGCGGGGCGTCAGTCGGGCACGCCGGAGTTCGCCTCGACCCACCCGTCGGACCAGACCCGGATCGCCCAGTTGCAGCAGTATATCGCCAGCCGCGGTTGGAACTGACGGGTAAAGAAGATAAAATCCGCGCGAGGGCGAAAAGGCCGCTTGCCCCCGACGGCGAGGCCCGCTAGAGAACCGCCCTCGCGCAGAGATGTGCAGCCTTAGCTCAGCTGGTTAGAGCGCCGGTTTGTGGAGCCGGAGGTCCTCAGTTCAATCCTGAGAGGCTGTACCATTCTCCCTCGAATCGCTTTCGCGATGATCGAGGGAGAATAACGACGATGACGTCGCCGGCGTGGGACCCCCACCAATACAATCGTTTTGAGCGCCAGCGCGATCGCGCGGCCATCGACCTGCTGTCGCATCTGCCGGACGATCTGGACCCGCATGAGGTCTGGGACATCGGCTGCGGCACGGGGCAGCATGCGGCCTTGCTGAAACGACGCTGGCCGGGCGCGCGGGTGCACGGGCTGGATTCCAGCGCGGCGATGCTGGAACAGGCGCGCGGCCTGCCGGACGACGTGCGCTGGGTGCAGGACGATCTGCAGAGCTGGGCGCCGGATGCGCCCGTCGATCTGATCCTGGCCAACGCCTCGCTACAGTGGGCGCAGGATCATGCGGCCCTGTTCCGGCGGATGACCGAGGCGCTGGCCCCGGGCGGCGTGCTGGCGGTGCAGATGCCGATGGCGTGGGAGACGCGCCACCATACGCTGATGCGTCAGACGGCGGCGGAGGGACCGTGGCGCGAGCGGCTGAGCGGCGTGGACACCATTCAGCCTCTGCTGGGGGCCGAGGCCTATTACGACGCCGTGGCGGATCTGTGCGAGGAGGTCGACACCTGGTCCACCACCTATCTGCATGTGCTGGAAGGCGACGACGCCGTGCTGGAGTGGATGAAGGGGACGGCGCTGCGACCCTATCTCACCGCGCTTTGCGAAGACCCAGCCAGCCGCGACGCTTTCCTGACGCGCCTGGGCCAGGTGTTGGGCCAGGCATTTCCAAAACGTCCTGAGGGAAGGACGCTTCTGCCATTTCCTCGACTGTTTCTTGTGGCGCGTCGGCGCGGCGGCGCCGGTGCAGGGTCTCGACCGGGCCGTTGAGGCTGTCCAGGGCGGCGCGCGCGGCCTCATAGCCGGCGGCGACGCCGGGCTCATAGGCCTTCCAGTCGCGGATATCGACGCCGTCGGAGGGCGGCAGGATCAACAGATCGGTCTCGGCGCGGGCCTGAATCCGCTCGGCCTCGCTGGACAGGGTGGCCGCGCGCATCAGGATAGAGACGATCGGCGGGCCGTGCTTCCACGCCCCCGACAGGATCCAGCGCCACCAGGAGGGGGGATTCTCCAGCGCGGTGGCGTCCACGCCGCGCGACTGGGACACGTCGACGCCGACGAGCGGGCCGCTGTTCAACCGACGCATCACGTCGCTGGGGAAGTTGCGCAGAACGGCGCCGTCGACCAGCACCTGGCCGTTCATCACCACAGGCGGCATGACGCCGGGAATGGAGATGGAGGCGCGCAAGGCGTGGCGCAGGGTGCCTTCGCGGTGCACCTCCAGCCTGCCTGCGGTCAGATTGGTCGAGACGGCGAAGAAGGGCAGCAGCATGTCCTCCATCTGCACGTCGCCGAAGGCCTCCTTCATCAGCGCCTTGACCTTGCGGGCGTGGGTCATGGCGATGATGGGCGGGGCGATGTCGGCCAGAGGATCGGACAGGACGAAGGCCTGGCGGATGTGGTGCTCCAACTCTTCGTCGGACCAGCCCAGGGCGGGACCGGCGCCGATGACCGCCCCCATTGAGGCGCCGCCGATGAAGTCGATGGGCGTGCCAGACTCGCGCAGGGCCTTCAGCGCGCCGATGTGGGCATAGGCGCGCGCGCCGCCGCCGGACAGCACCACTCCGACGGAGGAGCCGGTGATCAGCCGGGCGATCCGCGCCGTGTCGTCAAACAAGCCCTCGACCGCGTGGAACCAGCGGCCGGGTTTGAGCACGTCCAGCCAGGCGCGGGTGTTGCTGGGGCGCGGCATCCGCGGGTCGCGCAACAGGATCAGATCGGTGCGCTGCCCGGCGTCGTCCCATTCCTCGGCCACAGGCGGGGCGGGGGGCGGCGGGCGGTCGGCGGCGCCGACCAGGAACAGGCGGTCGACCTGACGCGCGCACAGGGCGGCCCAGTTCGGCTCGTTCGCCTCGGCGACATAGAGGACGTAGTCGTGGGCGTCCTCGACCCGCGAAAACCACTCGGCGGCGGATGACAGGGCCGAACTGTCGATGACGTGGCAGGTGGCGCCCTGAGCCTCGACCGCGCGGGCGACGCGTTCGACGAAGGCGCGGATCGGCTTGTCGCGGGCTGAGACGAAGCCGAAGACGTTGGGCTCGGTCCCGCCGCCGCGCTCACGCGCGCGGGTCAGCATGATCTGACCCAGTTCCGACATCAGCAGGGGATCAGTGCGCGCCGCGTCGAAGAAGGCCTCGCGCGGCAGGGCCAACACGTCGCTGTCGCGCAGGGCGACCACGTCCGACATGTGCGAGGTGCCCGCCAGCATGGCCAGTTCGCCGACCGGGTCGCCGGGTTTGATGACCGCGATCATCTGCGGGACGCGGCCGTCGTCGCGACGGAAGACGCCCAGCCGCCCGGCGCGCAGCAGATAGAGGGTGTCGGCCCGGTCGCCGGCGGAAAACAGCCGCTCGCCCCGCGTCAGGGCGAACCAACTGGCGCGGCTGTCCTGCGCGCCCTCGAAGGCGCGGGTCAGGGCGGCGGCGAGGGTGTCCGGTCGAAGCGGGGCCATGAGGAGGAGATATAGCGGATTTCGCGTTCGGTGAACCGAACGGCTTCCCCCCGGCGCGGAAGCCTCCTAAACCTTAGGCATGCCCAAGCTGATTTCCGCCGTCGATCGCAACAGTCCTGCTTTCAAGTCGCTGGATGCGCACAATCGCGCCCTGCGGGACGAGCTTTATGAAAAGGTCGCCATGGCGGCCCGGGGCGGCTCGGACGCCAGCCGCGAGCGCCATGTGGCGCGGGGCAAGCTGCTGCCGCGTGATCGCGTCGAGCGCCTGCTGGATCCGGGCTCGCCCTTCCTGGAGGTCGGTCAGCTGGCCGCCAACGGCATGTATCGCGATGAGGCGCCCGGCGCAGGCATGATCTGCGGCGTCGGCCGGGTGTCGGGGCGCGAGGTCATGATCGTCGCCAACGACCCGACGGTGAAGGGCGGCGCCTACTTCCCCATGACGGTGAAGAAGCACCTGCGGGCGCAGGAGATCGCCGAGCAGAACAATCTGCCGTGCGTCTATCTGGTCGATTCGGGCGGGGCCAACCTGCCGCACCAGGCCGAGGTCTTCCCGGACCGCGACCACTTCGGCCGTATCTTCTTCAACCAGGCGCGGATGAGCGCAAAGTCGATCCCGCAGATCGCCTGCGTCATGGGCAGCTGCACGGCGGGCGGCGCCTATGTGCCGGCCATGTCGGACGAGACGGTGATCGTGCGCAATCAGGGCACCATCTTCCTGGCCGGGCCGCCGCTGGTGAAGGCTGCGACCGGCGAGGTCATCTCGGCTGAGGAACTGGGCGGGGCCGAGACCCACGGCCGCAGGTCCGGCGTGGTCGACCATGTGGCCGAGGACGACGAGCATGCGCTGGAGATCGTGCGCTCCATCGTCGCCAATCTGAACACCACCAAGCCCCAGCCGCTGGACGTGCGCGAGCCGCGCGCCCCGGCTTACGATCCGGCTGAGCTCTACGGCATCATCCCCGAGGATGTCCGGGCCCCCTATGACGTGCGCGAGGTCATCGCCCGCATCGTCGACGGCTCGGAGATGGACGAGTTCAAGGCGCTGTACGGCACGTCGCTGGTGTGCGGCTTCGCCCGCATCTGGGGCCAGCCGGTCGCCATCCTGGCCAACAACGGCGTGCTGTTCAGCGAAAGCGCCCAGAAGGGCGCGCACTTCATCGAACTGGCCTGCAAGCGCAAGATCCCGCTGCTGTTCCTGCAGAACATCTCGGGCTTCATGGTCGGCGGCAAATACGAAGCCGAAGGCATCGCCAAGCACGGCGCCAAGCTGGTGACGGCGGTCGCCTCGGCGGAGGTGCCCAAGTTCACCGTCCTGATCGGCGGCAGCTTCGGGGCGGGCAACTACGGCATGTGCGGTCGGGCCTATTCGCCGCGCTTCCTGTTCACCTGGCCCAACAGCCGCATCAGCGTGATGGGCGGCGAGCAGGCGGCCAGCGTCCTGGCCACCGTCCACCGCGACGCGGACACATGGACGCCGGAGGAGGCCGAGGCCTTCAAGGCGCCGATCCGTCAGAAGTACGAGGACGAGGGCAATCCCTATTACGCCACCGCCCGCCTGTGGGACGACGGCGTCATCGATCCGGCCCAGACGCGCGACGTGCTGGGCCTAGCCATCAGCGCCAGCCTGAACGCCCCCATCCCCGAGACGACCTTCGGCGTGTTCCGGATGTAATGACCGCCGCGGCCCGTCAGGGCCGAATGCCCGCCACGAGGACTGAGACATGAAGAAGACCGCGGCCCTGATCGCTTTGACGGCCTTGCTCGCAGCCTGCGGATCGCAAGCGGACGCTCCGACGCCAGAGGTGGCCGAGCCTGCGTTGGAAGCCGCGGCACAGCCCCAGGCCGACCCGGTTTCGGCGGCGGAAGAGGCTGCTGCCCGCGCGGGCGAACCGGCGCAGGCGGTCTTTCCCGTCGGCTATCGCGGTGAGTGGGACTATAGCGACGACGGCTGCGCCAGACAGGAAAGCGGCACGCGCTTCGTCATCACAGCCACCGAGATCAAGGGCTATGAAGACACCTCCAGGCTGGTGGCGCTGGAGCCGCTGAAGGATCAGGGCGAGGCTATTCGGGTGGTGCTGGAGAACCAGTCCTCTGAAGGCGACCAGACCATGGTTCAGATCCTGCGCCTGTCGCCGGTGGTCGGGGTGTCGCTGCGGATCGAGCAGGACGGCAAGACCGTTCGGGCCAGCCGCTGTGATCCGGTCTAGGCGGGATATTTCTCTGCGGCGCGCCGTGACGCCGCCTGATGCGTTCTACCGGCTGAGAGGAGCCGACCATGACTGATCAAAACCCTAACGAAGACGAGCTGAACGCTCTGGACATCACCGACGCCGAGGCGGCGGAGATGAACGCCATCGCCCATCCCTTCGTCGCCGACCCGGCGCCGGACGCGAACGACGATCTGGTGCAGATCGACGCCACGGCCGACGGCGTGGTCTTCGTCACCATCAACCGGCCGCAGAAAAAGAACGCCTTCGACGCCGCCACCATCGCCGCCCTGTACGAGGCGTTTGAGACCCTGCAAGGCGCCGACCGGGTGCGCGTGGTCTTCATCCGCGGCGCCGGCGGGACCTTCAGCGCGGGCGCTGACCTGAACTGGATGCGCGACGCGGCCGACTGGTCCGAAAGCGACAACCGCGACGACGCCATGGGGCTGGCAAAGATGCTGAAGGCCCTGCATGACGTGCCGGCGCTGACGGTGGCCCTGGTCGAGGGCGCGGCCATGGGCGGCGGGGCGGGCATCGTCGCCGCCTGCGACATGGCGGTGGCGGTCGAGGGGACGCGCTTCGCCTTCTCCGAGGTCAAGCTGGGCCTCATCCCGGCGACCATCGCCCCCTATGTCATCGAGGCGGTCGGCGCGCGCCGTGCGCGCCAGCTGTTCCTGACGGCCAACATCTTCGACGCCGATTACGCCGCCCATGCGGGGCTGATCGACATGGTCCTGCCCGAAGGCTCGGTGGAGGAGTTCATCTCCATGCTGACCGACAGCCTGTCGGCCAATGCGCCGGGCGCGATGGGCGACGCCAAGCGGCTGGTCAACGATGTCGCGGGCGAGGATATCGACAACCGCCTGCTGGAAGAGACCGCCAAGCGCATCGCCCGCGCCCGCGTCTCGCCCGAGGGCCAGGAAGGCGTCCGCGCCTTCCTCGACAAGCGCGCGCCGAACTGGGCGCAATGAGTGGTGAGTGGCGAGTGACGAGGCTGACTCGTCGACGGATCTCGCCACGCCGACTCTTTTCGCCCGACGCATGATCGCACGCGCCTTCTCGTCACCCGCCACTCGTCCCTCGCCACTTCGGAAAGCCTGATGTTCAAATCCGTCCTGGTCGCCAATCGCGGCGAGATCGCCTGCCGCGTCTTCCGCACCGCCCGTCGCATGGGCCTGCGCACCATCGCCGTCTATTCCGAGGCCGACGCCAACGCCCTGCACGTGCGCGAGGCGGACGAGGCGGTGCTGATCGGCCCGGCGGCGGCGCGCGAGTCCTATCTGGACGCGGCCAAGGTGCTGGCGGCGGCCAAGGCGACGGGGGCGGAGGCCATCCATCCCGGCTACGGCTTCCTGTCCGAGAACGCTGACTTCGCCGAGGCGGTGGCGGCGGCCGGCGTCGTCTGGATCGGCCCCAAGCCGTCTTCGATCCGCGCCATGGGTCTGAAGGACGCGGCGAAAAAGCTGATGATCGAGGCGGGCGTGCCCGTCACCCCAGGCTATCAGGGCGAGGACCAGTCGCTGGAGACCCTGAGCGCCGAGGCGAACCGCATCGGCTTCCCGGTGCTGATCAAGGCGGTCGCGGGCGGCGGCGGCAAGGGGATGCGCAAGGTCGACCGGCCTGAGGACTTCGCTGAAAATCTGGCGTCGGCCCAGCGCGAGGGGCAGTCGTCCTTCGGCGATCCGCGCGTGCTGATCGAGAGCTACATCACTCGCCCGCGTCATATCGAGGTGCAGGTCTTCGGCGACAGCCACGGCAATGTCGTCCACCTGCACGAACGCGACTGCTCGCTGCAGCGCCGCCACCAGAAGGTGATCGAAGAGGCGCCTGCGCCCGGGATGGATCAGGCCACGCGCGACGCTGTCACCGCCGCCGCAGTCCGCGCCGCCAAGGCCGTGGACTATCAGGGCGCCGGCACCATCGAGTTCATCGCCGACGCCTCCGACGGGCTGAAGGCCGACCGCATTTGGTTTATGGAGATGAACACCCGGCTGCAGGTCGAGCACCCGGTGACGGAAGCCATCACCGGCGTCGATCTGGTCGAATGGCAGCTGCGCGTCGCGGCAGGCGAGCCGATCCCGCTGGCGCAGGCCGACATCCCGATGAAGGGCTGGGCCATGGAGGCCCGCCTCTATGCCGAAGATCCCGCCAACGGCTTCCTGCCGTCGATCGGGCGGCTGGATCACTTCGTCATGCCCGATGACATCCGCGTCGACACCGGCGTGATGCAGGGCGGCGAGGTCAGCCAGTTCTACGACCCGATGATCGCCAAGCTGATCGTCCATGAAGACACCCGCGAAGCCGCCGCCGCCCGTCTGGCCGACGCCTGCCGCGAGGTCGAGGTCTGGCCGGTGAAGACCAACGCGGGCTTCATGGCGCGTTGCCTGGATCACCCGCGCTTTGTCGAAGGCGACGTGGACACCGGCTTCATCGCGGCGGAGGAGGGAGCGCTGATCGCCCCGGCTCAGGTTTCCGCTCGCGCCCTGGCCGCTGCGGCCGGTCAGATCGGGCTGGAGGCGGACGCCGCCGCCTTTGACGCGCCGGACAATGTGCTGGCGCCCGCTCGCGCAGGCCTGTTCGGTTTCCGCCTGAACGCAGCGCCGCAAGCGCATACGGCGGTTCACCATGACGGCGCAGCCCACGCCCTGACCCTGACGGGCGAGCCGGGCTGGTACGGCCGGTCGTCCAGCTTCACGGTGAACGGCGATTTCGGCTCGGCTCAGGTCTATGGCGCGCCGGGCATGGTGGTCGTGAACGGCGAGGCGGTCAGCACCCTGTCGCCCGACGCCGAGCGGGTGCTGGTGTTCGACGGCGGCGACGTGGTCGAGTTCCGGCGCCGCAAGTCCAGCGGCCCGGCCGGCGGCGCCGCATCCGACGGCGGCCTTCGCGCGCCCATGCCGGGCAAGATCGTCGCGGCGCCCGCCAAGGCCGGGGACGCGGTGACCAAGGGGCAACCGGTCGTGGTGCTGGAGGCCATGAAGATGGAGCACGCCCTGACCGCGCCCTTCGACGGCGTGGTGGCCGAGTTCAATGTCGCCGTCGGCGATCAGGTCACCGACGGCGCGGTGCTGGCTGTGGTGAAAGCGGCCGACTAGATCCCGCTCATCCCGGCGGACGCCGGGATCCAGTTCTTTGGCCTCATCAACGAGGTCGGGAACTGGGCTGAGCGTTTTGTCGAGCGTCGCGTGCGGGGCTCTTACTGGGTCCCGGCGTCCGCCGGGATGAACGGAGTAGAGGCGGCGTTTCATGCCCCTGCACATGATCAAGCTCTGCGTCGGCGTCTCCGAGGTCGAGACCCTGGAGGCGAACGCCAAGCGGTCCGACTGGCGCATCGTCCACACCCGCATGACGCCCAAGCGCGCCGCCGAGATCGAGGACGGCGGCTCGCTCTATTGGGTGATGAAGGGCATCGTGACCTGCCGTCAGCGCATCCTCGACATCACGACGGTGGGCGAGGGCAAGGCCAGCCGGTGCGAGATCAAGCTGGACAGCGAGGTCATCCGCACCGCGCCGCTGGCCCGGCGGCCGTTTCAGGGCTGGCGCTATTTCGACAAGGACGTTCCGCCGGACCTGTCGGTGGCCGAGCCGACGGACCTGCCGCCCGAGCTGGCGCGGGAGCTGCGCGAACTGGGCGCCTGGTAGGCGCCCGAAGCGCTCGGAAAATCGATTGACGCGCGCATGGGCGCGTGGCTGTTGCGGCCTCCGATGACCCACGCCCTGTTCAGCTTCAAAACCCGCGCTGCCCTGTCCGAGCTGCTGAAGCTGGCCTGGCCGGTCGTCATGGCGCGTCTGGGCATCATGACTATGGGGCTGACGGACGCCATCGTCGTCGGCCACTACGCCAGCCGCGAGCTGGCCTTCCACTCCCTAGCCTGGGCGCCGTCGTCGGTCGTGCTGACCACGGCGGTCGGCCTGATGATGGGGGTGCAGGTCATGACCGCCCGCCTGCTGGGCGAGGGCAGGGGCGATGAAGTCGGCGCCGTCCTGAGGCGCGGCATGACCTATTCGCTGCAGATCGGTCTGGTCTCGATGATCGGTCTGCTGCTGCTCGGACCGTTCGGGCTCGTTCATATGGGGTTGGAGGACGGTTTGGGCGAGGGCGCGACGCCCGCCCTGATGGTCTTTGCGCTGTCGATGCCGGCCTATCTAATTTCGGTCTGCGCCCAGTTCTTCCTTGAGGGACTGCACCGGCCCAAAGCGGGCATGGTCGCCATGTGGGTGGCCAATGCGGTCAATCTGGCGCTGAACCTGCTGCTGGTGCCGGACCTGCTGGGCATCGGCTTGCACGGCGCCGTGGCTTCGGCCTGGGCGACGTTCGGCGCGCGTACGGCGCTGGCGATCTTTCTGGTCATCTTCATCCTGCGCCTGCCCGAGGCGCGGGCCTGGGGCGTGTTCAAGAAGCCCCAACGCGACAAGGCGGTTGAGAGCCAGCAGATGAAGGTCGGCCTGGGCGCGGGCGCGTCGAACTTCATCGAGGTCGGCGCATTCGCCGCCATGACCCTGTTCGCCGGTCAGTTGGGCGCCGCCCAGACCGCCAGCTGGGCGGTCGTGATCAACATCTCGGCCATCGTCTTCATGGTGCCGATGGGACTGTCGTCCGCGACGGCGGTGCTGGTCGGCCGCAGCTATGGCGCAGCGGACAAGGCGGGTGTGATGCGCGGCGGTCTGGCCGGCATCGGCGTGGTGACGGTGCTGGCCTTCATCATCGCCCTGGTCATCTGGCCTTCGGCGCGGCTGATCGTCGGCGCCTATACGACCGACCCGGCGATCCTCGCCATCGCGGCGCCGGCGCTGGTGCTGGCGACCCTGTTCTTCGTCGCCGACGCCATGCAGGTAGTCGCGGCGCAGGCCAACCGTGCGGCGGGCGACGTGGTGTGGCCGACGCTGATGCACCTGCTGTCCTATGGCCTCATCATGATCCCGCTGGGCTGGTTCCTGGCGCATCGGATCGGGGTGGACGGACTGGTCTGGTCGGTGATCGTCGCCAGCCTGATCTCGGGCGCCCTGCTGACCGGGCGCTTCGTGCGCATCGCGCGGAGGCTTTGAGAAGTGGCGAGTGGCGGGTATCGAGTGGCGAGCGAAACGCATTAATGCGCCGTTCGGTGTTGCGGTAGCTCGCCTCACTCGCCACTAACCACTCGTCACTCGTCACTCGTCACTTGTCACTCGGATAATCATGGCCCGCATCCTCATCACCTCGGCGCTGCCCTATATCAACGGCATCAAGCACCTTGGGAATCTGGCCGGGTCGATGCTGCCCGCCGATGTGTGGGCGCGTTTCATGCGGGCGAGGGGGCATGACGTCCTCTATGTCTGCGCCACCGACGAACACGGCACCCCGGCCGAACTGGCCGCCGCCGCCGCCGGCCAGGACGTGCGCGCCTATTGCGACGAACAGCACGAGGTGCAGCGCCGCGCGGGCGAGGCCTTCAACCTGTCGTTCGACATCTTCGGCCGCAGCTCCAACGCCCCGAACACCCGCCTGACCCAGCACTTCGCCAAGGTGCTGGAAGAGCGCGGCCTGATCGAAGAGCGCGTCGACCGGATGATCTATTCGATCGACGACGCCCGCTTCTTGCCCGACCGCTACGTCGAAGGGACCTGCCCGCACTGCGCCTATGAGAAGGCGCGCGGGGACCAGTGCGATAACTGCGGCCGCCTGCTGGATCCGACCGACCTGATCGACCCCTATTCAGCAGTGTCGGGCAGCCGTAATCTGGAGGTCCGCGACACGCGCCACCTCTATCTGCTGCAGACCAAGGTGGCCGACGAAGTGCGCGCCTGGGTCGACGCCCGCTCGCCGCAGTGGCAGCCGCTGGCCCGCTCCATCGCCTATAAGCATCTGGACGAGGGCCTGATCGACCGGGGCATCACCCGCGATCTGAAATGGGGCGTGCCGGTCGTCGGTCCCGACGGCGGCCCGCGCCCGGGGATGGAGGGCAAGGTCTTCTACGTCTGGTTCGACGCCCCCATCGAATACATCGGCGCGACCGAGGAATGGGCCGACAAGACCGGCGGAAACTGGCGCTCGTGGTGGCGTCTCGACGAGGGCGCCGAGGACGTGCGCTACGTCCAGTTCATGGGCAAGGACAACGTCGCCTTCCACACCGTCAGCTTCCCGTCGACCATCCTCGGCTCAGGCGAGCCGTGGAAGACGGTGGACCAGCTGAAGGCCTTCAACTGGCTGAACTGGTACGGCGGCAAGTTCTCGACCAGCATGGGCCGGGGCGTCTTCATGGATCAGGCGCTGGAACTGCTGCCCGCCGATTACTGGCGCTGGCACCTGACGGCCTATGGGCCGGAGCATTCCGACGCGGCCTTCACCTGGGAGCAGTTCCAGTCGACGACGAATAAGGACCTGGCCGACGTGCTGGGCAACTTCGTCAACCGCATCGTCAAGTTCACCGAGTCCAAGTTCGACGGCGTCGTGCCCGAGGGCGGAGAGCCGGGCGCGCTGGAAGAGAAGCTGGCCGCCGACGTCAAGGCGGCTCTCGCCAGCCTCACTGACGAGTTCGAGGCGATGGAGTTCCGCAAGGCGGCCCAGGCCGCCCGCGCCCTGTGGGTCCTGGGCAATGAGTATCTGCAGGTCGCGGCCCCGTGGACGGCGCTGAAAACGGACCGCGAGCGGGCCGCCGTTGTGGTGCGCACGGCGCTGAGCCTGGTCGCCCTGTTCGCCCGCGTGACGGCGCCCTTTATGCCCGAAGCGGCGGGGCGGATCGCGGCCACGGTCGGCGCGACCGATCTGTCATGGCCTGACGCTGAGGGCGACCTGTTGAGCCTGGTTCCTGCCGGCCAAGTAGTGGCGGCGCCCCAGGTTCTGTTCGCCAAGATCGAGGACGCCCAGGTCGCGGAATGGACCGAGCGCTTCGGCGGCGCCGAGGTCTGAAAGCGCCGGTCTAAAAATGAAAAAAGGCCCGGAGCGATCCGGGCCTTTTGTGTTTCTAGGAGGCGGCATCCGTCGGCGCGACAGTCGGCGGGGGCGGATCGCGTCGCTCGCGGCCGCCGGGCAAGGCTTCGGGCGTGTGCCGTCCCGGACCCTCACCGCTGTGGCGCAGGTGCTTTACCTCTTCCTCGGCGCTGATGTCGAGGAAGGCGGGGGCCGAGGCGTTGAACTGCGCCGTATGGCCAGTGCGCACGATGACCGAGCGTCCGCCGTCCCAGATCATGTGCAGGGCGACGTACAGGACGATGACCAGGCCCACATAGGCGATCCAGCG
Source organism: Brevundimonas sp. M1A4_2e (assembly GCF_053345555.1). Taxonomy (NCBI): domain Bacteria; kingdom Pseudomonadati; phylum Pseudomonadota; class Alphaproteobacteria; order Caulobacterales; family Caulobacteraceae; genus Brevundimonas; species Brevundimonas sp. M1A4_2e. The sequence continues at coordinate 862,332 of NZ_JBKFAI010000001.1, read as the reverse complement.
ATAACGGTTCAGCAGCTTGGCGATGAAGGTGGCCGCCAGACCCATCAGGGCGATGGACAGGATCAGGCCGAACACCATGATCCACGGGTGGTCATGGCTGGCGCCGGCCACGGCCAGCACATTGTCCAGGCTCATGGTCAGGTCGGCGATCATGATCTGGATCAAGGCGGCGCCGAAGGTCTTGCGCTTCAGGCCCAACTCCTCAGGCGAGGGGCCGCCGCCGTGTTCAATGGCCATGGCCCGTTCGATCTCGGCCTCGGCTTCGGCCTGATCGTGGGTGGCCTGTTCGCGCAGCTCGCGCCACATCTTCCAGCAGACCCACAGCAGCAGGAAGCCGCCCGCCAGCAGCAGGCCGACGATAGCCAGCAACTGCACGGTGATCAGCGCCAGGCCGATGCGCATGACGACGGCGGCGGCCAGCCCGATCAGGATGGCCTTGCGACGCTGTTCCTGCGGCAGGGCGGCGGCGGCCAGGCCGACGGCGACAGCGTTGTCGCCAGCCAGCACCAGGTCGATCATCAGCACCTTGCCGAGGGCGGAGGCCTGACTGATCAATTCGGGATTTGAGAGGAAGTCCATGCGCGACTCTTAATGCCCGGCGGGGCCCGCGCCAAGACGCCGCAGGGGCGAGTTGACGCGGGCGTTCGCCTTCTTAGCTCGCGCGGCTTTGGGCCCTGGCGACCTCATACAGGGCGATGGCGGCGGCGTTGGAGACGTTCAGACTCTCGAAGCCGCCGGGCATGGGAATGCGGGCCATGGCCTCGCAATGCTCGGCCACCAGACGGCGCACGCCGTCGCCTTCGGAGCCCATGACGATGACGGTCGGCCGGGCGTCCAGCGCCTGCTCCAGCGTCAGGTCCGAGCCGCCGTCCATGCCGATGGCGCGCCAGCCGTGATCGGCCAGCTTCTCCAGCGCGCGGCTGAGATTCGTCACCCGGGCGCAGGGCAGGCGCTCGGTGGCGCCGGCCGAGGCCTTGGCCAAGGCGCCGGCGAGGGCGGGGGAGTGGCGGTCCTGCACGACGATGCCGCGCGCGCCGAAGGCCAGGGCCGAGCGGAAGATGGCGCCGACGTTCTGAGGGTCCGTCAGCTGATCCAGCATAACGATGACGCCTTCAGCCGGTTCGGCCAGGTCTTCCAGATCGACGCCTTCCAGCGGCTGGACCTTGAAGGCCATGCCCTGGTGTACGGCCCCGGCGGGCAGCATCCGGCCCAGGGCGACCGAATCGACCACCTCGATTCGGTGGCCGTTCGCCAGATTCTCGCGCTGAATCTCGTCGGCGCGGTCTTCGGTGACCATCAGACGGCCCATTCCGCGACGCGCCGGATTCGCCAAAGCGGCCAGAACCGGGTGGCGTCCCCAAAGAAAATTATCGGCGTCCGGGCGCGACCGGGCGGGTTTGCGCTCGTTTTCGGCGGGGTGGCGGCCTTGCGGCGCGGGGGTTTGAGCCCGATTTGGGCGTGTTTCGTCCCTCTTGTGGAAAGATTGTTTTTTACCGGTTTTCCGGTCGTTGCGTTCTCGAAATGACGACACTATAAGACGGCCTCCGATTTGGGCCCCAGGGCTTTCGGTTCAGGCGCTTCCTCTACTGCAGGCGTCGCCCGACAGCGAAGGCTTTCGTCGCGAAATGATCGAAAGATTGTTTTCGGCGTTTCCAGACCGGCATTGACATAAGGCGCGCTGGGGGAATGTCCCGAGCGGCAAAGGGGGCGGACTGTAAATCCGCTGCGTAAGCTTCGCAGGTTCGAGTCCTGCTTCCCCCACCACGCGCCTTCAATGCCCGCCGGGCCGGGAGTCCAGAAAGGAATCGGGTGCGGAAACGTCGCTCTTCAAACGAAGGGCGGTGCAGCCGCATTCTTCGCGCGGGTATAGCACAATGGTAGTGCAGCAGCCTTCCAAGCTGAATATGCGGGTTCGATTCCCGCTACCCGCTCCAGGTTTTATGAACTGAGCACAGCGCCCCTCCGTTCCGGACCCGGGCCACAGGAGTTTGGCCATGGCCAAGGAAAAGTTCGAACGCACTAAGCCGCACGTGAACATCGGCACGATCGGCCACGTTGACCACGGCAAGACGACGCTGACGGCGGCGATCTCGATGACGCTGGCGAAGGCCGGCGGCAGCAAGGCGATGAACTACGCCGACATCGACAACGCGCCGGAAGAAAAAGCGCGCGGCATCACCATCAACACGTCGCACGTGGAATATGAGACGGCCAACCGTCACTACGCGCACGTGGACTGCCCGGGCCACGCCGACTACGTGAAGAACATGATCACGGGCGCCGCCCAGATGGACGGCGCGATCCTGGTGTGCTCGGCCGCTGACGGCCCGATGCCGCAGACCCGCGAGCACATCCTGCTGTCGCGTCAGGTCGGCGTTCCGGCCCTGGTGGTGTTCCTGAACAAGGTCGACATGGTCGACGACGAGGAGCTGCTGGAGCTGGTCGAAATGGAAGTGCGCGAGCTGCTCAGCTCGTACCAGTTCCCGGGCGACGACATTCCGGTGATCAAGGGCTCGGCCCTGGCCGCTGTCGAAGACCGCGACCCGCAGATCGGCGAAGAGCGCATCCTGGAGCTGATGGCGGCGGTCGACGCCTACATCCCGCAACCGGAACGCCCGATCGACATGCCGTTCCTGATGCCGGTCGAAGACGTGTTCTCGATCTCGGGCCGCGGCACCGTGGTGACGGGTCGCGTCGAGCGCGGCATCGTCAAGGTCGGTGAAGAAGTCGAAATCGTCGGCATCCGTCCGGTTCAGAAGACGACCTGCACGGGCGTCGAAATGTTCCGCAAGCTGCTGGACCAGGGTCAAGCCGGCGACAACGTGGGCGTGCTGCTGCGCGGCACCAAGCGTGAAGACGTCGAGCGCGGCCAGGTGCTGTGCAAGCCGGGTTCGATCACCCCGCACACCAAGTTCGTGGCCGAAGCCTACATCCTGAACAAGGAAGAAGGCGGCCGTCACACGCCGTTCTTCACGAACTACCGCCCGCAGTTCTACTTCCGCACGACGGACGTGACCGGCATCGTGCGCCTGAAGGAAGGCGTCGAAATGATCATGCCGGGCGACAACGCCGAGCTGGACGTCGAGCTGATCACGCCGATCGCGATGGAAGAGAAGCTGCGCTTCGCCATCCGCGAAGGCGGCCGCACCGTCGGCGCCGGCGTCGTGGCCAAGATCGTCGAGTAATCGACGTCAGAATGAGCGGGGGCCTCGGTCCTCGCTGGTTCGCCAGTAACGAGTAAGCGTAAGCGTACCGGCCTGAAGCAGCCCGCAAGGGCGTTAGGCCGCAGTAACGGCCTCAAGCAGCGCGAAAGCGCGTTAGGCCAGGCGTAAAGCGTAACAGAGCGGCCCCCGGAGCGATCCGGGGGCCGTTTTGCATGGCCCACGGGCGCGTTGCGCGGGATCAAAGCGTAACCCTAGACCTTGGTCGGTGGTTAAGATTAAGCATTTGGCAGCGATGACGGGCGCATGTGGCGGTCTGAAAGGACCTCCCACCCTATGTCTGACGTCGATTGGCCCCGCCGGGCAGGGCTCTCTGCCGCACTGGACGAGGCCGCCATTGTGGCGATCACCGATCGCGCGGGTCGGATCCTGTATTGCAACGACAAATTCGAGGCGGTCAGCGGCTACTCGCGAGCGGAACTGATCGGCCAGACGCACCGGGTGGTGAACTCAGGCGCCCACACGCGCGATTACTTTCGCGATCTGTACCGCACTATTGCGAGCGGGCAGGTCTGGCGCGGCACCATTGAAAACCGCAGCAAGGCTGGCGAGCCCTATTGGGTGGACACCACCATTGTGCCGAACCTCGGGCCTGACGGGCGGCCGGAAACCTATACGGCCATTCGGTTCGAGGTATCGGATCACGTGCGCGCGCTGAAGGCGCTGGAGGTCGCCCAGTCCGAGGCGCGCGTGGCCGCCGAGGCGCGGGATCGGTTTTTCGCCAACATCAGCCATGAGGTCCGCACCCCGTTGAACGCCGTGCTGGGGCTGGCGTCGGCCCTGACGCACACGGCCCTGACGCCGCGTCAGAACGAGATGCTGGATCTGATTACGGGGGCGGGGGACGCGTTGCGGCGGGTGCTGGATGACATGCTGGACCTGTCGAAAATGCAGGCCGGCCAGTTCACCCTGGCGCCCGCGCCGTTTGACCTGAGGGCCGACATAGGCGCGGTCGTGGAGATGCGCCGCGCGGGCGCGGAGGCCAAGGGACTGACGCTGGCGGCGACCTTCAGCGACGCGGCGAACGGCATGGTGGTCGGCGACGGCGTAAGAATCGCGCAGATCGTCTCCAATCTGGTGTCCAATGCGGTGAAGTTCACGGCTCAGGGCCATGTGGCGGTCCGCGTCGATGTGGCCGGCGATGCACAGGCTGAACGCCTGCTGATCGAAGTGGAGGATGAGGGGATCGGTTTCGACGAACAGGCGGCGCAGCGCCTGTTCCAGCCGTTCGTTCAGGCCGACGACGCCATCTCTCGCCAGTTCGGCGGGACCGGCCTGGGTCTGTCGATCTGTCGCCTGCTGGCGGAGTTGATGGGCGGCGCGATTTCAGCGGAGTCGGCCCCGGGACGGGGCAGCGTATTCCGCGTGGCCATACCCATCGAGCGGCAGGCGCCGAATCCCGCCGAGGCGCCGAATCCCGCCGAGGCTCCGACGGCGACGGGGGACGAGTCTGAAGCGCCTGGACGCCTGCGCGTGCTGGCGGTGGAGGACAATCCCGCCAATCAGATGGTGGTGCGCTGTCTGCTGGAGCCGCTGGGCTTTGACATCGTCACCGCAGACAACGGCGCCGAGGGCGTCGAGCGCTTCATGCTTGAGCCGTTCGACATGGTGCTGATGGATATGCAGATGCCCGTCATGGACGGGCTTGAGGCCATGCGGCGAATTCGGGCGGCCGAGGCGCAATCAGGCCGGCGACGTACGCCGATCGTCATGCTGACCGCCAACACGACCGAGGCGCATCATGTGAAGGGCATGCAGGCCGGGGCGGACCATCTGACAGCCAAGCCGGTGACGCTGCAGATTCTGTTGGACGGGATGGAACGGGGCGCCGCAGCGGCCGAGGCCTGGTCGGAAGTCGCGATTCCAACGGCGGCCTGATGCGGGCCGGCGTAATGCTCGCCGCATAGCAGACAAGAACGCTGGCGCAGACCGAAGTTCATCTTTACTATAGGCTGCGCGGACGCCGTTAGTCGCGCCGCGTCAGGGCTTCTCCCTTTTCGATGTTGACCATCGCTATCGTCGTCGTGCTGCTGCTTGTGGTGGTGAACGGCCTTTTCGCCATGACCGAACTTGCGGTCGTGTCTTCCCGAAAGTCCAAGCTGCAGAGCCGCGCCGAAAGAGGCGACCGGGGCGCCCGAGCCGCGCTGAAGCTGGCCGAGGAGCCGACGCAGTTCCTGTCCGCCGTCCAGGTGGGCATCACCCTGATCGGCATTCTGGCGGGCGCCTATGGTCAAGCGGCCATCGCCGGCCAACTGGATGAAATCCTCAAGGCGAACCTGCCCGCCCTGGCGCCGTATTCGCAGATCATCGCCACCGCCGTGGTGGTGGTGCTGATCACCTATGTCTCGCTGATCGTCGGCGAGCTGGTGCCCAAGCGTCTGGCCCTGATCTTCCCCGAGGCGATCGCCTCCAAGATGGCCGGTCCGATTGCGACCCTGGCCTTGGCGATGAAGCCGTTCGTGCTGCTGCTCACGGCTTCGACCTCGGGCATCCTCAAGCTGATGGGCGTCAAGGACCGCGATGGTTCGGACGTCACCCAGGAAGAAGTCGAGAGCATTCTGGCCGAGGGCACCTCTGCGGGCCTGATCGAGCCGGAAGAGCAGGAGATGATCGAAGAGATCCTGCGGCTGGGCGACCGGGCCGTCCGCGTGGCCATGACGCCGCGTCACGAGGTCTACTGGATCGCGCTGGACGATTCCGAAGAGACGCTGCGCGAGGAAATCCGCACCTGTCCCTATTCGCGCATCGTCGTGGCGCGCGACAACGACATCGATAATCCGCTGGGCGTGGTCCACAAGAAGGATCTGCTGGACAGCCTGCTGACCAATGGCGAGTTCAACGTCGAGACGCTGGTGGCCGAACCGGCCTTCATCCCCCAGTCGACCTCGGTGCTGAAGGCGCTGGAGATCCTGAAGGGATCGAAGGTGCACATGGCCTTCGTCGTCGACGAATACGGCGCGTTTGAAGGCGTGGTCACGGCGACGGACCTGCTGGAGATGATCGCCGGCGACTTCAACGAAAGCCACGACGAAACCGAGACCGCCGTGCGCAAGCGCACCGACGGCACCTGGGCCGTCGATGGTCAGGTCGACCTGGACGAACTGGGTGAAATCCTGGGCGAAGACTTCGGCGAACACGAAGGCTTCCACACGGTGGCGGGATTGGTGCTGCACCACCTGTCGCGCGTGCCGAACGAGGGCGACATCCTGCAACTGGGCCGTTTCGAGGTCGAAGTCATCGACATGGACGACCGCCGCATCGACAAGCTGCTGTTCCGTCCGATGATCCACACACACGCCGACGACGCCGCCTGATCTCTCAGGCGGCGTCGCGCGGACGCCTTCGATTGTGGGCGGTCGTCAGGCCGTGGGAAGCGGCTGGGCCAGGGTGACGCGATAGGCGCGCATATCCCCGCCCGGCTGGGCCAGGGAGACGTATTCGCCGACGACGAACTGTTCGTCGTCCAGACGGAAGCCCTCTGCGTCCGTATCTTCGCCTGGAAGGTCGAGAACCCACCGGCCGTCTTCGGCGCGCGTCAGTTGGCCGACGGCCAGCGTCTGGGTCCCCTTGAAGCGGCGGACGCGGGTGTTCTCTGGCGCGGCGGCGATGGCGGCTGCGTCAAGGCGGGCGTCCTTGTCCAGCGTCAGCACCAGGTCATAGCCGTCGTCGGCGTTGCCGTGCGGATGGTCAGGCTCGCGCGCCAGTTCCAGGCGGATGTGATGCAGGGCCATGATGCTCAGCCCTTCTCAGGCTTGGCCAGGCTGCTGGCGATGCAGCCGTAGGCCATGCCGACGATGAAGGTCATGAAGAAGGCGCCGATGGCGATGACGGGGGCGATGATGTCTGCGGGCATGGGTGTTCTCCTCTGCCGACAGAAAAGCGGGTGACGGCAAGCGTCGCCTTGATAGAGATCAAAGATATCGCCCTATCAGGCGGCGGCCTGCCGGGGCTTTGCGCTGATCTGGATGCGGCCGTCGGCGGCTATGCCTGAAACGGTCAGGGCGACATCGCACAGGGCGAGGGGGGCCGGGCGGTGGCTGACCACGATCAGGCCCTGGCCGCTGTGGTGCAGACGGGCGGCCAGCCGTTCAAGAACCTGCGCTTCGGTAGCGGCGTCCAGACCCTCGGTCGGTTCATCCAGCACCAGCCAGGGCGCCGGGCGCAGATAGGCGCGGGCGAGGCCCAGACGGCGGCGCTCGCCGCCCGACAGGCGGGCTCCGTTCTCGCCTACGGACGCATCCAGCCCGCCCGGCGCGGCGCGGACGCGATCGGCTAAAGCGGCGTCTTCCAACGCGGCCCATAGATCGTCGTCGGCAGCCGACGGGGCGGCCAGGCGCAGGTTTTCGCGCACGCTGCCGGTCAGAAGCACCGCCTGTTGCGGCGCATAGGCGAACATAGGACGCAGGGTCTCGGCGCCGAGGGCGGCGGCGTCGGCGTCTCCGTGCAGGATCTCGCCGGGGGAGGCGGGGCGCAGGCCCATCATGCGTTCAATCAGGGTCGTCTTGCCCGCGCCGGACGGGCCAGTGATCGCCAGGCACTGCGGCGGGGAGACTGTCAGATCGGCGCCGGACAGGCGCAGGCTCGGCGAGACAGCAGCGACGGCCGACGTGGGCGCTTCCTCGTCCAGAAGCTCGCCCAGGCGCTGGACCGCCGCCTTCACCGCGCCGTTCTGGCGCAGGGCGTTGAGCAGGGTTCCTGCGCTTTCGACCGTGGCGACGGCGGCCAGCATGGACAGGGCGGTCAGCGCAGGAGCGCCGGCGCCTGCCGCCAGAGCGGCGCCCGTCACGCCAACGGCCATGGCGAGGCTCTGGCTGGCCATGATCAGACCGCCGGCGCGGGCCAGTCGCTCGGCTGCGTCCTCGACCGCGTCGCCGTGCTCCGCCAGGCGGTCGGCGGCCCAGGCCTTCATGCCATAGGCCTGAAGCTCGGGCGCGGCGGCGGCCAGGGCGGCGAACTCGGTCTTCAGGGCGCCGGAAGTCTGCTGAAGGCGCTGGCCGGCGGGCTCGGCGAAGCGGCGTCCGATCACGACGGCCAGGATGACGCCCAGAGCGGCGGCGCCCGCGACGACCAGCGCCGGGGCCCATCCGGCCAGGGCCGCCATGCCGACGCCGGCGATCAGACCGGCACCCGCGCCCCAGGGCGTCGACAGGCGCACGAAACGGTCCTGGATCGCGTCCACGTCCTGAACGAGCCGAGCGGAGGCCTCGCCGCCCGCCAAGGAAAGGGCCTTGGTCGTGGGGGCCCGGGCCAGGCCGATGAACAGTTGCGGACGCAGGGCGGCCAGCGCCTTCAGCGCAGCGTCGTGGCCGGTGACGCGCTCGCCATAGCGCGAGGCGGTGCGCACGATGGCGAAGAAGCGGATCATGGCGCTGGGCACCATGTAGTTGAAGACGTGGGCCACGGCGGGTCCGGCGGCCCCGGCCAGGGCGGCGGCGGTGATGAACCAGCCCGACAGGCCCAGCAGCAGGACGGCGCCGGCCGACACCAGGGCGGCGGTGACAGAGGCGGCCAGCAGGCGCGGGCGCTGAGCCTTCTCCTGCGCGCGGGTCAGGGCCTTCAGGCGGGCGACGCCGGGCGAATCGGACCGGCTCACAGGCGCACCACCTTGTCGGCCAGGGCTGCCACCGCGTCGGAATGGGTGGCGATCAGCACGGTGCGGCCGCGCGCGGCCTCCCGAATGACGGGCAGCAGAGCGGCTTCGGCTTCGGCGTCCAGGTTGGCGGTGGGCTCGTCCAGCAGCAGCAGGGGCGCGGGCTTCAGGAAGGCGCGGGCCAGGCCCAGACGGCGGCGCTCTCCGCCCGACAGGCCGCCGCCGCGTTCGTCGATCAGACGATCCAGCGCGCCGTTCAGGCCCGCCTTGCGCGCCGCCTGTTCCACGGCCTCGGGCGTCGCGCCGCGATGGGCTAGGGCGATGTTCTCGGCCAGGGTTCCGCGAATGACGACCGGGGCTTGCCCGGCCCAGGCGATCCAGTCGGTCAGGTCGCCCGCCTGCGACAGGCGCGTCTCGCCGAGCATGACCTCTCCCGCGCTGAGGGGCGACAGGCCCAGGAAGAGGTGCAGCAGGCTGCTCTTGCCCGAACCGCTGAGGCCGGTCAGGGCGACGATGGAGCCGGGGGCGACATCCAGAGTGAAGCCCTCGATCACAGGCGCGCCGTCATAGGCGATGGCGACGTCGTGAAAGGCGATGGCGGGCGCCTGGCCGGGGCGGGGCGGGCGCGTGGTCCGCGCGGCTTCGACGCTCAGGCGACGCAGGCTGGGGACGGCGGACTCGGCGGCCTGACGGTCGTGGTAGGCGGCGGCGAGGCGGCGCATCGGCTGATAGACTTCCGGCGCCAGGGCCAGAACGAAGAAGGCGCGCGTCAGGCTGAGCTGTTCCGGCGCCGGAAAGGGCAGCAGTTCCAGAAGATTAAAGCCGCAATAGACAGCGACCAGTGCCACGGCCAGGGCGGAGAAGAACTCCAGCACCGCCGATGACAGAAAGGCGACCTTGAGCACTTTGCCGGTGCGGCGGGCCAGGTCGTCCGAGGCGCGGGCGATGACGCGGCTCTGCTGCGTCTCGGCCTGGAAGGCGAGGATGGCGGGCAGGGCGCGCACCCGGTCCAGGAACAGACCCGACAGGCGCTCCAGCGCCTGGAACTGACGGCGGCTTTCGGCGCCCGCCGCCATGCCGGTCAGGGCCATGCCGATGATGAAGGGCAGCAGGGTGAAGATCAGTATGCCGGCGGTGAACGGGCTGACCACGGCGGTCACGGCGATCAGAATCAGCGGCGAGGCGGCGGCCGCCGTGCGGGCGGGCGAAAAACGCGCGACATGGCCGTCCAGCGCCTCGACCCCTTCGACGACGGCGGTCATGGCGGCGGCGTCGGACAGGCGGCCGGACAGGGCCTCCGTCAGGATGGAGCGGCGAATCCCGTTCTTGGCGGCGCGGGCGGCGCGAGTGTTCACCCTGACCGCCGTGTGGCTGAGCGCGCCGCGCGCCAGCAGGGAGACAGCCGCTAGACCCAGGCCCGGCAGGGCGCCGTCGATGCCTTGAGGCAGGGCCCCGACCGCCAGGGCCAGACCGGCTGCGAATCCGACCGCAGGCACGGTGTCGGCGATGACCAGCGCCCCGCCCAGCGTCATCAGCCGCCGCCACGGCGCCAGCGCAGCCTTGAGCCAGGCGGCGGGCGGCGTCTCGTCTAAGGCCGGGGCGTTGGGGGCGATCGGCTGGGCCGTCATCTTGTCTCCAGGGTCGATCAGCGGATCAGCCATGATCGCCGACGACGCGGGATTGGGCAAAAGGCCCATGGGACGAAAGGACCTTGGGCGAAACGCCGTCTAGTCCGAGTCGGCCCGGTCGGCTTTGATCAGGATCAAGGCGCGCCAAACCGCGTGGCTTTAGGTTAGAGTAGAACGCCGGTCGATGGGGGCTGGCGGTCAGGAGCCTGGAATGATGATCGACCTGGCGGTCGTAGACCTTTCACGCCTTCAGTTCGCACTGACGGCGCTATACCACTTTTTGTTTGTGCCCCTCACATTGGGCCTCTCCTTCATGCTGGTCATCATGGAGAGCATCTATGTGATGACCCGCCGGCCGATCTGGCGGACGATCACCCGTTTCTGGGGCGTGATTTTCGGCATCAACTTCGTGCTGGGCGTGGCCACCGGCCTGACGATGGAATTCCAGTTCGGCATGAACTGGAGCTACTATTCCCACTACGTCGGGGACATCTTCGGGGCGCCGCTGGCGATCGAGGGCCTGATGGCCTTCTTCCTGGAGGCGACCTTCGTCGGCCTGATGTTCTTCGGCTGGGACAAGCTGAAGCCGCACGCCCACCTGTTCGTCACCTTCATGGTCGCCCTGGGCACCAACCTGTCGGCCCTGTGGATCCTGGTCGCCAACGGCTGGATGCAGAACCCCGTCGGCGCGGCCTTTAATCCCGACACCATGCGTATGGAAATCACCGACTTCATGGCGGTGATCTTCAACCCGGTGGCCCAGGCCAAGTTCGTACACACCGTGTCGGCCGGCTACGTCTGCGCCGCCGTGGTCGTGCTGGGCATCTCGGCCTTCTATCTGCTGAAGGGCAAGCACAAGGGCTTCGCCAAGCGGTCGATGACGGTCGCCGCCGCGTTCGGCCTGCTGTCCTCGCTGTCGGTGGTCGTTCTGGGCGATGAGTCGGGCTACGCCCTGACCGACAACCAGAAGATGAAGCTGGCCGCGCTGGAAGCCATGTGGCGCACCGAGCCGGCGCCGGCCGGCCTGACCCTGTTCGGCCTGCCCAGCCTTGAGGACCGTCACACCCATTTCGAGGTCAAGGTGCCCTATGTCCTGGGCCTGATCTCGACGCGCAGCATCGACAAGCCGGTCGAGGGCATCCTGGAGCTGGTCGCCGTCGCCGAAGACCGCATCGAACGCGGCGTCGTCGCCTATGACGCGCTGGAGAAGGTCAAGGCCGATCCGACCGACATGGCCGCGCGCGGTCAGTTCGAGACGGTCCGCAACGACCTGGGCTACGGCCTGCTGCTGAAACGCTATGTCGAAGATCCGCGCACGGCCACGCCGGACCAGATCAAGCAGGCCGCCTGGTCGACCGTGCCGAACGTGCCGCTGATGTTCTGGGTCTTCCGCTTCATGGCGGGCATCGGCTTCCTGATGATCGGCCTGTTCGGCACGGCCTTCGTGCTGTGCACCCTGCGCAAGCATGAGACCAAGTGGTTCCTGCGTCTGGCCGTCCTGGCCATCCCGCTGCCGTGGATCGCCATCGAGGCCGGTTGGCTGCTGGCCGAAGTGGGGCGTCAGCCCTGGGCCGTGGAAGGCGTCCTGCCGACCTTCCTGGGCGCGTCCAGCCTGACCGTGGCGCACCTGTGGACCACGATCATCTGCTTCACCCTGCTGTACGGCGCCCTCGCCGTCGTCGAGGTCGGCCTGATCCTGCGCGCGGTCAAGAAGGGGCCGTTCGCCGAACAGGAAGCCCGTGAAGAAGACGCCCGCACGGAAGGCGAGCCCGCGGTCGCCTGACCCGGTCGTTGAAGGAAAAGAGAGATGGAACTCCCCCTCGACTACACCACCCTCCGCCTGATCTGGTGGGGACTGCTGGGCGTGCTGCTGATCGGCTTCGCCCTGACCGACGGGTTCGACATGGGCGTCGGCGCCCTGTTGCCCTTCGTCGCCAAGAAGGATGAAGAGCGTCGCATGGTGATCAACACCATCGGCGCGACCTGGGAAGGCAACCAGGTCTGGCTGATCGTGGGCGGGGCGGCGATCTTCGCCGCCTGGCCGCAGGTCTACGCCGTCAGCTTCTCGGGCTTCTACCTGGCGATGTTCCTGGTGCTGTCCGCGCTGATATTGCGGCCCGTGTCGTTCAAATACCGCTCCAAACGGCCTGAGGCGCGCTGGCGCTCCATGTGGGACTGGGGCCTGTTCATCGGCAGCTTCTTCCCGGCTCTGGTGTTCGGCGTGGCGGTCGGCAACGTCCTCATCGGCGCGCCCTTCCGCCTGACCAGCGACCTGCGCAGCTTCTATGAAGGCGGCCTGCTGGGCCTGTTCACGCCCTTCACCCTGCTGTGCGGCCTGCTGTCGGTGTCCATGCTGGTCCTGCACGGCGCCGCCTGGTTGGCGATCAAGGGCGAAGAGGGTCCGGTGCTGAAACGCGCCCGCGCTATCGGCACCGCCGCCGGCGTGGCCAGCCTGGTGCTGTTCGCCATCGGCGGGGTGATGGTGGCCTTCGGCGACATGGGCTTCCGCATCACCGGCGTCGTCGATACGGCGGGCGCCTCCAACCCGCTGCGCACGGCGGTCGAGGCGGCGCCGGGCGCCTGGATGGACAACTACGGCCGCTATCCGTGGATGATCATCGCGCCCGTTCTAGGCTTTGCGGGCGCTGCGGTCGGCCTTTTGGGGATGTGGCGCAAGTCGGCGGCCCTGGCTTTCGGCGGTTCGTCGGCCTCGGCGGTCGGGATCATCTCGACGGTCGGCCTGTCGATGTTCCCCTTCATCCTGCCCAGCTCGATCGACGCCCAGTCCAGCCTGACGGTGTGGAACGCCTCGTCCAGCCATACGACCCTGTTCATCATGCTGGTGACGACGGTGGTCTTCCTGCCCTTCGTCCTGCTCTACACCTCCTGGGTCTATAAGGTGCTGTGGGGTCGCTCGACGATGGACGCGCTGAAGACCAACCCCGACCTCTACTGATCCCGCGAAAGGAGATCATCTCATGTGGTATTTCGCCTGGATCCTGGGCCTCGGCCTGGCGGTGGCCTTCGGTGTTCTGAACGGCCTGTGGCACGAGTTCCGCCTGTTCGACGAAGGGGACGAGGGGCATTCGGAGCCCTGATCCCCGTCCTCTGACGGACTGGACTGAATCATCCCCTTCGGCGCCCGCCGGAGGGGATTTTTCTTGGGCGAAACGGATGAAATATCCGTCGCTTGCGATGGATCAAGGCGAGGAGGGCGGCGTGTGTTCAGAGTGATCGGGACATCGAAGCCGGGCCCTCTTCCGACCCGGCGAATGTCGGGGATTGAACCGATGAAAACCGCCGCCGCCCTTATCGCCGCCGTCAGCCTGCTGGCCGTCGCGGGCGCCGCATCCGCCCAGACGACCGCCCCCGAATCGGTGGGCAAGGGCTCGCTGATTGTGACGGCCCGCATGACGGGCGTCCTGCCCCAGGCCGACGACGCCATCGTCACCGCCGCCGGGGCTGACAGCGGCCTGAAGGTCGATGTGGGCGACGACTGGATGCCGACGCTGGGCTTTACCTATTTCGTCGCCGACCACTGGGCCGTCGAGGCCATTCTGGGCGCCACCCAGCACGAGGTGCGCGCCAAGGGCGGGACGACCGATGTGGCCGTGCACGAGACCTGGGTGCTGCCGCCGGTGGTGACGCTGCAATACCGGCCGACGCCGAACGCGACGGTCAGCCCCTATGTCGGGGCGGGCGTCAGCTACATGGCCTTCTTCAGCGGCAAGGACAAAAACGGCTTCGAGGTCGATCTGGATGACGGCTTCGGCGTCGCGCTTCAGGCCGGGGCCGACTGGAACATATCCGGCCCGTGGACGCTGAACCTGGACGCCAAGAAGGTGTGGTTCGACACGGACGCCAAGATCAACGGCGGCGCGCTGAAGAGCAGCGTAAGTCTGGATCCCTGGGTCGTGTCGGTGGGCGTCGGCCGCAAGTTCTAAGAGCCGATGCGGGGAGGGGCGCGGAACGTCAGGCCGCGCCCCCTTCACCCTATTCGTCGAAATGGATCAGGCGGCGCCTTCCCCCAGAGCCTTCAGTGCGGCTGGATCGGGCAGGGCGACGTCATTGCCCGGCAGCAGCTGAATCAGGCCCGAGGTCTTGAACTGGGTGAAGACCCGGCTGACGGTCTCGATCGTCAGGCCCAGGTAGTCGGCGATGTCCAGCCGCGTCATCGGCAGGTGGACCTGGTCCTCCGGGCCGCCCAACTGAACCTGACGTTCCGCAAGACGGGTCAGGAAGCTGGCCAGCCGTTCGCGCGCGGTCTTGCGGCCCAGCAGCACGATCTGTTCTTGCGCCGCCATCAGTTCGTCCCCGGCCAGGGCCACCAGCCGGTGCTCCAGCGCGGGCAGGGCGTTTAGCAGTTGATCGAAATCGCTGCGCCGGAAGCGGCAGGCGTTCAGCGGCGTCAGAGCCTCGGCCGTGAAGCTGGACGCGCCGCGCCCGCCCAGGCCCAGAAAGTCGCCCTGGAACAGGAAGCCGGTGATCTGGCGTCGTCCGTCGGGCAGCAGGCGATACAGCTTCACCGCCCCGTCCACCACATTGAAGACGAAGGGATTCGGATCGCCTTCGTGGAACAGGGCCTGTCCGGGCTGGGCCGTGACGGTCTCGCTGGCGCAGGCCATGCTTTGCAGCTCATGCCCCTTCAGGTCGGCGCAGACGCCCAGCGGACGGGCGCCGCAGTTGGCGCACGGATGCACGTCCTCCAGACGCACCTCTTCGATTTGGGTCTGGGCCGCAGCGGTGTTCACGAAGGTCGTCTCCCGGATGACGGAACAGTCTAGGCCAAGCGTCGTCGATTCCGAATAGGTCAGCCTGTCCTAGCCGTCCTTTCGACGGCGCAGTCCGGCGTCTGGGCCTCTTCGGCATAGCGCAGCCGGGCGCCCAGTTGGGCGGCCAAGGCGGTCAGCTCGACGGCCAGGCTCTGACGCACCAGCGGGCGCACGCCCATTTCGCGCACCACGAAGGGACCGGCCCACAGCGTTTCGCCGTACTCCAGATCAGGCTGGCGCCACCAGCTGACAAAGCCCAGAACGCCGCCGCGCTGATTGCGGGCGCTGAGGATGCCGCGGCTTTCCGGCGCGGCGCGCCAGGCCGACAGAAAGGCGTCCCACTGGGCGGGCTCCAGACTGGGGCGCCACAACCGCGCCAGCGCAAAGGCGGCGGGCGCCTCGGCTTTGCTGAGGGGGGACACCTCGAGACGAGGCGCTTCGGGCGCGAGGCGGGACTCTGTCATGGGACGATTGGAACCGAAGCGGCGTCCAGTCGCCTTGATCTGCGTCAAGGCCGGGTCGAAGCTGCCGCCCCAGTCTGCTGTCGCCTTCTGTTGGAGAATCGCCATGAGCTCGACCTCGCGCACGACCCCGATCCATGGCGGGGCGGTCGCCGCCATCCTGAAGCTGCTGGATAGTCAGAAGCTGATGACCCTGGCGGTGAATCGGGCGGATGGGCGGCCTCAGGCTGCGACGCTCGGCTATCTGAACGACGGGCTGAACCTCTACTTCGTCACCGGCCGCGACAGCGAGAAGCTGAAGAACCTGACCGCCGATCCGCGCGTGGGCGTGGCCGTGCGCGGCGTGGGCGAAGAGGGGGAGGCGGTCGGCGTCTCCATCGACGGTCGCGCCGAAGAGGTCACGGACGGCGACGAGGTGAAGCGGGTCAACGATCTGATCATCAAGCGCGCGCCGGAAGTCAGCCCGTGGGCGCCGGGCGGGGACGCCGTGGCGGTGGTTAAGGTTGTTCCCGAGGAGATCGAGGCTGTGGCGGTGATCGATGGCCGCAGCCGCGCCCAGACCTTCTCGATCGGCGACGCCGACGATCTGGTCAAAGGCCTGAGCTATGAGCCGAGCGCGGTGGCGCGGTTGTTCTGAGGAAAATCCGCGGCTTCATGCGTCTGCGGCGCAGATGGCCCTTGAAATGGCCGTAGGGCTCGGGCATACGCCCCCCTCTGGCGAGGGTCGCGCCGCTGGAACGATTTCCACGGCGCGCTGATCTTTGTCCGGGACACTAGGAGTGTAGCTCAGCTGGTAGAGCATCGGTCTCCAAAACCGAGGGCCGGGGGTTCGAGTCCCTCCACTCCTGCCATTCCCCCTGTTGTTATCGCCTGGGACTTCCCATGTGGGGCAGCAGGATCCAGAGGTTGAAGAGACGTCAAATGGCCAAGGCGAAGACCCCCGGCGGCCGCCGCACCACGGGGACCAAGACCGCAGCAGCCGCGCAAGGCGCAGCGACCGTGGCCGTCGACGCGCCCGCGCCGAAGAAAAAGACGTCCATCCCCCAGTTCATCAGCGAAGTCCGCGCTGAGGCCCGCAAGATCACCTGGCCCAGCCGCAAGGAGACCTGGATCACTTCGGTGATGGTCTTCATCATGGTGCTGATCGCAGCCGCCTTCTTCTGGATCGTGGATACGGGCCTTGGCTTCGCGTCCCGCATCATCCTCAGCCTTGGCCAATAAAGGAGACGCGCACATGACCGATGCAGCGCCCAAGCCGGCGGCCAATCCCCGCCACAAGTGGTACATCGTCCACGCCTATTCCAACTTCGAGAAGAAGGTCGCCGAACAGCTGCGCGACCAGGCCAGGCAACAGGGCCTGGAAGACGCCTTCTCCGAAATCCTGGTCCCGACCGAGGATGTCGTCGAGATCCGTCGCGGCAAGAAGGTCAACGCCGAGCGCAAATTCTTCCCTGGCTATGTGCTGGTGAAGATGGAGATGACCGACGAGGCCTATCACCTGGTCAAGAACACGCCGAAGGTCACGGGCTTCCTGGGCGCCGCGGGCGGCACCAAGCCGCTGCCGGTCTCGGAACGCGAAGTCCAGAACATCATCGGCCAGGTGGAAGAGGGCGTCGAGCGTCCGAAACCCACCATCCGCTTTGACATCGGCGAGAACGTCAAGGTCACCGACGGCCCGTTCGCCAGCTTCGACGGCCAGGTCGAGAGCGTCGACGAAGAGAACGCCCGCCTGCGCGTGGCCGTCTCCATCTTCGGCCGCCCGACCCCGGTCGATCTGGAATACAATCAGGTGGAGAAGGTCAGCGCCTGATCGGCCGCTGACGCCACGCAGAGAACGGGACCGTCTCCGGGCGGTCCCGTTTGCGTTTTCAGGGTCTGCCTGCTAAACGCGCGCCTTCGCTGGACGACCCTGGAGTCGCCCAGCGTCAAATCCGTGGGAGGCAGCCATGCCGGACCACGGCTCACCGGCCCGACGCATCGTCATCGGGTCATTCATAGGAGAGACCAATGGCCAAGAAGATTCTCGGCTATATCAAGCTGCAAGTGCCGGCCGCCTCGGCCACGCCTTCGCCCCCGATCGGCCCGGCTCTGGGTCAGCGCGGCGTGAACATCATGGGCTTCTGCAAGGAGTTCAACGCGCGGACCGAGAAGGAAGCCAAGGGCACCCCGCTTCCGACCGTCATCACCGTCTATCAGGATAAGTCGTTCACCTTCATCACCAAGACGCCCCCGGCGACCTGGTATCTGAAGCAGGCCGCTGGCATTAAGTCGGGCTCCAAGCTCGTCGGCCGCGAGTTCGCTGGCAAGATCACGCAGACGCAACTGCGCGAAATCGCCGAGAAGAAGATGAAGGACCTGAACGCGAACGACCTGGACGCCGCGTCGCGCATCATCGAGGGCTCGGCCCGCGCCATCGGCATTCAAGTGGTGGAGGGCTAAGACATGGCTAAGCAGACCAAAGCCCATAAGGCCCGCACGGGCGTGACCGAAGACCTGCTGGTCTTCTCGGACGCCATCAAGCTGGTGAAAGACAACGCCAAGGCCAAGTTCGACGAGTCGATCGAAATCGCCATCAACCTGGGCGTCGACCCGCGTCACGCCGACCAACAGGTCCGCGGCGTGGTGAACCTGCCCTCGGGCACCGGCCGTGACGTCCGCGTCGCCGTCTTCGCCAAGGACGCCAAGGCTGAAGAAGCCAAGGCGGCCGGCGCCGAGCACGTCGGCGCTGAAGACCTGTACGAGAAGATCGCCGGCGGCTTCATGGAGTTCGACCGCGTGATCGCGTCGCCGGACATGATGGCCCTGGTCGGCCGTCTGGGTAAGGTGCTGGGCCCGCGCGGCCTGATGCCGAACCCGAAGGTCGGCACCGTGACCCCGAACGTCGCTCAGGCCGTCAAGGACGCCAAGGGCGGCGCCGTTGAGTTCCGCGTCGAGAAGGCGGGCATCGTCCACGCCGGCATCGGCAAGGCCTCGTTCACCCAGGACGCCCTGGAAGCCAACGTCAAGGCCATCGTGGACGCTCTCGTCCGCGCCAAGCCGTCGGGCGCCAAGGGCACCTATGTGAAGCGCATCGCCCTGTCCTCGACGATGGGCCCGGGCTTCAAGGTCGACCCGGCTTCGCTGGGCGCCTGATAGGCTTCACGGCTAAGAATGACGACGGCCCCGGAAGAGCGATCTTCCGGGGCCGTTTTCTTTGTTCGATGGGCCGCGCAGACGCACCGTGGGCGGGCCACGGAGCGCGGAACAGCGAGGCTAATCCACCGTTCTGTACCCGGATGACTTGACGAGGCGGGTGGGAATCCGGTCTTGGAGCCCGGGCGCCCCGGCGGCGACCGTATCGGAGAGGCTTCATGCTCAACTGGTTTCAGGCGCTGCTGCCTAAGGAAGATAACTTCTTTCGGCTGTTCGACGCCCATGCTCTGAGCCTGGCCCACGGCGCTGCCGCGCTGCGCAAGATGATGGACGGCGGGCCCGAGACCAGCGAATGGTGCGCCAAGGTGGTCGCGCATGAAGAGGAAGCCGACGAGGTCGCGCGCGAGGTTCTGTTCGCCGTGCGCCGTAGCTTCATCACCCCGTTCGACCGGGCCGACATCCGGGGGCTGACCAACTCTCTGGACGACACCATCGACCAGATGCAGAAGGCGGCCAAGGTCGTCACCCTGTACGAGATGCGCGACTTCTCGCCGAAGATGCAGGAACTGGCCGACATCGCCGTCCAGTGCGCGGCCCTGACGCAGGAGGCCTTCACCCTGCTGCCGGCCATGCGCAAGAATCACGACCGGCTGAACGTCCTGACCGAACAGATCACCGACCTGGAGGCGCGCAGCGACGACCTGTACGACGCCGGGATGAAGGCGCTGTATGAGGCGCACCGCCATGACGTCACGGGCGGCAACACACTGGGCTTCATCATCGGCAGCCAACTGCTGGATCACCTGGAGAAGGTGATCGACCGGTTCGAGGATGTGGCCAACCGCATCAACGGCGTCCTGGTCGAGCACCTGTAGGACCATCATGGATCACGCCCTCCTGATCCTGGTCTTTCTGATCGGCGTCGCCCTGCTGTTCGACTTTCTGAACGGCTTGCATGATGCGGCCAACTCCATCGCCACCATCGTCGCTACGCGCGTCCTGCCGCCGATCTATGCGGTCGGGTGGGCGGCCTTCTTCAACTTCATCGCCTTCCTGTTCTTCGGGCTGCACGTTGCAGACACGATCGGCCGAGGCATCATCTCGCCCGACGTCATTTCGGATCAGGTGATCTTCGGCGCTCTGATGGGCGCCATTCTCTGGAACGTCATCACCTGGATGTTCGGGATTCCGTCGTCCAGTTCGCACGCTTTGATCGGCGGCCTGTTGGGGGCCGGCATCGCCAAGGCGGGCAGCGGAGCCGTGGTCATCAGCGGCGTGCTGAAGACGGTCGGCGCCATCTTCATGTCTCCGGCCATCGGCTTCCTGCTGGCGCTGCTGCTGGTGCTGATCGTGTCCTGGCTGTTCGCCAAGGCCAATCCGAACTTCGCCGACAGAATCTTCCGTGGTTTGCAGTTCGTCTCCGCCTCGGCCTATTCGCTGGGGCACGGCGGCAACGACGCCCAGAAGACGATGGGCATCATCGCCATCCTGCTCTATTCGCGCGGCATGCTGGGGGGCGAGTTCCATGTGCCTTTCTGGGTGGTCATCACCTGTCAGGCGGCCATCGCCCTGGGCACGCTGTTCGGCGGCTGGAAGATCGTTCACACCATGGGGTCGCGGATCACGCGGCTTAGCCCCCAGCAGGGGTTCTGCGCCGAGACGGGCGGGGCCATCACCCTGTTCGCGGCGACCAGCATGGGCATTCCGGTGTCCACCACCCACACCATCACCGGCGCCATCGTCGGCGTGGGTGCGGCCAAGCGGGTCTCGGCCGTGCGCTGGAGCGTGGCGCGCAGCATCGTCACCGCCTGGTTCATCACCATGCCGGCGGCCGCCGCCATCGGCGCCCTGTTCTACGCCCTGGGCGGCCTGTTCCTGACCTGATGTCGAACAAGCCCCGGACCCTTTCATCGGAGACGCGCCAGGTCGCGGCCTTGCCTTGGCGGCACGGGCCGGGCGGCGTGGAGATCATGATGATCACCTCGCGCGAGACGCGGCGCTGGGTCATCCCCAAGGGCAACCGCATGGCGGGCAAGACCGACGCCGAGGCCGCCGTGATCGAGGCCTATGAGGAGGCGGGCGTTCAGGGCGACGTCATGGGCGCGCCGATCGGCTGGTTCCGCTATGGCAAGCGGCTGAAGTCAGGCCGGGTCCAGGCCACCATCGCCAGCGTCTATCCGCTGGAAGTCTTCATCCAACTGGGCGCCTGGCCCGAGGACGCCCAGCGCGAACGCCGCTGGATGTCGGCTGAGGACGCTGCAGCCGTGGTGGACGAGGCGGAACTAGCGGAACTGATCCTTCACTTTCAGCCTAGCGGCGCGCCCGAGTAGGGCGCTTGCGTTCCACCCAAGCCCTGCGGTTGATTTTCCCGCCGGGCCGTGTATAGAGCCTGCATCTCGTCAGGGCCTCGGTTCTGACGATGCCTGTCCGAGAACTTCGGGATGCGGGGGTCGCCCGCGTCATAATCGTCCAGAGAGCCCTCTGGCGCCGTGGGGAGATGGGGATGCAAAGAGCTTTCGTCCTGCCGGTATCCGGCGGGCGGGCCGCGCTTCCTTCGGACAATAAGACCGGCCTGAACGCTGTGCAGCGATGCATGGCGCTTAAGCCAAATCCGTCGTCGGGAATAAGCCCGGCGGCGAATGCCAAAACTGGAGACCACAATGGACCGCGCACAAAAAGCCGAGTCGATCGAACAGCTGAAGAGCGTGTTCGCCGACGCGGGCGCCGTGGTCGTGACCCACAACCTGGGTCTGACCGTTGTGGAGATGGAAGACCTGCGCCGTCGCCTTCGTAAAGAAGGCGGCGCGTTCAAGGTGGTGAAGAACCGTCTGGCGCTCAAGGCGCTGGGCGTCGAGGAAGGCAGCGAGTACCACGACCTGTTCAAGGGTCCCGTGGGCATCGCTTATGCAGCCGACCCGGTCACCGCCGCCAAGGTCACGGCCGAATTCGCCAAGGGGAACGACAAGTTCAACATCCTTGGCGGTTTCATGGGCGACAAGGTTCTGGACGCCAAGGGCGTCGAGGCCCTGTCCAAGCTGCCGTCGCTGGATCAACTGCGCGGCAAGCTCATCGGCCTGCTGCAAGCCCCGGCGACCAAGGTTGCTGGCGTCCTGCAGGCGCCGGCCGGCCAACTGGCTCGCGTCTTCAACGCGTACGCGACCAAAGACGCCGCCTAAGCCCCGTCATCTCTGCATATCTCTCTGAACCTCATCCTACCGAAGGAAGACTAACATGGCTGATCTCGCCAAAATCGTTGAAGAACTGTCGGCTCTGACCGTCCTGGAAGCCGCTGAACTGTCGAAGCTGCTGGAAGACAAGTGGGGCGTCTCGGCTGCTGCTCCGGTCGCCGTCGCTGCTGTCGCCGGCGCCGCTGCTCCGGCTGAAGCCGCTGAAGAGCAAACCGAGTTCACCGTTGTCCTGGTTGACGGCGGCGACAAGAAGATCAACGTCATCAAGGAAGTCCGTGGCGTCCGCACCGACCTGGGTCTGAAGGAAGCCAAGGACCTGGTCGAAGGCGCTCCGCAGCCGGTCGTCGAGAACGTCTCGAAGCAAGCCGCTGAAGAGCTGAAGAAGAAGCTGGAAGAAGCCGGCGCCAAGGTCGAAATCAAGTAAGATTTCGGATCTGGCCTCTGGTTCGCCAGAGACAGCTTTCAAAGCAAGACGGGCCGGAGGGAAACCTCCGGCCCGTTTTCTTTTTGGCGGTAAAGATATGCGCTGCGTTTTTCCCTCCCCGTCCCGGGGAGGGTGGCTGAGGCCGGTAGGGCGAGCCGGGTGGGGGCGACGAGGCTCTTAGGACGCCGAGGTCGGGATCGCCTGGCCGCCCCCACCCGGTCTCCGCTTCGCGCCGACCACCCTCCCCGAGACGGGGAGGGAGAGGCGTTCTACGCGGATTACCGTCGACGCGGGCTGAGGATGTCGCCCAGCCGATCTGGCGTGCCGGCAATGCGCTCCAGGCGCGGGTAGCGCAGGCCGTCGTGGTAGTCGAAGTCGACTGTGCGATAGCGGTCGCCGTTCTTGAGCAGCAGGCGGATCGGGGCGTCGGTTCCCTTGGCGGCGGTGACGGCGTCGCGCAGTTTCTCGGCCGAGGCGGCGACATCGTTGACGGCGACCAGTTCCCAGCCCGGCCCGATGTCGGCTTCGAAGGCGCGGCCGCCCCAGCGGATGCCGGTCAGCTTGTTCGAGGACGACAGGGTGAAGCCCAGGGAATACTGGAAGTCGTTGGCCCAGCCCGACTGGACGCGCTTTTCATCGGCGGTCAGGCTGTCGGTGTAGGTGAGGCGGTAGCCGCCGCGCGTCAACCCGTCCAGCGGCGCCTTGGCGTCCGGCCCGTTGGCGTCGAGGCGCGTGCGCAGGAAGGTCGCCCAATCGTGCGGATGGACCGCGTTCAGCGCCGTCACAACGTCGTCGAACGTATAGCCGCGCGGCGCCCAGGAGCCGTCGTCGCCGCCGAAGAAGCCCTTAGCGAAGTCGTCCAGCGACTTCTTGCCGCCCGTCGCCTCGCGGATCAGGGTGTCGGCGTCCAGCCAGATCAGCAGGGCCTCGCGGTAGTAGTCCCCGGTGCCGCGCATCCACGAGGAATAGGGGTTCGAAGTGCGATAGCCGAGCAAGTTGTGGTTGTTCGTATCCTGCAGCGGACGCCATTCGCGGCCCGCCTGGTTGGCGTAGAAAGCCGCAACCTCGGCGAAGCTGGTCAGGATGTCGGCCTTGGAGGCCAGGCCCGAGCGCGCCGTCAGCACGTCGCCCCAGTATTCGGTCTGGCCCTCATAGACCCACAGCAGAGTGTTCTGCGTCGGGATGTTGTGGTTGGCGGTCAGTTCGTCGGCGGGGCGCTGGCGCTTGCCGTTCCAGGCGTGGGTGAACTCGTGCGGCAGCAGGCCGACGGCGCCCATGCTCTTGCCCCAGTTGGTGAAGAAGTCGGCCGGGACCGAGTTCTCGGACGAGCGGTGATGCTCCAGTCCGATGCCGCCCAGCTTTGACGTCGCCGCCAGCAGGAAGTCGTAGCGGTCATAGGGGCGGGCGCCGAACAGACGGTCGGCTTGCGTCACCAGATTTTCGAACCAGCCCAGTTGCTCGGCCGTGGGAGCCAGATCCTTGGCCGTATCGGCGATGATGTTCAGGTGCACGGCGCCTTCGCCGTCGCCACGGCGCGGGTCGATGGCGATGCGCTGGAAGTGGGCGCCGCCGAACAGGGGGCTGTCGATCAGGGTGTAGAGGTCGGTCGGCGCAAACGTGGCCAAGCCGTCGACGAAGCTTTCGGTGTCGAGGGCGACGCCGTACTGCCAGCCCTGCGGCAGGCGGATCGACGGGGCGAAGGTGATGCCGGTCGAGCGATAGCCCGCCGGATAGAGCAGGGCCTTCTCCCACTGCAGATTGACCATCTCGGGCGTCATGACGACACGCCAGGTCGAGTTGTCGGGCTGGCTCAGCCACTGGAAGTCGACGGTGATCTCGCTGACCCCTTGCGGCACGTCGAGGTGGAAGGCGTAGGGGTCGATGGTGTCGCGTAGCCAGTCGATGCGCTGTCCGCCGCCTTGGACCGTCACGCCAGAGACCAGTTGGATCGGGCCGGTGGCCGCGTGGTTGCCGGGCAAGAACTTCGGATAGAGCAGGACCAGATGGCCGGGCTGGACCGGGATGGTTTGGCGCACTCGGACGATCTTCTTCTCGACGTCGGTGGCGTCCACCTCATAGCGGATGACGCCAGGATAGGCCTCGGCGGTCGGCGCCGGGATCGGCGGCAGGGCGCGCGGAAGGGCCAGGGGCGTGTTCTGCGGCGTCGGTGCGGCGGGCGCCTGCGGGCCGGTCCATTGCTGGGCGAGGGCGGTCGAGGCGGCGGAGGTCAGCAGCAGGGCGAGGGCGGCGGCGGGCAGGCGGCGAGTGATGATCATACTGTTCTCGTAACCCTTCTCCCCTCGGGGGAGAAGGTGGGCGGCGACGGAGCGCGAACTTCTCCCTGCCGTTCATCGGGAGGGTGGTCGCAGCGAAGCGGAGACCGGGTGGGGAGGGCTTGGCGATGCAGGACGCCGGCGCTTGATCAGCCTTGCCGCCCCCGCCCGGCTTCGGCCTGACGGCCTCAACCACCCTCCCCATGAAGGGGAGGGAGAGGCGCCGCGCGTGGCTTTACCGCCGGCGCGGAGCCAGAATCTCGCCCAGCCGGTCGGGCGTGCCTTCGATGCGCTCCAGGTGCGGGTAGCGCAGGCCGTCGTGGTAGTCGAAGCGCACCGTCTTGAAGACGTCGCCGTTCTTCACGATCAGCTCGATCGGTTCGGACGATCCCTTGGCGGCGGTGACGGCCTCCTTCAGCGCGTCGGCCGAGGCGGCGCGGCCGCCGACGGCGACGACTTCCCAGCCCGAGGTCAGACCTTGCTCAAACGCGGGGCCGGCCCACAGGACGGAGGTGATCTTGTTCGACTTGTTCATCATGAAGCCGAGCGAATAGGTGAAGTCGTTGCGGCCCAGTTCCTTATACAGGGCGCCCATGTAGCCGGACGGCTCCTCCTTAAAGACCAGGCGGTAGCCGCCGCGCTCGATGCCGTCCAAGGGACCGCGCGAGCCGGGGCCGACCGCGTCCAGCCGCTCGCGCAGGAAGGCGGCCCAGTCGTTGGCCTGCACCCCGTTCAGCGTCGCGGTCACATCGGCGAAGGTGTAGGGGGCCGGATCCCAGTTCCCGTCCTCGACGCCGAAGAAAGCCTTGGCGAAGTCGTCCAGCGACTTCTTGCCGCCCGTCTGCTCGCGGATCAGGGTGTCGGCGTCCAGCCAGATCAGGGAGCCCTCGCGGTAATAGTCCTCGCTGCGCTGATAGGAGCCCCACGGCTGCGGGCGGCGCTGGCTGATGATCGGGTCGTTGGTGGTGTCCTGCATGGCGCGCCACTGGCGGCCGGGGATATTCTGGAAGCTGGCGGCGCTCATGGCCAGAACGTCCAGCGCCTGCTGCTTGCTCATCAGGCCCGCGCGGGCGGTCAGGACCAAACCCCAATACTGCGTCTGGCCCTCATAGACCCACATGAGGGAGTTCTGCAGCGGCTCGTTCAGATTGGGCGTCAGCTGATCCGCCGGGCGGCGCCACTTGCCGTTCCAGCTGTGGGTGTATTCGTGGCCCAGCAGGTCGCGGTCGGCCAGGGTCGCCTCGCGGTCGGTGAAATACTTCACGTCGACGCTGTTCTCGGACGAGCGGTGATGCTCCAGGCCGATGCCGCCCAGCTTGTCGGTCACCGCCAGCAGGAAGTCGTAGTGGTTGAAGTGGCGCGCGCCGAACAGGCGGTCGGCCTGCTGGACCAGATAGCGGTGCATCTGGACGTGCTCGTCGCTGGCTTCCAGCATCTTGGCGTCATCGGCCACGACGTTCAGGCGCACCGGCGAGCGGCCGCCCGGATCCAGGTCGATCTGGCGATAGTGGGCGCCCGCAAAGACCGGGCTGTCGGCCAGATGCTCCAGCGTGATGGGGGCGAAGGTGGCCAGGCCGTTCTCGAAGCTGACGGTGTCGAGCCCGGCGCCGTAGTTCCAGCCCTGCGGCAGCTTCAGCGTCGGCTGGAAGGTGATCTGGCGCGAGTAATAGCCCGCAGGATAGAGCAGGGCCTTTTCCCACTGGATGTTCAGCATCTCGGGCGTGACGACGACGCGGCCCTGAGCGCCCTCAATCGGCGTCAGCCATTGGAAGGCGACATCGACCTCGCTCACCCCCGCCGGAACCTGGATCTGATAGGCCCAGGGCTGGACGGTGTTGCGCACCCATTCCAGCCGCTGGCCATTGGCGGTGAAGGTCAGGCCGCCGACGTTGGCGACTGGGCCGACCGGGCCGTGCTGGCCGGGAATCCATTGCGGATAGAAGAGGATCAGCGGGCCGGGGCCGCTGACGGGGATGGTCTGGCGCACCTGGATCAGGCGCCGGTCGATGTCGGTGGCGTCGACATGCAGCTTGATGACGCCGGGATAGGCTTCGTCCTTGGCGGCCGGAATCGGCGCGAGCGCGACGGGAAGGGCGGGCGTGCCGACCTGGGCCAGCGCGGGCGCGCCCGCTGCGAACAGAAGGACCGAGGCGCTGGCGGCCAGGAGGAAACGTTGCATGACGGCTATCTCAGGACGGCCGCCCCCACGCGACCTCGACAAGGAGGCGCAGACGACAGCGTGTCGCCGGCGTCGTCAAGCCGAATGACGATTCCGTGTCGCGGCCGACCCGTCAGCCCTGCGGGTTCACGTCCAGCAGTTCGACCGTGAAGCGCAGCGCCGAGTTGGCGGGGATTTCCGTTCCCATCCAGCGCGAGCCGTAAGCCAGGTCGGCGGGGATGACGAACTCATAGGTCTCGCCCTCGCGCATCAGAGCCACGCCCTCGGTCCAGCCCTTGATGACGCGGTTCAGGGGGAAGGTCGCGGGCTCGTTGCGCGAGTAGGAGCTGTCGAATTCGCGCCCGTCAATGAAGGTGCCGCGATAGTGGACCTTGACCGTGTCGGTCGCGGTCGGCTGGGCGCCGTTCGGATTGGCCTTGCTGACGAGGCGATATTGCAGGCCCGAGGGGGTCGAGGTCCAGCCGCGACGCTGGCTGTTCCACATCAGATAGGCGGCCTGGCCGACCTCCCAATTTTCCTGAGTCGCGGGTCCGACCGCCTCGCGCAGGCCGGGGTAGCCGACATCGGACGTCGAGGCGCAGGCGGCGAGCGATAGGGCGGCGAGGAGGGGCAGGGCGATGTGCTTCATAACGCAAGGCTTATCATATCAGCGTCATCGCGCCAGATGATTGAGCGAACACCCCGCTCTTGTCATCCTGGAAGACGCATAGCGGCTATCCGGGATCGCCCGGAAGCGCCGCGTCTTGGGCGGTCCCGGCTCCGCGCGGCTGGGCCGCATGGCCGGGATGACGGTCCAGGATCAGATTATGCACAGGGCCTTTATTTCGCCGAAGAAGGGCGTATATATGCGCGCTTCGCAGATTCCATGAATCCCGCGCGAAAGCGCCGAGGCCCGGTTTGTCGCCCTCCGACCGGTGCGAAGGCGTCGCCCCTCCCCAAGGGGGCGGATACATCCAGGCGTCCTGATCCGCGTGAGGATCGAGGGTGGACGCCGAGAGACATTTAACGGTCACGGATCGCCGGTCGGCGCGCCGTGGCTGCTGCATTGAGAGCGGGCCTCGCAAGGGGCCGCGATTGGGAAAACAGAATGGCCAAGTCCACCGACGGTCTCGCCTTGGGTAAGATCGCTGCCGCCACGTCGTTTACCGGCAAGAAGCGCATTCGCTACAGCTTCGGGCGCATCCCCGAAGCCGTGCAGATGCCGAACCTGATCGAGGTTCAGCGCGCTTCCTATGAGCAGTTCCTGCAGCGCGAGTCGCGTCCGGGCCTGCGCAACGACGAGGGCATCGAGGCGGTCTTCAAGTCGGTGTTCCCGATCAAGGACTTCAACGAGCGCGCCGTCCTGGAATACGTCTCCTACGAGTTCGAGGACCCGAAGTACGACGTCGAGGAATGCATCCAGCGCGACATGACCTATGCCGCGCCGCTGAAGGTCAAGCTGCGCCTGATCGTGTTCGAGACCGAGGAAGAAACGGGCGCCCGTTCGGTCAAGGACATCAAGGAGCAGGACGTCTACATGGGCGACATCCCGCTCATGACGGACAAGGGCACCTTCATCGTCAACGGCACCGAGCGCGTGATCGTCTCGCAGATGCACCGTTCGCCGGGCGTCTTCTTCGACCACGACAAGGGCAAGACCCACTCGTCGGGCAAGCTGCTGTTCGCCGCCCGCGTAATCCCGTATCGCGGCTCGTGGCTGGACTTCGAGTTCGACGCCAAGGACATCGTCTACGTCCGTATCGACCGTCGCCGTAAGCTGCCCGCCACCACCTTCCTCTATGCCCTGGGCATGGACGGGGAAGAGATTCTCAAGACCTTCTACGAGACCGTTCCGTACGAGAAGCGCGGCGAAGGCTGGGTCACGCCCTACAAGCCGGAACGCTGGCGTGGCGTGAAGCCGGAGTTCGACCTGGTCGACGCCGACACCGGCGAAGTGGTCGCCCCGGCCGGTCAGAAGATCAGCGCCCGCGCCGCTAAGAAGCTGGCCGACGGCGGTCTGAAGTCGCTGTCGCTGGCGGCTGACGCCCTGCTGACCAAGTATCTGGCCTCCGACGCCGTCAACTATCAGACCGGCGAAATCTACGCCGAGGCGGGCGACGAGCTGGACGCCGCGGCGATCGAGCTGCTGGAAGCCAACGGCTTCACCACCATCGACGTGCTGGACATCGACCACGTCACGGTCGGCGCCTACATGCGCAACACCCTGCGCGTGGACAAGAACACGGGCCGCGAGGACGCCCTGTTCGACGTCTATCGCGTCATGCGCCCGGGCGAGCCGCCGACGCCGGAAGCGGCCGAGGCCATGTTCAACTCCCTGTTCTTCGACGCCGAGCGCTACGACCTGTCGGCCGTGGGCCGCGTGAAGATGAACATGCGTCTGGAAACCCCTGAGGTTTCTGACGAAATCCGCGTCCTGCAGAAGGACGACGTGCTGAAGGTGCTGCAGATCCTGGTCGGCCTGAAGGACGGCCGCGGCGAGATCGACGACATCGACAACCTGGGCAACCGCCGGGTCCGTTCGGTCGGCGAACTGCTGGAAAACCAGTACCGCGTCGGCCTGCTGCGCATGGAGCGCGCCATCAAGGAGCGCATGTCCTCGGTCGATATCGACACGGTCATGCCGCACGACCTGATCAACGCCAAACCGGCCGCCGCCGCGGTGCGTGAATTCTTCGGCTCGTCGCAGCTGTCGCAGTTCATGGACCAGACGAACCCGCTGTCGGAAATCACCCACAAGCGCCGCCTCTCGGCGCTTGGCCCGGGCGGTCTGACGCGTGAGCGCGCGGGCTTCGAAGTCCGCGACGTTCACCCGACGCACTATGGCCGCATCTGCCCGATCGAAACGCCGGAAGGCCCGAACATCGGTCTGATCAACTCGCTGGCCACCCACGCCCGCGTGAACAAGTACGGCTTCATCGAAAGCCCGTACCGTCGCGTGGTCGACGGCAAGGCGACGGACGAGGTGGTCTACATCTCGGCCATGGAAGAGGCGAAGCACGTCATCGCCCAGGCCAACATCGAGCTGAAGGACGGGGAGATCGTCGAGGAGCTGGTGCCAGGCCGGATCAACGGCGATTCCCAGCTGTTGACCAAGGAAGCGGTCGACATGATGGACGTGTCGCCCAAGCAGGTCGTTTCGGTCGCCGCCGCCCTGATCCCGTTCCTGGAAAACGATGACGCCAACCGCGCGCTGATGGGCGCCAACATGCAGCGTCAGGCCGTGCCGCTGGTGAAGTCGGACGCGCCGCTGGTCGGCACCGGCATGGAAGCCGTCGTGGCCGTGGATTCCGGCGCTGTCGTGGTCGCCCGTCGTGAAGGCGTGGTCGAGCAGATCGACGGCACCCGTATCGTCGTGCGCGCCACGGGCGATGTGGAAGCCGGCCGCTCGGGCGTCGACATCTATCGCCTGTCGAAGTTCCAGCGTTCGAACCAGTCGACCTGCATCAACCAGCGCCCGATCGTGCGCGTGGGCGATGCGGTGAAGGCCGGCGACGTCATCGCCGACGGTCCGTCGACGGACCTGGGCGAACTGGCTCTGGGCCGCAACGCCCTGGTCGCCTTCATGCCCTGGAACGGCTACAACTTCGAAGACTCGATCCTGATCTCCGAACGGATCGTGCGCGACGACATCTTCACCTCGATCCACCTGGAAGAGTTCGAGGTCATGGCCCGCGACACCAAGCTGGGTCCGGAAGAAATCACCCGCGACATTCCGAACGTCGGCGAGGAAGCCCTGCGCAACCTCGACGAGGCCGGCATCGTGGCCATCGGCGCCGAAGTCCAGCCGGGCGACATCCTGGTCGGTAAGGTGACGCCGAAGGGCGAAAGCCCGATGACTCCGGAAGAGAAGCTGCTGCGCGCCATCTTCGGCGAGAAGGCTTCGGACGTGCGCGACACCTCGCTGCGCCTGCCGCCCGGCGTCGCCGGCACCATCGTCGACGTGCGCGTGTTCAACCGTCACGGCATCGACAAGGACGAGCGCGCCATGGCCATCGAGCGCGCCGAGATCGAGCGCCTGGGCAAGGACCGCGACGACGAGCTCAAGATCCTTGAGCGCAACGTCTACGGCCGCGTGAAGCCGCTGCTGCTCGGCAAGACCGCCGTGTCCGGCCCGAAGGGCATGGGCCGCGGCGAGGTCACCGAAGAGAAGCTGGCCGAAGTGTCCAAGGGCCTGTGGTGGCAGGTCGCCCTCGACGACGAGAAGGCGATGGGCGAGCTGGAGGCCATGAAGAAGCAGTTCGAGGACGCCCGTAAGGCCCTCGACCGCCGCTTCGAAGACAAGGTCGAGAAGCTGCAACGCGGCGACGAGATGCCGCCTGGCGTCATGAAGATGGTCAAGGTCTTCGTGGCCGTGAAGCGCAAGCTGCAGCCGGGCGACAAGATGGCCGGCCGTCACGGGAACAAGGGCGTCATCTCCAAGATCCTGCCGATCGAGGACATGCCGTACCTGGAAGACGGCACCCACGTCGATGTGGTGCTGAACCCGCTGGGCGTGCCGTCGCGCATGAACATCGGTCAGATCTTCGAGACCCACCTGGGTTGGGCCGCCGCCGGTCTGGGCAAGCAGATCTCCGGTCTGCTGGAAGCCTGGCAGCACGGCGGTCAGAAGCAGGCTCTGATCGAGCGTCTGACCGAGGTCTATGGCGCGGACACTCCGCTGCCGGACGACGAGGAAGACCTGATCGAGCTGGCGAAGAACCTGTCCAAGGGTGTGCCCTTCGCGACCCCGGTCTTCGACGGCGCGCGCATCTCGGACATCGAGGACCTGCTGGAATCGGCGGGCCTGGACCGTTCGGGCCAGTCGATCCTGTACGACGGTCAGACCGGCGAGCAGTTCAAGCGTCCGGTCACGGTCGGCTACATCTACATGCTGAAGCTGCACCACCTGGTCGACGACAAGATCCACGCCCGTTCGATCGGCCCGTACTCGCTCGTCACCCAGCAGCCGCTGGGCGGTAAGGCGCAGTTCGGCGGTCAGCGCTTCGGGGAAATGGAGGTCTGGGCTCTGGAAGCTTACGGCGCCGCCTACACCCTGCAGGAAATGCTGACGGTGAAGTCGGACGACGTGGCCGGCCGGACCAAGGTCTACGAGGCCATCGTCCGCGGCGACGACAGCTTCGAGGCCGGCATCCCCGAGTCGTTCAACGTGCTCGTGAAGGAAATGCGCTCGCTGGGCCTGAACGTGGAGCTGGAAAACAGCTGATCGGATCAAGCGCCCTTCCTCGCCTCGGCGGGGAAGGGCGGTCCGCCTGTTCTCCTCTCTGAATGATTTTCGCGGGGCATTCCCGCAGAAGGAAAAAAGATGAACCAGGAAGTCCTGAACATCTTCAACCCGGTCCCGGTCACCCCGACCTTCGACCAGATCAAGATCGCCCTGGCCTCGCCGGAGAAGATCCGCTCGTGGTCGTTCGGCGAGATCAAGAAGCCGGAAACCATCAACTACCGCACGTTCAAGCCCGAGCGTGACGGCCTGTTCTGCGCCCGTATCTTTGGCCCGACCAAGGACTACGAATGCCTGTGCGGCAAGTACAAGCGCATGAAGTACAAGGGCATCATCTGCGAGAAGTGCGGCGTTGAGGTCACCCTGGCCCGCGTCCGCCGCGAGCGCATGGGCCACATCGACCTGGCCGCCCCGGTCGCCCACATCTGGTTCCTGAAGTCGCTGCCGAGCCGCATCTCGCTGATGCTGGACATGGCGCTGAAGGACGTGGAACGCGTCCTGTACTTCGAGAACTACATCGTCACCGAGCCGGGCCTGACCCCGCTGAAGCAGAACCAGCTGCTGACGGAAGACGAGTTCTACCACTATCAGGAAGAGTTCGGCGACGACGGCTTCACGGCCGAGATCGGCGCTGAAGCCGTCCGCAACCTGCTGATGGCGATCGACCTGAACGCCGAGGCCGAGAAGCACCGCGCCGAGCTGGCCGACAACCCGTCGGAGCTGAAGGCCAAGAAGGCGTCCAAGCGCCTGAAACTGCTGGAGGCCTTCATCGAGTCGGGCAACAAGCCCGAGTGGATGATCCTGACCATCGTGCCGGTGATCCCGCCCGAGCTGCGCCCGCTGGTGCCGCTGGACGGCGGCCGCTTCGCGACGTCGGACCTGAACGACCTGTATCGCCGGGTCATCAACCGGAACAACCGCCTGAAGCGCCTGATCGAACTGCGCGCGCCGGACATCATCATCCGCAACGAAAAGCGGATGCTGCAGGAGTCGGTCGACGCCCTGTTCGACAACGGCCGTCGCGGCCGCGTGATCACCGGCGCCAACAAGCGTCCGCTGAAGTCGCTGGCCGACATGCTGAAGGGCAAGCAGGGCCGCTTCCGTCAGAACCTGCTGGGCAAGCGCGTCGACTACTCGGGCCGTTCGGTCATCACCGTGGGCCCCGAGCTGAAGCTGCACGAGTGCGGCCTGCCCAAGAAGATGGCGCTGGAGCTGTTCAAGCCGTTCATCTACGCGCGTCTGGACGCCAAGGGCCTGTCGGGCACCGTCAAGCAGTCCAAGCGCATGGTCGAGCGCGAACAGCCCGCCGTCTGGGACATCCTGGACGAGGTCATCCGCGAGCACCCGGTTCTGCTGAACCGCGCCCCGACGCTGCACCGTCTGGGCATCCAGGCGTTCGAGCCCAAGCTGATCGAGGGCAAGGCCATCCGCCTGCACCCGCTGGTCTGTACGGCGTTCAACGCTGACTTCGACGGCGACCAGATGGCCGTGCACGTCCCGCTGAGCCTCGAGGCCCAGCTGGAAGCGCGCGTGCTGATGATGTCGACGAACAACATCCTGTCGCCCGCCAACGGCAAGCCGATCATCGTGCCGTCGCAGGACATCGTGCTCGGCCTCTACTACCTGTCGCTGGTCAAGGAAGGTCAGCCGGGCGAGGGCAAGCTGTTCGCCAACATGGGCGAAATCGACGCGGCGCTGGACGCCCGTGTCGTGACCCTGCACACCAAGATCAAGGCGCGCTGGACCGAGATGAACTCGGAAGGCGAAGTCGTGACCAAGGTGATCGACACCACGCCGGGCCGGATGAAGCTGGGCGCTCTGCTGCCGCTCAACGCCAACATCGGCTACAACCTTCTGGACAAGAACCTGACCAAGAAGGAAATCGGCAACCTGATCGATCAGGTCTATCGCCACTGCGGTCAGAAGGCGACGGTCATCTTCGCCGACCAGATGATGCAGATGGGCTTCCGCGAAGCGGCCAAGGCCGGCATCTCGGTGGGCAAGGACGACATCGTCATCCCGGCCAAGAAGGAACAGCTGGTCAACGAAACCCGCACTCAGGTCGAGGAGTACGAGCAACAGTACGCCGACGGCCTGATCACCAAGGGCGAGAAGTACAACAAGGTCGTCGACGCCTGGGCCAAGGCCACGGACAAGATCGCCGATGAGATGATGGGCGAAATCGCCCAGCCGCGCGTCCTGATCAAGGGTCAGGAGCCGGACATCAACTCGGTCTACATGATGGCCAACTCGGGCGCCCGTGGTTCGCAGGCGCAGATGAAGCAGCTGGGCGGGATGCGCGGCCTGATGGCCAAGCCCTCGGGCGAGATCATCGAGACGCCGATTATCTCGAACTTCAAGGAAGGCCTGACCGTCCTTGAATACTTCAACTCCACCCACGGCGCCCGTAAGGGTCTGGCCGACACCGCGCTGAAGACCGCCAACTCGGGTTACCTGACCCGTCGTCTGGTGGACGTGGCGCAGGACTCCATCGTCACCGAGGAAGACTGCGGCTCGACGCGCGGCATCACCCTGCGCGCCGTGGTCGAAGGCGGCGACGTGCTCGTCTCGCTGGGCCAGCGCGTCCTGGGCCGTTACGCGGCCGAGGACATCAAGGAGCCGGGCGGCGAAGTCCTGTTCCCTGCCGATACCTATCTGCAGGAAGAGGAAGTCGAGCTGATCGACAAGGTGGGCGTCCAGTCCATCAAGGTCCGTTCGGCCCTGACTTGTGAAGCCGACACCGGCATCTGTGCGACCTGCTACGGCCGCGATCTGGCGCGCGGCACCAACGTCAACATCGGCGAAGCGGTCGGCGTCATCGCCGCCCAGTCGATCGGCGAGCCGGGCACCCAGCTGACGATGCGGACCTTCCACATCGGCGGCACGGCCCAGGTGGCGGAAACCTCCTTCTTCGAGGCGACCAACGCCGGCGTCATCAAGGTCGTCGGCCCGACCGTTATCGCCGCCCACGGCGATCCGGTGGCCATGAGCCGCAACGTCGTGGTCACCGTGACCGTCGACGGCAAGGACCGCGAATCCTACAAGGTGCCTTACGGCGCGCGCCTGCGCGTCAAGGAAGGCTCCGAAGTGGCCAAGAACCAGCGCCTGGCCGAGTGGGACCCCTACACCACCCCGATCCTGACGGAAGTCGGCGGCGTGGTGCGCTTCGAGGACCTGGTCGACGGCCTGTCCGTCAAGGAAGAGACCGACGAGGCCACGGGCATCGCCCAGCGCGTCGTCTCCGACTGGCGCGCCAGCCCGCGCGGCGCGGACCTGCGTCCGGCCATGGGCGTCACCCAGGGCGACAGCTACGCCAAGCTGTCGAGCGGTTCTGACGCGCGCTATCTGCTGCCCGTCGGCGCCATCCTGTCGGTGGCCAACGGCGACGAGGTCAAGCCGGGCGACATCGTCGCGCGTATCCCGACCGAAGGCGCCAAGACCCGGGACATCACCGGCGGTCTGCCGCGCGTGGCCGAACTGTTCGAAGCCCGTCGTCCGAAGGACTGCGCGGTCATCGCCGAGATGGACGGTCGCGTCGAATTCGGTCGCGATTACAAGAACAAGCGCCGCATCAAGATCACCCCGGAGCCGGATGCCGACGGCAACCAGGGCGAAGCGGTCGAGTTCCTGATCCCGAAGGGCAAGCACATCTCCGTCCACGACGGCGATCTGATCCAGAAGGGCGACTACATCATCGACGGCAACCCGGATCCGCACGACCTGCTGCGCATCCAGGGCGTCGAGGCGCTGGCCGAGTATCTGGTGAACGAAGTGCAGGAGGTCTACCGACTGCAGGGCGTGCCGATCAACGACAAGCACATCGAGGTGATCGTTCGCCAGATGCTGCAGAAGGTCGAGGTCATCGACTCCGGCGAAACCACCCTGATCCGTGGCGACACGGTCGAAGTGGCTGAAGCCGCTGTCGAAAACGCCAAGGTGGAGAAGCGTGGCGGCCGGCTGGCGATCACGCAGCCGGTCCTGCTGGGCATCACCAAGGCGTCGCTGCAGACCCGCAGCTTCATCTCGGCGGCGTCGTTCCAGGAGACCACCCGCGTCCTCACCGAGGCTTCGGTCCACGGCAAGAAGGACATGCTGGAAGGTCTGAAGGAAAACGTCATCGTCGGCCGCCTGATCCCGGCCGGCACCGGCGCCTACCTGCGCAGCCTGCAGAAGATCGCCAACGAGCGCGACGCTGTGCTGACCCAGGCCCGCGAAGAGGCGGTCGAGCCGCTTCCCGCGGATCTGGCCCTGGAGCTGGAACAGTCGGCCGACTGATCCGGGTTCAGACCTGAAAGACTGAAGAGGGCGGCGTCGAAAGGCGCCGCTCTTTTTTGTTGGCCTATCGCGCCTTGCGCTACTTGAGGCCGTTTGTTTGGCCTATCGCGCCTTGCGCTACTTGAGGCCGTTTGTTTGGCCTATCGCGCCTTGCGCTACTTGAGGCCGTTTGTTTGGCCTGTCGCGCCTTGCGCTGCTTGAGGCCGTTTGTCGGCCTACCGCGCCTTGCGCTGCTTGAGGCTGTTGGGCGGGGGCGAGCTGATGGGGGCCGTGTGCTGGAAGCCTACTGCGGCCGCATCGGCTCGCGGGGGCCGGCGGCGCCGGGCGTCATCGGGCGGCCCGAGGCGGGGGCGCCGTCGCGGCGGGTCTGGACATTCCGGCTGGAGTCCATCTGCATCGAGGAATCCAGATGGGCGCCCGCGCAGCCCGTGCCGAAGTTGGAGCCGGGGCAGTCCTGCGGCGCCAGGACGCCGACGCCCCCGCTGAGCGGGCGGCGCTTGGCCTCATAGCGTTGCAGCTCGCGCGCGCCTTCGCGAGCGAAACGGGCGTCGCGCTCTGAATTGCCGCTGCCGGCGATGGGGCGACGCGCCGCAGCCTCGGCGGCGCGCTCATTGAACCGCTCGTCGCAGAGGGCACGTTCGGCGCGGGTCAGCAGTTCCGTCGAGCGGCAGCCCGCCGGAGAGGTGCGCAGCGCACGCGCCGTGGCGGCGGCCTGGCTTTCGGGCGTCACCTGCCAGGGATCGGCGGCTTGTGCGCCGGGCGGGGCGGGCGCGCCGTCGGGGGCTTCGCGGGCCAGGCGCGGCGCCAGCGGGGCGGGGCGCTCGGCGGCGCTAAGAGCGGGCGCCGTTTCGCGGCTGACCGGACCCGCAGGGCGGACCTGCGGCGCGGGGGCGGGGGCGACGGCGGGCAGGCGCGGCCGCTCATCGGGCAGAAGAGGGCGCGGCTCTATATCGAGATAGACGACCGGAAGCGTGGTTGTGACCAGATTCGGCGCCGGTCTGACGGTCTGGAGGGCGAGGGGGGCCAGCAGCAGGCCGTGGATCAGCACCGAGACGCCGATCGTGGCCGCGCGTCGTCGGCCCGACGGGCGGCCCAAGCTCAATCTGTCCAGAACCGCGACGGTCATCCGACCTCCCCATCCCTCAATGAGAACATGGCTTTGCAAGCGTGGCGATATGTGGGCGGAGCGCTGAACAGGACGAACGGCGTGCGATAAGGCGGGCGCCTCTGCGAATCTCTTGACCTGTTAACGGATCGCGCGTAGAAGCCGCGCACTTTCGAGAGGTGGGCGGTTCGCCGTTCGCTCAGATCGTGACAATCGAACGGACGGGCTGCGCCCGCCGGAACGCCCGAAGCGCGCGTTCCGGTTTTTCTGTTTGGGCGTCTCGTTCGGCTCGATAACACCCGGGCGGGGCTTCGGTCCCGTTCAAAAGAAGGCTCATGAGGCGCTCCGGTCGAAAGACACACGCCTCCACATCGAAAAGAGACGAATTCGAATGCCCACGATCAACCAGCTGATCCGCAAGCCCCGCAAGCCGAAGCCGGTCCGCAACAAGGTCCCGGCCCTGGAGGGTTCGCCCCAGCGCCGCGGCGTCTGCACCCGCGTCTACACCACGACCCCGAAGAAGCCGAACTCGGCTCTGCGTAAGGTCGCCAAGGTCCGTCTGGCCAAGAACGGCGTCGAAGCCGTGTGCTACATCCCCGGCGAAGGCCACAACCTGCAGGAGCACTCGGTCGTGCTGATCCGCGGCGGCCGCGTTAAGGACTTGCCCGGCGTTCGCTACCACATCCTGCGCGGCGTGCTCGACACCCAGGGCGTCAAGGACCGCAAGCAGCGTCGTTCGCACTACGGCGCCAAGCGTCCGAAGTAATCCGCTCCTAGCGCCCTACAGATTTAAGAGGATACATCCATGTCCCGTCGTCACCGCGCTCAGAAGCGTGAAGTTCTGCCGGATCCGAAGTTTGGCGACCTGGTGGTCACCAAGTTCATGAACTACGTCATGTACGAAGGTAAGAAGGCCGTCGCCGAAAACATCGTTTACGGCGCCTTCGACATCCTGGCTGACAAGAAGAAGGAGCAGACTGCGGTCGAGACCTTCCACGCTGCGCTGGAAAACGTCGCTCCGGCCGTCGAAGTTCGTTCGCGTCGCGTCGGCGGCGCCACCTATCAGGTGCCGGTCGAGGTCCGTCCGGACCGTCGTCGCGCCCTGGCCATCCGTTGGCTGGTCAACGCTGCGCGCAACCGCGGCGAGAACACCATGACCGAAAAGCTGGCCGCCGAGCTGCTGGACGCCTCGAACAACCGTGGCACCGCCGTCAAGAAGCGCGAAGACACCCACAAGATGGCCGAAGCTAACCGCGCCTTCAGCCACTACCGCTGGTAACGTCTTAAAACCGTCCCTCTTCTTCGGATAATGGGGCGGTCGCCAATCAGACGATCCGGCGCGGGCGTTCAGACTGAACCGCCCGCGCCGTCATATCCGACATCCCAGGGCGCTCGCGCGTCCGCGAAGCTCCCGGAAGGCAAATCCAATGCCCCGCACACATAAAATCGAAGACTACCGCAACTTCGGCATCATGGCCCACATCGACGCGGGCAAGACGACGACGACCGAGCGGATCCTGTTCTACACCGGCAAGAACCACAAAATGGGCGAGACGCACGATGGCGCGTCCACCATGGACTGGATGGACCAGGAGCAGGAACGCGGCATCACCATCACGTCGGCCGCGACGACCGCCTTCTGGAAAGAGAAGCGCCTCAACATCATCGACACCCCCGGCCACGTGGACTTCACCATTGAAGTCGAGCGTTCGCTGCGCGTGCTCGACGGCGCCGTGACCGTTCTGGACGGCAACGCCGGTGTCGAGCCGCAGACGGAAACCGTCTGGCGCCAGGCCGACAAGTACAAGGTTCCGCGCATCGTCTTCGTCAACAAGATGGACAAGATCGGCGCCGACTTCGAGAAGTCGGTCGAGTCGATCCGCGACCGTCTGGGCGCCAAGGCTGTGCCGATCCAACTGCCGATCGGTTCGGAATCGAACCTGAAGGGCGTGATCGACCTGGTCGAGATGAAGGCCCTGGTCTGGGAAACCGACCAAGTCGGCGCCTCGGCCGATGTGCGCGACATCCCGGCTGACCTGGCCGACGCCGCCGCCGAAGCCCGCCAGTACCTGGTCGACAACGCCGTCGAGATCGACGACGAGGCCATGGAGGCCTACCTGGGCGGCGAAGAGCCGTCGGTGGAAGTGCTGAAGCGCTGCATCCGCAAGGCCGTCATCTCGGGCGCCTTCTATCCGATCCTGTGCGGCTCGGCCTTCAAGAACAAGGGCGTGCAGCCCCTGCTGGACGCCGTCGTCGACTACCTGCCGTCGCCGGTGGACATCCCCGCTATCCCGGGCATCGACTTCAAGACCGAAGAGCCGACCTCGCGTCAGGCTTCGGACGATGAAGCCCTGTCGGTCCTGGCGTTCAAGATCATGGACGACCCCTTCGTCGGCTCGATCACCTTCTGCCGCATCTACTCGGGCAAGATGGAAACCGGTCAGTCGCTGCTGAACTCGTCGCGCGACAAGCGTGAGCGCGTCGGCCGCATGCTGCTGATGCACTCGAACAACCGTGAAGACATCAAGGAAGCCTACGCCGGCGACATCGTCGCCCTGGCCGGCCTGAAGGAAACCCGCACCGGCGACACCCTGTGTGATCCGCTGAAGTCGCCGGTCATCCTCGAGAAGATGGAATTCCCGGCGCCGGTGATCGAGATCGCCGTCGAGCCCAAGACCAAGGCCGACCAGGAGAAGCTGGGCGTCGCCCTGGCCAAGCTGGCTTCGGAAGATCCGTCCTTCACGGTCTCGACCGACCACGAGTCGGGCCAGACGATCCTGAAGGGCATGGGCG
This sequence comes from Brevundimonas sp. M1A4_2e, assembly GCF_053345555.1. Lineage (NCBI taxonomy): Bacteria > Pseudomonadati > Pseudomonadota > Alphaproteobacteria > Caulobacterales > Caulobacteraceae > Brevundimonas > Brevundimonas sp. M1A4_2e. The sequence goes on along the minus strand of NZ_JBKFAI010000001.1, from coordinate 822,070 downwards.
AGCTGCACCTGGACATCAAGATCGACATTCTGAAGCGCACCTACAAGGTCGAAGCGACCATCGGCGCGCCGCAGGTGGCCTATCGCGAGTCCATCAGCCGCAAGGCCGAGATCGACTACACCCACAAGAAGCAGACCGGCGGTACGGGCCAGTTCGCCCGCGTCAAGCTGGTGTTCGAGCCGGGCGAGCCGGGTTCGGACTTCGTCTTCGAGTCGGCCATCGTCGGCGGCGCCGTGCCCAAGGAATACATCCCGGGCGTGGAAAAGGGCCTGAAGTCGGCCAAGGACAACGGCCTGCTGGCCGGCTTCCCGGTCATCGACGTCAAGGCGACCCTGATCGACGGCGCCTTCCACGACGTCGACTCCTCGGTGCTGGCGTTTGAAATCGCCTCGCGGGCCGCGTTCCGCGAACTGAAGGAGAAGGGCGGACCGAAGCTGCTCGAGCCGATCATGGCTGTCGAGGTCGTGACCCCGGAAGAGTACCTGGGCTCGATCATCGGCGACCTGAACGGCCGTCGCGGCATGATCCAAGGTCAGGACATGCGCGGCAACGCCGTCGTCGTGAACGCCTTCGTGCCGCTGGCCAACATGTTCGGCTATGTGAACACGCTGCGCGGCATGTCGCAGGGCCGCGCCCAGTTCACCATGCAGTACGACCACTATGAAGCGGTGCCGCAACACGTCGCCGACGAAGTGATCAAGAAGTACGCCTAAATCCGTCTTTCCGACGGACGCACTTGAAAACGGGGCGGTTTGAGCACAAATCGCCCCACCTATCCCCAAACCCATTTGGACCCCCGCTTTGGGGATTCCAGGAGCTAGAGAATGGCCAAGGAAAAGTTCGAACGCACTAAGCCGCACGTGAACATCGGCACGATCGGCCACGTTGACCACGGCAAGACGACGCTGACGGCGGCGATCTCGATGACGCTGGCGAAGGCCGGCGGCAGCAAGGCGATGAACTACGCCGACATCGACAACGCGCCGGAAGAAAAAGCGCGCGGCATCACCATCAACACGTCGCACGTGGAATATGAGACGGCCAACCGTCACTACGCGCACGTGGACTGCCCGGGCCACGCCGACTACGTGAAGAACATGATCACGGGCGCCGCCCAGATGGACGGCGCGATCCTGGTGTGCTCGGCCGCTGACGGCCCGATGCCGCAGACCCGCGAGCACATCCTGCTGTCGCGTCAGGTCGGCGTTCCGGCCCTGGTGGTGTTCCTGAACAAGGTCGACATGGTCGACGACGAGGAGCTGCTGGAGCTGGTCGAAATGGAAGTGCGCGAGCTGCTCAGCTCGTACCAGTTCCCGGGCGACGACATTCCGGTGATCAAGGGCTCGGCCCTGGCCGCTGTCGAAGACCGCGACCCGCAGATCGGCGAAGAGCGCATCCTGGAGCTGATGGCGGCGGTCGACGCCTACATCCCGCAACCGGAACGCCCGATCGACATGCCGTTCCTGATGCCGGTCGAAGACGTGTTCTCGATCTCGGGCCGCGGCACCGTGGTGACGGGTCGCGTCGAGCGCGGCATCGTCAAGGTCGGTGAAGAAGTCGAAATCGTCGGCATCCGTCCGGTTCAGAAGACGACCTGCACGGGCGTCGAAATGTTCCGCAAGCTGCTGGACCAGGGTCAAGCCGGCGACAACGTGGGCGTGCTGCTGCGCGGCACCAAGCGTGAAGACGTCGAGCGCGGCCAGGTGCTGTGCAAGCCGGGTTCGATCACCCCGCACACCAAGTTCGTGGCCGAAGCCTACATCCTGAACAAGGAAGAAGGCGGCCGTCACACGCCGTTCTTCACGAACTACCGCCCGCAGTTCTACTTCCGCACGACCGACGTGACCGGCATCGTGCGCCTGAAGGAAGGCGTGGAAATGATCATGCCGGGCGACAACGCCGAGCTGGACGTCGAGCTGATCACGCCGATCGCGATGGAAGAGAAGCTGCGCTTCGCCATCCGTGAAGGCGGCCGCACCGTCGGCGCCGGCGTCGTGGCCAAGATCGTCGAGTAATATCGACGTCAGAACCAGCGAGGGCCTCGGCCCTCGCTGGTTCGCCAGTAACGAGTAAGCGTAAGCGTAACAGAGCGGCCCCCGGAGCGATCCGGGGGCCGTTTTGCATTCAGTGGTTCGGTTCGCCGGTCGCAGGGTCGGTTTCGGTGCGGCCGGAGTTGCTGCTGCCTTCGGCGCCTTTCGGTTCGGTCGCGGGGCGCGGCGGATGACCGGCCTTGTCGGGGCGCTGGTTCTCGTTCTCGGTGTCGCGGCTCTTGGGGCGGGGCGTTGTCATGGGGACCTCCTGCCCAAGACAATGCCGGGGGCGACAAGAGGCTCCGTTTCTGCGCCAACGCGGCTGCGCGCTAACCCCGCCTCAAGAGCTTGGCCTTATCAGGCCGGGATGGAACGGGACTTGCTGTGATCGTTCCGAAGGGAGCGTCATGTCGGAAACACTGTCAGTCGAAATCCGCAGCCTGGCCGAGCTGACGGCCGAGGACGGCGCGCAGTGGAATGACTGGGCGCGCGCGGATCCGGACCTGAGCAGCCCCTATTTCCGCTGGGAGTTCGCACGCACGGCGGGGGCGATCTGTCCCGGCTCGGCCGTGGCTGTCTTCAAACGGGACGGCCGCGTCGTAGGCTATTATCCGTATCAACGCCGGGGCGGGACGATCCAGCCGCTGGCGGCGCCGATGAACGACTATCACGGGGTCATCGGTCCCAAGGATCAGAAGCCCTCGATGCAGGAAGCGGCGCGCCTGCTGGGCGCACCGCGCTTCGCCGCCGCCGCCTGGATCGGCGACGCGCCGGAACAGATGCCCCGTAATAACAGTGTCGTCTCGATCGTGCCGGACGAAGGCGGCTTCGACGCCTGGTACGCGCGGCGCAGGAAGGCCTTTCCGAAATACTTCAAGGACAAGGAGCGTTCGCGGCGGGGGCTGGACGGCGCCTTCAAGACGGTCGAGATCGAGATCTGCCTGCACGATCACGCCCTGCTGGAGCGGCTGATCATCGAAAAGAGCGAACAGTATCGCCGCACCGGTCTGCATGACATTTTCGCCTGCGGCTGGACCGGCCAGGTCCTGCATGCCCTGATGGACTGCGAGGGCGAAGACGGTTTCGGCGCCTCGATGGCGGTGCTGCGCGTCGATGGCCGGGTGGTGGCGATGGAATACTCCATGCACGCGGGGCGTCATTTCCACCTGTGGTTCCCGGTCTATAACCAGGAAGTCGCGCGCTGGTCGCCGGGCATAGTGCTGACGCAGGAGACGATCCGGCTGGGGTCCGAACGGGGCTACCGAGTCTTCGACTACGGCGTCGGCGTAGGCGGCTACTACAAGAAATACTACGATGACGGGGGCCTGGTGACCGTCGAAGGCGTCGTGGCCCGGCCCGGCGTGTCCAGGGCCCTGCGCGCCACGATGAGCGCCGCGGTCGGCCTGGCGGGCCGTGACCGGGCGCAGCGTCTGCGCACCAGTACGCGGCGCCGCTGGGCCGTGATCGAGGCGTGTGAAACGAGTTTGACGGGCCGAGCTTCGGGGGCGTTGCGCGCCGCCGTCGACATGGTGCGGAAATAGCGGGTGGCCGGACAGGCCGGTAGAGGAGGAAACGGAATGACGGCTTCCATGACGCGTTATGCGGGTCCGATCAGCCAGGCGGCAGTCCATGCGCATGCCCTGGTCGCCAACGGCTTCGCTGAGGATCAGGCCCTGGCCGAGGTGCTGGACCGGTATCCTGCGGATCTGTTCGACATCAACCTGTACGACTACGACGACGAAGGGCAGGTCAGCCTGAGGACGGGCGCGCGCGGGCGGCTGAACGGCGCCGAACTGCTGGAGGCGACCCAGCAGGGCCGGCTATGGGTCAATATGCGCGACGTCGAGCGCGGCTGGCCCGAGTTGTGGCAGGCGACGATGGCCGAGTTCGACCGCATCATGGGCGAGGCCTATCCGGGTCTTAAGGCGGTCAGCCGCAATGGTCAGCTGATCCTGTCGTCGCCGAAGGCTCGGGTGCCATATCACTTCGACGCGTCCGGGGTGATCCTGTTCCACATGCGCGGCCGCAAGCGGCTGTTCGTCTTCCCGGGCGATGAGGCGCATCTGCCGGAGCGCAGCATGGAGCAGGTGATCGCACGGCAGACGACCGAGGAAATCCCCTATGTCCGCGCCTTTGAACAGGACGCTCAGGCGATCGACCTGGAGCCTGGTCAAGCGCTGACCTGGCCCTTCTTCGCGCCGCATCGGGTGGAGAATCTGGACCGGTTCTGCGTCTCCCTGTCGGTCGACTTCCAGACCTGGAGTTCGCGACTGAGACGAGGGGCCCTCTACACCAACGCCGTGGTGCGCAGCCGGGGAGGGGCGCCCCGCTCGACCGACCAGATGGGAACGCCTGAACTGGCCGCGCGCTGGGCGGCGTCGGTGTTGCTGAAGAAGACCGGCGCCCTGAAGAGCCGTCTGGAGAACTTCGAGCGTGACTTCGTGCCCCAGGCGGGCGCCGTGGACGGCGCCGGGCGACTGAACGCCGAGGCGGCTGGAGGCCAAGGTTAAAAGGGGTTCATGACCTCGATTTAAACTGACTTTGCGACGTAGGGCCCCCAGTCTCGCCTGGCCACAGAGACAGGGAGAGCTCGCTGATGAAACCCGCCGCTATCGCCGCCGCCTTGGGATCCGCCCTGGCCGCATCCGCCGTTCTGGCGGCTCCGGCGCTCGCCGCTGAAGTGACCATCCGCAATGCGGTGGCGCGTGTGATCGTCATTCCGGAAGACCGCGCGGATGTCGGGGTGGAGATCACCCAGGGCGCAGCCGATCTGCCGGAACTGCGCATCGAACGTCGCGGCGATCAGGTGCGGATCGACGGCGGCCTGGGCCGCGCGCGCGGCATGGGCGGCGGGCTTATCGGATCCTGCAACAATAGCCGGGCCGACGCTCGCCAGCCTGGCGACGGCGCCACGGTCGAGGTGCGGGGCAAGGGGCGGATCCGGATGGAGGATGCCCCGATGATCGTCCTGCGCACGCCGCGCGACGTGGACGTCAACGGGGGAGGGGCTGTGTTCGGCTCCATCGGGCGCGGCGCCCGCTCGGTCGACCTTGGCTCTGGCGGCTGCGGATCGTGGACGGTGGCCAATGTCGAGGGCGACGTGGACCTGTCGGTCGGCGGATCGGGCAGCATCCGTGCGGGGACCTCCCGCAATCTGGAAGCGTCGGTCGGCGGCTCCGGCTCGGTCTTTGCCGGGGCGACAGGCAGGCTGGAGGCCAATGTCGGCGGCTCAGGCAGTATTGAAGTGGCCCGGGTGGATGGGGAAACCGAAATCGCCATCGGCGGTTCGGGCGGCGTGCGGGTGCGAGCGGGACGCGCTCCGTCGCTCAAGGTGTCGATCGGCGGTTCGGGCGATGTCCGCTTCGAGGGAACGGCCGGCGATGTCTCAGCGGCCATCGCCGGGTCGGGCGATGTCCGGGTGGCCGAGGCGACCGGCCGCGTGTCGCGCTCGATCGTCGGATCAGGAGACCTGCGTATCGGCCGCTGACGCCGCGAAAGGTTTCTGAAGGAAAAGGCCCGGGAGCGTGGAACCCTCCGGGCCTTTTTCATGTCTGCAGTCGGGCATGAGCCAAACAAAAACCCCGGCGGATCGCTCCGCCGGGGTTTCGTCATTCCAGGCGGCCCTTGCGGACCGCGTAGACGTCTTAGTAGCCGAACAGGGCGGCGACGCCGTTGTGCGTGCGGCCCAGGTTGGCGCCGGCTTGGTCGCGGGCTTGCAGACCGCCGCCGAAGCTGTAGCGCATGCCGATCTTGAAGACGTTGGCGTCGACGTCCAGGTCCGAGGACTTGACGTAGTCGTAGCCGCCGAAGACCGAGTACGGCGAGTTGGCGAACTGATACTCAGCAGCCACGCCGGCCGACCAGGCGTCCACGTCGCCAGCGCCGATGAAGATGTTGTCGGCGTCGACGTTGGTGTAGGCGGCGCCGCCGCTCAGGCGCAGTTGCGGCGTGGCGTAGAAGGCGGCGTCGCCGGCCACGGTCCAGATGTCGGCGTCAGCCGCCGTGCCGTACGAGACGACGCCCGTCAGGGTGGCGCGGTCCAGGTACTTCTGGCCTTCCAGGCCGAAGGTGTTCAGCGTGGTCGCGCCCAGTTCCGAAGCGCCGTAGAAGCCGCCGAAGCGCATGTCTTCGATCTTCTTCGACAGGTGGACGGCGCCGGCCAGGGTGGTTTCGTCGCCAGCGTCCTTGACGTCGGTGTAGGCGGCTTCGGCGTTGAAGGTCACGGTCCAGTCGCCGAACACCGACGAAGCGACGGTGCCGTCGATGACGCCGCGGTTCACGTCCGTGCCGTCCACGTCGGCGTAGTTATAGGCGATGCCGGCCGAGCCGATGGCGTCTTGAGCGAAGGCGGGAGCGGCGATCAGGGTCGCGGCGGCGACCGAAGCGAGAAAGACGGTTTTCATTTTTTTGTCCTTATGTACTGCCGCCAGGAAGCTGAGCCGCCCGGCGATGAGCAAGACATAGGTCGCAGTTTGGCGCTTTGCCGTAACAAACATGTCGTGGCGCTGTCACACTGGGGGCGATGTTGCCCAAAAGTGACGCATTGAGGCATAACTGCGTCAGTATACGGCGATCATTGCGGCGGCGCCTTTCCGGGGCGTTCATATGGCCGCTTTCCGGCCGCAGTCCCTAACGATCAGCCCGCGTTATGTTGCGGCGCACCGTTTCAGGGGCCGCGCGGGCGGTGAGTCGCAAACCCTGACGGGACGGGGATTTCCACGCTTGACGGAAACGGAATCGGAGGGCATAAGCGCCCCTCTTGTTGGACCGGCTGTGCACTTTCGGGTGCAGACGCGGTTCGCAGGAACGACCTAAGTTACTGTTCTTTGCAGCTTCTTGGGAACTTACGGCCTTCGCGGGGGACTGCGTGGGCCGCTCGTTTTTGCGGATTTGCGTTTCCTGGGGACGAGTTTTCGTCTCGGGGCTTCGGTCTTTGAAATGGTTCACAGGGACGCGGCTCCGGCCGCATGGGAATAACAACCGATATGGATCAAAGCATCCGCATCAGGCTCAAGGCCTTCGATCATCGCGTCCTCGACTTTTCGACGCGCGAAATCGTCAACACCGCCAAGCGCACGGGCGCGACCGTTCGCGGTCCGATCCCGCTGCCGACCCTGATCGAAAAGTTCACCGTGAACCGCTCGCCGCACGTCGACAAGAAGTCGCGCGAGCAGTTTGAAATCCGCACGCACAAACGCGTGCTCGACATTGTCGACCCCACCCCGCAGACCGTGGACGCGCTCATGAAGCTCGACCTGTCCGCCGGCGTGGACGTCGAGATCAAGATCTAAGAAAGAAAGAGGCGGGATCCGACATGCGCACGGGCGTGATCGCCAAGAAGCTGGGGATGACCCGCGTGTTCGCCGATGACGGCGCACACGTTCCGGTCACTGTACTCCAGCTCGACGGCTGCCAAGTCGTCGGCCAACGTACCAAGGAGCGCGACGGTTACGTCGCCCTTCAGCTGGGCGCTGGCGTTAAGAAGGCCAAGAACACGGCCAAGGCTCAACGCGAAGTTTTCGCGAAGGCCGAGGTTGAGCCGAAGGCCTATGTGACCGAGTTCCGCGTGGGCGAAGACGCCCTGCTGGACGTGGGCGCCGAACTGTCGGCCGACCACTTCCTCGCGGGTCAGAAGGTCGACATCCAGGGCCATACCATTGGTAAGGGCTTTGCCGGCGCTATGAAGCGCTGGAACTTCGGCGGTCTGCGTGCTTCGCACGGCGTGTCGATTTCGCACCGCTCGCACGGTTCGACCGGCCAGCGTCAGGATCCGGGTCGCGTCTTCAAGGGTAAGAAGATGGCCGGTCACCTGGGCCAGGAAGTCGTCACCACCCAGAACCTGACCGTCGTCCGCGTGGACGCCGAGCGTGGCCTAATCATGATCAAGGGCGCTGTCCCCGGTCACGACGGCGCTTACGTCAAGGTCAGCGACGCCATCAAGAAGGCCCGCCCTGCGGACGCTCCGTTCCCGGGCGCCGTCAAGTCGGCTGCTGCTCAACCCGCTTCGACGCCGGCTGAACAAGCTCCGGCCGTGGAAGCGACCGAAGGCGGTGAAGCGTAATGAAACTCTCGGTCATCAAACTCGACGGCAAGGCTGCTGGCGACGTTGAGCTGTCGGACGCCGTCTTCGGCATCTCCGACATCCGCGGCGACCTGCTGGCCCGTTACGTCAACTGGCAGCTGGCCAAGCGCCGCGCCGGCACCCACAAGGTTCAAACCCGCAACGAGAACTCTCGTACGGGCAAGAAGATGTACAAGCAGAAGGGCACGGGCGGCGCCCGTCACGGCTCGCGTCGTGCGCCCCAGTTCGTCGGCGGTTCGCCGGCGTTCGGCCCGGTCGTTCGCGACCACGGCTTCTCGCTGCCGAAAAAGGTCCGCGCCCTGGCGCTGAAGCACGCCCTGTCGTCCAAGGTTAAGGCCGGCGACCTAGTCGTCGTCGACAGCGTTTCGGTCAAGGAGCCCAAGACGGCTTCCCTGCGCGAAACCTTCGGCAAGCTGGGCTGGACCAAGGCTCTGATCATCGCGGGTCCGGAAGTCGACGCTAACTTCGGCCTGGCCGCGCGCAACATCCCGCACATCGACGTGCTGCCGAACGCCGGCCTGAACGTCTATGACATCCTGCGGGCGGACAAACTGGTGCTGACCAAGGCCGCCGTTGAGGCGATCGAGGCCCGCTTCGCTGAGAAGGAAGCCGCATAATGGCCGCCGCTCAACCCACCGCCAAGCACTACGACACCATCCTGGCTCCGGTGATCACCGAGAAGGCCACGATCCTGTCGGAGCAGAACAAGGTCGTGTTCCGCGTCGCCGGCACGGCGACCAAGGACGAGATCGCCGCTGCGGTCGAAAGCCTGTTCAAAGTCAACGTCCTCAAGGTCAACACCCTGGTTCAAAAGGGCAAGACCAAGCGCTTCCGGGGCATCCTCGGTCGCCGCGTGGACATCAAGAAAGCGATCGTGACGCTGGCCGATGGTCAGTCGATCGACGTCACGACGGGGCTCTAAGACCATGGCTCTGAAGCATTACAATCCGACGTCGCCGGGCCGCCGCGCCCTGGTGCTGGTCGACCGCTCCGAGCTGCACAAAGGCCGCCCGGAGAAGTCGCTGACCGAGGGCCTGACCAAGTCGGGCGGCCGTGGTCAGGGCGGTCGCATCGCTGTCCGCTTCCGCGGCGGCGGCGCCAAGAAGCTGTACCGCAAGATCGACTTCAAGCGTCGCAAGTTCGACGTGGTCGGCACGGTCGAGCGTCTGGAGTACGACCCGAACCGCACGGCGTTCATCGCTCTGGTGAACTACGCCGACGGCGAGAAGACCTACATCATCGCGCCTCAGCGCCTGCACGCCGGCGACACCATCGTCGCGGGTGAAAAGGTCGACGTGAAGCCGGGCAACGCCATGCCCCTGCGTTCGATGCCGGTCGGCACCATCATCCACAACGTGGAGATGAAGCCGGGCAAGGGCGCTCAGCTGGCCCGTTCGGCCGGCGCCTACGCCCAACTGGTCGGTCGCGACCAGGGCTACGCCCAGATCCGTCTCGGCTCGGGCGAACTGCGCATGGTTCTGGACTCGTGCCTGGCCGTGGTCGGCGCGGTGTCGAACCCCGAGCACATGAACCAGAACCTGGGCAAGGCTGGTCGCAAGCGTCACATGGGCTGGCGTCCGCACGTCCGCGGCGTCGCCATGAACCCGATCGACCACCCGCATGGTGGTGGTGAAGGCCGGACCTCTGGTGGTCGTACCCCGGTTACGCCGTGGGGCAAGGACACCAAGGGCACCCGCACCCGCAAGAACAAGGCTACGGATAAGTTCATCATCCGTACTCGCCACGTGAAGAAGGCTCGCTAAGAATGGCCCGCTCCTCCTGGAAAGGCCCGTTTGTCGACGGGTATCTGCTCAAGAAGGCCGACGCCGCTCAATCGTCGGGCCGCAAGGACGTGATCAAGACCTGGTCGCGCCGCTCCACCATCCTGCCGCAGTTCGTCGGTCTGACGTTCGGCGTCCACAACGGCCAGAAGCATGTGCCGGTGTCGGTCTCCGAAGAAATGGTCGGCATGAAGTTCGGCGAGTTCGCCCCGACCCGGAACTTCCCGGGCCACGCGGCGGACAAGAAGGCCAAGAGGAAGTAATCCATGGCCCAGACCAAGAACCCCCGTCGCGTTGCTGCGACCGAGGCCCGCGCCAAGCTGGTCAACGTCCGTATCAGCCCGCAGAAGCTGAACCTGGTGGCCCAATCGATCCGCGGCCTGCCGGTGCAGAAGGCTCTCAACGAGCTGGAATTCAGCCGCAAGCGCATCGCCGGCGACGTCCGCAAGGTCCTGTACTCGGCCGTCTCGAACGCCGAGAACAACCACAACCTCGACATCGACAACCTGGTCGTCGCCGAGGCCTTCGTGGGCAAGAACCTGGTGATGAAGCGTTTCGCGAGCCGTGCTCGCGGCCGCTCGTCGCGCATCCTGAAACCGTTCAGCGAAATCACCATCGTGGTTCGCGAAGCAGGTGAGGCCGCCTGATGGGTCAGAAAATCAATCCGATCGGTCTGCGCCTCGGCGTGAACCGCACGTGGGACAGCCGCTGGTTCGCCGGCGGCGCCGACTACGCCAAACTGCTCCATCAGGACCTGAAGCTGCGCACGTGGCTGAAGGAACGCCTGTCGGCCGCCGGCGTGTCGCGCATCATCATCGAGCGTCCGCACAAGAAGTGCCGCGTGACGATCTACGCCGCCCGTCCGGGTGTCGTGATCGGCAAGAAGGGCGCTGACATCGAGAAGCTGCGCAAGGACATCGCCGCTCGCACTGAAGGCGAAGTTCACCTGAACATCGTCGAGGTCCGCAAGCCGGAAACCGACGCTCAGCTGATCGCCGAGAACATCGCTCAGCAGCTGGAGCGCCGTATCGCGTTCCGCCGCGCCATGAAGCGTTCGATGCAGTCGGCCATGCGCCTGGGCGCCAAGGGCGTCCGCATCAACGTCTCGGGCCGTCTGGGCGGCGCCGAAATCGCTCGGATGGAGTGGTACCGCGAAGGTCGCGTGCCGCTGCATACCCTGCGCGCCGACATCGACTATGGCTTCTATGAAGCCAAGACGACCTACGGCATCATTGGCGTGAAGGTCTGGGTGTTTAAGGGTGAAGTGCTCGAGCACGACCCGATGGCTCAGGACAAGCGCTGGGCCCAGGAAGCCTCGGGTCCGTCGTCCAACGAAGGCCGTGGCGGCCCCCGCGGTGATCGCGGTCCTCGCCGTGGTCGTGAGGGCTGATAGGCCATGTTGCAACCGAAAAAGACCAAGTACCGCAAGGCCTTCAAGGGCCGCATCCACGGCTCGTCCAAGGGTGGTTTCTCGCTGAACTTCGGCTCCTACGGTCTGAAGGCCGTCGAGCCGGAGCGCATCACGGCGCGTCAGATCGAAGCGGCTCGCCGCGCGATCACCCGTCAGATGAAGCGTCAGGGCCGCGTCTGGATCCGTATCTTCCCCGACGTGCCGGTCTCCGGCAAGCCGGCCGAAGTGCGGATGGGTAAGGGCAAGGGCGCGGTGGACCATTGGGCCGCTCGCGTGGCCCCGGGCCGCATCATGTTCGAAATCGACGGCGTGCCGGACGACGTGGCTCGTGAAGCGCTGCGCCTCGGCGCCGCCAAGCTGCCGATCCGCACCAAGGTGGTCACCCGCCTGGACGCCGGCATCGTTACGGAGCAAGCCGCCTAATGACCAAGATCGCCGATCTCCGGTCGCAAACCGTCGACCAACTGTCCGACGAGCTGCTGAAGCTCAAGAAGGAACAGTTCAACCTGCGCTTCCAGGCCGCCACCGGCCAGATGGAAAAGACCCACCGGGTCTCGGAAGTGCGCAAGGACATCGCTCGCATCTCGACGCTTCTGCGCGAGAAGCGTGCGGCCTCGTAAGGAAACACCGATGCCCAAACGCATTCTTGAAGGCGTGGTCGTCTCCGACAAGGGCGACAAGACCGTCGTCGTGAAGGTCGAGCGCACCCTGCTGCACCCGCTGCTCCGCAAGACGGTTCGTAAGTCCAAGAACTACCACGCTCACGATGAGGCGAACGCTCTCAAAGTCGGCGATATCGCGCGCATTATCGAATGCGCCCCCAAGTCCAAGTTGAAGCGCTGGGAAATCATTTCCCCGTCTTCGGCTTCGTAAGAAGAAGGATCGGATCCCATGATCCAGATGCAAACTAACCTGGAGGTCGCCGATAACTCGGGCGCTCGCCGGGTCATGTGCATCAAGGTGCTCGGCGGTTCTAAGCGCCGTTACGCCTCGATCGGCGACACCATCGTCGCCTCGGTGAAGGAAGCGATTCCGCGCGGCCGCGTGAAGAAGGGCGACGTCGTTCGCGCCATCGTCGTGCGCACCGCGAAGGACATCCAACGCAAGGACGGCTCTGTCATTCGTTTCGACAAGTCGGCCGCCGTCATCGTCAACAAGCAGAACGAGCCTGTCGGCACCCGTATCTTCGGCCCGGTTCCGCGCGAGCTGCGCGCCAAGAACCACATGAAGATCATCTCGCTGGCTCCGGAGGTCCTGTAACCATGGCCGCGAAGATCAAGAAGGGCGACAACGTCGTCGTCCTCACCGGCAAGGACAAGGGCCGCACCGGCCAGGTGATCCGGGTCCTGCCGACCGAGAACCGCGTCGTCGTGCAAGGCGTCAACATGGTCCAGCGCCACACGCGCCCGACCCAGGCTGACCCGCAAGGCGGCATCAAGCACAAGGAAGCCTCGCTTCACCTGTCGAACGTCGCGATCGTCGACGGCAACGGCAAGGCGACCCGCGTGGGCTTCAAGGTCGAGGGGGACAAGAAGGTCCGCTTCGCCAAGTCGACGGGAGACGTCATCTGATGGCCGACACCAAGTACATGCCGCGTCTCAAGACCGAATATCAGGACCGCATCCGCGGCGCCCTGAAGGAAAAGTTCGGCTACACGAACGAGATGCAGATCCCCAAGCTGGACAAGATCGTCCTGAACATGGGCATCGGTGAAGCCGTCGCTGACTCCAAGAAGGCCACTGCGGCCCTCAAGGACCTGACGGCCATCGCCGGTCAGAAGGCCGTGCCGACCAAGGCTCGTAACTCCATCGCCGGCTTCAAGCTGCGCGAAGGCATGATCATCGGCGGCAAGGTCACCCTGCGTGGCGCCCAGATGTACGAGTTCCTGGACCGGTTCATCACGATCGCCCTGCCGCGCGTGAAGGACTTCCGTGGCCTGAAGGGCACCTCGTTCGACGGTCGCGGCAACTACGCCACGGGTCTGAAGGAGCACATCGTGTTCCCGGAGATCAACTACGACCAGATCGATCAGATGTGGGGCATGGACATCATCGTCTGCACCACGGCCAAGACCGATGAGGAAGCCAAGGCTCTCCTCACCGAGTTCAAGTTCCCGTTCGTGAACTGAGCGGGAAGGGAAGAGAACAATGGCTAAGAAAAGCGCCGTAAACCGCAACGAAGCCGTCAAGGCCCTGGTTGCGAAGTATGCCGCGAAGCGGGACGCCCTGAAGGCTATCGCCAACGACGAGAGCCTGCCGCTTGAGGAGCGTTTCGATGCGCGCCTGAAGCTGGCGGCTCTGCCGCGCAACTCGGCTCCGAGCCGCATTCGCAACCGTTGCGAAGTGACGGGTCGTCCGCGGGCTTACTACCGCAAGCTCAAGATGAGCCGTGTGGCCCTGCGCGAGCTGGGCAACATGGGTCAGATCCCCGGCTTGACGAAGTCGAGCTGGTAAGGGGAGCGAACAGACATGATGATCAACGATCCCCTGAGCGACATGATCGCTCGCATCAAGAACGCGGCCACCCGCAAGCGTTCGACGGTGCTCACCCCGGCTTCCCGCCTGCGCCAGCGCGTCCTGGACGTGCTGCAGGACGAGGGCTACATCCGCGGCTATTCGCTGGTTCAGAACCCCGGCGAGTTCCCGCAGTTCGAGATTGAGCTGAAGTACTTCGACGGCCAGCCGGTGATCGCCGAGATCGCCCGCGTGTCGAAGCCCGGCCGTCGCGTCTATTCGGCCATCGGCGATCTGAAGCCGGTCAAGAACGGCCTCGGCATCTCGATCCTTTCGACTTCGAAGGGCGTCATGTCTGACGCCGCCGCGCGCGACGCTAACGTCGGCGGCGAAGTCCTGTGCAGGGTCTACTGATATGTCTCGTATCGGCAAGAAAACCATCGCTGTGCCGAAGGGCGTGACTGTCACGCTCAACGGCCAGGACATCACCGTGAAGGGTCCCAAGGGCGAACGCTCCTGGACCGTCGCCGAAGAGATCGAAGTCAAGCAGGAAGGCGACGAACTGTCGCTGACCCCGCGTTCGGACACGCAGCGCGCCAAGGCCATGTGGGGCCTGTCGCGCACCCTGGTCGCCAACATGGTGACCGGCGTGACCGACGGTTTCGAGAAGACCCTGGAACTGGTCGGCGTCGGTTACCGCGCCGCCCTGAAGGGCAAGGATCTCTCGCTGCAGCTCGGCTTCTCGCACGACGTCGACATCGCTCCGCCGGAAGGCGTCACCTTCGCTGTGCCGAAGCAGACCGAGATCAAGATCTCGGGCGCCGACAAGCAGGTCGTTGGTGAAATCGCCGCCGTCATCCGCAAGATGCGTCCGCCGGAGCCGTATAAGGGCAAGGGCGTGCGCTACCAGGGCGAATTCGTCCGGCGCAAGGAAGGCAAGAAGAAGTAAGTCATGGCTCTCTCTCTTCAACAACAAGCCAAGCGCCGCGCCGAGCGCACTCGCCGTCGCCTGAAGGCTGTCGCCAACGGTCGCCTGCGCCTGTCGGTTCACCGTTCGGACAAGAACATCTCGGCCCAGATCATCGACGACGCCCAGGGCGTCACGGTGGCTGCCGCCTCGTCGCTGGAAGGCGGCAAGGGGTCCAAGGGTTCGGACGTCGCAGCCGCTGCCATGATCGGCAAGCTGATCGCCGAGCGCGCCATCGAGAAGGGCGTCACCGACGTCGTCTTCGACCGTGGCGGCTACATCTATCACGGCCGGGTCAAGGCGTTGGCGGAAGCCGCGCGCGAAGCCGGCCTGAACTTCTAAGGGAACGGCAAGCATGGCTCGTGAACCCCAACGCGGCGGCGGCGACCGCAACCGTCGCGACAACCGCAACGCTCCCGTTGATGGTCCGGATTCGGATATCGTCGAGAAGCTGGTGCACATCAACCGCGTGGCCGCGACCGTCAAAGGCGGCCGCCGGTTCTCGTTCGCGGCCCTGATGGTCGTCGGCGACGGCAAAGGCCGCGTCGGCTTCGGTCATGGCAAGGCGCGCGAAGTGCCGGAAGCCATCCGCAAGGCGACCGAAGAAGCCAAGAAGACCATGATCAAGGTTCCGCTGCGCGAGAACCGCACCCTGCACCACGACGGCAACGGCCGTTGGGGCGCCGGCAAGATCATGATGCGTGCGGCGCCTCCGGGCACCGGCGTCATCGCGGGCGGTCCGATGCGTGCAGTCCTCGAAACCCTCGGCGTCCAGGACGTCGTGGGCAAGTCGACCGGCTCGTCGAACCCGTACAACATGATCCGCGCCACCTTCGAAGCTCTGAAGGTCCAGTCGTCGCCGCGCCAGATCGCCTCCAAGCGGGGCAAGAAGGTGTCCGACCTGATGGGCCGCCGCAATGACGGCGCTTCGGCGCCGGAAGCCGTGGAGGGCTGATAGATGGCCAAGACCGAGAACAAGACTGTGACCGTCCGTCAGGTCGGCAGCCCGATCCGCCGCAAGGGCGATCAGCGCGCCACCCTGGTGGGCCTGGGTCTCAACCAGATCGGCCGTGAGTCGACCCTGGAAGACACCCCCTCCGTCCGTGGGATGATCGCCAAGGTCGCCCACATGGTGGAAGTGGTCGAGAAATAAGACGCTTCGCCCTCTCCCGTTCGCGGGGGAGGGCGTTTCGCTTTATGAAGAAGCATCTTGCGATGCAGACGCGGGTCGCTTAATCAGCGGCCCTTCAATTTATCCAACGCCGAGTCAGGACCGCCTGGCGGACCTGGCGCTAGAACCCG
Source organism: Brevundimonas sp. M1A4_2e (assembly GCF_053345555.1). Lineage (NCBI taxonomy): Bacteria > Pseudomonadati > Pseudomonadota > Alphaproteobacteria > Caulobacterales > Caulobacteraceae > Brevundimonas > Brevundimonas sp. M1A4_2e. The sequence goes on along the minus strand of NZ_JBKFAI010000001.1, from coordinate 806,044 downwards.
AAAGGATCAGGCAATGAAACTGAACGAAATCCGCGACAACGAGGGCGCAACCAAGAAGCGCATGCGCGTCGGCCGTGGCCCGGGCTCGGGCAAGGGCAAGACCGCCGGTCGCGGCGTCAAGGGTCAGAACTCGCGTTCGGGCGGCGGCAAGGTCGGCTTCGAAGGCGGCCAGATGCCGCTGTACATGCGTATGCCCAAGCGCGGCTTCAACGTGCCGAACGCCCCCAAGCTGGCTGAAGTCAACCTGTGGCGCCTGCAAGAAGCCATCGACGGCGGCAAGCTGGACGCCAAGGCCGAGATCAACGGCGCGGCCCTGGTCGCCGCCGGCGTGATCCGTCGCGTCAAGGACGGCGTGCGCGTCCTGGGCGAAGGCGAACTGAAGGCCAAGCTGAACCTGGTGGTCTGGTCGGCCTCGGCCGGCGCGATCAAGGCGGTGGAAGCCGCCGGCGGTTCGGTCAAGCAAGAGCGCATCGAGGCTGAAGCCAAGGCCGCCGCCCGTCTCGAGAAGCGCAACGCCGCTCGCGGCAAGGCCCCGGCGCCGAAGGCTCCGCTGGGCGACGCCAACAAGGTCTCGGCTCGCGCCAAGCGCGCCGCGGCCAAGGCCTAAAATCCGATATCGTCATCCGTCGGGGGCGCGGCTCGCTGCGCCTCCGCCGGGAACGTCCGGACAGGGATGACGATTTTCCGAAAGCGGCCCTCGCAAGAGCGCCGCTTTCCGCCTATCTGAGCACGGGCATGACTATGGTGACCGTGTGGGGAGCGCCTGATGGCTTCGGCCGCTGAACAACTTGCTGCCAATATGAACATCGGCTCGTTCGCGAAAGCGACCGAGCTGCACAAGCGCCTGCTGTTCACGCTGGGCGCGCTGCTGGTCTATCGGATCGGCACCTATGTTCCGATCCCTGGGATCAATGGCGAGGCCTTCCTGGCCTTCTTCCAGAATCCGGATGGCCAGCGCGGCATCCTGGACATGTTCAACATGTTCTCGGGCGGCGCCGTCGAGCGCATGGCCGTGTTCGCGCTGAACGTGATGCCCTACATCTCGGCGTCGATCATCGTCCAGCTGATGGGCGCGGTGTATCCGCCGTGGGAGAAGCTGAAGAAGGAAGGCGGCGAGTCGGGCCGCAAGCAACTGAACCAGTACACCCGCTATCTGACGGTGTTCCTGGCCCTGGCCCAGTCTTTCGGCATCGCGGTGGGCCTCAACGCCCAGCCCGGCCTGATCGACCAGCCCGGCCTGTTCTTCATCATTTCGACGGTCACGGTCCTGACCGGCGGCACCATGTTCCTGATGTGGCTGGGCGAGCAGGTGACGGCGCGCGGCGTCGGCAACGGCATCTCCCTGATCATCTTCGCGGGCATCGTGGCGGTTCTGCCGTCGACGGTGGCGCGGATGCTGGGCCTGGCCCAGCAGGGCCAGATGTCGGCTTTCACCCTGTTCTTCATCGCCATCATGGCGGTGGCGGTCATCGTCTTCATCGTCTTCATGGAACGCGCCCAGCGCCGCCTTCTGATCCAGTATCCGAAGCGCCAGGAAGGCAACCGCATGACCGGCGGCGAGCGCAGCTTCCTGCCGTTGAAGGTCAACACCGCAGGCGTGATCCCGGCCATCTTCGCCTCGTCGCTGCTGATGCTGCCGACGACGGTGGCTCAGTTCACGGCGAACGCGAACCTGCCTGAGTGGATGAGCTGGCTGCCCCTGGTGACAGCGCAGCTGACGCACGGCAAGCCCGTCTTCATGGTGCTGTACGCCGCCCTGATCATCTTCTTCTGCTTCTTCTACACCTCGATCACGTTCAACCCCGAGGACACGGCCGAGAACCTGCGCAAGTACGGCGGCTTCCTGCCGGGGATCCGTCCGGGCAAGCGCACGGCTGAGTATCTGGACTATGTGCTGACCCGCCTGACGGTGATCGGCGCCGGCTATATCACCGCCGTCTGCCTGCTGCCGGAGTTCATGATCAGCAGCCTGGGCAACGCCGTGTATTTTGGCGGAACGTCTATCTTGATCGTGGTCTCGGTGACGATGGACACTGTCGCCCAGATCCAGTCGCACCTGCTGGCTCACCAGTATGAGGGCCTGATCAAGAAGGCCAAGTTGCGCGGTCGTGGTCGGGGCGGTTCCGCTCCTGCCCGTCGCTGATCGGGTAGGGGGCCCGAAGACATAATGAACCTGATCCTGTTCGGGCCGCCTGCGGCCGGCAAGGGCACCCAGGCCAAGCGGCTGGTCGAGGGGCGGGGCATGGTCCAGCTCTCGACCGGCGACATGCTGCGTGCGGCGATCGCTTCCGGCTCCGAACTGGGGCTGAAGGTTAAGGACGTGCTGGCGCGCGGCGACCTCGTCACCGACGAGATCGTCATCGCTCTGATCGAAGCCCGTCTGCCGGAGGCTGAGGCCGCCGGCGGGGCCATCTTCGACGGCTTCCCCCGCACGGTGGCTCAGGCCGAGGCCCTGGACGCCATGCTGGCCAAGCGCGGCGCCCAGATCGACAGCGTCATCCGCTTGAAGGTGGACGACGCCGCCCTGACCGACCGGATCGGCAAGCGGTTCGCCGAACAGGGCCGGGCCGACGACAATCCCGAGACCTTCAAGGACCGGCTGGCCGTCTACAACCGTCAGACCGCGCCGCTGCTTCCCTACTATGAAGGCCAGGGCAAGCTGACCGAGGTGGACGGCATGGGCGACATCGCCGCCGTGGCCGCCGCCATCGACGCGGCGCTGGACGCCTGATCGGGCGCGCGATCTGATCTCCTCGACTTCTGAAGCGTTAGCGTTCGGAAGCCTGTGCGGGAGAGACGGTTGCGACCGGAACGAATGAAACAATGGCGCTGGGGCGCGGCGGGGCTGGTGGCTCTGCTGCACCTCGGCGCCTTTGTGCTTTTGGGCGTAGGGCGGCCCGAGACGACCTTGGACGCGCCGCCGCCGCTGATCATTGTCGATCTGCTTCCCTTTGAGCGCCCTGAGCCGCCTCCGCCTCCGCCTGCAGAGCCGGCCGTGACGCAAGGGGGCGGAGCGCCCGCCGCCGCCTCAAGCGTGCGTCCCGCGCGACCGCGTCCGGCGCCGCCTCCGCCCGAAGTCGTCGCGCCCCCGCGTCCCGCTCCCGAACAGCCGCTGGTCGTCGGCGCGGCGCCCGAGCCCGGCCCGACACCGGGTCAAGGTCAGGGCGGGCAGGGGACGGGCAGCGGCGGCGGCAGCGGGTCCGGCGTCGGCCCAGGCGAGGGTGAGGGCCCGCCGCGCATCATTCGCGGCCCGACGGTTGGCGAACTGCGGGGCCTGCACCCGCGCGACGCCTTCCGCCAGCGCCGGGGAGGGCGGGCGACGCTGGCCTGCCGGGTTCGTCTGGACACCACTTTGAGCGACTGCCGCCTGGTGGACGAAACGCCCCCGGGAATGGGATTCGGCCAGGCGGCCCTTGCGGCCTCCCGATATTTCCGCTTTCGTCCTCCGACGCAGAACGGAGCGCCGATTGATGGTCGAGAGGTCCGGGTGGGGGTCGAATGGCCCTGAACCATCCTGCTCACGGCGCTTGCCCGTTGACGCATCGGGAATCCCCTGTATAAGGGCGGCCTTCCGCGAAGGGCGTACACGCTCCTGGTCTGTTGACCGGAGCGGTTTCTGCGTCTGATTAACGCGTACTTGGAGAATTTCGTGGCCCGTATCGCAGGCGTCAACATTCCGACCAACAAGCGCGTTGAAATCGCGCTTCAGTACATCCACGGCATTGGCGCGCACAACGCCAAGGAGATCACGGCCAAGATCGGCATCGAGCCGGCTCGCCGCGTGAACCAGCTGACCGACGCGGAGATCCTGCAGATCCGCGAAACCATCGATCGCGACTTCACCGTCGAAGGCGACCTGCGCCGCGAGACGTCGATGAACATCAAGCGTCTGATGGATCTGGCCTGCTACCGCGGCCTGCGTCACCGCAAGGGCCTGCCGGTCCGCGGCCAGCGCACTCACACCAACGCTCGCACCCGCAAGGGTCCGGCCAAGCCGATCGCCGGCAAGAAGAAGTAAGAGAGAGGCCTGACGGATGGCTAAGGAACCGGGTCGCGTTAAGCGCCGCGAACGCAAGAACATCACCTCGGGCGTCGCCCACGTGAACGCTTCGTTCAACAACACCATGGTGACCATCACCGACGCTCAAGGGAACGCGATTTCCTGGTCGTCGGCTGGCCACATGGGCTTCAAGGGCTCGCGCAAGTCGACGCCGTACGCCGCTCAGATGGCTGCGGAAGACGCCGGCAAGAAGGCCGCCGAGCACGGCGTCAAGACGCTGGAAGTGAACGTCTCGGGTCCGGGTTCAGGCCGTGAGTCGGCCCTGCGCGCCCTGCAGGCCGTCGGCATGACGATCACGACGATCCGCGACGTGACGCCGATGCCGCACAACGGCTGCCGTCCGCCGAAGCGCCGTCGCGTCTAAGGTTCACGCCGCCTACCCCTTCTCCCGGCGGCTCCTGTTGTTCTGAACGTGAGGACACGGAGCCGTCGAAACCCGTTCGAGGGACTTTATGATCGAAAGAAACTGGCAAGAGCTGATCCGTCCCGAGAAACCGCAAGTCGAGGGCGGGTCTGACCCGCAGCACAAGGCGCGTCTGATCGCCGAACCTCTCGAGCGCGGTTTCGGTGTGACGCTCGGCAACGCGCTTCGTCGCGTTCTGCTGTCTTCGCTTCAAGGCGCGGCGGTCACGGCCATTCAGATCGACGGCGTTGTTCACGAGTTCTCGTCGCTGGAAGGCGTTCGCGAGGATGTCGTCGACATCGTTCTGAACATCAAGCAACTGGCCCTGCGCATGCACGCTGAGGGTCCGAAGCGGATGACGCTGCGCGCCACGGGCCCCGGCCCGGTGACCGCGGCTCAGATCGAGCTGCCGGCCGACATCGAGGTGCTGAACCCGGATCACGTGATCTGCACCCTGGATGACGGCGCCTCGGTCCGCATGGAACTGACGGTCCAGAACGGCAAGGGCTACGTCGCCGCCGAACTGAACCGCCCGGAAGACGCTCCGATCGGCCTGATCGCCGTCGACGCCCTGTATTCGCCGGTGAAGCGCGTAGCCTATCGCGTCGAGCCGACCCGTCAGGGCCAGTCGCTGGACTACGACAAGCTGATCTTGGAAGTTGAAACCAACGGCGCCGTCTCGCCGGTTGACGCCGTGGCCTACGCCGCGCGCATCCTGCAAGACCAGCTGCAGATCTTCATCACCTTCGATGAGCCGACCAAGGCTGTCGAGCAGTCGGACGGCAAGCCCGAGCTGCCCTTCAACCCGGCCCTGCTGAAGAAGGTGGACGAGCTGGAGCTGTCGGTCCGTTCGGCCAACTGCCTGAAGAACGACAACATCGTCTACATCGGCGACCTGATCCAGAAGACCGAGGGCGAAATGCTTCGCACCCCGAACTTCGGCCGCAAGTCGCTGAACGAGATCAAGGAAGTTCTGGCGTCCATGAGCCTGAGCCTCGGCATGGATGTGCCGAATTGGCCGCCGGAAAACATCGAAGATCTGGCCAAGAAGTTCGACGACCAGATCTGATCATTAACCCTCCGCCCAGGTCCCGCGTGGATCGGTTGGGGCGGTTAGAATGAGAGGCCCCAGGTCTCGTCCGAAAAGTAGGGACGAGAAACCAGGGTCGAGTAGGAGAGACCCCGATGCGCCACGGCGCCGCCTATCGCAAGCTCGGCCGCACGGCCAGCCACCGCCAGGCCATGTTCGCCAACATGGCCGCCTCGTTGATCAAGCACGAGCAGATCACGACGACTCTGCCCAAGGCGAAGGAACTGCGTCCCTTCGTCGAGAAGCTGGTCACCCTGGCCAAGAAGGGCGACCTGCACGCTCGTCGTCAGGCCATCAGCGCCGTTCGCGACGTGCCGCAAGTCGGCAAGCTGTTCGAGACCCTGGCTCCTCGTTACGCCGAGCGTAACGGCGGCTACATCCGCATCATGAAGGCGGGCTTCCGTCACGGCGACAACGCCGCCATGGCGGTGATCGAGTTCGTCGATCGCGACGTCGCGGCCAAGGGCCTGGACTCCGGTCCGGTCTTCGCCGTCGAGGGCGACGACGAGGCCTGATTTCAGACTTCACTGCTGAAATGCCGAAAGGGCGGCCGGAGCAATCCGGTCGCCCTTTCTTTTTGCCTCCGCCGTGGCTCGGCTGTGGGTAATCGCCGTCGCCGCCTTTTTCAGGCTGAGGGTAAATTGCGTCCGGGTCGCGAAGACGCCAAGCTGTCGCCAAGCCTCGCAGAAGGCTGAGAGTGAACGCATCAGGAGATTCCATGACCCGTCCGCCCGCCGTGCTCGCGGCCAGCCTGGCCATTCTGGCCCTGTCATCCGTCAGCGCCCTGGCGCTCGACGCCGCTTCCGCGCCGACGGGGGTCGTCTCGCAGGCGGCGCCCGCGCGGGGCCTGACCACGCCGCTGGAGGCCTTTGGCCACGAGGTCGGCGCCGACTATCGCCTGATCACCTACAGCCAGTTCGAACGCTATCTGCAGACACTGGCCGGGCAGTCGGACCGGATGAAGCTGCTGGAGATCGGCAAATCGTCCGAGGGGCGGACGCAATATCTGTCGGTCGTTTCCTCGCCGCAGAACCTGGCGAACATCGACCGCTATCAGGAGATCGCGCGCCGGCTGGCCAAGGCCGAGGGCGTCAGCGAAGCCGAGGCTCGCGCCCTGGCCGCCGAGGGCAAGGCCGTGGTCTGGATCGACGGCGGTCTGCACTCCACAGAAACCGTGCCGCCCCAGGCCCTGATCGCCGCCCTCTATGAATGGCTGACCGCCGAGGACGCCGAGGCCAGGCGCATCCTGGACGACGTGGTCATCCTGTTCGCGCCGCTGAACCCGGACGGATGGGAGCTGGTCTCGACCTGGTATATGCGCAACGAGGACCCGCTGAAGCGCGAGTACGCTTCTATTCCTCGCCTGTATCAGAAGTACGTCGGTCACGATAACAACCGCGACTACTATTTGTCCGCGATGACCGAGACGACCAATGTCAATCGGCAGTTCTTCCGCGAGTGGTTCCCGCAGATCATCTATAACCATCACCAGACGGCGCCAGCGGGGACCGTGGTGTTCATGCCGCCGTTCCGGGACCCGTTCAACTACAACTACGACCCGCTGGTCATGAGCACCCTGTCCGAGGTCGGGGCCGCCATGCACAGCCGCCTGATCGAGGAGGGCAAGCCCGGCTCGACCATGCGCAGCGGGGCGAACTATTCGACGTGGAACAACGGGATGGAGCGCTCCGTCACCTATTTCCACAACGCCGTGGGCCTGCTGACCGAGATCACCGGCCATCCGACGCCCAGTCAGATCAGCCTGATCCCGGACAACCAGCTTCCGCGCAACGACCTGCCCCTGCCGGTCGCGCCCCAGACCTGGCGTTTCGCTCAGTCGATTGAATACTCGCAGTCGATCAACCGGGCGGTGCTGAACTACGCCTCGCGCAATAAGGACAGGGTGCTGTTCAACATCTGGCGCATGGGCCAGAACGCCATCGACAAGGGCAACACCGACACCTGGCGGGTCACGCCCTCGGCGATCGACGCCCTGAACGCAGCGGCCGGCGAGAACGCTCGCCGGGTCGATCCGGCGCTGTATGAGAGCGTGTTGCGCGACCCGGCCCGGCGCGATCCGCGCGGCTATGTCATCCCGGCGGACCAGGCCGACCTGCCCACGGCCGTCGCCTTCCTGAACAGCCTGATCAAGACCGGCGTGGACGTGGAACGGGCGACGCGCGCCTTCACCATCGGGGCTAAGACCTATCCGGCCGGGTCCTATGTGGTGAAGACGGCCCAGGCCTACCGCCCGCACGTGCTGGACATGTTCGAGCCGCAGGACCACCCGCACGACCTGCAGTATCCGGGCGGCCCGCCCAAACTTCCCTACGACGCGACCGGCTACACCCTGGCGATGCAGATGGGCGTGCAGTTCGACCGCATCCTGGACGGCTTCGAGGCGCCGACCGAGCGCGTCGCCGACGTCATGGCCCCGCCGCCGGGCAAGATCGAGGGCAATGGCCGCGCAGGCTGGTTGATCGATCATGCGCCGATCAACGGCTACGTCCTGACCAACCGCCTTCTGGCGGCGGGCGTGCCGGTTTTCTGGCAGGAAGGCGAGACCCGCGCGGGTCGCCAGACCCTCGCGCCCGGCGCTCTCTGGATTCCGGCCGATGACAAAGCTCGCCCGATCGTCGAGGCGGCGGTGCGCGACCTCGGCCTGAACGCCCACGCCGTCGCCCGCGCGCCGGGCGGAGAGCGCATCGCACTGAAGCCGGTGCGCGTGGGCTTGGTCGACCGCTACGGCGGCTCGATGGCCTCGGGCTGGACCCAGTGGATGCTGGAGCAGTTCGAATATCCGTTCGAGGTCATCTATCCCCAGCGCCTCGATGCAGGCGACCTGAACAAGGACTTCGATGTTCTGGTCTTCGCCTCGGACATGATCCCGGCCGACCTCTCCGCCGCCGCCCAGCGCGAACAGCCGGAGCCGGACAGCATTCCCGCAGAGTATCGCGGCTGGCTGGGCCACATCACGGCCGAGAAGACGGTTCCCCAGATCGACGCCTTCGCGCGGGCGGGCGGCAGCGTCGTCACAATCGGCTCGGCCCACCGACTGGCCGCCGCCATGGGGGCGCCGGTGCAGGACGTGCTGACGGGACCAGACGGCAAGCCCGTGGCGTCGACCGACTTCTTCATTCCCGGCGCGGTGATGCAGACCGAGGTCGACAACAGCCGTCCGCTCACCTTTGGGGCGCCGTCGCGGATGAACGTCTTCTTCAACCGAAATGCGGGCTTCCGTCCTGCGGGCGAAGGGGCGTCGATGGTGCGCTATCCGCAACAGGTCGAGGTCTCCAGCGGCTGGGCGATCGGGGCGGACAAACTGTCGGGCGCCGATGCGGTGCTGGACCTGGAGCACGGCGAAGGCCGCGTGATCGTTCTGGGTCCCGACGTGGTGAACCGAGCGCAGGCTCGAGCTTCCTCGCGCCTGCTGTTCAACGCTCTGTTTTACGGACCGGCCGTGACGGGCGCTGACGACTAAGCTTGCGCACAGATGCAAATGAAAAGGCCGCCCGATTCGCTCGGGCGGCCTTTTTGTTCGTTGCAAGCTGTCGGTTCAGCTTTCCGTGTCGTCGCCTTGCGCTGCTTTCGCTACCCGCTTGCGACCGTAGATGAAGTAGACGCCCAGGCCGACTACGTTCCAGATCACGAACCAGATCTGCGTATTCTGCGGCAGGCTGGCCAACAGATACAGGCAGCCGGCGATGGCGATGGGGCCGACGATCCAGCCCAGCGGCGTGCGGAAGCCGCGCGCCATGTCCGGCGCGCGACGACGCAGGATCAACATGCACAGGGCCACGGCGCTGAACGCCACAAGAGTGCCGGCGTTGGCCAGGGCGACGATTTCGTCCAGCGGGAAGAACAGGGCGATGGTCCCCACCACGCAGGCGGTGAACACGGTGATGCGCACCGGGGCGCCGCCCTTGGACACGCGGGCGAGACCGCGCGGCAGCAGGCCGTCGCGCGCCATGACGAAGAAGATGCGGCTCTGGCCGTAGAAGAAGGCTAAGATCACCGTGGGCAGGGTCAGGACCGCCGTGACCGCCAGGAAATGAGCGGCGCCGGGCTGGCTGATCTCGCGCAGGATCAGGGCCAGCGGCTCGGGGCTGTTGGCGAAGCGGGTGAAGGGCGTCGCGCCGAGGGCGACCGTGGCGATGATGGTGTAGATCGCCGCGCAGACCAGCATAGAGCCGACGATGCCGATGGCCAGGTCGCGCTTGGGATTGCGCGTCTCCTCGGCCGCCGTGGCGATGGCGTCGAAGCCGTAGAAGGCCGAGAAGATGATGGCCGCGGCCGCCATCACGCCGCGCTCGACGCCGTCCGGGCCCATGTGACGGGCGAAGCCATAGGGGCTGAAGGGCTCCAGGTTGGCGGCGTTGAAGTGGGGCAGGGCGAACCAGACGAACAGGGCCAGGGCCGACAGCTTCACCGCCACCAGGATCAGGTTGAGCGTGGCGCTTTTCTTGGCGCCCGTCAGCAAAAGGGCGCCGACGGCGATGATGATGAACAGGGCGGGGATGTTGGCGATTCCGCCCGCGTGCGGCCCCTGCATCAGAGCTATGGGCAGGCCCAGCCAGTCACGCAGCAGGGGCGCCGCATAGCCCGACCAACTGACGGCCACGGCGCTGACCACCAGGCTGTATTCCAGGATCAGGCTCCAGCCGATGACCCACCCCGCCATCTGGCCCAGCACCACCCGCGAATAGGTATAGGCGCTGCCCGAAGCCGTCACCGTGCTGGCCATCTCGGCGTAGCACATGGCGGCGCAGGCGCAGACGAAGCCGGCGATCAGGAACGACAGCAGGACGGCGGGGCCCGCCTTGTCCGCGCCGATGCCGATCAGGGTCAGGATGCCGGTGCCGACGATGGCGCCCACGCCCATCGCCACCAGATGCGGCCAGCTGAGGTTGCGCGCCAGGCTCGTGGCGCCGGGCTCTGCGCCAAGGCTTGAGGTGGGGCGCGGTTGCGCGTCTGGGCCGCCCATCGGTGGCTCCTGTCTGGGGGAGGTCATAAAGCTCGCCGGTTTGCGGCGGATGGCCGGGCAATACAAGGGCCATGGGCCTATCGGCCGACAGGCGGCTCTGATTTCTGTTCCGATATCGGAATTTTCGTCACGGTTTCTCAGTTGAAACGGCACGAAACCGAGGCTGATCCGTCACCGCCTCGCGCAAGCTTCCGCCCCGCTTTTCGCTATCCCTCGCCGCCAGGCAGGAGGGGCGTCGACGTCATCGTCGGCAAAGACCGTCTCCCGCCGCAGCTATTTGACCCAATCGGTGGAACGATGATGAACAGCAGCTTCAAGACCCTGCTCGTGGCGGCGGCCAGCACCCTGGCCCTGGCGGCCTGCGGCGGCTCCGCCGAGGTAGCCTCGCCCGGCGAAGGCGATTTCGGCAATGGCGGCGGCGGCAACCCCGGCGGGCCGGGCACGCCGGGCACGGGCCAGGCGGCGGCGGATTGCCCGACCGGCTTCGCCAACGTCGGCACCATCGCCAACGGCACCCTTCGCAACTGCCAGCTGCCCCAGCAGATCAACGGCTCGCTGACCGTGCCGCTGCGCGCCGGCACCATCTACTCGATCTCGGGCCGCACGGCCGTGGGCACCGACGGCGGCGTCGACGCCTCCGCCAACGCCGGCACACAAGGCATTCTGACGGTTGAGCCGGGCGTGACCATCTTCGCATCGGGCGGCGGCGACTATCTGCTGGTGAACCGCGGCTCGCAGATCTACGCCGAAGGCACGGCTTCCCAGCCGATCATCTTCACCAGCCGTCAGAACGTCGAAGGCACGACGACCGAGACCTCGCAAGGTCAGTGGGGCGGCATCGTCATCGCCGGCCGCGCGCCCCAGGCCAACTGCCAGCTGACCGCCCCGGTCACCTGCACCGGCCAGGTCGAGGGCACCAACGCCTTCTACGGCGGCGGCAACGCCAACGACAACTCGGGCCGTCTGCGTTACGTCCAGATCCGCTATTCGGGCTTTGAAATCTCGACCGGCAACGAACTGCAAGCCCTGACCCTGGCCGGCGTCGGCGCGGGCACCACCATCGAATACGTCCAGTCCTACAACTCGTCGGACGACGGCATCGAAATCTTCGGCGGCAACGTCAACCTGAAGCGCATTGTCATCAACGGCGCGGATGACGACGCCTTCGACACCGACACCGGCTGGCGCGGCGGCGCCCAGTTCGGCATCGTGACCCAGCGCGCTCCGAACGCGACCAGCCGCTCGGCCGGGTTCGAGTTCTCGGCCGCCCCGGCCTCGACGCCGCTGGCCCAGCGCTACAACTCGCAGCCGAAGATCGCCAACTGGACGCTGGTGGGCCGCAACTCGCCGACCGACGCCCACACGGTGGCCCACTTCGACACGGGCACGAAGGCGACCGTGGTCAACTCGGTCTTCACCAGCGTCTCAGGCTCGCTGGCCGGGTGCCTGGACATCGCCGACGCCGACACCGCCAGCGTGAACCCGGTGTTCAACTCGGTCTTCATGTCCTGCGGCGTCTCCTACCGCGCCAGCGGCGCCGCCCGTTCGGGGCCGGTCTTCACGGCCGGTTCGAACAACACGGTCAAGGGAACCTCGACCCTGGCCGCCCCGACCTCGGGCGTCACCATCACCAACCAGACCCTGACCTTCATCAACGGCGCCAACGAGACCGCCGTGACCCCGGTCAAGGCCTCGAGCGTCCACGCCGCCTTCACGGACACCGACTACATCGGCGCCGTGAAGAACGCCTCGGACACCTGGTGGCAGGGCTGGACCTGCGGCCTGACGGCCAATCTGAAGTGCTGATGAACCCTCTGGCGAGGCGGCGGTCCGAAAGGGCCGCCGCCGACCCATTGAGCGTCCAGCATATCTCGACCTTCGCAAGGCAGCCGAACATGAAGAACAAGACCCTGACCCGTAACGGGGTGCTGCTGGCCAGCAGCGCCCTCGTCGCCGTATTCGGCGCGCCCAGCCTCGCGCTCGCCCAGGCTGTCGCACAGACGGCCGCCCCCGCCGCCGCCGTGGCGTTGAGCGCTGAACTGCCCGCCGATCCGGAGAGCCCGGATCAGGTGTCGCAAACCCCTGCCACCCAGTTGGGCGACATCGTCGTCCTGGGCCGCAACATCCCGCAGGAGAACCGTCAAAGCGCCGAAGTGGCTGCTTTCCTGACCTCCGAGGACCTGCAGCGCACCGGCGATTCCACCGCCGCCGCCGCCCTGACCCGCGTGACCGGCCTGTCGATCGTCGATGGCCGCTTCGTCTATGTGCGCGGGCTGGGCGAGCGCTATTCCTCGGCCCTGCTGAACGGTTCGCCGCTGCCCAGCCCCGAGCCGCTGCAGCGCGTTGTGCCGCTGGACCTGTTCCCCTCCAGCATCCTGGCGGGCGTGACGGTTCAGAAGTCCTATTCCCCCAACTATCCCGGCGAGTTCGGCGGCGGGGTCATCGACCTGCGCACCGTGGACGCCCCGGCCGAGCCCTTCCTGACCTTCAAGGTCGGCGTCGGCGGCAACACTGAGACCACCGCGCGCGACAATCTCGTCTACTACGGCTCGGATTCCGATTGGACCGGCTTCGACGACGACACCCGCAAGGTCCCCGGCGCCATCGACATGGCTTTCCGCACGGGCAAGCAGATCAACCTGGCCAACTTCTCGGCCTCTGAAGTGCAGGCGATGGGCCGCTCGCTGGTCAATGCGCCGCTGCGCCTGATGCAGCGTCAGCAGACGCCCGTCGACGGCAGCCTGGAACTGGCGGGCGGCTTCCGCACGCCGACCGAGATCGGCGACCTGGGCGTCATCGCCGTCGCCGGCTACGACAACTCCTGGCGCACCCGTCAGGCGATCCAGGAAGAGGGCCAGTTCCAGGGCGATGACCTGGTGCCGGTGTCGACCTTCGACGTCGAGTCGAACCAGAACGACGTGCGCCTGAACCTGCTGGGCGGTCTGTCGCTGACGACCGACGATCACGAGGTGAAGTGGACCAACCTCTACGTTCGCACCACGACCAAGCGCGCGCGCACCTCGGCCGGGCCGGACTTTGACGCCGGCGGCAGCGTGATCCGCAACGATTACACCGAGTGGTTCGTGCGCCAGCTGTTCACCAGCCAGCTGGCCGGCGAGCACTACTTCGGCGCCGACGGCGCGTGGAAGCTGGACTGGCGCGCGGCCTACGCCACAACGTCGCGCGACGCCCCTTATGAATCGCGCTTCCAGTACGGCGTGGACGCCCAGGACCGCTTCATCCACAACGTTCAAGGCAATCAGATTTCGTTCAGCGAACTGGACGACGAAGTCTGGTCCGGCGGCGTGGACCTGGCCTACAAGCTGCCGATGGCGGCGGGCCGCGAGGCGACCATCAGCGTCGGCGCTTCGACCCTGGACAACACCCGCTCGGCCGAGCGCCACGACCTGCAGTTCGAGGCCGTCAACGGCCTGACCGACAGTCAGCGGCACTCGCGCATCGACTATCTGTTCTCGGACTTCAACATCAATCCGTGGACCCTGCAGCTGCGTGAGATCGCCGGCTCGAACGGCGCCAACGCCTACGACGCCGACATGAAGGTCAACGCGGTTTACGCCATGGTCGACGCCGAGTTCGTGCCGACCGTGCGCACCACCTTCGGCGTCCGCTTCGAGGACGGCCAACAGAGCGTGACCCCGCGCGACCTGTTCGGCGGCACGACGTCCTATGAGGCGACGGAGATTGAGGAGCAGTACTGGCTGCCGTCGTTCACGGCGACGTGGAACTTCACCGAGGACCAGCAACTGCGCTTCGGCGCGTCCAAGACCATCGGCCGTCCGCAGTTCCGCGAGCTGGCGCCCCAGGCCTATACGGACCCGGAAAGCGACCGCGCCTTCATCGGTAACCCGTATCTGACCGACACCGAAATCCTGAACCTGGACGCGCGCTGGGAATGGTATTTCGGCCGCCAGCAGTTCGTGACGGCGGGCGTCTTCTACAAGAAGCTGGACAAGCCGGTCGAGGCGGTGATCGTCGACGTCGGCAACCAGCGTCAGCAGACCTTCCTGAACGCGCCGGAAGCGACGGTCATGGGCGTCGAGGCCGAGGTGAAGAAATACTTCGAGTTCGCCGACCAGCCGTCCTTCATCTCCAACAAGCGCTGGCTGGTGCAGGCCAACTACACCTGGTCGGACTCTGACGTCTCGGTGGGCGAGGGCGACACCGTCATCACCCTGGGCGGCGGCGGTCGTCCCGAACAGGCGGCCTTCTTCATCCAGGACGGCAGCCGTCTGCAAGGCCAGTCCGAGCACGTCGCCAACCTGCAACTGGGATGGGAAGACGACACGGCCCGCTCGCAGGCGACCTTCATCCTGAACTACGTCTCGGAGCGGATCACCGCACGCGGCGCAGGCGTCGGCACGGCGCGCGAGCCGGATTACCTGCAGGAGCCGGGCGCCTTCCTCGACTTCGTCTATCGCAAGGATTTCACCGTGAAGGGCCGCGACCTGGGCTTCGCCCTGGAGCTGCGCAACCTGCTCGGCACGGAGTTCGAGGAGTATCAGGAGAAGGGCAACCGGATCCGCATCAACCAGTATGACCTGGGCCAGAGCGCCTCGGTCAGCCTGACCGCGCGTTTCTAGGCGCGGATCGCGCCTGACATTTGAGTCGGGAGGCCCTTAGCGGTCTCCCGGCTTTTTTATTGCCTCTCTAGGTGGGAGCGGCGGGTGACGGTTGCGCATCATTTCATCCGAACCCGCTTCATGTGTCGTGACAACTTCTCGACGCTGTCATGGTTCGGAGCGAGCCGGGTACGGAGCATCCGCCTAGGGAGGCGAGGCGGCCGCGAGAGGCCGTTGGGGATGTCTTCCTTGCTCGCTGGCCTTCGCAAATTGAGCGCCGTTTCGTTGGGCAAGGACGGCCTGTCCCTTCGCCGTCCGCCCCTGCGGCGCGTGGTCGAGGCGGCGCTGATCCTTCTCCTTCTGGTGCAGGGCGGGCGGCTGATCTGGCTGTTTGCCGCGCCGACCCCTGAAGTGGCGCAGGCGCGGCCCTTGCCGGACGTCGAGCTGGGCGTGCTGTCGCGCTTCGACGCCTTCTTCCGAAACGGCGGGGGCGGGGCCGAGGCGACGCCGTCGGATGGCGGCGGCCTCACCCTCTTCGGCGTGCGCGCGGACGGTGCGGGCGGCGGCTCGGCCATCATCGGCCTGGCGGACGGCCGCCAGGTTTCGGTCGGCGCGGGCGAGGAGCTGGAGCCGGGCCTCAGCCTGACCTCCGTCGCCCCTGATCACGTCACGCTGTCGCGCGGCGGCGCGCCGTTCCGTCTCGATTTTCCCGACATGGCGCCCGGCATCGCTGCAGCAACGCCCGCGACAACAGCTCAACCGGCTGTCGCAGCGCCCGAAGCGGTTTCGGCCGAGGGCGCGGTGGTCGATCCCCAGCGCCTGATCGCCCAGGCGGGCCTGCGGCCGCGCATCAAAGGCCTCGGCGTCAACGGCTTGACGGTCTCCGCCTCGGGCGACGGGGGCGAGTTGCGCAACGCCGGCCTGCGCTCAGGCGACGTCATCCTGTCGGTCAACGGCACAGCCCTGAACAGCCCGCAGGCCATCGCCGCCCTGCGCGGCCAACTGGCCGACGCCCTCTCGGCCCAGATCCAGTTCGAGCGCGACGGCCAAGTTCGCTCCACCACCGTAAGGACGCGCCCATGAAGGCTCGCAGCCGCTCCCTGCTCACCGGCGTTCTCGCCGCCGTCCTGGCGGTGCAGCCGCTGGCCGCCGCGCCGGTGATGGCGCAGGAGACGCGTCAGACGCTGAACGTTCAAAACGCCGACATCCGCGCCTTCGTGCAGGACGTGGCGCGCACGACGGGGCGCACCTTCATCGTCGATCCGGCGGTGACGGGCACGGTGACGGTGTCCAGCCCGCGCCCCCTGACCCGCGCCCAGCTGTTCGAGGTCTTCCTGTCGACGCTGCGGGCCAACGGCCTGGTGGTGACGCCGACGTCGTCGGGCGCCTATCGCATCAGTCCGGCCCAGCGCGCGGCGCAGGGCCCGGCCACGGTCGGCGCAGAGCGGTTCTCGACCGAAGTCTTCACCCTTCGCCACATCGACGCCGCCTCGGCCGCCGAGACCATCCGGCCGCTGGTCGGGGCGCAGGGGCAGGTGCTAGCCAACCCCGGCGCCAACAGCGTGGTGGTGGCCGATTTCGCCGACAACCTTGCGCGCATCCGGGCGCTGGTCGGCCGCATCGACGTGGACCGTTCCGCCTATGAGGTGGTGGCGCTGGAGAACGCCTCGGCGCGCGAGATCGCGGGCGTGCTGCAACAGGTGACGGGCGGCCCCGGCGGTCCCGGCCTGGTGACGATCACCCCGGTTGAAAGCTCCAACGCCCTGGTCCTGCGCGGAGACGGTCAGGCGCTGTCGCGGGTGCGCGGCCTGATCGCCGATCTGGACGGGCGGGCGCGGGCCAGTCAGGACGTCAACGTCGTCTTTCTGGAGCACGCCGACGCCGAGCAGCTGCTGCCGGTCCTGCAACAGATCGTGGGGCAGCCTGCGGATGCTGCGGCGCCGTCTTCGCCGCGCCTGCGCACCGCCCGCGCCGGGGCGAACCAGACGACCAGCGGGATGGGGCAGGGCGGGCTGACCACGACGGGCGAGGCCGACAGCGGGCCGATCGGCTCGACCACCGTGACCGCCACCGGCCAGCGCGCCACCATCGCCCGCTTCCCCGGCGCCAACGCCCTGGTCATCTCCGGCCCGGCGGACCTGCAGCGCACCCTGACCGAGGTGATCCGCCAACTGGACGTGCGCCGGCAGCAGGTGCTGATCGAGGCCATCGTCGTCGAGCTGAGCGACAAGGCCGTGCGCGATCTGGGCGTGCAGTGGCTGATGGCGGGCGAGCAGGGCGTCGGCCTGACCAACTATTCCGACCGCGCGGCGCCGCTGGTTCCCATCGCGGGCGGGGCGGCGGCGGGGCAGCTCGACAAGGACGATCCCCTGCGCGAGCGGCTGCAGAACCTGGCCCTCAACAGCCTGCTGGGCGCCAACGGCTTCGTCGGCGGGGCGGGGGGCAAATGGGGCGACGGCCTGTTCGGCTTCATCATCAACGCCGCCAAGACGGACGCGGGCTCCAACCTGCTGCAGACTCCGTCGATCATGACGCTGGATAACGAAGAGGCGACCTTCCTGGTGGGGCAGGAGGTGCCGATCACCACCGGCCAGACCATTCTGGACGGCAACTCCAACCCCTTCACCACGACCGAGCGCAAGGACATCGGCGTGCGCCTGACGGTGCGGCCCCAGATCAATGTGGGCGGCTCCATCACCCTGACCCTGCGGCAGGAGGTGTCGAGCATCAACGGCCTGCTGACCAGCGGCGCCAATGACCTGATCCTGGACAAGCGCGAGCTGGAGACGACGCTGGTGGTCGATGACGGCGACATCGCCGTGGCGGGCGGCCTGCTGGATCAGAACGACCGGCTGGAGGTCAGCAAGGTGCCGGGGCTGGGCGACATTCCGGGCGTCGGCGTCCTGTTCCGCTCGACCAGCCGCGAGCGGGGGCGGACCAATCTGATGGTTTTCCTGCGCCCGACCATATTGCGCACCTCGGCGGACGCACAGGGGCTGGCGGCGGACCGCTGGGGCTATATGCGCGGCGAGCAGCAAAGGGTTCATCCCGATCGCGAGCCCAGCCTCGACGCCCTGCTGCGCGACTATATGCAGGCCCAGCCGCCTGCGGCTCCGGCGGCGGGCGAGCCGTTGGTCATCGCCCCCGTGGCGCCTGTCGCGGCGCAGCCGCTGCCGCCCGTCTCGGGAGCCGCCCGGTGATCACTGTCGTCGATCCGCGACTGCCCTACGGCTTCGCCAAGATCCACGGCGTCCTGCTGCTGGCGGCGGGCGAGGTGATGGCGGTCGGGGTGCGCGAAGGCGCCGACCCTCTGGCTCTGGTCGAGGCGCGCCGCGCGCTGGGCCGTCCGCTGGAGGCGACGCGGTTCAGCGCCGCGGCCTTCGACCGCAAGCTGTCGGAAGTCTATGCGGGCGAGCAACTGACGGCCGCCGACGGCGACGACCTGTCCCTGCCGGTAGGGCTGGACAGTCTGGTGGACGACATACCGGCGGCGGCGGATCTGCTGGACGCCACGGACGACGCGCCGGTCATCCGCCTGATCAACGGCGTCATCGCCGAGGCCGCCCGCATCGGCGCCTCGGACGTGCATCTGGAAAGCTATGAGACGCGCCTGCTGGTGCGGATGCGGGTGGACGGGGTGCTGCGCGAAGCGCTGAGCCTGAACCCGCGCGTGGCGCCCTTGCTGGTGTCGCGCATCAAGGTCATGGCGCGGCTCGACATCGCCGAGAAGCGCAAGCCCCAGGACGGGCGCATCCCCCTGACGCTGGGCGGCAAGTCGCTGGACGTGCGCGTCTCGACCCTGCCGTCGCGGGCGGGCGAGCGGGTAGTGCTGCGCATCCTGGACAAGGATCAGGCCGGGCTGACGCTGGATCGGCTGGGCATGGACCCGGCGGCGCTGGAGGCCTTCCGCCATGCGCTGGCCGAGCCGAACGGCATCATCCTGGTCACCGGGCCGACTGGCTCGGGCAAGACGACCAGCCTCTATGCCGGGCTGTCGCTGCTGAACGACGGCTCGCGCAACATCCTGACGGTCGAGGACCCGGTCGAATACGCCATGGAGGGCGTGGGCCAGACGCAGGTGAACCCCAAGGTCGGCATGACCTTCGCCGCGGGTCTGCGCGCCATCCTGCGCCAGGACCCGGACGTGGTCATGGTCGGCGAAATCCGCGACACGGAGACGGCGTCCATCGCCGTGCAGGCCTCCCTGACCGGCCACCTGGTGCTGTCGACGGTCCACACAAACGACGCGGCCGGGGCGGTGACGCGCCTGCGCGATATGGGGGTCGAGCCCTTCCTGCTGGCCTCGACCCTGCGGCTGGTGGTGGCGCAGCGGCTGGTGCGGCGTCTGTGCCCGCACTGCCGCATCGAGGAGACGGCGGACAAGGCGACGGCGCGCCTGATCGGCGCGGAAGAGGGCGTGCGCGTCTGGCGGCCGCACGGCTGCGCCGACTGCGGCTCGACCGGCTATGTCGGGCGCATCGGTCTTTATGAGACGCTAGCGGTGGACGAGAAGGTGCGCCGCCTGATCGCCTCGGGCGCGGATGAAGACGCGGTGTTCGACGCCGCCTTCGCGCGCGGCGGGACGCTGGCCGACCGGGCGCGGACGCTGGTGCTGGAAGGCGTCACCTCGGTCGAGGAGGCCCTGCGCGTGGCGCGTCAGGAAACCGCCGCCGAAGAGGTCGCGGCCTGATGGCGGCCTTCGACTACATCGCCGCCGATGCGAGCGGGAGGACGGTCAGCGGCTCTGTCACCGCCGCCGATGAGACCGCCGCGCGCAAGGCGCTGGCGAAGCGTCAACTGGCGCCGTTGCAGCTGTCGCTTGGACATTCCGGCGCGGTCGCCGCTCCGTCGAAGGTCGGCAAGGCCGGACGGCTGTCGCCCAAGACGCTGGCGCTGACGACGCGGCAGCTGGCGACACTGATCTCCGTCTCTCCGCTGGAGGAGGCGCTGCGCAACCTGATGCTGCAGGCGGACCGCCCCAACGTGCGCCGCGTGTTGGAAGGCGTCCACGCCGGGGTGATCGAGGGGCGGCGCCTGTCCGACGCCATGGGCCAGCAGGGCGCGGCCTTTCCACCGCTGTATCGCGCCATGACGGCGGCGGGCGAGCAGTCGGGCGCGCTGCAACCCATCCTCGAACGCCTGGCCGACGGGCTGGAGCGGGACGAGCAGGTGCGCGGCAAGGTGCTGACGGCCCTGGTCTATCCGTGCGTGCTGGCGGTGGTGGCGCTGGGCGTCATCGTCGCCATGATGACCTATATCGTACCCAAGGTGGTCGACCAGTTCGACAGCATGGGCCAGACCCTGCCGCTGCTGACGCGGCTGGTCATCGGCCTGTCAGACCTGATGCGCGACTGGGGCTGGCTGATCCTGTTGGCGCTGGCGGCCATCGCCGCCGCGGGTCTGATCGCGCGGCGGCGCGAGGCGGTGCGGCTGAAGCTGGATGCGTGGGTGCTGCGGCTGCCGCTGGTCGGGCGGCTGACGCGCGACCTGCACGGGGCGCGCATGGCCCGCACCCTGTCGACCATGATCGCGGCGGGCCTGCCGGTGCTGGAGGGGCTGACCATCACCGCCCGCACCGTCTCCAATCGCGCCCTGCGCCGCGCCACCGAACAGATGGCCGAGGCCGTGCGCGAGGGAGGAGGCCTGTCGGCCGCCATGCGCCGCGCCGAGGTCTTTCCGCCCATCCTCGTCTACATGACCGCCTCCGGCGAAAGCAGCGGTCGGCTGGAGCCCATGCTGGAGCGCGCGGCCGACTATCTGGAGCGCGAATTCTCCAACTTCACCGCCGTGATGCTCAGCCTGCTGGAGCCGGCGATCATCGTGGTCATGGGCGGGATCGTCGCCGTGATCGTGCTGTCGATCCTGCTCCCCATCCTTCAGATCAACACCCTGGCTCTGGGGTGAGGAGACCCTCCATGCGCAGCGAAGATATTCGGGACAAGTGTCAGAAACGTCCGGGTTTCACCCTTGTCGAACTGATGGTCGTGATCGTCATCATTGGGCTTCTGGCGACGGTTGTGGCGATCAACGTCCTGCCCAGTCAGGACAAGGCCATGGTTGGCAAGGCGCGGGCCGACATCTCGGTGCTGGAGCAGGCGGTGGAGACCTATCGCCTCGACAACCTGACCTTCCCCACGGATCAGCAGGGGCTGAAGGCCCTGGCGGCGCCGCCCGCCGATCTGGCGCGGCCGGAACGCTATCGCCAGGGCGGCTATGTCCGCCGCCTGCCCGAAGACCCGTGGGGCAACCCCTACCAGTATCGCCGCCGCAGCGCCCATGGCGGCCAGTTCGACATCTGGTCCTTCGGCGCCGACGGCCAGGAAGGGGGCGAGGGAAATGACGCCGATATCGGCAACTGGCAGGGCTGAGGCGCTCTCTCGCCCGGCCGGTTCGGTAGCCGTGGAAACGCCCAAACGCGCTCAAGCAGCGAGCCGCCGCGCGGCGAGCGGTAACGCACGACAAGGGTTTACCCTCGTCGAGTTAATGGTCGTGATCGCCATCATCGGCGTGGCGGCGGGGGCGGTGGTGCTGTCCATGCCGGACCCGCGCCCGACGCTGGCGGTCGAGGCGGAGCGGTTCGCCGCGCGTCTGACGCTGGCGCGCGAAGAGGCGGTGATGACCAATCGCCCGGTGGCTCTGCGCGCCGATGCGGCGGGCTATGGTTTCGAGAGCTTCGACGGCGCCGTCTGGACGCCTTTGACCGGCGTGCTCGCGCCCAAGGCGTGGGGCGAGGGGGCCGCCGTCGGCGCGCCCGCCCGAGCCGTCTTCGACCCCACTGGCGGCGCCGACGCCGCCAGCGTGCGGCTGGAGCGCGAGGGCCAGGCCGTCACCGTCGCCATCGATGGCGCGGGCGAGGTGACGATCCATGAGTGAGGGTTCGCCCCGCGCGGGCTTCACCCTGATCGAATGCCTCGTCGCGCTGGCCGTGTTCGGTCTGGCGGCGATGGCGTTGCTGAACCTGTCGGGCGAGAGCACCCGCTCGGCGGCGCGGGTCGAGACGCGGACGCTGGGCGGCGTCGTCGCCGACAATGTGGCCGCCGAGGCGATGATCGCGCGCGACCTGCCCAGCGGCAGCACGTCGGGGCAAGCGTCGCTGGGCGGGCGCGAATGGCGTTGGGTGCGGGTGGTCAGCGCGACCGACATGCCCGGCGTCGGCCGCATCGACGTGCGCGTCTTTGCCGATGAGGAACAGGCCGCCGAGCGCGTGCTGTTCCGGGCGGCGGGCGCATGAAGTCGCGCGCCGGATTTACGCTGGTTGAGGTCCTGATCGCCCTATTGATCTTCGCCCTGCTGGCGGGGGCGGGCGCGCTGGTACTGGGGCAGTCGATCGAGACGCGGTTCGCGGTGAAGACGAACGCCGACCGAGTGGCGGCGCTGCAACGCACGCGGGCGCTGCTGCGCGCCGATCTGGCTCAGGCGACGGGCCGACGGGTGCGCGGGCAGACGGGGCGTCCGGCGCCTCAGGCGATCATGGGCCCGCAATTGCCGGGCGATCCTTTGCTGGTGTTGGCCCGCAGCGGCTGGAGCAACCCGGACGGAGCGCCGCGCGCCTCCCTGCAACGGATCGAGTACCGGCTGGTCGAGGATCGGCTGGAGCGCCGGGTGGCCCCCTATCTGGATGGGGCGCGGGCCGGGCCGCCGCAGGTGCTGTATCGCGGGGTGAAGGACGCCCGCGTCGCCTTCATCCAGAACGGCTCCGAGGCGCCCGCCTTTTCCGCCAGCAGCGACCGGCCCCTGCCGGACGCGGTGCGGGTGACGCTGACGCTCGACGGCTTCGGCCCGGTCGAGCAGCTGTTTCTGGTCGCCGCCGCATGAAGCGGGGCGCGCGCGATCGCCGGGGCATGGCCCTGCTGACCGTCCTGTTGCTGGTGGCGGTGATGGCGGCGCTGTGCGTGGTGCTGCTGGACGATGTGCGCTTTTCGGTGCGCCGCACGACCAACGCCGAGAGTCAGGCGCAGGCGCAAGGCTTTGCGGCGGGGGCCGAGGCGCTGGCGCGACGACGACTGTCCGATCTGGTCCGCGCCGATCCCGCGCGCACGTCGCTTCAGCCGCACTGGAACGGCCGCGTGTTCGCGCTGCCGCTGGAAGACGGCGAGGGGCGGGCGGTGATCCGCGACGGCCAGTCCTGCTTCAACCTGAACAGCCTGGTGCTGGGCCAGGGCGAGGATCTGATCGCGAGGCCTGAAGGGGCGGCGCAGTTCATCGCGCTCGGCGAGGCGCTGGGCGTGCCGCGCGGGCGGATGGCGGCGGTCGCGGCAGCCTTGACCGACTGGATGGACGGCGACGCCCAGGTGTCGCCGCAGGGGGCGGAAGATTCCACCTACGCCAGCCGCCCGACGCCCTATCGCACCGGCGGGGTCATGCTGGCCGAGGTTAGCGAACTGCGCGCCGTGACGGGGGTGGACGACGAACTTTATCGGCGTCTGAGGCCGCATCTGTGCGCCTTGCCCGAGGCGCGGCTGTCGCCCTTGAACCCCAATACGCTGGAGCCGCAGGACGCCGTGCTTCTGGTCGCGATCAGCCGGGGCGTGGTGGGGCTGAATGCGGCCAAGTCGGCGATCGCGGCGCGCCCGGCCGCGGGCTGGTCCAGCCCCGACGCCTTCTGGGCCCAGCCCGCCCTGTCAGGCGTGGTCGTCGATGAAGAAGCCAAAGGTCAGATCACCCTGGCCACCCGCTATTTCGACCTGAGGGTCGAGATCGAGCACGGCGACGCCCGCGCCGTCCGCACCGCCCTGATCCACGTCGCGCCCGATGGCGCGGCGCGCACCGTCATCCGCCGCTGGACGCCAGAAGAATGAGCCCCAGGACATGAGCCACGCCCGCATCCTGTTCATCCCGACCCACGCGACCTTGCCCGCGCGTTTCCTACTGGTTGATCGCGAGGGCCGCGTCGTCGCGCGCGGCGAGCTGGACCCGCATCAGGCCGAAGCCCCGCCGTCGATCCGCACAATCGCTGTGGCGCCCGGCGCCGACGTCATGACACGCTGGCTGGATCTGCCGCAGGGCAATATGGCTCAGGCCAGAGCCGCCGCACGCTGGGCGCTGCGCGATCAGGCGGCGGGCGAGGTCGATGGGCTGGACGTGGCCCTGAGCGCGGCGCCTGCCGACGGCGGCCTGCGCCTGACGGCGGCGGTGTCGTCCAAGCTGCTGCAGGCCTGGCTGCGCTGGATGGAGACCTTCGACATCCGGCCTGACGCCGTCGTGCCGGATAATCTGTGCCTGCCCGCGCCGCTGGAGGCTGAGACGTGGACCGCTGCGCAGATGGGCGCGGACGTGGCTTTGCGCGGTCCGACCTTCGCCGTGACGGTGCAGCCTGATCTGGTGGAGGCGATGGCGGCGGGGCGCGCGCTCGACTGGCTGGAAGGCGAGGCCCTTGAGGCGGCTCTGGCGGCGGGGGCGATGGCGGCGCCGGTCGATCTGTTGCAGGTCCATGATCGGCGCGAGCGCGGGCAGGCGGCGAAGGGCTGGCGTCTTGCGGCGGGTCTGGCGGCGGCCCTGTTGATCTCGCCGCTGATCCTGATGGCGGCGGAAGGTCTGCGTGATCGGGCGGCGGCGGACGGCGCCGGAGCGGAGGCGAGGATCGGGGCGGTGAAACTCTATCCCGAACTGGCGACGACGAAGGATGCGGCGGCCGAAGCCTTGCGCCGTCTGGACGCCGGGCCGCCGCCGGGCGGAACTGCGCGCGCGATGTCCGCCGTTTTCGCCGCCGTCGAGCGCGTGCCGGGCGCCGAACTGGACGACGCGACCTTGGGCGGCGAAGGGCTGCGGGTCACGATGAACCACGCGGCCTTCAATGATCTGGACGCCGTGCGCGCCGATCTGGCCGAGGCTGGTCTGGCGGTGGTCGACGAAACCTCGGCTGAGGAGGGCGGACGGATGATCAGCACGCTGACGATCGGAGGCGCCCGATGAAGGCCCTGTTCTCTTCCACCGGCGCCTGGTGGGACGGGCGGTCATTGCGCGAACGGCGGATGTTGGCCGTCATGGGCGTTGTGGTGCTGGGCGTCACCGCGTGGCTGGGCGTGGTGCGTCCGCTGGAGGGCTGGAAGGCCGATCAGGCGCGCGCCCGCGTCGCGGCCGAGCGGCAGTTGGTTCAGGTTCAGACCGCTGTGGCCCAGCGAGGCGCGCGACCGACTGAGGCGGTTGACCTGCAGGCGCTCGTCGCGTCGACGGCCTTGACGGCGGGCGTGCAGCCGACGCTAGGCATGTCCGAAGGCGGGCGGCTCGGCTTCCGCCTGGAGCGGGTCACGACGGCCCAGGCCTTCGGCTGGTTGGCGGCGCTCGAGGAAGGTGGGGCGCGGATCGAAGAACTGGGCGTTGTCGAAAACGCCGACGGGACGTTGGGCGTCAGCGGGGCGCTCGCTTCCGGCGCCTAGCGGCTTTTCCGTCTCGGCCCGTTGGTGGGTTGTGGACTTGAGCGTCCGGGCGGGGCAGGTATCGCAATCATGTCCCTACGTCTGGCTCTTCCTTTGATCAGTGCGGCGCTCTTGGCGGGATGCGCCTCGCCGCCGCGTGTCGAGACCGTACGATCGGCCGCCGTGCCCGATGCTGTGACCGCCTATCGCCTGTTCGAGGGGGAAGCTTCGACCGAGACCGACCGCGCGGCGGCTGTGGCGGTACGACAGGCGCTGGCCGCGCGCGGCTGGCGCGAGGTCGACGACAAGACCGCCTGGCGGGTCGAGACGGCCTATGCCGTGCGGCCTCAGAAGACCGGCGTCTTCACCGATGTCGATGCGCGAGACGGCGAATGGACCGAGGCGCCGCGCCTGCCGCAGTTCTGGAGCCGCCGCCGTCAGGTTCATACGTTGAGCCTGATCCTGACAGGGCCGGGTGATGCGCCGGGGGCCTATCGCGTGTCGGCGACTTCGGTCCTGGGGCGAGGTCAGGCCGACGAGGCGCCGGGCCTGCTGGCGGATGCGGCTGTGTCCCAGCTGGGCGCAGTTGACTAGCTGACCGGACTGGCCTGGGGGTCCATCACCCGGGGCAAGGTCAGGATGAAGGTCGCGCCTGGCGATCCGGCCTGGTGACGGATGCTTCCCCCGTGGCGCTCTGCGACCGTGCGGACGAAGGCGAGGCCCAGGCCCGCGCCTCGGTGGTCGGCGCCGCCGTGACCGAAAGCCTGGAACAGGCGCCGGGCGGCGTCTTCGGACAGACCGGGCCCCTGATCGCTGACGCTGAGGACGCAGACCGGGCGGCCGTTTTCTTCGGCGCCGCTCAGGCTGACCTGAATGGTTCCGCCGCTGGGGCCGTATTTCAGGGCGTTGTCCAGCAGATTGGTGGTCAGGCGACGCAGCAGGGCCGGGTCGCCCTGAACCAGGAACTCTTCTTCGCCGTCGGGCGTCAGGATGCGGACGCCCTTCTTCGACGCCTGGGGCCACAGGATGTCGGCGGCGTCCATCGCCACCTGACCCAGATCCATGAGCTCTGAGCGATAGGGCTGGCTCTCGGCGCGGGCCAGCTGCACGTAGCCTTCAGCCAGGTCGAGGGTCTGACGCGCGTAATCGGCGATGCGTTTCTGGACCGCTGCGTCCAGACGCGGCGCGGGGCCGTCCAGCAGCGTCAGGATCGACACCTGGGGCGCGCGCATGTCGTGGCTGAGCAGTTGCAGCGCCTCGGCGCGTTGGCGCTCGGCGGCGCGGAAACGGGTCATGTCGGCGAAGCGCACGATGTGGCCGACCGGCTGCCCCTCGGCGTCGGTCAGGACCGAGGCCGCCGCTTTCAGGATGCGGCCGTCGGGCGTGGCGATCTCGCCGGGATCGCCGTCCGGGTCGAGGAAGCGGCGCCAGGCGGGCTCGCCCAGCGACTGGAACAGCAGGGGCAGGTCGGCGTCCCCCTGCAACTGGTCGCCGAACAGGGCCTCGGCCCGGTCGTTGGACAGGATGATGCGGGCGTAGGGATCGGCCACCACCGTGGCGTCGGGCAGGCTGCGCAGGGCGTCGGAGATGAAGCGTTCGAGGTCGCGGACCTGGCGCACGGCGGCGCGCAGGGCGTCGACCTGACGGGCCACGACGTCGCCGCCTCGGGCCGGGCTCGTCAGGCGCACGCCGTCGCGCTCGAAGGCCTCGACCTCGCTTTGCATATAGGCCGAGGCGGCGGCCAGACGACGCCAGCTCCACAGAGGATAGGCCAGAGCCAGCCCCGCCACAGCGGCCGAGGGCGGGAACCACAGGCCGCCTGCCAGGAAGGCCAGCGCCGCGGCGAGCAAGGTCAGGATGATCAGGCCGACGCCCAGCGCCATATTGGCCGCCGGACGCAGGATCAGAAAGCCGCCGACCAGCAGGCTGAGCGGCAGCAGGGACAAGGCCAGCACCCACCCGTGCGAAAGGCTGCGCGGGCCGCCGCCTTGCAGCAGGGTTTGCAGCAGGGCGGCCTGCACCTCGACGCCGGGGCGTAGCTCGCCCTGCGGCGTGGCCGGAGTGGCGTAGCGGTCGCCCAGTCCCGGCGCGGTGGCCCCGACCAGCACCATACGGTCTTTCAGAAAGTCGGCGGGCGTCTCGCCGTTGAGAACGTCTACGAAAGACAGGGTGCGGAAGGCGCCTGGCGGGCCGCGATAGACCACGGCCTCCGATGCGGCGGGATAGAGTGCCTCGTCGGTCTGTGGCGCGGGCGGCGGCGGGATGGCGGTTCTCGTGGCGGCCAGAGGCAGGATCAGATGCGGCCAACTCTGATCGCCCGACTGGAGATATAGGGGCAGGCGACGCACGACGCCGTCGTTGTCGACCGTCAGATTGACGTGACCCATCCCCGCTGCGGCCGTGGCCAGTCGGGCGGCGGGGGCGTCTTCGCGAAAGGCGGCGCCGTTCAGGCCCGGCGCATCCACGACGACCGGCAGCTGGACCTTGCCGTTGCGGGTCAAGGCGACGGCCAGCGGCTCATCCTGCGAGGACGGCTCGGTGAACAGGACGTCATAGGCGACCGGCCCGGCGCCCGCCTCGGTCAGGCGGTCGATCAGGCGGGCGTGCAGGTCGCGCGGCCAGGGCCATTGGCCCAGGGCGTCCAGACTGCGGTCGTCGATGGCGATGATGACGATGGTCTCGTCAGCCGGCCCGGCCTTGGCCCGCATCAGGGCGTCATAGACTAGGTGGTCGGGCCCGTCGGCGACCGGCGTCAGCGCCAGCCAACTGATCAGCAGGGCGGATGAAGCCGCAACGACGACCCATTCGACCAGGGCGCGGCGACCGGTGAGGCGAGCGCCGAACCAGCGTTTCCAGCCGCCTTTCAGCCCGGAAGGCGCGGGCGCCACCCTAGCGCCCGATGCGCAGCTGTTGCGGCTCGGACCAGGCTTCCAGCAGGCGGCCGAAACGGTGACGTGCGCTCTGCACGCGCCAGCTGTAGAGGCCCGGCGGCAGGTCGCTGAGGGTGAAGGCTTCGTCGGTCAGGCCGGGCTGGTCGATCAGAAGCGGGCCGTCGACGCCGCCGTCTTCAGCCTCGCGCCACAGCTGGAAGCGGAAGGCGGCTTCGCCCACGCCCTCGGCCTCCCAGCGGAAGCGATAGAAACGCCTGCGGTCGCGCTGGTCCATCGCCGAGGCCAGTCCGCCGACGCCGTTGCGGGCGCGGATGAAGCTGTAGGTCGTGGCCTTGCCCTCCAGCCCCTCGGGCGACAGGGCGGTCAGGCGCAGGAAATAGGCCCCTTCCTCCATGTCTGCGAACACCAGCGGGCCGCCGGGCGCGCTGTCGGTCTCGGCGAAGGATTCGATCATGCCGGCGTCCTGGGCGACGCGGCCGCGATAGCGCTCGGCGCCGGCGAGGGGCTGAACCTCAAACACGACCTGGGCCTGGGTCTGAGGCGCATCGGGGCGGGCGAGGGCGGGCGCGAGCAACAGAGGCAGCAGGCGAACGGCGCCTGCGGCGGCGCTGACGCCCTGATCGGCGGCGGCCAGCGCTTCGTCCTCGCCAGAGGCCACGGCGACGGCGCCGTCCAGCACTTCGGTGGCGGAGCGCGCGCTCGCCTCGTCGAACGAGACGCGGAAGTCGGTGCCGCGCACGGCCGAAACCGAGACAGGGGTGCGGATGGCGAAGCCGCCCGGGCGGGTGCGCGGCGTGACCTTGGATTCCGCGCGGCCCGCCTCGACCGTCAGGGCGTGATCGACGGCGCCGTTGATGGCGTAGCGGCGCAGGCGGCTGACGCGCACGCGGCTGTTGGAAGGCACGACCACATGGCTGCCGTCGGACAAGGCCAGGCGGACGAAGGCGTTGGCCCCGGTGCTCAGGACGGCGGACTCACGAACGATCTGACCGGCTGTGGGCGCGGCCGCGACGCCGCCCTGATGCAAGGTTACGGCGCCGCGAAAGCCGGCGATGCGCGCCTCGTCCGGATCGGCGCGCAGCAGATCCACGGGCAAGGCCAGAGTGCGTCCGATCGACAGGCGGCGCGGGTTGACGACGCGGTTCTCGCGCTGCACCCGACGATAATCCAGCGGCCGGTTCATATAGGCTGTGGCCAGGTCGATAAGGGTGTCGCCGGGGCGCACCACATAGTCGAGGGTCTCGGTCGGGCGTGCAGGGGCGGTCGACTGCGCCGCCGCCGGGGCCGCCGACAGCAGAACCGCAGCCGCCAGAACACAGGACCAGTTGGACTTCATGCCTCGCCTCATCCGCGGACCTCAGGCGTCGATGGCGGAATCGGCCCCCGCGACGCGCTCAAGGCGGTAACCGTAGCTGTAAATGGGTGTGAGGCGGAAGCCTTGCTCTGGCCGCAGCTCCAGCTTGTTGCGCACCCGCGAGACGTGCATGTCCAGCGAGCGGCTGTTGAGATTGGGCTCATTGCCCCAGACCGTTTCCAGAATATAGGTCCGCGACAGCGCCCGATGCAGGTTGCGGAACAGCAGCAGAGCCAGGGCGTATTCCTTGGCCGTCAAGGCGATGGTCTCGCCATTGCGCGCCACGCTGCCTGCCGCTTCGTGAAAGACGATGTCGTCGTAGGTTTCTATCCCCGGCGTGACCGGCTGGGCGTAGGCGCGGCGGATCAGGGCGTTGATGCGCGCGGCCAGCACCGGCTTGGACAGGGGCTTGGGCAGGTAGTCGTCAGCCCCGGCGTCCAGGCCTGCGACCACGTCTTCGTCCTCGGCGCGGCTGGTGACCAGCAGCATGGGCGGCGCGGGCTTCAGATTGTTCCGCGCCCAGGTCAGGATTTCCAGCCCCGACCGATCCGGCAGGTTCCAGTCGACAATGATCATGTCGAAGGTATCCTTGCGCAGCGCCGAGATCAGCGCCTGGCCTCGCGAAAAAAGAGTGGCGCGATAACCGGCGTCCTCGACCACGTCGGAGATGAACTCCAACTGGACAGGATCGTCGTCCAACACCGCGATTTTCATAGTTCTGCACGCTCCGGGGAATGGCTGAACCATAGCCGTGGAAGTGGCGCATTAGGCGAGTGTAAAATGTAAAATATAGTCACCTCGCGGAAAGGTTGAAATTCACTGTGGCAAGCCTGGCAGCGGCGTCAAGCGGGGCGCCTGATCGCGGCACAGGGACTTGATCCAGCGCCGCACTGTTTTCAGCCGGGCGGCACCGTGAACCTCGCGGTGGGTGCTGAGCCAGAAGCGGCGCTCGATCAGCACCTCATCGGGCAGAATCCGCGTCAGTCCCGCGGCCAGGAAGCAGGGCAGGACGCCGATGCCGCCGCCCGCCGCCACCATGTCCCGCTGGGCGCGGATGGACGAGGACGCCAGTCGCGGCCGCAGGTTGGGGCGGATCTCCTCCAGGTAGCGCAGCTCGGGCGCATAGATCAGGTCGTCGACATAGCCGACCATGTCGAAGCGGTTCAGGTCGTCGATGCTATCGGGCGCGCCGTGCTGTTCCAGATGCTGCGGCGAGGCGTAGAGCGCCAGTTGATAGGTGGTCAGCGGTTCGACGATCAGGCGCGGGCTGTCGGCGGGGCTGAGGGTGATGGCCATGTCCACCTCGCGGCGGCTGGGCGACAGGAAGCCGGAGCTGGCCGCCAGTTCGACGTTCAGTCCCGGATGCGCCGCCAGCAGGCCCGGCAGGGCGGGAGCCAGCACCGCGCCGCCGAAGCCCTCCGAGGCGCTGATCCGCACGGCGCCAGCGATCAGGTCGGGCTGGGTGACGCGCCCGGCGGCCTCCATCGCGCTTTCGGCGTCCAGCGCTCGCTCCAGCAGTTGGGCGCCGGTGGCCGTCAGGTGCAGCCCGGCGGCAGAGCGGACCAGCAGGGTCGACTTCAGCGCCGTCTACAGCCGCGCCACGCGCCGCCCGACGGTGGCCGCGTCCACGCCAAGCCGCTGCGCCGCCGTGGCCAGAGACCCGGCGCGGGCGGCCGCCAGAAACACCCTCAGATCATCCCAGTCGAACATATGCAAATATGCACATCATCACCTGCAAGATTGCAATGGGCCTGACCGGTCCGCTCTGCTAGGGCAGGCTCACGAAGAACCATAATCAGCGGGAGAGACGCCAATGCGCGACATTCGCCACTTCATCGACGGTGCGGCTTTCGAAGGGGCGTCCGGCCGCTTCGGCGACGTCTTCAACCCCAACACCGGCGAGGTTCAAGCCCGCGTCCAGCTGGCGACCGTCAGCGAGATGGACCGCGCGGTGCAGTCGGCGCAGGCCGCCTTCGAAGGCTGGTCCTCGACCAACCCGCAGCGCCGCGCCCGCGTCATGTTCGAGTTCAAGCGCCTGGTCGAGGCGAACATGAACGACCTGGCGGAAATGCTGTCCAGCGAGCACGGCAAGGTCATCGCCGACTCCAAGGGCGACATCCAGCGTGGTCTGGAAGTGATCGAGTTCGCCTGCGGCATCCCGCACGCGCTGAAGGGCGAATACACGCTGGGCGCCGGTCCGGGCATCGACGTCTACTCCTCGCGTCAGGCCCTGGGCGTGGTGGCGGGCATCACCCCGTTCAACTTCCCGGCCATGATCCCGATGTGGATGTTCGGCGTCGCCATCGCCGTCGGCAACACCTTCATCCTGAAGCCGTCCGAGCGCGATCCGTCCGTGCCGGTGCGTCTGGGCGAACTGATGATGGAGGCGGGCGCGCCCAAGGGCGTGCTGAACGTCGTCCACGGCGACAAGACGGCGGTCGACGCCATCCTGGCCCACCCCGACATCCACGCCGTCAGCTTCGTCGGCTCGTCGGACATCGCCCACTACGTCTATCAAACGGGCGCCCAGCACGGGAAACGGGTCCAGGCCATGGGCGGCGCCAAGAACCACGGCATCGTCATGCCCGACGCCGATCTGGATCAGGTCATCAAGGACCTGTCGGGCGCGGCCTACGGTTCGGCGGGAGAGCGCTGCATGGCTCTGCCGGTCGTCGTTCCGGTCGGCAAGAAGACCGCCGATGAACTGCGCGAGCGTCTGGTCGCCGAAATCCCGACCCTGCGCGTCGGCGTCTCGACCGATGATCAGGCCCACTATGGTCCGGTGGTCTCGGCCCAGCACCGCGACCGCGTCGCCGGGTGGATCGGCAAGGGCGTCGAGGAAGGCGCCGAACTGGTCGTCGACGGCCGCGACTTCAGCCTGCAGGGGCATGAGAAGGGCTACTTCATCGGCCCGTCGCTGTTCGACCATGTGACGACCGAAATGTCGTCGTATCAGGAAGAGATCTTCGGTCCGGTGCTGCAGATCGTCCGCGCCGCGAACTTCGAAGAGGCGCTGAGCCTGCCGAGCAAGCACCAGTACGGCAACGGCGTCGCCATCTTCACCCAGAACGGCCGCGCGGCCCGCGACTTCGCCGCCCGCGTCAACGTCGGCATGGTGGGCATCAACGTGCCGATCCCGGTGCCGGTGGCCTACCACTCCTTCGGCGGCTGGAAGCGTTCGGGCTTTGGCGACACCAACCAGTACGGCATGGAAGGCGTGAAGTTCTGGACCAAGACCAAGACGGTGACGGCCCGCTGGCCCGACAGCGCGCTGGAGCATGAGGACAGCAGCTTCATCATCCCGACGATGAGCTAACGGCTTTCCTCCCCACGTCAGTGGGGAGGGGGACCACGAAGTGGTGGAGGGGCCTCTTGGGACAGCGGAACCAAGCGGCCCCTCCGTCTCGGCCGCTCCGCGTCCGATCCACCTCCCCATTTCATGGGGAGGAGAAAGTCAGCTCAGCGTGTAGGGGATCACCGCGCGCTCGTTCTCCGGCACGGCCAGCATCCGGTCGATCGGCGGGAAGGCCCGCTGGGTGCAGTCCGTCCGCTCGCAGATGCGGCAGTTCACGCCCATGCGGGTCGGGGGGCCGTTGAGGTCCAGTCCATCCGCATAGACCAACTGCGCGGCGTGCTCGATCTCGCATCCCAAACCCAGCGCATAGCGCCGGTCCGGCTCCAGGAACGACCCGCCCGGCTTGGACACGCTCTTGGCGATGCAGACGTAGCGGGCGCCGTCCGGCATTTCCGACAGATTGACCAGAATGCGGTCGGGCGCGCTGAAGGCCTCGTGCACGTTCCACAGCGGGCAGGCGCCGCCGAAGCGGGCGAACTGGAAGCGCGTCGCGCTGTGCCGCTTGGTGATGTTCCCCGCCATGTCCACCCGCGCGAAGTAGAAGGGCACGCCGCGCCAGCCGGGCCGTTGCAGCGTCGACAGCCGGTGGCAGGCCTGTTCGAAGCTGACATGGAAGCGGTTGCGCAGGCGGTCCACGTCATGACGCAACTCCCGCGCCGCCTCCAGGAAAGCGCGATAGGGCAGCAGCAGCGCCCCGGCCGCATAGTTGGCCAGGCCGACCCGGCACACGTCGCGCGCGGCGGGAATGTCGAAGGCGGCGCGGTCCAACTCGTGCTCGATCAGATCCTCGAACCGTAAGCGAACCAGCTGGTGCGCCATCTGGAAGGCGCGGGTGGCGCCCGGCAGGCTGGCGTCGACGTACAGGATGCGCGCGCCCGGATCGAAACGCCGCATAGCGCCGCGCGCCTGACCCGTGGCGACGCGCACGCCGCACAGATTGTTCAGGGCCGTCTCCAACTCGCGCTCAGGGTGGACGCCGTCGCCCAGACTCAGCCGCGCGGCCAGGTCCTCCGCCGCCCGGTCCAGGGCGTCGATGTAGTTGTCGCGATAGTGGAAGAAGTCGCGCACCGCCTCATAGGGCAGGGCTGGGGCGGCGACCGTGGCGCGTTCGTCGCGGCCTAGCGTCTCGTTCAGCGTCTTCAACCGCTCGTCCAGGCGGCGATAGTCCTGGTGCAGGGCCAGAAATTGCCGCGCCAGCCGGGGCGCGTTCATGGCCGCCTGCTTCAGCTCGCCCGCCGTCGGCGCCTCGGCGTGGCCGGCGACGTCGGTGGTCGCCTCGCGCAGGTCGGCGATCAGGCGGGCGTCGCCGTCCAGATCGAACAGGCTGGCGTCCACGTCGAAGGCGCGGGTCAGGGCGATCAGCACCCGCGCCGTGACCGGGCGCTGGTTGGTCTCGATCTGCGACAGATAGGACGGCGACAGCGCCAGCCGCCCCGCGCACTGTTCCAGCGTCCAGCCGCGCGCTTCGCGCAGCTTGCGGACCTTGGTCCCGAGGTAGAGTTTTTCAGCCATGATTGTCGGGCATTGCAACTTTGCAAAAACGCTTGTCCGCCTTGGCAGGCTTACGCACTTGGAAGCCTTTTGCAAAGTTGCGATTGCCTTTTTGCAACCAAGCGGCTTGTTGGACTCTGAACGAAGTCAGGGAGTCGCCCAACCATGAGCCAGGCCATCCTCGAGGAGCTCGAGCGCCGTCGCGCCGCCGCCAAGCTGGGCGGGGGCGAGAAGCGCATCGCCAGCCAGCACGCCAAGGGCAAGCTGACCGCCCGCGAACGCATCGGCGTCCTGCTGGACGAAGGCTCCTTCGAAGAGACCGACATGTTCGCGGAGCACCGCAGCCACGATTTCGGCATGGAGAAGCAGCGCATCCCCGGCGACGGCGTCGTCACCGGCCGCGGCACCATCAACGGCCGTCTGGTCTATGTCTTCTCGAAGGACTTCACCGTGTTCGGCGGTTCGCTGTCGGGCGCCCACGCGGCCAAGATCGTCAAGATCCAGAAGATGGCCCTGACGGCGGGTGCGCCGGTCATCGGCCTGTTCGACGCCGGCGGCGCGCGCATTCAGGAAGGGGTGGAGTCGCTGGCGGGCTACGCCGACATCTTCCTGCAGAACACCCTGGCGAGCGGCGTCATTCCGCAGATCTCGGTCATCATGGGGCCGTGCGCGGGCGGCGACGTCTATTCGCCCGCCATCACCGACTTCATCTTCATGGTGAAGGACACCTCCTACATGTATGTGACCGGCCCCGACGTGGTGAAGACGGTCACCAACGAGGTGGTCAGCCACGAGGACCTGGGCGGCGCCCGCGTCCACGCGGGCAAGTCGGGCGTCGCCGACGGCGCCTTCGAGAACGATCTGGAGGCCCTGTCGGAGGTGCGCCGCCTGATCGGCTTCCTGCCGCTGTCGAACCGCGAGACGCCGCCGGTCCGCGAAACCTATGACGAGCCGGATCGCGACGAGGCCAGCCTCGACACCCTGGTCCCGGCCAATCCGAACCAGCCCTATGACATGAAGGAGCTGATCCTGAAGACGGTCGATGAGGCCGACTTCTTCGAGATCGGCGCCGACTTCGCCAAGAACATCATCTGCGGCTTCGGCCGTCTGGACGGCCAGCCGGTCGGCATCGTCGGCAACCAGCCCCAGACCCTGGCGGGCGTGCTGGACATCGACTCAAGCCGCAAGGCCGCGCGCTTCGTGCGCTTCTGCGACGCCTTCCACATCCCGCTGGTGACCTTCGTCGACGTGCCGGGCTTCATGCCGGGCACCAAGCAGGAGTACGGCGCCCTGATCAAGCACGGCGCCAAGCTGCTGTTCGCCTATGCCGAGGCCACCGTGCCCAAGCTGACGGTCATCACGCGCAAGGCCTATGGCGGCGCCTATGACGTCATGAGCTCCAAGCACCTGCGCGGCGACGTCAACTACGCCTGGCCCACCGCCGAGATCGCGGTCATGGGCGCCAAGGGCGCGGTCGAGATCATCTTCCGCAAGGAGGCCGGCGACCCTGAGGCCCTGGCGGCGCGCGAGGCCGAATACAAGGAACGCTTCGCCAACCCCTTCGTCGCGGCCGGCCTGGGCTACATCGACGACGTCATCATGCCCCACGGCACCCGCCGTCGCCTGATCAAGGCGCTGAAGACGCTGAAGAACAAGACCCAGGAAAATCCCTGGAAGAAGCACGACAACATTCCGCTGTAGGCGATCATATCGTGGCCCGAACGATCACGTTTCCTCCTGAGTTGGATTTGAAGTCCTACAAGTTTCTTTTGGCCGGACTTCATGGGCTCGAAAAATCGGGGAAGAAGGGCATCACCCTTGATTTTTCTAACACTAGGAAAGCAATGCCTAGCGCCATAATTGGTTTGATATCTCAGCTATCCCCTGAGATTTCGTATCAATTCGTCGCTCCTGAAGACAAAAAGCTTGCATCCATCTTCAAGAAGAACTGCTGGGAATTTCACATCCTTCGTCAACCGTTCGACGATATTTCGAAGTCAGTTTCGGGAAGCACTTCACTCATCCACGTGATGTCGAATAAGCAAGTGCACTTGGCCGTGGACCAAGTTCTCAAGACCATCCTGACTGCGGTTCCCGGTGTTGGTCGACCTCAACTTCAAGCACTCGAATGGTCGCTGAATGAGGTAGTCGACAACGTATTCAACCACGGAGAGTCCCGAAACGGGGCATATCTAGAGGCGACAATTTTCAAGAAAAAGCGAGTGGTTGAGTTTGTTGTTGGAGACTCTGGTAAAGGGATTCCAGATTCCATGAAAAGGATTGGAATCCATAACGCACCCGAAGCCCTGAACCAGGCAATCAAGGAAGGTGTGACCAGCAACAAGGGTTACAACAAGGGAAACGGTCTATTTGGAACATCCCAGATTGCGATGAAATCTAAGGGACACTTCCTTATTGATAGTGGTTATGCGAGATTGTTCTACAACAGGAAGAACGACTCTATTTCTTCATTGTCAGAGAAAATTCCCTTTTCAGGAACCTTGGTGCACTGGTCTGTTGGTCTCGACGATCCAGACTTACTAAAAAATGCCTTGGTGTTCGAGGGCAAGGCCCACGAAATATATTTCGATTTCTTAGATAAAACTTTTGATCATGACGGCGATCATTATACGGTATTTGTCCGAGACCATCTTGGCGACATATCAACTAGGGCTGGCGGAGAGCGTTTCCGCACTCTAGTTGAAAATCTGGCCGCAGCTGACGACGGGGGCGGCGTGATCATATCGTTCGCGGATATCTCGGTGATCAGCAGCAGCTTCGCCGACGAAGTCTTCGCCAAGTTGGCCGAGAAAAGGGGCGAAGACTGGCTAAGACGCCGTGTACTCGTTCAGCGAGCGAATGATGTCATTCAAGGCATTATTTCTCGGGAAATCGCTTCCCGGCTTCAACAGACAAACTAGAATCCGAGACTGATCATGTTCAAGAAAATCCTCATCGCCAACCGGGGCGAGGTCGCGGTTCGCATCATCAAGACCTGCCGTCGCATGGGCATCAAGACGGTGGTCGTTTACTCCGACGCCGACGCCGGGTCGCTGGCGTGTGAGATGGCGGATGAGACGGTTCACATCGGCCCGTCTCCCGCCGCCCAGTCCTATCTGATCCAGGACAAGATCGTGGACGCCGTGAAGCAGACGGGGGCGCAGGCCGTGCACCCCGGCTTCGGTTTCCTATCGGAAAACGCCAGCTTTGCGCGGCGGCTGAAGGCCGAGGGCATCGCCTTCATCGGGCCGAACCCCGAGGCGATCGACGCCATGGGCGACAAGATCACGTCCAAGAAGTTCGCCGCCGAGGCGGGCGTCTCGACCGTGCCGGGCCACATGGGTCTGATCGAAACGCCGGACGAGGCGGTGAAGATCGCGCGTGAGATCGGCTATCCGGTGATGATCAAGGCCTCGGCCGGGGGCGGGGGCAAGGGCATCCGCGTCGCCCATTCGGACGACGACATGGCCGAGGGCTTCGCCGCCGTGAAGGCCGAGGCGCTGAACGCCTTCGGCGACGACCGCGTCTTCCTCGAGAAATTCATCGTCGACCCGCGCCACATCGAGATTCAGGTGCTGGGCGACAAGCACGGCAACGTCATCCACCTGTTCGAGCGCGAATGCTCGATCCAGCGCCGCAACCAGAAGGTCATCGAAGAGGCGCCGTCGCCCCTGCTGGACGAGGCGACCCGCGCCGCCATGGGGGCGCAGGCCGTCGCCCTGGCCAAGGCGGTGAACTATGACTCGGCGGGCACGGTCGAGTTCGTCGCCGGTCAGGACAAGTCCTTCTTCTTCCTGGAGATGAACACCCGTCTGCAGGTCGAGCATCCGGTGACGGAGCTGATCACCGGCGTCGATCTGGTCGAGCAGATGATCCGCTCGGCCTGGGGCGAGCAGCTGGCGATCAAGCAGGACGACCTGTCGATCAACGGCTGGGCCATCGAGAGCCGCATCTACGCCGAAGACCCCTATCGCGGCTTCCTGCCGTCGATCGGCCGTCTGGTGCGCTATGAGCAGCCGGAAGAGGGCGATCAGGGCGACTATACGGTCCGCAACGATTCCGGCGTCCGCGAGGGCGACGAGATCAGCATGTTCTACGACCCCATGATCGCCAAGCTGTGCGCCTGGGGCGAGACGCGTGAGGACGCCGTGCGCGGCATGGCCCGCGCGCTGGAGGACACCCATCTGGCGGGGCTGGGCCACAATGTGCCCTTCCTGGCGGCGGTCATGGATCAGGAACGCTTCCAGTCCGGCCAGCTGTCGACCAGCTACATCAAGGACGAGTTCCCCGAGGGCTTCCACGGCCTGGCGCCGAGCCCCGAGCAGGTGAAGATCCTGATCGCCTCGGCTGTGGCCATGAACGAGGTCATCGCCGAACAGGACGGCGACCCCAGCGAGCGCACCGACTGGACCGTCCTGGTCGACAAGACGGCCTATGAGGTCGAGGTCGGCTATGACGAGGCCGAGGACCTGATCGTCGCCATCGACGGCGAAGAGGTCTCCCTGTCCGAGATCGACTGGCGTCCGGGCCTGTCGCTGTTCAAGGCGGTGCTGGACGAGGACGCCTTCACCGCCGAGGTGAAGCGCGCCGCCGACGGCTTCGACATCCGCCACCGCGCGGCGCGGGCGCGGGTGCGCGTGCTGCGCCCCGACGTGGCGCATCTCTACGCCCTGCTGCCCGAGAAGCAGGCGGCGGATACGTCCAAGCTGGTGCTGTCGCCGATGCCGGGTCTGGTGGTCGACATCCCTGTGGTCGAGGGCCAGGAGGTCAAGTCCGGCGAGACCGTGGCCATCATCGAAGCCATGAAGATGCAGAACATCCTCAAGGCCGAGCGCGACGGCAAGGTGAAGGCCGTCAAGGCCAAGGCCGGCGATCCGGTCGCCGCCGACGACGTGCTGGTGGAGTTCGAGTAAATGACCGAGTTCGCCGTCCCGACCCCGCTGGAGTGGCGCGAGGCCGCCGTGAAGGCGCTGAAGGAGCGTCCGCTGGAGAGCCTCATCCATCTGGATGCGGACCATCTGGCGACGAAGCCGCTGTATGGGGCGGCGAATGGCGGCGAGCCGGTGTTCGCGCCCCGGCCCTCAGATTCCGAGGGCCGGGCCTGGGACGTGCGGGCGCTGAACGAGGGCGAGGACGCGGACGCCCTGAACCGCGCCATCCTGACCGATCTGGAGAACGGGGCGGCCTCCGTCCTGATCGCCGGGCCGGTCGCGGCGGACGCAGGCCGATTGGTCCGCGCGCTGGACGGGGTGGCGCTGGAGCTGGCGCCGGTGGCGCTGGACGCCGGGTTCGATGGCGTGAAGGCGGCGGAGGCCCTGTCGGCGGCCGCCAAGGGCTCGCCCCGCGCCAAGCTGGCCTTCCACCTCGACCCGATCTCGGCCTATGCCGAGGCAGGCGGGGCGCCGGGCGGTTTCGCGGCGATCATGGGCGAGACGGCCAAGGCGGCGGCGACCCACGCTGCGACCTATCCCGAGGCGACGCTGTTCATGGCCTCGGGCCGCGTGGCGCACGAGGCGGGCGGCTCCATCGCGCAGGAACTGGCCTTCGCCGCGTCGTCGGCCGTGGCCTATGTGAAGGCCGCCGTCGAGGCAGATCTGTCGGTCGAGGCGGCGCTGAAGGGCGTGGTTCTGGGCGTCGCCGTGGATCAGGCCTATTTCGACTCCCTGGTGAAGATTCGCGCCCTGCGCCTGGTCTGGGCGAGCCTTTCCAAGGCTTTCGGCGTTGAAGTTCAAGCAAAGATCGAAGCGCGCTCGTCGCGGCGGATGCTGTCGGCGCGCGATCCGTGGCCGAACATGCTGCGCCTGACGGCGGCCGGGTTCGCCGGGGCCGTGGGCGGGGCCGATGCGGTGGTGCTGGACAGCTTCACCCGCGCGGCCGGCCTGCCGGACGACTTCGCCCGGCTTCAGGCGCGCAACACCCAACTGATCCTCATGGAGGAATCCAACCTGGGCCGCGTTGACGATCCGGCCAGCGGCTCCTGGTATCTGGACGCCCGCACCCGCGAGCTGGCCGAGGCGGCCTGGGCCGAGTTTCAGGTCTATGAGGCCGAAGGCGGCGTCATCGCCTGCCTGGAGGGCGGGGTGATCCAGCCCCGCATCGCCCGCGCCCGCGACATGGCGCAGAAAGCCTTCAAGGATGGCGCCGCCCAGATCGTCGGCGTCACCAAATTCGTCGACCCGGATGTGCGCTCTGCGCCGGTGACGCCTGCGCCCGCCGCGCCTGCCGTGATCGGGGCGTTCGAGGCCCTGACGCTTGTCCGCTTCGCCGCCGCCTTCGAGGAGGCCGCCCAATGAGTTTCCCTGACTTCTCCAAGATCGCCCTCGACCTCGACGCCACCGGCGCCGGGCCGGACCGCGCGCCGTGGACCACGCCCGAAGGGCTGACGGTCGAGACCGCCTATGGGCCCCAGGCCGTCGAGGGTCTCGACTTCATCCACGGCCTGCCGGGCTTCGCTCCTTTCGTGCGCGGGCCCTATCCGACCATGTATGCGGGCGCGCCGTGGACCATCCGCCAGTATGCGGGCTTCTCGACCGCCGAGGAGTCCAACGCCTTCTATCGCCGCAACCTGGCCGCCGGTCAGAAGGGCCTGTCGGTCGCCTTCGATCTGGCCACGCACCGGGGCTATGACAGCGACCACCCGCGGGTGAAGGGCGACGTCGGCATGGCGGGCGTGGCCATCGACAGCATTCTGGACATGCGGACCCTGTTCGACGGCATTCCGCTGGACCAGATGTCGGTGTCCATGACGATGAACGGGGCGGTGCTGCCGATCCTGGCCCTCTACGTCGTGGCGGGCGAGGAGCAGGGCGTCGACCACGCCAAACTGACCGGGACCATTCAGAACGACATTCTGAAGGAGTTCATGGTCCGCAACACCTACATCTATCCGCCCGCGCCCTCGATGCGGATCATCGCCGACATCTTCGAGTGGACGGCGAAGGAAACGCCCAAGTTCAACTCCATCTCCATCTCCGGCTATCACATGCAGGAGGCGGGGGCCTCGGCGGACATCGAGCTGGCCTACACCCTGGCGGACGGCGTCGAATACCTGCGCGCGGGCAAGGCGGC
This sequence comes from Brevundimonas sp. M1A4_2e, assembly GCF_053345555.1. NCBI lineage: Bacteria > Pseudomonadati > Pseudomonadota > Alphaproteobacteria > Caulobacterales > Caulobacteraceae > Brevundimonas > Brevundimonas sp. M1A4_2e. The sequence continues at coordinate 764,413 of NZ_JBKFAI010000001.1, read as the reverse complement.
GGGCATGGAGATCGACCGCTTCGCGCCACGCCTGAGCTTCTTCTGGGCCATCGGCATGAACTACTTCATGGAGGTGGCCAAGATGCGCGCCGGTCGCCTGCTGTGGGCCGAGGCGGTGCAGCGCGAAGGCGGCGTCAATCCGAAGTCGCTATCCCTGCGGACCCACTGCCAGACCTCGGGCTGGTCGCTGGCGGCGCAGGATGTGTTCAACAATGTGCCCCGCACCATGGTCGAGTGCATGGCGGCGGCGGGCGGCCAGACGCAGAGCCTGCACACCAACGCCCTGGACGAGGCGCTGGCCCTGCCGACCGACTTCTCGGCCCGGATCGCGCGCAACACCCAGATTCTGGCGCAGGCCGAGACGGGCCTGACGCGCGTCATCGACCCCTGGGGGGGCAGCTTCTACGTCGAGCGCCTGACGCAGGAGCTGGCCACCAAGGCCCGCGCCCTGATGGAGGAGGTCGAGGCCTACGGCGGCATGGCCAAGGCCATTGAGGCGGGCATTCCCAAGCTGCGGATCGAGGAATCCGCCGCCAAGACCCAGGCTCGTATCGACACGGGCCAACAGACGGTCGTGGGGGTGAACAAATATCTGAACCCCGTCGTCGACGACATTCCGATGCTGAAGGTCGACAACGCCGAGGTGCGCGCCCGCCAGATCGAGAAGCTGCAACGGCTGAAGGCCGAGCGGGACGAGGCGGCCACGCAGGCCGCCCTGGACGCCCTGACCGAGGGGGCGCGCGGCAGCGAGAACCTGATGGAGCTGGCGGTGCGGGCCGCCCGCGCCAAGGCCACCGTCGGCGAAATCTCCGACGCGCTGGAGGCCGCCTTCGGCCGCCACATCGCTACCGTGAAGACGGTCTCGGGCGTCTACGCCAAGGAGGCGGGCAACGATCCCAAAGTCGCCCGCGCCCGCTCGATGGTCGCGGCCTTTGTCGAGAACGACGGCGGCCCGCCGCGCATCCTGATCGCCAAGCTGGGCCAGGACGGCCACGACCGGGGCCAGAAGGTCGTCGCCACCGGCTACGGCGACATCGGCTTCGACGTGACGGCGGGGGCGCTGTTCCAGACGCCCGCCGAGGCCGCGCGCGATGCGGTCGAGAAGAACGTCCACGCGGTCGGCGCCTCGTCGCTGGCGGCGGGGCACCTGACGCTGGTGCCCGAGCTGAAGGCCGAACTGGCCAAGCTGGGGCGCGAGGACATCATGATCGTGGTCGGCGGCGTCATTCCGCCGTCGGACGTGCAGCCTCTGATCGATATGGGCGCGGCCGCCGTCTATCCGCCCGGGTCGGTCATCGCCGAGACGGCCGTGGACCTGATCGAAAAGCTGAACCAGCGCCTGGGCTATGCCCAGCCCGCGCCTGCGGAGAAGAAATAATGATCGGCGCTCTCAACCACGTCGGCGTCGCCACGCCTTCCATCGCCGAGTCGATCAAACTGTATCGCGACATCCTGGGCGCGACGAAGATCGGCGAGCCGTTCGACCTGCCGGCCCAGGGGGTGAAGGTTTGCTTCATCGACACGCCGACGGCCCAGATCGAACTGATCGAGCCCTACGACGAGACCAGCCCGATCACCGGCTTCCTGGCCAAGAACCCCAAGGGCGGCCAGCACCACGTCTGTTTTGAAGTGGCGGATATTCACGCCGCCATCGCCCAGATGCGCGCCAAGGGCGTGACCATTCTGGGCACGGGCGAGCCCCGTATCGGGGCGCACGGGACGCCGGTGGTCTTCCTGCACCCCAAGGAGATGGGCGGGGTGCTGATCGAGCTGATGGAGACGCCGAAAGAGGCGCACTGAAGACAAAAGGCCCGGTCGCGAGACCGGGCCTTTTTCTTGATGCCTAATCCGCCGTCATCCTCGGGCGTGATCCGAGGATCGGGCCATCCGCCTGCGGGGCGGCGGACAAGAAGAGCGCGCCGGTCCCCTCGATCCTCGGATCAAGTCCGAGGATGACGGCAGAGAGTTGGGGGAACGGCGGAGCCTTAGTACAAAATCTTCCGCAGGCTGATCCGGAACGTCCGGCCCAGCGGGTCGAGGTAGTCGGGCTGATAGGACAGCGGCGTCTCGCCCAGGCCGTCGCGCACGTCCAGCCGTTGGTCGAAGATGTTCTCGACGCCGAGGCTGACGCGCGTCCCCTTCAGCCACGGATAGCGCGAGACCAGGTTTTCGCGCGACGACAGGTCAGCGAACAGGTTCAGGTTCACCGTCGTCAGGTCCGAGAAGCTGAGGTCGTCGTCGGGCGAGGCGCCGCCGTTGATGCGGGTGGATTCCTTCCAGTTGGCGTTCAGGAAGCCGCCCATGCCGCTCTTGAAGACGCCCATCTGCAACTGGACTTCGTTGCGGGACTGGCCGCCGCGCGCGCCGATGGCGGCGCCGTCCAGCAGGTCGAGCACCGGCAGGCCGTCGCGGATCGTGATCTCATCCTGGATGCGATAGGTGTGATACAGCGAGATGTTGAACCGGCCCTGGCCGGGCATCATGCCGCCGCCGCGACCACGACCGCCGGGGCCGCCCGGCCCGCCGACCTGCATCCGCATTGCTCCCGCCGGAGGAAGGCCGCCCGCGCCGGGAGCCCCGCCGGGCGGGGGACCGCCCTCGACCCGCATGACGGTCGGCGCGCCGCCGCTGCGGCCGCCGCTTCCGCCTCCGGGACCGCCCGGTCCCCGGGGACCGCCGCCGCTGCGTGCGTTCATCCGGGCCATGGCCGCCGGGTCCGGCTTGCCGAAGGCGGTCGAGAAGTTCAGGCCCCAGCGGATTTCCTGCTGCTCGGCCTTCTGGAAGTTCAGCGGTCGGGCGTCGATGGACAGCAGATTGCCGTCAAGGTCGCGCGTGAAGCGCTCGGGCAGGGCGGCCTCCAGCTCCGGCGTGATGGTGGGGAAGGAGGCGATGGAGCCTTCGGTTTCCGTGCGGGTGTAATTGGCCGTGAACCGCAGGTCCTTGTCCTTCAGCGGCGTCAGATTGACGCCCAGCTTCAGGACGCGCTTGGTCTCTTCGGACAGGTTGGGATTGCCGCCCTCGATCCGGGTGATGGTGACGGACTGGCCGGTTGCGAAGTCATAGACCGGCACGTTCGGCGTCGACAGCGTCGGGTCGTTCAGCTGCGACATCGACGGGGCCTTCTGCTCGTCGGCCCAACTGGCGTTGAAGCTGACCGGCTCCCACGGCGACCAGTTCAGCCCGACCGTATAGGCCGAAAGGCCGCCGAAATCGGACAGGTCCTCATAGGCCAGGTTCAGATTGGCCGACAGATTGCCCAGCGCGCCCAGCACTTCGCGGTCGCGGCTGGCGATGGGCATGTTGAAGTTGCCCGAGGCGCTGGTGCGGTCACGCGACAGGGAGCGTTCGGAGAAGACGCTGGCCTGTTCCTGTTCGGAGAAGCGCAGGGTCTCGGAATCCAGCGACTGGCTGTCGAAGCCGAGCTTGAAGGTCGAGGTCAGGGAACCGGCCGGACCTTCCCAGGCCGTGCCGTTGATGACGCCTTCGATGCTGGACTTGCTGGAGACGGAGCGAGCGGTGTCGAACGGATTGGTCGGCAACTGGCCCAGGTCGCCGAAGGGGTCGATGACCCCCGCCGTCACGCCGGCCTGAAGCGCGTCGTCATTGAGGCCGCGTCCGGTGCGGGTCTTGGTCTCGGCGCGGTCATAGCCGCCGTTCACCGTCCAGCGCCAGTCGCCCAGATAGCCGTCGACCAGGAATCCCAGCTGACCCGACAGGGTGTCGCTGCTCCGTCCCAAGGCGCCCGGCGCATCGACATAGCGGTGCAGCAGCACATCGCTGGCGAAGGGCGAATAGGGGCTGGTCGAGGGCAGGGCGAGGCTGAGGCCCGGCAGGCCCAGATAGGAGAAGCTGGTCGTATCGGACAGCTCCCCGCTGAGCGTCAGGGACATGGTCTGGTTCAGGTCACGCACCAGCGAGCCGGTGATGGAGCTGTTCTCGCGCTTGGGCGACAAGGTGCGATAGGCGGTCAGGTCGTCGGTGCGCGGCCCGACGCCGAAGTCGCCCAGATCGGCGCCGCCGCCTGCGCCCGCGCCGACCGAAGCGGTCGTCACCCTCTGGCCCAGCAGGGCCGACAGGGCGGGATCGATCTCGCCGCCGCCGGGCGCCGTGATATTGCCCATCAGGTCATAGGGAACGCCGTCGCGGCGGATGTTGCGCTCGGTCTCGAACAGGGGGCTGTCGTTCTGATAGCCGAGGTCCAGCGTCCAGCGCTGTTTGCCGGCGATACGCAGGACGTTGTTGTCGATCTGGGTCGAGGTGCGGCCGCCCTGATCGGGCCGGCGCACGCTGGCCTGCGTCGTCAGAGAGCGGAAATCGGCCTTGAGCACGAAGTTCACCACCCGCTGGTCGGCGCTGTAGCCGTAGGACAGGGCGGTTTCCTCGGGCAGGATTTCGGTGCGCTCGATCGCCTCGGGCGGAATGCCGCGAATTTCACGGAAGCCCGAGATGCGGCGGCCATTGACCAGGAAGACCGGCGAGCCGCCGCGCGAACTGCGCGTCACCGGCTCCAGCAGGGTCATCAGCTCCTGAATGCTGCTGGCGCCGTAGGCCTTGATCTGTTCTTCGTCGAGGACCAGTTCCGGCTCGTAATCGCCCAAGGCCGCGCCGCGCCGGGCGGTCGTCACGACCTCCAGCGTGCCCAGGTCATAGGCGTCGTCGTCGATCTCCTCCTGCGGCACAGGGGTTGCGGTCTGGGCGGGCGCAGCCTGGGCGGGGGAGGAGGACGCCGCCGCCGTGTCGGCAGGAGACAGGGAGGCGAGGGCGAACAGCAAAGCGACTGGCGACATGTCGAGTCCTAAAGGCAACCGGGAAATAGGCACGTTCGCGGCGGACGCCCTGTCTCATCCACCGCATCGGCCCAGGTAGAGAACGATGTGCGCCGAAAGTGGGCGCGATCGCGCTCTGAGATTAAACTCCTGTAATAAGAGGCTTAGTCCCGTCCGAACCGACATGGGGTCCAACGGACGAAGGGACGGAATCCGTCGGATCCCGTCCCCTGTTTTTTGCGGTGGCGAAAAGCCTTAGAAGCGAGCGCGCACGCCGACCGTCAGGTTGCGCCCGCGCAGGGGCGCCGTCTCGGCCAGGAAGGAGGCGTGGTTGAACGCCGTCTCGTCCAGCAGATTGGTCCCGCGCAGGAAGATCTGCGATCGGACAGGCCCCAGATCCACGTCATAGGCGATCGTGGCGTTGACCATGTCGTAGCCCGGCGTCTCGGTCTCGAAGGCGGCGATGTCGGTCTGTTTGAAGGTGCGGCTGTATTCGACGTCGCCCGACCACGGTCCCTGGAAGGCGGCCAGACGCACGCCCGCCCGCGCCGCCGGGATGCGCGGCAGGTTCCCGCCGTCGCCCTTCAGCTCGCCCTGGACGTAGTCGCCGAAGACCGTGCCCGACAGCCATGGCGTGAACTGTTGCGTCAGCTCGCCTTCGATGCCGGTGAAGGTCGCATCGGCCTGGCTGTAGCGGATCAGGCGGAAGTCTTCGTACTGATCCAGCGTCCGCGCGAAGATGTAGTCGTCATAGACATAGTGATAGGCGCTGACCGAGCCGGTCAGGGAGCCTTCGGTCTTGCGCAGGGTCAGCTCGATCGAGTTGGCCGTCTCGACGCTCAGATCGGAATCGCCGATCTCATAGGTGTTGGTCGCCAGGTGGACGCCGTCGGCATAGAGCTCCTGGGCCGAGGGCGCGCGCTGCGAACGCGACAGCGATACGGCGCCGGACCAGCCGGGGGTGAAGTGCCACACGGCCGAGCCGGAGACGGAGAAGGGCCTGTGCTCGACGTCGGGCAGGCCGACGGCCGAGGCCTCCTGCCATTCCTGACGCAGCGCGCCTTCCAGGTGCCACAGGCCGATCTCGTATTCCTCCATCACGAACAGGCCGGTGTTCTTGGTCGTGCTGGGCGCCAGATAGCTTTCGTCCCCGACGGCGGCGAAGTCGCTCTTGCTCAGTTGCAGGCCGACCACGCCGCGGAAGCCGGCGATCTCGCGATGCTGGGCCTCGATCCGACCGTCATAGCCCTTGTTGGTGAAGGTGGTGGCGACGACGCCTTCTTCCAACTCGCTGTGCTCATAGTCGGTGTAGCCGGCGCGCAGGCGCACGTTCTCGATGCCCGGCAGCGGATCGCGCAGTTCGCCGCGCAGATCGACCCGGCGGCTCTTCAGGCGGACTTCGGGGGCGGCGTGGTCGTGGTCGCCTTCATGCTCATGGCCGTGATCGTCGTCGCCGTGGCCATGATCGTCGTCGTGACCGTGGTCGTGACCGCCGCCGCAGTGCAGGTGGTCGCCGTGCGGGTGGCAGCCCTCGTACTCGTGGGTGTGTCCGGACAGGCCATAGCGGCTGGTCTGTTCGGTGAAGGCCGCGCCGAGGTAGCCGCGCGAGCCGATCCAGGAGGCGCCCAGAGTCGCCGTCGAGGTCTCGTTGTAGGAGCCGTCCAGGCGCGGTTCCTCCCAGCCGGGGACCTTGTAGTCGTCCGATTTGCGCGCCGCCGCTTCTACGCGCAGGGCGAAGTTTCCAGCCCCGACCGTCATGCCGACCACGCCGGCTTCCTCATTGTCGACCGAGCCGCGACGGTATTCGGCCACGCCCTCGCCGCCGTTGGCCGGGACGCGGGTCGGGATCTTCTTGTCCAGCAGGTTCACCGCGCCGCCGATGGCGCCGCCGCCGTAAAGCAGGGCCGCCGGGCCGCGCAGGATCTCGACGCCTTCCAGCAGCAGCGGTTCGCCGCTGACGGCGTGGTCGGGCGACACTTCAGAGGCGTCCATCAGCCCAGCGCCCTCGCTCAGCACCTTGACGCGCGGCGAGGTCTGGCCGCGCACCACCGGACGGCTGGCCCCGCCGCCGAAGGTGTCGGAGTTGACACCGGGAATGCTGTTCAGGGTGTCGCCCAGCGTCGACTGGCGCCGGTGGACCAGGTCGTCGCCGCTCAGTAGGGCGACGTGCGAGCCCACGTCGTCGCCCGCGCGGCCCAGGGGCAGGGCGCGCACCACGACCTCGTCCACCTCATAGGCGTCGGCGGCGGTGGGGGCGTGATCATGCGGATCGGCCTGCGACTGACGCTGAAGCGTATCCTCGGCGAAGGCGGGCGCAGCGGCGCCCAGGCTGGCCAGGGCGGCCGCGCTCGCGGCGGTCAGTAGGAAGGTCTGAAAACGCATGATCACGCATCCCCGTTACAATGATGGGAGGCTTGATATGTTATAGTATATCATTACGCAACCGCCCTTCGCGACGATTTCATCCCGCCGGAGCCTTCACAAGCCCCCGACGTTGCAGCAGGGTCGCTGTTTCAAGGGGGCCGCCATGACCAGATCCGCCGGGTTCCAGACCATCGCCGTCACAGCCGGGCTGGGCCTTCTGGCCGCCGGTTGTTCGCAGGAGAAGCAGGCCGAGCCGACCTCGCCGATCGAGGCTCCGGCGAGCCAGGACGCGGCCGCCGTCGGTTATGCCTGCGAAAGCGGCAGGACGGTCGTGGTGGCCTATCCCGACGCCCAGACCGCCCGCGTCTCCTACGACGGCAAGGACTACGCTCTGACCAATGTCGTTTCGGCCAGCGGCGCCAGCTATGCCGGGCAGGGGCTGGAGTGGTGGACGGCCAGCCGCGGCGAGACGGAGAGCGGCACGCTGAGCCGTATGGGCCAGACCGCAGGGCAGGGGGATCAGGCGGACGGCGTCATCATCGAACGCTGCAGCCGCCCGGTCGCCGCGGTGGCGCCGCCGCCCGCCGGCGCGCCCTGCGCCGCCGAGACCCTGCGTCTGGCGGTCGAGGGCGGCGATGCGGGCATGGGCCATCGCGTGACCACTCTGGCGCTGAGGAATACAGGCGCGACCGCCTGCACGGTCACGGGCTATCCGTCCGTAAGCCTGCTGGACGGCGACGGCAGGCTGCTGACGGGCGTTCGGGCGGTGCAGACGCCGGGCAACTATTTCGCGCAAGGGCGCGCGCCGACGCCGGTCGAAATCCGTCCGCAACAGGCCGCCTGGTTCGATCTGGCCTGGACCGTCATCCCGCATGAGGACAAGGGCGAGACGGCCTGCCCCTCGGCCAAGACGGTGCGGGTCACGGCGCCGGGGGCGGCCACGGCCATCGCCCTGCCGCTGGCCTTCACGCCGTGCGGCGGGCAGGTTGAGGTCAGCCCCCTGCGCCCCGTGGCCGAGGCTTCGGCTGAGGCGGCGGCGCCCGCCGCAGGCTAGGGGTTCAAACTTGCCGAGATTCAGCGTAGCGGAGCAAGCATGACCCAGAATATGAACCAGGCATTCTACGACCGTGTTTCCGCCGAGCTGGCTGACATCGACGCTCAGGGGCTGACCAAGCCCGAGCGCGTGATCGCCTCGCGCCAAGGGCCGGTGATCTCCGTCAACGGCCGCGACGTGCTGAACTTCTGCGCCAACAACTATCTGGGCCTGGCCGGCGACGAGCGCGTCACCCAGGCTGGGATCAAGGCGCAGGAGAAGTGGGGCGCGGGCACGGCCTCGGTGCGCTTCATCTGCGGCACGCTGGAGATCCACAAGGAGCTGGAGCGCGCCATCGCCGACTACCTCGGCTTTGAGGACGCCATCCTGTTCGCCGCCGCCTTCGACGCCAATGGCGGCATCTTTGAGCCTCTGTTCGGGGCCGAGGACGCCATCGTCTCGGACAGCCTGAACCATGCCTCCATCATCGACGGCGTGCGCCTGTCGAAGGCTCAGCGCTACCGCTTCGCCAACTCAGACATGGCCGATCTGGAGGCCAAGCTGAAGGAGGCGCGCGCCGCCGGCGCCCGCAACATCATCATCGCCACCGACGGCGCCTTCTCGATGGACGGCTACATCGGCAAGATCGATCAGATCCGCGCCCTGGCCGACCAGTATCAGGCCCTGATCATGGTCGACGACTGCCACGCGACCGGCTTCCTGGGCGACAAGGGCAAGGGCTCGTTTGCCCATTGCGGCGTCGAGGTCGACTTCGTCACCGGCACCTTCGGCAAGGCGCTGGGCGGGGCCATGGGCGGCTTCATCTGCGCCCGCTCAAACGTCGTGGAGCTGCTGAAGCAGCGCGCGCGGCCCTATCTGTTCTCCAACGCCCTGGCGCCCGCCGTGTGCGGCTCGTCGCTGGAGGCCATCCGCATCGCTGCGGGCGAGGAAGGCGACAAGCTGCGCGCCCAGTTGTTCGCTAACGCCGCGCGCTTCCGCTCGGCGATGGCGCAGGCGGGTTTCGACCTGCTGCCGGGCGAGCACCCGATCATCCCGGTCATGCTGGGCGACGCCAAGCTGGCGCAGGACATGGCGGCGCGCCTGCTGGAGCTGGGCGTCTACGTCATCGGCTTTAGCTTCCCGGTGGTGCCGCGCGGTCAGGCCCGCATCCGCACCCAGATGTCGGCCGCCCATACCTTCGAGCAGATCGACGCCGCCGTCGCGGCCTTCACTCAGGCGGGCAAGGAGCTGGGGGTCATCTGACCCCCGTAAGCTCAGGGAGCCGGTTCAGTCCTTCAGGCTGTCGTCGGCCATGACGACCGACCGGCCCGTTGGATTGAGCGCCGCCCACAGCAGGATGGCGGCGATCAGCGGCGCTACGGACATGCCGATATAGCGGCCGACGATGGCGACCTGGGCCGCGATCGGATGCAGCGGCGGCTGATCCAGCGAGGACAGCGCGCCAGCGCTGCGGGGCGCCAGTTCGGGGTTCAGCTGCGCCGCCAGCTCGCCCCAGATCAGGCAGACCAGCGACAGCAGGAAAAGCGCGGTCAGAACCACCGCCGCGATCAGAGCCGCTCTCAGCGGACGATCAGTGCGCGGAGGCGCCGTCAGGAAGGCGACGGCCAGCGGAACGCCTAGCAGCATCCGGCGGATGGCGGTCTGGGCCACCTCGTAGACCACCGGCGCGCCGTCCGAGGTCAGGCGCGTGCCGACGCCCCACCCGCCATCGGCGCGGGTGATGATCTCGCCCGACAGGCCGAAGATCGGGAAGACCAAACTCGCCAGCGGCCGCAGCGCAGCCGTGGCCAGGTCCGCGCCCCACAGCCACCAGGGCGGCAGCAGCAGCAGGAACATCACCAGCGACCACAGGCCGAAGCGACGACGTGCGGCCTCTTCCGGCGTGCGGGCGCCGAGGGTTTGCAGCCAGCCGGTCATCAGACAGTCTCCTCGGCGGCGGCCTTGGCCGGCTGACGTCCCTGCCACCGCGTCCAGAAGAAGAAGACCAGCAGACCCTCCAGGCCGATCATCGCGTCCCAGACGTAGTGGTGGAAGAACTCGAACAGCGATTCCGACCCGCGCGAGAGGTAGAGCAGGCTGATGATCCGCAGCAGGTTCACCAGCTGCAGCGCGGCCACGCCTGCGACGGCGCCGATCACCCCGTCGCGCAGCCGCCCCGGAAAGGCCAGGATGGCGGCGGTCAGCAGGGCGCAGACCTCGACCGCATTGCAGCCGGCCAGCACCTGAACGGCGCCGCGTCCGTCGCTGAAGCGCAGGATGTCGCCCTGCGCCTGAACGCGCCCGTCGAACGGCTGAAGCACGGCGGCGCAGATATCCACCAGCAGCTGGGTGAAGGGCTGGACGAACAGCCTCTCGGCCCAGGGCGTCGCAAGGGCGCTGAACAGGGCGACGGCCAACAGGGCGAACAGGCCCAGATATTGAACGGCAGGCGAATTGAGGAAACGCGGCATGGGCGACGAACTGATCCTTGTGGACGGGTCCGCCGGATAGAAGATCGGCGTGTAAGATCGTCATAGCTAGCTGATTCATGACATGTCTGACAGCTAAGCTCGACTGTTGTTATCCCGGGTGCTCGTGGATCGTCGCCGTTGATGCTTTTCGCACTCGACCGCTTGCGGTCGGCGCCAAGGCGGCCTAGCGGCTGAAGCCGAGCAACGGGAGCACCCACCATGACCGACACCATGAAGGCCCTGGCCAAGACGAAACCGGCCGAAGGGCTGGAGCTGATCGACGCCCCCATCCCCGTCGCGGGCGACGAGGACGTGCTGATCAAGGTGCACCGCACCGCTGTCTGCGGCACCGACATCCACATCTGGAACTGGGACGAATGGTCTCAGAAGAACGTGCCCGTGCCGATGATCACCGGCCATGAATTCTCGGGCGAGATCGTCGCCATCGGCAAGGACGTGGATCGCCGCCTGAAGGTGGGCCAGCGCGTCTCGGCCGAGGGGCACGTCATCGACCTGAACTCCGAGGCGGCCCGGGCCGGTCACTTCCACCTCGACCCCGACACGCGCGGCATCGGCGTGAACCGTCAGGGCGCCTTCGCCGAGTACGTGGTGGCTCCGGCCTTCAACGTCATCGAACTGCCGGACGACGTGCCGTATGAGATCGGCTCGATCCTGGACCCGTTTGGGAACGCCGTGCACACGGCGCAGCAGTTCGACTTGCTGGGCGAGGATGTGATCGTCACCGGGGCCGGTCCGATCGGCATGATGGCGGCGGCTGTGGCGCGTCATGCCGGCGCGCGCACGGTAGTTCTGACGGACATCAATGACTTCCGCCTGGAACTTGCGCAAAAGGTCGCGCCGGGCGTGCGCACGGTGAACACGACCAAGGAAGACCTGCGCGACGTCATGCACGAGCTCGGCCTGAAGGTCGGCTTCGACGTGGCGCTGGAGATGTCGGGCTCGCCTATCGCTTTCAAACAGTGCGTCGACACCCTGATCATGGGCGGCGGCATGGCCATGCTGGGCATTCCGTCCAAGCCGATGGAAACGGACTGGGGCGCGATCATCCTGAAGGCCCTGACCATCAAGGGCGTCTATGGGCGTGAGATGTTCACCACCTGGCGCAAGATGCTGGGCCTGCTGAAGGCTGGTCTGGACCTGACCCCGCTGATCACCCACCAGATGCCCTATCAGGACTTCGAGGCCGGCTTTGAGGCTATGAAGTCGGGCCAGTCCGGCAAGGTCGTCCTCAACTGGGCCGACTGAAGCGGGGCGGCCTGGTTCAGGCCGCCAGCAGCTTGATCAGGGCGGTCTCGAAAGAGGCCGCTTCTGACTTCGGCAGGCTTTGCGCCAGCCGACCCTGTTCGAACAGGGCGACGACCGCCGGGTGGACGTAGGACGAGCGGCAGACGGTCGGCGTATTGCCCAGCAGACCCGCCACAGCCTTGATGCAGATCGTGACCTTGCGTTTGGCGTCGGCCGCCGAGGTCGGGGCCTCGGCGTCGCGCAGGGCGCGGGCGGCGGACACCGTGCCGGCCCAGGTGCGGAAGTCCTTGGCTGAAAACTCCTCTCCCGCTGCCTCGCGGATATAGGCGTTGACCTCGTCCGAGGTGACGGGATGCAGGGCGCCGTCCGCATCGCGGTACTTGAACAGCTGTTGGCCGGGCAGGTCGCGCAGCGCCCGGACGACCGTGGCCAGGCGCCTATCGCGGAGGCTGACGCTGTGTTCGATCCCGCTCTTGCCGCGAAAGGCGAAGGTCAGGGCGGCGCCGTCCATTTCGAGGTGCCGCTTGCTGAGGGTGGTCAGGCCATAGGAGCGGTTCTGGCGCGCATACTGGGCGTTGCCGACACGGATCAGGGTGATCTCAAGCAGGCGCACGGCGGTGGCCAACACCTTTTCCCGGCACGGGCCGCGCCGGGACAGATCGTCCTCGACGCGCTTGCGCAGACGGGGCAGGGCGCGAGCGAAGGCGGGCAGGCGCTCGAACTTGTTCTCTGCGGCATGGGCCGTCCAGTCGGGATGATAGCGGTACTGCTTGCGCCCGCGCGCATCGCGCCCCGTCGCCTGAATATGGCCGGTGGCGCGCGGACAGATCCAGACATCGGTCCAGGCCGGCGGGATGGCCAGGCTGCGGATACGGTCCAGCGTGGCGGCGTCCCGGATCAGGTCGCCGTCCGCATCCCGATAGCAGAAGCCGCGACCGGAGCGACGGCGCGTCAGGCCGGGGCTGTCGTCATTGCACCAGGTCAACCCTTTGGGCGGGGCGGGATAGGGAGGCGTCACGCGCCAACCTTCACTCTGCCGCGCCCATGTCGTCCGCCAACGGCCAGGAGGGCCCGGGCGGCGTCGCGGGGGGCGTGGTCGTCGTCGGGCGGGGCCGGGCGTTCGATCATCGTGGCTCTTCTCAAGCGGCATATCGCAACGGCGGCGGCGTCGCGCGGTTCCTTCACCGGGGCGCCGATGGCTTGACCTGAGGGCGCGGGCGAGGGACGGAGCGGCATGAATTATCGTCACAGCTTTCACGCCGGAAACTTCGCCGACCTGGTCAAGCACGCCCTGGTGCTGTGGCTGCTGAAGGATCGCCAGAGCAGGGGGCCGGTGACGGTGCTCGACACCCACGCGGGGGCGGGCCTCTATGATCTGTCGGGAGACGCCCAGCGTTCGCGCGAGGCCGAGGCCGGGGTGGCGCGGCTGATGACCGCCGAAGCGCGGCCTCCGTTGATCGAGGCGCTGGCCGCTGAAGTGGCCGCGTTGAATCCTCAAGGCGGCGTGCGGTTCTATCCGGGCTCGCCGGTGCTGACGGCGCGGGCGTTGCGGGCCGAGGATTCCTATCGCGGCTTTGAGTTGAATCCGCCGATTGAGGCCCTGCTCAATGAGGCGCTCTCCGCGTGGCCGAACGCGCAGGGACAGGCGGGCGACGGCTATGAAGAGGCGGTGCGCGCGGCCAGGGGCGTCAAGGGTCCGCTGGTGCTGATCGACCCGCCGTTCGAGCGGCCTGACGACTATGTCCGTTCGGCCGAGACGGCGGCGGCTGTGCTGCGCGCGGATCCGACGGCGTGCGTGGCGATCTGGACGCCTTTGAAGGACCTGGAGACGTTCGACGGCTTCATCCGGCGGCTGGAGCAGGCGGGCTTGTCGCGGGTGCTGGTCGCCGAGGCGCGCCTGCGGCCGCTCAACAATCCGATGAAGATGAACGGCTGCGCGATGACGGTGGTCAATGCGCCGTCGGGGGCCGAAGCGGCGGCGGCTGAAATCTGCGGCTGGACGGTTCAGGCGCTGGGCGACGCGGGGGCGCGCGCCGAGATTTGGCGCGCCGGCTAGCCGGTCGTCACCTCGCCTGGTTCGTAGAGGTGAGGCTCGAAGGTCGCGATGGCCAGGATCGGACCCATCGCGGCGACGACCTGGGGGTGGCGCGTCATGGCCTTCCAGTCTGTGGCGCTGGCCCACACCGCGTGATTGGCGGCGACGCGGCCGTTCAGCCCCCGATGCAGGGTCGCCGAGACAAAGCCGGGCAGTTCGGACTGCACCTTCGCCAGCGCCGCAAGGCGCTCGATCAGTTCGTCCAGGTGGCGCTGGTCGCACTTGAAGATGTTGATCAGCACGACCGGATCATCGGTAGCGGTCATGACGGTTCGTCCCATTGCCTTGGTTGATCTTCTACCCCAATCCAGGGGCTGACGCCTCCTTCATCGTGCGTCTGCGGGAGTGAAAACCGAGCATGAACGTCATCGCCATTCTTGAGACCGGGCGACCGCCAGAGGATCTGGCCGCCCGATACGGCGACTATGTCGATCAGTTCCGCGCCCTGCTGGGCGACGGGGTGGCCACGCGCCGCTTTGACGTTCAGGCAGGCGAACTGCCGGATGACCCTGCGGCCTTCGCCGGAGTCATCGTCACCGGCTCGGCGGCGGGCGTCTACGAGGACCTGCCGTGGATCGAGCCGCTGGCGCAGTGGCTGCGCGATGCCCGGGGAAGGACGCGTCTGGCCGGCATCTGCTTCGGCCATCAGATCATGGCTCAGGCGTTCGGCGGCCGGGTCGAAAAGTCGGGGCGCGGCTGGGGCGTCGGGCTTCATGCCTATGAGGTCACCGGCGACGAGGCATGGATGCAGCCGGCCGCTGCGACCTTATCTATTCCCGCCTCGCACCAGGATCAGGTGATCGCACTGGCGGACGATGCGCGAGTGATCGCGGCCAGCCCCTTCACGCCCCATGCTGGCGTGGCCTGGGGGGACGACGCCATCAGCTTTCAGTGCCATCCCGAGTTTGACCCCGCCTTCGCCGCAGCCCTGACCGAAGGACGGCGCGGGCGGATCGCCGAGCATCTGGTGGACGAGGCGCAGGCCAGCCTGAAACAGCCCAACGACAGGGCGATACTGGGCGCTTGGATCCGCAAATATCTGGGCGTATCGAACGCAGAGAAAAATAAGGCCTGATTGCGGCGGGGCGATAAGCCTTGCTCAATATCTCGCCTCCACTGTCACGCCGAAGTCAGGCGGGAGGAAGATGTTGAGGCGCCGTGTTTTGTTCAGGGGCTTCGTTCTCGCGGGCGTTGCGGCGGCCTCGGTCGCCGTCGCCGAGCCGCCCATACAGGCCGAGGCGGCGCCGCCTCCGGCGGCGATCGAACTGGCTCGCGCGGTCGAGCAGCGGGCGATGCGCACGAACTTCGACGCCCTTGAGGCTTTTGGCCGTCAGGCGCTCAAGCGAAACGACCGGGAGGGACGGAATCGCCTGTATCACGTCGCCTGGACCTTTCTGAATCAGGGTGATTTTGAGCGGGCGGCCCTGTGGAACAGCCGACTGGAGGCGCAGGCCAGGGCGGCGGACGACCGGCGCTATCTTGAGATCGCGCGGCTGAATAGGCTGACCGCGCGCTATGACCAGGGCGACCTGGCCGTCGCCGCTGATATGGGGGGCGTGGCGGCGACGACCGGCGACTGGTTCGTCAAGGCGCACGCCGCGCGGCTCTTCGCGCTGTCGCTCATGGATCAGGATCAGGTGGGCGAGGGGCTGCGCCTGCTCGCCGGGGTCGAAGCTGAAATCCCGGTTCATGATCCCTTCGCCAACACCGCCCGCGCCGGGGTGTGGGAAATGACCGGCATGGGGTTGATGAAGCTCAACGACGTGTCCGGCGCCGCTGCGGCCTTTCGTCGGTTTGAGATCGACTACTCCAATCCGGCCTATCCCCGCCCCGATTTCGACAGCCTGTATAATCTGACGCGGATGTCGGTGCAGGTCGGCGACCTGGCGCGCGCCGAGCATTTTTATGCGGCGCACCACCGCTTGGCTGAACGGGCGGGCATCCCGGCCATTCACGCCTATGACGCCGCCCTGTGCGCTGCGGTGGCCGATATGCGTCAGTCAGCGGCCAGGATTCTGCAATGTCTGGCGCCTCATGAGGCTCTGATCGACCGCAAGGCCTTCCTGGCGCTCGACATCCTGCCCCTACGCGGCGTGGCGCGGGCGCGGACGGGCGACATTCTAGGCGCCCGGCGTGATCTGCAGCGCCTGCGCCAGCTGGCCCCGGAAGGTATCGTCGACCCGCGCGAACGCCTGGTGGAGGCGGAGGTGCTGAGGGCCTCCGGGCGTACGGCCGAGGCTTTTGACGTGCTGCGCGACTATGAACAGCGCCGCGCCGTGCAGGCGGCGCAGCGCTTCAGCGCCGGCATCCATCAGGTCACCGGCGACATGCAGGAACAGTTGGCCGAGCGTCGCCGCCAGCTCCAGACCGCGCGCGCCAACACCCAGCTTCAGCGCGCGGTCATCCGGGGCCAGAACTGGATCATGGGCATCGGCCTGCTGTTTGTTCTGTCAGCCCTGTTCGTCGTCATCTGGCAGCGGCGCCAGTCGCGGCGTCTGCGCGCCGCCCAGCGCCGGGCCGAAGAGGCCAATCAGGCCAAGAGCGAATTCCTGGCCAATATGAGCCATGAAATCCGCACGCCCCTGAACGGCGTCGTGGCGATGACCGACGTGCTGTCGCGGCGGGACCTGGCGCCCAAGGACCGCGAACTGGTCGACATCATCCGGTCGTCCGGCGTCACTCTGGAGCGGTTGCTGTCGGATATTCTCGACACGGTTCGGGTTGAGACCGGAGAGATCAGGCTGGACCCGGCGCCCTTCAATCTGGGCGTCATGCTGCGGGAGATCATGGCCTTATGGACGCCGATGGCCATGCAGAAGGACGTCGCGCTCACGCTGGAGCTGGACCCCGATCTCGACGCCGCCTTCATCGGCGACGCGGTGCGCCTGCGGCAGGTGTTGACCAACCTGGTCAGCAACGCCGTGAAGTTCACCGAAACCGGTCAGGTGCGGCTTGAAGCGCGCCGCGCCGCGGAGGGGCGGGCTTCGTTCGTGGTTTCGGATACCGGGATCGGCTTCGACGAAGAGTTCAAGCAGCGCATCTTCCATCGCTTCCAGCAGGCGGATGGATCGATCACCCGCCGGTTCGGGGGCAGCGGCCTGGGGCTGGCGATTTCGGCCGATCTGGTGCGGCTGATGGGCGGGCGTCTGGATTGCGAATCGCCGACGGATGGAGGCGCGCGGTTCTGGTTCGAACTGTCTCTGCCGCCTGCGCTTGAGGCTGAGGTCCAGACTGTTGCCCCCGCCGCGCGACCCATCGCGCGCCATGAGCGCCTGAAGATTCTGTTGGCGGACGACCATCCGGCCAACCGCTTGGTGGTTCAGGTCATGCTGGAGGCCATGCCGGTCGATCTGGTCAGCGTTGAGAACGGCGCCGAGGCGCTGGAGGCCTTCAGGCAAGGCGGATTCGACCTGGTGCTGATGGATATGCAGATGCCGGTCATGGACGGCCTGACCGCCACCGCCGCAATTCGCGAGCACGAGCGGGCGACGCACGCGCCGCGCACGCCCGTGCTGATGCTGACCGCCAACGCCCTGCAGGAACACGTCGAGGCCGGGCGGGCGGCGGGCGCTGACGGCCACCTGACCAAGCCCCTGACCGTGACCGCCCTGACCCAGGCGATCGAGGCGGCCGTTATGCAGGAGGCGGATCAGGTCCCGGCCTGATCCGTGCGGATCAGGGCCACTTCACCACGGGCGGCATGGAACTGAGGATGGCGTCGACATTGCCGCCGGTCTTAAGGCCGAACATGGTCCCGCGATCGTAGAGCAGGTTGAACTCGACGTAGCGGCCGCGACGGATCAGCTGTTCCTCGCGCTCCGCGTCGGTCCAGGGCTCGTGCATCCGGCGGGCGACGATCTCTGAATAGACCTTCAGGAAGGCCTCGCCGACCATCTGGGTGAAGGCGAAGTCCTTCTCCCAGTCGCCGCTGTCGTGGTGGTCGTAGAAGATGCCGCCGGTGCCGCGCGGCTCGTTGCGGTGGGGCAGGAAGAAATACTCGTCGCACCACTGCTTGTATTTGGCGTGCCACGACGGGTCGAAGGCGTCGCAGGCGCCCTTCATGGCGGCGTGGAAATCGACGGTATCCGGGTGGTCGTCGCGGCGGTCCGCATCCAGCACGGGCGTCAGGTCGCCGCCGCCGCCGAACCAGGTCTTGGTCGTCGAGATCAGCCGCGTGTTCATGTGCACGGCGGGCACGCGCGGGCTGACCGGGTGGCAGATCAGGCTGATGCCGGTGGCGTAGAAGCGCGGGTCTTCCTCTGCCCCCGGCACCTTCTTGGCGTAGTCGGCGGGGAAGGTTCCGTGGACGGTCGAGCAGTGGACGCCGACCTTTTCAAACAGGCGGCCGCTCATCATGCCCATGACGCCGCCGCCGCCTTCGGGGCGATCCCAGGGCGTGCGGACGAAGCGGCCGGCGTCTCCAGCGAACAGTTCAGGCGGCGCAGCGTCCTCCAGCGCCTCGAAACCGGCGTGGATCTTGTCGCGCAGGGTCTCGAACCAGACGCGGGCGCGCTCGCGGCGCTCAATCATCAGGGCGGGGTCAGCTTGGATCATGAGGGCTTCAACCATGACGCGGCCTTTCTGAACAGTCCGGCGGGGTGCGCGGACGACAGCCTGATGCCGCAGGCGGGGGCAGGGGGCCTTGATCCAGATCACAATCCGCTGGCGTAAGGCGGTATACGAACGGTTCCCTCTGCGGTCCGGCTGTGCCAGCCTGCCGCACCCGCAAGAAGCAGCGCCGAGGGCGCCCGGGCGGGCCAAGTATCAAAGAGGGGAACCCATGATCCGCATCGCCCTGAACGCCGGACTGCGCGCCAGTCTGCTGGCCGCCGCCTCCATCGCCGTCCTGGCCGGCCCGGCTGTGGCTCAAACCCAGCCGCAAGAAGCGCGGGTGATGCAGATCCTGAAGCGCACGCCGCTGATCGACGGACACAACGACCTGCCGTGGGCCTTGCGTCAGGGCTTCGGGAATGACCCGCACAGCGTTGATCTGAATGCGAATCTGTCGGGCTCGACGCGTCTGCATACGGATATTCCGCGTCTGCGCGCCGGGGGCGTGGGCGGTCAGTTCTGGTCGGTCTACGTCCCGGCCAGCATGGCGCCGGTCGAGGCCGCCAAGGCCACCTTCGAGCAGATCGACGCCGTCAAGCGCATCGCCGCCGCCTATCCCGAGACCTTCGAGATCGCCACGACCGCCGATGACCTGGTCCGCATCCACCGCACGGGCAAGATCGCCAGCCTGATCGGCATGGAAGGCGGCTATTCCATCGACGATTCCCTGGGCCTGCTGCGCGAGTTCTATGATTCGGGCGCGCGCTATATGACGCTGACCCACTCCAAAAGCACCACCTGGGCCGACAGCGGCACCGACGCGCCCAAATGGAGCGGCCTGAACGCCTTCGGCGAGGACGTGGTCCGGGAGATGAACCGTCTGGGCATGATGGTCGACCTCAGCCACGTGTCCGAAGACACGATGGTCGATGCGATCCGGGTGTCTTCGGCGCCGGTGATCTTCTCCCACTCCTCGGCGCGGGCGGTGACGGCCCATCCGCGCAATGTGCCGGACGCGGTGCTGCGCCAGATGGCGAGCAACGGCGGCATCGTGATGGTGACCTTCGTGCCGGGCTTCATCAGCGAGGCCGTGCGGGTCTCGGGCGCCGCGCGGGCAGCCGAGATGACGCGGCTCAGTGCTCTCAACCCCGGCGATCCCGCTGCGGTGAAGGCGGGCATGGACGCCTGGAACGCCGCCGACCCGGCGCCCAAGGCGACGATGGAGGACGTCATCGCCCACATCCAGCACGTCCGCGACGTGGCCGGCATCGACCATGTGGGCCTGGGCGGCGACTATGACGGTGTGGACAGCCTGCCGGTCGGGCTAGAGGGCGTGGACGGCTATCCGCGCCTGCTGGCCGAACTGATGCGCCGCGGCTGGAGCGAGGCGGATATCCGCAAGATCTCGGGCGAGAACCTGCTGCGCGTCATGCGGGCGGTGGAGCGGGTGGCTGAGAGCAAGCGCGGCGAGCGGCCGAGCCTGGCCAAACTGCCGGACGACGGCGTGCCGGAGTAAGTCAGCTTCTCTCCCTCCCCTTCATGGGGAGGGTGGTCGCGTAGCGACCGGGTGGTGAGGGCAAGGTGATTTGGGCGTGGTGCTTGAATAGCCAAGCCGCCCCCACCCGTCTTCGGCCTGGCGGCCTCAGCCACCCTCCCCATGAAGGGGAGGGAGAGGCGTGGCGTTTATCGTCTCGGCAAGCCCTGCATCTGCCTCAACGCCTCATGCAGGCCGATCCCGGCGCTGACGGACAGGTTCAGCGACCGGGCTTCCGGCCGGATCGGAATATAGATTCGCGCATCCGCCGCCGCGTGGACGTAGTCGGGCGACCCGGCGCTCTCCTTGCCGAACAGCAGGACGTCGTCGGGCTGGAACACGAAATCCGTCAGCGGCTCAGCCGCGCGCGTCGTGAACAGCACCAGCCGACCCGGCGCGCGGTCGCGCTGGAAAGTCTCCCAGTCGGCATGGCGCGTCATATGGGACAGGGGTCCGTAATCCAGCGCCGCCCGCTTCATCGCCCGATCGTCGAAATTAAAGCTCGTGGGCTCGATGACGTGCAATTCCACGCCAAAACAGGCGCTCAGACGGATGCAGGCGCCGACATTATGGGGGATGTCAGGTTGAAAAAGGGCGAGACGCATTCTAAGGCCCTCATACGCGCGGGGCGGGGCCTTGTCGCGGCTTTTGTTGCGACTGTTTCGCAAATCGCTTTCGCGACTTGTCTGAAGCAGCCGAAACCAGGGCCGGACGGGCAGGGGTTTGCCTTCGCACAAAGGGTTCCATTCGGTTGACGTTCCATCTTGGGGCGGACGACCGGCGATGCAGAGGTGAAACGCGTGGCCGAATCGGTCGTGAATGCTGACGGGCCTGACGGCCAACACGGGGGTGGCGACGCCACCCGCCGCGACTTCATCCACATTGCGGCAGGTGCGGCTGCGGCCGGCGCTGGCGTGATGGTGGCGTGGCCGCTGATCAACCAGATGAATCCGGCGGCCGACACCCTGGCCCTGGCGTCGATCGAGTTCGATCTGACCAAGGTTCAGGAAGGCCAGCAGGTCGTCATCAAGTGGCAGGGCAAGCCGGTCTTCGTGCGCTATCGCACCCCGGCCGAGCTTACCAAGGTCATCGACGAGGGCGCCGTCGGCTCCCCTCCCGAGACCGACGCCGAGCGCACCAAGGCCGGTCACGAGAAGTATCTCGTGGTCATCGGCTCGTGCACCCACCTGGGCTGCGTGCCGACCTTCAACGCCGGCGAGTACGGCGGCTGGTTCTGCCCGTGCCACGGTTCGCACTACGACGCCTCGGGGCGTATCCGTAAGGGCCCGGCGCCGCTGAACCTGATCGTGCCGAACTACGAATACATGTCCGACACCCGCGTGAAGATCGGCTGAGGACGGACAGAGGAACCATGAGCGATCACGAATCCACCTATGTCCCGAAAACCGCTGTTGAGCGGTGGATGGACACGCGCCTGCCGATCATTCGTTTCGGCATGGACTACGCCAACCTGCCGACCCCGAAGAACCTGAACTACTGGTGGACCTTCGGCGGCATCCTGGCGCTCTGCCTGATGACCCAGATCATCACTGGCATCGTCCTGGCCATGCACTACACCCCGCACGTCGACATGGCCTTCGCCTCGGTCGAGCGCATCATGCGCGACGTGAACGGCGGCTGGCTGATCCGTTATGTGCACGCCAACGGCGCGTCGATGTTCTTCATCGCCGTCTATCTGCACATGCTGCGGGGCCTCTACTACGGCTCCTACAAGGCGCCGCGCGAGATGATCTGGATCGTCGGCTGCGTGATCTTCTTCCTGATGATCGCCACCGCCTTCCTGGGCTACGTCCTGCCGTGGGGCCAGATGTCCTTCTGGGGCGCTGAGGTCATTACCAACCTGATCGGCGCCATTCCGGTCGTCGGCGAGCCGATCCTGATCTGGCTGCGCGGCGGCCCGGCGATCGACAACGCGACGCTGAACCGCTTCTTCTCGCTGCACTACCTGCTGCCGTTCGTCATCGCCGGCTGCGTGGTGCTGCACCTATGGGCCCTGCACGCCGCCGGTCAGAACAACCCGGTCGGCATCCTGATCCCGAAGGACCGTCAGGCCAAGGACACGCTGCCCTTCCACCCGTACTTCACGGTCAAGGACGGCTTCGCGATCATCCTGTTCCTGATCCTGTTCGCGGTCTTCGTCTTCTATCAGCCGAACGCCCTGGGCCACGCCGACAACTACATCCCGGCCAACCCGCTGCAGACCCCGGCGCACATCGTGCCTGAGTGGTACATGCTGCCCTTCTACGCGATCCTGCGCGCCATCCCCGACAAGTTCGGCGGCGTGGTGGCCATGTTCGCGGCCATCGGCGTCCTGTTCGTCCTGCCGTGGCTGGACACGTCCAAGGTGCGCTCGATGCGCTACCGCCCGACGATGAAGACCTTCTTCATCATCTTCCTGTTCGTCTGCTTCGGCCTGGGCTGGTGCGGCGCGCAGCTGCCGGACGCTCCGGTGGTCCCGGGCATGCCCAGCTTCAACCTGATCGACGGCCAGCTGAACTCCTACCTGTGGCTGACCCGCCTGTTCACGGCCTACTACTTCGTCTTCTTCCTGGTGCTGATGCCGGTCATCGGCCTGCGTGAGAAGCCGCTGCCGATCCCGGCGACGATCTCGGAGCCCGTGCTCCCGTCGACCGCAGCCGAGAAGGCGTGAGCGCGATGATGAGCAACGAGAAAAAGACCGTGTCCTTCCGCAAGATCCTTGTCTCTGTGACGGCCGCTGTCGGCCTGGTCGCCATCGCCGCTCCGGCGATGGCCGCCGGGGGCGCCAAGCATCCGCGCGATGGCGGCTTCAGCTTCGCCGGGCCGTTCGGCACCTTCGACCAAGGCCAGCTGCAGCGCGGCTACAAGGTCTACAAGGAGGTCTGCGCCTCCTGCCACGGCATGGACCTGGTGCACTTCCGTAACCTGGGCGACAAGCACGGGCCGTTCTGGAACCCGAAGTATCCGAACCCGAACGACAACCCGGTCGTGAAGGCGCTGGCCAAGGAAATCCAGGTTGCTGACATCGACTCGGAAACGGGCGAGGCTCTGATGCGCGACGCCACCACGGCCGACCGCTTCCCCAACCCCTATCCGAATGCGACGGCGGCGGCTGCGGCCAACGGCGGCGCCATGCCGCCGGACCTGTCGGTCATGGCCAAGGCGCGTCACGACGGTGCCAACTACATCTACTCGCTGCTGTCGGGCTATTCGGCTCCGCCGGCGGGTCTGAAGATGACCGAGACCCAGCACTACAACCCCTATATGGCCGGCGACATGACCCCGTTCTGGACCGGCAAGGGCGACGTGCCCAAGGGCGGCTTCATCGCCATGCCGCCGCCGCTGAGCGCCGGTCAGGTCACCTATGACGACGGCACCGAGGCGACCGTGGACCAGATGTCCAAGGACGTCGCCGCCTTCATCGCCTGGACCTCCGAGCCGAAGATGGTCGAGCGCAAGCAGATGGGCTTCGGCGTACTGATCTTCCTGCTGGCCTTCGCGGGCGTGACCTACGCCAGCTACCGCCGCATCTGGAAGGGCGTCGCTCACTAAGAGCCGCGCTCGTCGGATCGAAATGAAATGAACCCGCCGGAGCGATCCGGCGGGTTTTTTCATGGCCGCTCGGCGCCTGTCGGCGGTCGACACCTGCGGTCCGGCTGACTACGGTCCCGTCATCGAATTCTTCGAGGGGTGAACCTGTATGCGTATCTCGTCTTCCGTCGCTGTTCTGGCGTTCGCCGCCGCCCTGGGCGCGTCCGCCGCCCAGGCCCAGACCACGCCCGCCTTCGACGCCGCGCGCATTTCCGAAGACATCCGCGTCCTGTCGGATGACAGCTTCGAGGGGCGCGGCATCGCCACCCCGGCCGAGCAGAAGGTCATCGACTATCTGAGCCGCCAGTACGCCGCCGCCGGCTTCGCGCCGGGCGGCGAGAACGGCGGCTGGACCCAGGCGGTCGGGCTGAACCGTTTCGCCGTTTCCAACGTGGCGGGGCGGCTGAAGCTGGGCGACTGGAGCCAGTCGCTGACGCAGGGTCAGGAAGTCACCATGACGACACGCCTGCCGGGCGCTGCGGTCGACCTGAAGGACAAGCCTCTTGTCTTCGTCGGCTACGGCATCAGCGCGCCCGAGCGTGATTGGAACGACTTCAAGACCGACGTGCGGGGCAAGGTCATCGTCGTCCTGGTCAACGACGCCGACTTTGAAGACCCGTCGCTGAACACCTTCGGCGGCGAGGCCATGACCTACTACGGCCGCTGGACCTACAAGTTCGAGGAAGCCGCGCGTCAGGGCGCGGCCGGCGTGCTGATCGTGCACGAGACCAAGCCGGCGTCCTACGGCTGGACCACGGTCGCCAACTCCTGGGGCGTGCCGCAGTTCGACATCGTGCGCGCGGATCCGGCGTCTGAGCGCGTGGCGATGGAGGGCTGGATCCAGCGCGATCTGGCGGTCGATCTATTCCGACGCGCCGGGCTCGATTTCGAGCAGGAGAAGATCAAGGCGCGCAGCCGCGACTTCCAGCCGGTCGAGCTGAAGGGCGCGACGGTCGACGCCAGCTTCGACGTCGCCACCGACCGCATCGTCACCCACAACGTCGTGGCCAAGCTGGAAGGCTCGACCCGCCCGGACGAGACCATCCTCTACACCGGCCACTGGGACCACATCGGCATGGGCGAGCCGGACGCCAACGGCGACCGCATCTTCAACGGCGCCATCGACAACGCCTCGGGCACGGCGGGCCTGCTGGAACTGGCGCGTCAGTGGTCGGCCGGACCAAAGCCGGAACGCACCATCGTCATGATCAGCTTCACCGGCGAGGAAAGCGGCCTGCTGGGGTCGGAATTCTACGCCGCAAACCCGCTGTACTCGCTGGAGAAGACCGTCGGCGGCTTCAATCTGGACTCGGCGGCCGTGTTCGGCCGCATGAACAAGCTGGGCGTCACCGGCTACGGTCATTCGGAGCTGGACGAGCCGGTGATCGCGGCGGCGGCGGCGCAGGGGCGCGGCTTTGTCGGCGATGCTGGGGCCGCAGCGGGCATCTACTTCCGCTCGGATCACTTCCCGCTGGCCAAGAAGGGCGTGCCGATGGCCTATCTGTCCTCGACCGGCGATTTCGTCGATGCGCCGATCGAGCCGCGCCAGGCCAAGGCCGCCGACTATCGCGCCAACCGCTACCACCAGGCGGCGGACGAGTGGGAGGCCGATTGGGACTACGCCGGCATGCTTCAGGACCTGGAGGTCATGTTCAAGGTCGGTCAGGGCCTGGCCAACAGCCGCGACTGGCCCGAATGGAAGGCCGGTTCGGAGTTCGGTCCCGAGCGCGCCAAGAGCGCCGCTCAGCGCCGCTGATCCGTCTTTCGAGACGAACATGACGAAAATGTAAGGGGCGGCCTCGCAAGGGGCCGCCCTATGACTGTGTGCAAGAGCCTCGTGGGAGAGGCCAAGGGAACGCCATGCATCATCGTTTCATTCGCGGCGTCGCCGCGGCGGCTCTGCTGCTAGTCGCGGGCGCCGTGTCGGCTCAGGACTTCTCGGCCCAGCGCCTGTCGGATGAGATCCGCGCCATCAGCGCCGATGACTTCCAGGGCCGCTATCCGGGCACCGACGGCGAGAAGAAGACGCTGGACTGGCTGCAGGCCCAGTATGAAGCCATGGGGATGGAGCCCGGCGGTCCTGACGGCCAATGGCTGCAGGTCATCGATCTGAAGCGGCTGACGCCCAAGGGCCAGCCGACGCTGAGCTGGTCTGGCGCCATGCCTCAGGGGCGAGCCCTGATCGCGGGCGCGGACTTCACTCTGCGCGCCATGAACGACGCAGCGGCTGGTGCGGTGATCGACGCGCCCGTCGTCTTCGCCGGCTACGGCATCCATGCGCCCGAACGGGGCTGGGACGACTATGGCGATCTGGATGTGACGGGGGCGGTCGTGCTGGTCGTGGCCGGCGAGCCGGACGGCGAACTGTTCAACGGCCCCTACGCCACCAACTATCAGTCCGCCGCCTATAAGGCCGACGAGGCCAAGCGGCGCGGCGCGGTCGCGGTGCTGACCGTCATCGACGGCGACGCGGGCGCCGCCGCCTGGCGCCGCGAAACCGGCGGGGCGACGCGCACCCGCACCCTCACGCCCGGTTCGGCCGAACTGACGCTCAGCGGCGCAGTCAACCGTGATATCGCGGCCGAAATGGGCGTCAATCTTGCGACGTTGAAGCCCCGGCTCCAGACCGGCGATTTCCGCGCCTTCCCGCTGGATGTGCGGATCACAGCCTCGGCCGAGGAGACGGTCGAAATCCTGCGCACCCACAATCTGTTGGCCCGCATCACGGGCAGCGAGCGCCCGAACGAGGCCATCATCTATTCGGCCCACTGGGACCATGTCGGCGTCAATGAGAACGCCGCCGGCGACGACAAGATCTTCAACGGCGCCTGGGATAACGCCTCTGGCACCATCGGCGTGGTCGAGATGGCGCGTCAGCTGAAGGCCGCCCCGACGCCGAAACGCAGCATCGTCTTCGCCCATATGGCGGCGGAGGAAATGGGCCTGCTGGGCGCCTACGCCTATGTCGCCGATCCGGTCTATCCGCTGGAGACGACGGTGGCCGACATCAATATCGACATGCTGCCCCTCAGCGGCCCGACGAAAGACGTGCCGATCTTCGGCAAGGGGCAGAACAGCCTTGAGGACGACCTGCAGGCTCTGGCCGAGAAGGAGGGGCGCTACGTCTCCGACGACGGCCAGCCGGAGCAGAACTTCTACTATCGCTCCGACCACTTCCCCTTCGCCCGTGCGGGCGTTCCGGCGCTGATGCCCTGGCACGGCGTGGACTGGGTCGAGGGCGGCCGCGAGGCGGGACTGGCGGCGTGGAAGGCCAAGTTCGGGGCCGACTATCACCGTCCCAGCGACGAATGGTCGGCGGACTGGGATCTGGGCTCGGCGGTTGAGAATCTGACCTTGCTGTATCGCCTGGGTCTAGAGCTCGCCAACGGCGACGAGTGGCCGACCTGGAAGCCGACGTCGGAGTTTGGTCAGGTCCGCGACCGCAGCGCTGCCGCGCGGCGCTAGAGGCGGCTTACGCGCAAGAAGAAAGGCCCTCTGTCCATCGCCGGGTAGAGGGCCTTCTCATGTCAGCCTTTGACGGTCAGACCGCCGCCAGCGCCTGATCCAGGTCGGCGATCAGGTCGTCGATGTGCTCGATGCCCACGGACAGGCGCACGGTGTCTTCGGTCACGCCGGCCTTCTTCAATTCGTCGGGCGACAGCTGGCGGTGGGTGGTCGAGGCCGGGTGGCAGACCAGCGACTTGGCGTCGCCGATATTGACCAGGCGGGTGAACAGTTTGACCGCGTCCTGGAAACGGGCGCCTGCGTCACGGCCGCCCTTCACCCCGAACGTCAGGAGGCCCGAGGCCTTGCCGTCGAAATACTTCTGGATCAGGGCGTGATCCTTGTGCTCGGGCAGGCCGGCGTAGTTGACCCAGTCGACCTTGGGGTGGACCTTCAACCACTGGGCGATGGCGGTGGCGTTCTCGACGTGGCGGTCCATGCGCAGGGCCAGCGTCTCGAGCCCCTGCAGGATCAGGAAGCTGTTGAACGGCGAGATGGCCGCGCCGGTGTTGCGCAGCAGCACCGTCCGCACCCGGCCGATGAAGGCCGCCGGGCCGAACGCCTCGGTATAGACCACGCCATGATAGCTGACCTCGGGCGTGTTCAGGCGCGCGAAGCGCTCCTTGTGCTCGGCCCAGGGGAAGGTCCCGCCGTCGATGATGGCGCCGCCGATGCTGGTGCCGTGCCCGCCGATGTATTTGGTCAGGGCGTGGACGACGATGTCGGCGCCATGCTCCAGCGGGCGGGTCAGGTAGGGGGTGGGCACGGTGTTATCGACGATCAGCGGCAGGCCCTGCGCGTGGGCGGCGTCCGCCAGGGCGGCGAAGTCCACCACATTGCCCAGCGGATTGCCGATGGATTCGCAGAAGACCGCCTTGGTCCGCGCATCCGTATTGGCTGCAACCGCTGCGAAATCGTCGGCGTCGATGAAGCGCACCTCGATACCGTACTGGGGCAGGGTGTGGGCGAACAGGTTGTAGGTGCCGCCATACAGGGCGCCCGTGGCGATGATGTTGTCGCCGGCCTCGGCGATGGTCAGGATCGCATAGGTGATGGCCGCCATGCCCGAGGCCACGGTCAGGGCCGCGACCCCGCCTTCCAGCGCCGCCAGACGCTGCTCCAGCACATCGGACGTCGGGTTCATGATGCGGGTGTAGATGTTGCCCGCCACCTTCAGGTCGAACAGGTCGGCCCCGTGCTGGGTGTCGTCAAAGGCGTAGCTGGTGGTCTGATAGATGGGCACGGCGACCGACTTGGTGGTCGGATCGGGCGCATAGCCCGCATGCACGGCGAGGGTATCGAACTTCATGGCTTCCCTGGAGAATTTTCAGCGTCAGTCGGCTGATTCATCCAAGGCTTTGGCGATACCCGCAAGGGCATAAGCTTGCAGCAATTCTATCAGGGCGGTCAGATTATCTAACCGCCCTGAGAAAATGCCCTAGTTGTTGAACAGGAAATGCATCACATCCCCGTCCTTGACGATATAGGCCTTTCCTTCGGCGCGCATCTTGCCCGCTTCCTTGGCGCCCGCTTCGCCCTTCAGCGCGACGTAGTCGTCAAAGGCGATGGTTTCGCCGCGAATGAAGCCCTTTTCGAAGTCGGTGTGGATCACGCCCGCCGCCTGCGGCGCGGTGGCGCCGACGGGGATGGTCCAGGCGCGCGCTTCCTTGGGGCCGACCGTGAAATAGGTCTGCAGGCCCAGCAGTTTGTAGGCCTCGCGGATCAGGCGGTTCAGGCCGGGCTCTTCCAGACCCAGGGTCTCGAGGAACTCCTTCTGCTCCTCGTCGTCCAGGACGGCGATCTCCGACTCGATCTGGGCCGAGATGACCACCGAGTTGGCGTTGTCCTCGGCGGCGCGCTTGGCGACCAGGTCGGACAGCTCATTGCCCTTGTCGGCCGAGCCTTCCTCGACGTTGGCGACGTAGAGGGCGGGCAGGGCGGTCAGCAGTTGCAGCATGTCCCAGGCCTTCTTGTCCTCCTTGGACACCTCGGCCAGACGCGCGGGCTTGCCGTCGCGCAGCTTTTCGAGCGCGGCGTCGATCAGCTTGAGGTTCAGCTGGGATTCCTTGTCGCCGCCCTTGGCGCGCTTCTCGATCTGGACGCGGCGACGCTCCAGGCTTTCGAGGTCGGCCAGCATCAGCTCGGTCTCGATGATCTCGAGGTCCGAGATCGGGTCGATGCGGTTCTCGACGTGGGTGATGTCGTCATCGACGAAGCAGCGCGCGACGAAGGCGATGGCGTCGCAGTCGCGGATGTTGGCCAGGAACTGGTTGCCCAGGCCTTCGCCCTTGGAGGCGCCGCGCACCAGACCGGCCACGTCGACGAAGGTGATCCGCGCGGGGATGATCTCCTTGGACCCGGCGATGCCGGCCAGGACGTTCAGGCGCGGCTCCGGCACGGCCACGTCGCCGGTGTTCGGCTCGATGGTGCAGAACGGATAGTTGGCCGCTTGGGCCGCCGCCGTCTTGGTCAGGGCGTTGAACAGGGTGGACTTGCCGACGTTGGGCAAGCCGACGATCGCGACTTTCAGGGCCATGGTATTCCTCGTGAGCGCGAGCCTTTAGCCGGTTCGGGCCGGTTTGTCAGGCTCGCGCCGCCAAGAGAGCCTCTTACTCTTCCGAATCCACCACCGGCGGTTGCTTGATCGCCGCATGAACGCTGATCGGACCGGCCTTTTCGAAGGTCAGGGTGAAGGAGGCGATCCGGCCATCGACCAGCGGATCGCGCAGGCCCATCAGCATGATGTGGTTGCCGCCGGGCTTCAGCTCGACCGGCGTTCCGGCGGGCAGGGGCAGGCCGTCGTGCAGGTGGGCCATGCTCATGACGCCGTTCTCCATCTTCATCTCATGCACCTCGGCCGACTGGGCCAGGGCGGTGGAGACGCTGACCAGGCGGTCGTCGGAACCTGCCGTCAGGGTCAGGTAGCAGCCCCCGGCCTTGGCGCCGTTGGGCGTGGGGCGGCACCAGGCGTCGGCGACCTGGACCGTGCCGGGGGCGACGGCGGCGTCCTTGGCGGCCTCGGCCGACTTTTCGGCGGGCTGGCCGCAGGCGGCGAGGGTGAGGGCGGCGGCCGACAGGACGGTCAGGGCGAACAGAGGTTTCATGTTGAAGCTCCTTCTCAAGAGGCTGCGACGGGCTTGGACCCGGTGAGCGCACGCACCGCTCGGTCGAGCAGCAGGGCGGCCACGAGGCTCAGTCCCGTCAAGGGATAGAGGATGGATAGGGGGATGACGATGCACAGCACGGCGATTCTCGCGCGCGGGCCGGGCGGAGCGGGCGGGGCGCCGGAACTTCGGCGCGACAGGCTGGGCGGGCGGCGCTTCCACCACATGATCAGGCCGCTGATCGCCAGAAGCCAGACGGCGATGCATCCGATCAGCATGACGATGCGGTTGATCCAGCCGTACTGCATCCCCTGGTGGACGGCGATGCCCCATTCAAAGCCCTTGGCCATGACGCCGAACTGGCTCCAGCGCAGGTCGGCCTTCACCGCGCCGCTGGCGCCGTCGACATAGAGGCTGCGGGCGTCCTCGGCCTTGCGGGTCTGGCGGGCGAGGGTCCAGGCCAGATCGGATGACTGGGGGATGCTGACGGTGAAGGGGCGCGGCAGGCCCTGTTCGCGCGCCGTTTGGAGCACGCGCGTCAGGCTGGGGGCTGAAGGACCGTGCGCGTGGCTGTCGGCGGGCAGGACGGCGTTCTCCAGCGTCCAGCCCACGCCCGCCGGGGCGTCGTGAGGCTTGGCGTGGCTCCAGGGGCTGGCGGCGGCGGGCGCGGGCGGGCGGCCCAGTCCCGTGCTCCGCATGACGCCCATGAACTGATCGCCCCAGACGGCCGACCACGGCATCCCGGTGACGGCGAGGAAGATGACCACCCCCCCGACGTAGAAGCCGGTCAGGGCGTGGACGTCGCGCCAGAAGGAACGGCGGCGGGCGTCCGTCTCGCTAGGCTTCAGCACGGCGCCTGCGCGGCGGCGCGGCCACCACAGGTAAAGGCCGGTGGC
This sequence comes from Brevundimonas sp. M1A4_2e, assembly GCF_053345555.1. NCBI lineage: Bacteria > Pseudomonadati > Pseudomonadota > Alphaproteobacteria > Caulobacterales > Caulobacteraceae > Brevundimonas > Brevundimonas sp. M1A4_2e. The sequence goes on along the minus strand of NZ_JBKFAI010000001.1, from coordinate 733,238 downwards.
GCACAGGATGATGGCCCAGCCCGCGACGATCTCGACCAGAATGTTCAGCCCCGTCCCGATCGGGCCGCCGAACAGGCTGAGGGAGTGGAGTTTCTTGATGGTCTCCGTCACCCCGCCATAGGCGGTGACGCCCGTGACGCGGGCCGTATGAGGATCGACGAAGACGGTGCGCTGCGACCCGTCCGGACGGTCCACGCGGACGCGCAGGGCCTGATCCGCGCGGGCCGGGACCAGCACGTTCGCCGTCCGGCCTTCGCCCGCGTGGGCGGCGGCGGCCAGCCATTGATCGGGATCGGCCTGCCGGGCGCTGGCCGGAACCTGGATCATGGAGCGATAAACGGCGTGGTCGATCTCATCCTTGAACAGATACAGGCCGCCCGTCAGCGTCAGCAGCATCAGGAACGGCATGACCAGCACTCCAGCGTAGAAATGCCAGCGCCAGACGGCCCGATAGGCGCCGGACATCACGTCCGGCGCCTTGTTGTTGAGAGGGGCGGTCATCAGTAGGCCAACCGCAGGCCGATGAAGACCGAACGGCCCTCGCCGGGGAAGAAGACGGCCGTCTGTGTCGTGCGGGCGTCCGTCACGGCCGAGAATTCGCCGACGTAGCGTTTGTCGGTCAGGTTGCGCGCGTCGATGTAGACCGAGGCGTTCGGGCCGATGTTGAAGCCGCCGGTCAGACCCAGCACGGCGTAGTCCGGCGCCTTCAGGGTGTTGGCGTAGTCGACATAGGGGCTGCTGATCCGCCACTCGACCGAAGGCGTGACGAAGACACCCGTCGGGTGGCGCCACGTCAGTTCAACCCGGTACTGGTGCTCAGGCACGACCGGCAGGCGGTTGTCGCCCCAGCGCGCGTCGCCGTCGAAGCGGAAGTCGCTCCAGTTATAGACCTGACGCAGCATCAGCGATCCGTCCGCCAGTTCGACCGGCAGGGTCCAGTCCAGCCCGGCCTCGATCCCCTGGTGGATGGTCTTTTTGGCGTTGAAGGTGGCGGCGGGAATGTCGGGGCCGGTGATGAAGTTCAGCATCTCCCCCTCGATCCGGCTGCGATAGGCGACCAGATCCCAGGCCAGAGGCCCGCGACGACCGCGCGTGCCGATCTCGCCGGTCCAGGCGTCCTGAACCTCGACCGGGGTGAAGCCGGTCAGCGGCGCCTGCACCAGGGCGCCGAAGGTCGGCGGCTCGACCGAGCGGGTGACGTTGGCGAAGACCTGGGCGCCGTCTTCGGCTTCCCACAGCAGGCCCATGCGCGGCGAGAACCACTCATAGTCCCGGCTGGCGTTGTTGGCCGGGGTCATGCGATCCAGATAGTCGCGCGTGGCGCGTCCCCACGATCCGCCCGCGACCAGGGCCAGCTGGTCGGTGAGGAACAGCCGCCCCTCGGCGAAGACGTCCAGGCCGGAGGCGTCCTGACGCGCATCGGCGGTCTTGGCGCCGCGCTGGCCCGCCAGGTTCACATAGCGCAGGGCCTCGACCTCTCCGTCACGCAATGAGAAGCCGTAGAAGGCGTCGGCGCGCAGGCCGCCGATCTGGCCGGTCCAGTCGATGCGGGCGAAGGCGCCGCGCGTCGTGCTGTCCTGATCCATCACCTGGAAGATCGGGTGATACAGCGACTTCTCCCAGCCCCAGACGGCGCCCTCGAACAGGGTCGAGTCATTGAAGCGCCAGCGGGTCTGAAGCGTCAGCCGCTTGACCGTCAGGTCGCGGGCCTGATCGCCGGACAGGGCGCTGGCCGAGGCCATGCGCGGGGTCTCCAGCGCCTGTTTCAGGGTTAGGGAGCCGGGCATGTCCTGTTTGATGTCGGCGGCCTGGGCGATCAGGCGCACCTCGCGGTCCTCGCCGAACGAGCGGCCCGCGTTGACGGTCAGGCGCCCCTGCGACTGCCGGCTGTGGTCGCGCCAGCCGTCGCCCTGCATGGCGGTGGCGGCGGCGTAGACGTCCCAGTCGCCATAGGTTTCGGCGACGGCGCCGTGGGCGCGCACGAAGCCGTAGCTGCCGCCCTCGACCTGCATCAGGGCGCGTTGGTTCGCCGTGCGGCCAGTGGGGGTGACCAGGTTGATCGCCCCGCCCAACTGCGCGCCTCCGAAGCGCAGGGTGTTGGCGCCCTTCCACACCTCGACATAGCGGGCGCTGAGGGAATCGACGCTCTGGAAGTCGGAAAAGCCGTCGGCGTCGGCGAAGGGCACGCCGTCCTGGGCGAACAGGACCCCGCGCTGGTGGAAGCCCTGGGCGATGCCCGAGCCGCGGATGGACAGGCGGCTTTCCTCGCCGAACCGCTTTTGCGCCAGCACCCCGGGGACATTGCGCAGGGTGTCGGAAAAGCCCTGCACGAAGCGGTCGGAATAGCTTTCGGCCGACACCACGGCGACGGCGCCGGGGGTGCGGCTGAGACGGTCGCGAGCCTCGGCCACGACGGCAGGATCTTCGGCGTTGCGGCGGCCGGTGACGATGATGCTGTCGACGACGGTGGGGCTGTCAGCGCCGGGCAGGTCGTAGGCGAAGGCGAGGGAGGGCGCCAGGCAGGCGCCGATCAGCAGGGCGCACGGCGCCGCAGCGGTCTTGAGAAACATGAAACTGAAGTCCTGAAAACAGAGGTGCAGTCGCAGGCGTCGCTATTGGACGCGGGCGAGGCGGCAGAGGTTCTGGTTTTCAGGCGTGAGGCGGGGCGCGCGATGGCGGCCGCGGCGGGGCCCGGGCCGGAGGCGGCGGGCTGGCGATGAAGGGGGCGTAGACGACGGCCTGCGACAGACGCACGACCGGCGACGGCTCCGGCGCAGGCGGCGCAGGCAGGGCGGCCAGCAAAGGCATGACGCAGGCGGCGCATTTGGCGCCCATCTCGGCCTTGATCGGGCCGTCGACGCCGCCGGACTGGATGGTCTGGGGACCGTCGGCCGAGCAGATGACGATGGGCTGGCCGGGCGTGGAGGCCGCCAGCGCCGCAAACGGCATCAGGCTGCCGATCACGATGGCGAACGTCGCGGCCAGGAAGGCCAGCGAGCGCCAGGTCGACCAGTTTTCTGCCTGAGAGCGGGTCACGATGCAGGCCCCTTAAACCTTCCCATGCGGGGAAGCCAGACCGTGCGGAGCGGCCGACGGTCGCGCGGCGCCTCGACAATGCCGCTTTACCCGTGCCAGCGTGGCGGTCGAACAGCCATCGAGGACACGCATGATCCGCGCCATCGGACCTTTCGCTCTCGCCCTGCTTCTGGCGGCGCCCGCAAACGCGCAACAGGTGGAGGAGGGGCCGGGCGGTCCCGACCGCGTCTCCCTGACGGTCTATAACCAGAACATCGCCCTGGTAGAGGATGTGCGGAACCTGAACGTGCCGGCCGGGCGCTCGCGTCAGGAGTTTCCGGGCGTTTCCGCCAGCATCCGGCCCGAGACGGTCGGCCTGTCGGGGCGGGGTCTGTCGGTGGTCGAGCAGAACTTCGACTATGACCTGCTGACGCCCGGCAAGCTGATGGAAAGCGCGGTCGGCAATGAGATCGGCATCGTCCGCACCAACCCCGGCTCGGGGGCGCAAACGACAGAGCGCGCGCGTGTCCTTGCGGCGAATCAGGGCGTCGTGCTGCAGATCGGCGACCGCATCGAGGTGCTGCGCGACGACGGCGTGCCGACGCGCGTCATCTTCGACCGGGTGCCGCAGAACCTGCGCCCGCGCCCGACGCTCAGCGTCACCCTGGACGCCGAAGGGGCCGGGCGGCGCGAAACGACCTTGTCCTATCTGACCTCGGGCCTGACGTGGAAGGCGGACTATGTCGCCCGGTTCGATGAGAAGGCGGGCAAGCTGGATCTGACCGGCTGGGTGACGCTGACCAACAACTCCGGTGCGACCTTCAGCAACGCCCAGACGCGGGTAGTGGCGGGCGACGTCAATCTGATCGGCAATCAGGGCGGCGGTTATAATCCGCGCCAGCCGGTTCGCGGCGGCAGCGTGCGCGGCAATGGAACCCAGACGGGCGGAGAAGGCGCTCTGGCCGATGTCTATGTCTATCCGCTGCCTGAGGCCGTCACCGTCGCCAACAATCAGACCAAGCAGGTCGGACTGATCGACGCGGCCGGCGTGCCGGCGACCAAGCGTTATCTGCGGGTCATCAACGGCTTCTCCACCGCCGAACAGCCGATCGCGGCCGAGGTCGGGGTCATCTTCGCCAACGGATCAGGCGCCGCCGCGCGCGCCCTGCCTGCGGGCGTGATCCGCGTCTATGTGAAGGATGAGGCGGGCGAGCCGCGCTTCATCGGCGAAAGCCAGGTCGACCACTCGCCCGCCGGGTCCGAGATCGTGGTGACGACCGGCGACGCCTTCGACGTGACGGTGCAGCCGCGCCTGGTGTCGTCCGAGCGGGTTTCCCGACGCCTCGTGGACTATTCCCGCACCCGCTATGCGATGGAGTACACCGTCCGCAACGCTCGGCCCGAGCCGGTGACGGTCGAGGTGCGCCAGCGCGGTCTGGGCCGCGACACCGAACTGAGCGAGCAGAGCATCACGGGCGAGATGCGCGATGCGCGCACTGTCGTCTGGCGCGTGCCGGTGCCCGCCAACGGCGAGACCAAGCTGACCGCGACCATCACCACGGGCGGCTGATCTCATGCGCCGCCTTCTGGCGATCATCACGGCGCTAAGCCTTCTGGCCCCCACGGCTTGGGCGCAGACGGAGAGCGTGTCCGCGCGCCCGGATGGGGCGACGGTGGTGATCTATCGCGACCGGCCGGTCGATACGGTCGCCCTGATGGAACAGTCGCGGCAGCCGTGGAGCCAGCTGGACCGGCAGGGACTGGCCCTGATTGTCGAGACGCGCACCGTCGATTTGCCCGCCGGGGAGGGGATCATCCGCTTTCGCGGACTGGCCACCGGCGTCGTGCCCCAGAGCGCGGTGCTGGAGGGGCTGCCCGCCCATGTGGTCGAGCGCAACGCCGACTTTGACCTGCTGTCGCCGTCCAGCCTGATGGAGAAGTCGGTGGGCGAGGTGGTGCGTGTCGTCCGCACTAACCCTGCGACCGGCGAACAGGTCGAAAAGGCCGCCGTTATCCGCGCAGGCGCGCAAGGCGTGGTGCTGGAGATCGACGGCCAGTTCGAGGCGCTGGACTGCTCAGGCCTGACCGAGCGGGTCGTGTTCGACCGCGTGCCCGAGGGGCTGGGCGATCAGCCGACCCTGTCGGTGCGCACGCGGGCCGAGCGCGCCGGGCGGCACACGGTGACGCTGGCCTATCTGACCACGGGGCTGCAGTGGTCGGCCGACTATGTGGCGCGTCTGGACCCGAGTGACGGCACGCTGGACCTGACCGGCTGGGTGACGCTGGCCAATTTCGGCGGCACGGGCTTTCCCGACGCGCCGGTGCAGGTGGTGGCGGGCACGCTGAGGAAGGACGCAGGCACCACGCCGGTCGAGCCTCTGGTCCGCTATCAGCAGAACCAGTGCTGGCCGCAGGGCACGACGACGTTTGGATCGGGACAGTTCGCGGGCTATGGCGGAGCTCCTCCGCCACCTCCGCCGCCGCCGCCTCCAGCGCCTTCTGCTCCCATGCTGCGGATGGTCGCCAATGAGGCGCTGGATGAAGTGGTTGTGACCGGCAGCCGGATCGCCCGTCAGGGAGAACTGGGCGACTATAAGATCTACACCCTGCCCGAACCGACGACCGTCGCAGCGCGCCAGACCAAACAGGTGCGTTTTCTGGAGCGCGACGGCGTGGCCTATGAGCGGGTCTATCGCGCCGGAGTGCTGAACGCAGACGAAGAATCCCGTCCGACGGGCGTCGTCCTGAAGCTGCGCAATGAGGAGCGTGCGGGGCTCGGCGTAGCCCTGCCGGGCGGCTCGGTGGCGGTGATGCAGCCGGATGGCGCGGGCGGCGTGCTGCTGGCTGGTCAGGACCGATTCGAGGACAAGGGCGTGGGTCTGCCGGTGCGGTTGAACTTCGGCCAGTCGGCGGATGTGCGGGTGCAGACGCGGCTGGTGAAGACCGACAGTTCTCGACGGGGGGCGGTGACGACCCAGCGTTCCGAAATCGAGACCACGGTCACCAACGTCCGCTCCGAGGACGTCACCGTGGAACTGGTCGCTGACGCCGCCATGCAGCGCGGTTTCCGCATCCGCAGTCAGTCGGTGCGCAGTCGGGTGGACGACACCGGCTATCCGGTCTGGACGCTGAGCGTGCCTGCCAACGGCGCGGCGACGCTGAAGGCGACGTGGACGACGACGGATTGAGGCCGTGATTCTCCCTCCCCTTCATGGGGAGGGTGGCTGAGGCCGCAACGCCGAAGTCGGGTGGGGGCGGCGAGGCTACCTAGGCGCTGGGGACCGATCACCAACGCTGAGGACCGGTCACCATGCCCTCCCCACCCGGTCGCTGCGCGACCACCCTCCCCATGAAGGGGAGGGAGAGGCGTTGCGCTTACTCCCCCCGCGCCGCCTGCCTGGGGCTGAACTTCGGGGCGGGGGCCAGGCGCATGACCTCGCCCTGATAGCGTTCGTCGTCGCCTTTCACCGCGAAGGGCAGGGCGTCGGCGCAGGCTTGCAGCAGGGCGTCCAGCCACGGCTTGTCGGCCTTGTGAAAGTCGCCCAGGACGTGGTGCATGACCAGCTGCGGCTCGCCGGGGTGGCCGATACCCATGCGGGCGCGGCGGAAGTCGGCGCCGAGGTGGCTGATCAGGCTGCGCACGCCGTTCTGGCCCGCGGCGCCGCCCCCCTTCTTCATGCGGAAGCGGCCCGGGGCCAAGTCGATCTCGTCGTGGAAGACGATGACGTGCTCGGGCTTCACCTTGTAGAAGCGCGCCGCCTCGCCCACGGCCCGGCCGCTCTCGTTCATATAGGTCTGGGGCTTCATCAGCAGGACCTTGGTCCCCTCGACCTCGCCGTCGGCGACGATGGACTGGAACTTGGCGCGCGCGGGGCCGAAGCGCCAACGGCTGGCGATCTCGTCCACGGCCATGAAGCCGATGTTGTGGCGGTTCTTTTCGTATTTGGCGCCGGGGTTCCCCAGGCCTGCGATGATGATCATGCGGTCCTCATGCCCCGTGCTTCGGGCAAAGAAAAGCCCCGCCGGGCGAACCCGGCGGGGCTGTGTCTTGTCGTTCGAACCCCTCAAGCAGCCCTGCGCCGCGCGCAGGGCGATAGGGGAAGAAACATCAGGCCTCTTCGGCTTCGCCTTCGGCGGTGGTGTCGCCGGCGTCCGACTGGCCAGCGGCCGAGTTCTTGATCGCGGCGATCATGAAGTCGCGGTCGGTGATGACCGGCGTGGCGCCTTCCGGCAGCTGGATGTCCGAGATGCGGATGTTCTCGCCGATCTCGCGGCCCTTCAGGTCGACGATCAGTTCGGCCGGGATGCGGTCGGCGCGGACCAGGATCTCGACGGTGTGACGCACGACTTCCAGCATCCCGCCCTGACGGGTGTAGGGAGCTTCGTCAGCGTTGACGAAGGCGACCGGGATTTCGATCTTGATCTCTTCCTTGGCGCCGACGCGCATCAGGTCGAAGTGCAGCGGGCGGTCGGTGACCGGGTCGAACTGGATGTCCTTGGCGATGACCGGCTGCGATTCCTTGCCGTGCTTCAGGGTCACCAGGTGACCGATCAGCTTGCCGGTGTACAGCGACTTGCGGAACTCGCGTTCGTTCACGGAGATGGCCACCGGGGCCTTGTCGCCGCCGTACAGGACGCCGGGCACAGCCCCGTCGCGACGCGCGGCGCGGGCGCCGCCGGTGCCCACGTTTTCGCGGACATCAACGTTCAGAATGATCTCGGCCATCGGGCTCGCCTTCAATACAAGTAAACGCCTGCGCGGAACCGGGTCCCGCGCGGCGGGGTCATGAACCCTTCGAATTCAAGAGGGCGGGCTATTACACGGAACACGGGGCGGACGCAACCGCCCCGGCTCAGCCCGCAGCGATATTCAGCCTCAACCGCGCGGCGAAGGCGTCGGCCCCGACTGGTTCTGCGCCTGGGCCATAGGCGTGGGCGCGCCGGCAGGCGGGACGGCCACGGTGATGGTCGGCATCGGCCCGGTGTACTGGGCCGTGCACTGGGCCATGTCGCGCACGATGTGGCGACCGGCGCAGAAGATGTCCTCATAGTTCGGCTTGGCCGCCGCCAGACACTGGAACAGCATCAGCTTGGACATGTTGATGCAGAACTCATTGTTCGATTCGGTCGTCAGGGCGTCGGTGTTCGCCTTGGCGTCTTCGCCCGCCGCGCCCAGGGCCGCCAGGGCCGCAATGGCCAGGGAGTTGACGACGGCCGGGGTGAAGGGCGCGCCGCGCTGAGCGGCGGCCAGGTTCAGGCCCGAGCCGCTGTTGGCGGCGGCGAACAAGCGGGCGCTGTCCTCGGCCGAGGGCAGACGAGGCACGGCCGACAGGGATTTGGCGCTTTCCAGCCGGCCATTGCGGTCGGCGACCGGCTGAGTGGCCCAGCGGCGACGCGGGTCGGTGCGCTCCTGAATGGTATAGGCGTCCGTCTCGACCGCTTCGGCCAGGGCGGTCATGATTTCAGCGTCCTTGCCCATGGTGCTGGCGATCAGGCCTGCCGCTGATTCGGCGCCGGGCAGGGTGGCGGCGTAGGCCGGGTCGGCGACGATTCGCGCCACCATCTGTTGGCGCTGGGCCGGATCGACGGCGTACTGGCGAACCCCAGCCACGTATTCGGGCGACTGCAGAGCCAGAATGGCCCCATAGGCTATCATGCCGCGCGACAGTTGGCCCGCTTCGACGGCGGCGCCCCTGCGGACGGCGGCCTGAATGGTCTCGGCGTCAGGGAAGCCGGCCTGGATCGAGCGGACTTCGCGCACAAAGGCGACATAGACCGAGGCGGCCTCGGCCACGCTCTGATTCAGCGCCAGAGCCGGAGGCGGCGGCGGGGGAGGCGGCGGCGGGGGCGCTTCCGGTTCCGGCGTCGAACAACTGGCCAGAACGGCGGCTGCGGCGACGGCGGCGACAGAGAGGCCGTGGCGCAAGAAGGCCTTGGTCATCGGCGGTCTTCCCTTGAAATAAGCGATACGCACTTGGAGGGCTGTCCGAGGCGCGTGACGCCTCAGACTATTCGCCCTTATATCGCCGAGGGAATGGTTAGCCGAACCTTAATCGAACAGCTTGGAGACCGACTCTTCATTCGCGATGCGCCGAATGGCCTCGCCCATCAGCGGCGCCACGGACACCCGCCGAATTTTCGAGCAGTTCAAAACTTCGTCAGGCTGTTCGATGGAGTCGGTGATCACCAACTCCTTCAGCGGGCCGTTGGTGACGCGGTCGACCGCCGGACCGGACAGGACGCCGTGGCTGATATAGGCCGAAACCTCGGTGGCGCCGCGGTCGATCAGCGCCTTGGCGGCGTTCACCAGGGTGCCGCCCGAATCGACGATGTCGTCGAACAGGATGCAGCGGCGCCCTTCGACGTCGCCGATGATGTTCATGACTTCGCTCTCGCCCGCCTTGGGGCGGCGCTTGTCGACGATGGCCAGGTCGGCGTCCAGGCGGCTGGCCAGGGTGCGGGCGCGCACCACGCCGCCGACGTCGGGCGAGACGATCATCAGATCGTCGCCGCGCGGATAGTTTTCCTTGATGTCCTGCGCCAGCACGGGCGTGGCCACCAGATTGTCGGTGGGGATGTCGAAGAAGCCCTGAATCTGGCCCGCGTGCAGGTCCATCGTCAGGACGCGGTCGGCGCCCGCGCGGGTGATCAGATTGGCGACCAGCTTGGCCGAGATCGGGGTGCGGCCCCCGGTCTTACGGTCCTGACGGGCGTAGCCGAAATAGGGCATGACGGCCGTGATCCGCTTGGCCGAGGCGCGCACCAGCGCGTCGGTCATGATCAGCATTTCCATCAGGTTGTCGTTGGCCGGATACGAGGTCGACTGGATGATGAAGACATCCTCGCCGCGCACGTTTTCCTCGACGACGGCGAACACCTCATTGTCGGCGAAACGTTTCACCTGAGCCTTAGTCAGCGGCATGTCCAGGTGGGCCGCAATGGCCTGGGCCAACGTCCGGTTCGAATTGCCTGCGAGCAGCTTCATTGACCGGTCATCCTTTCGCCGTCATCGCCCCGCCAATAGTCGCGAAGGCGTTTCTGGACGCGCTCTCTAGGCGGCGAACGGGGCGGCGTCCAGCCGTGTTCCGGACGTATCTTCGATTTCAGCCGATTGGCTTGGACGCGGGCGCTGTTATAGAGGACGCATCCTGCTAACGAGGGCGCGTGTCGCGTGTCCGCGTCCCGAAGGCATCTTGATGAGGTCGCACTTGCCTGCTTCGAACACTCGGCTCGCTTCGAAATCCCGGTCCGGCCTGATCCTGCTGACGGCGGCTGCGGCGGTCCTGACGGTCTCGGCCTGCTCGGGCACCAAGCCCCGCCAGCGCCTGGCTTATGAAGAGCGTCCAGTCGAGGCCCTGTATAACACGGGCTATCAGCGGCTGCAGTCCAGGCGCTGGATGGACGCCGTCGACTATTTCCAGGAAGTCGAGCGCCAGCACCCCTATTCGGAATGGGCGCGCCGGGCGATCCTGATGCAGGTCTACGCCTATTATCAGAACAACGCCTATCAGGACGCGATCGCCGCGGCCGACCGCTTCATCGCCCTGTTCCCCGGCAATCCCTCGGCGGGCTACGCCTTCTACATGAAGGCCGTCTGCAACTTCGAGCAGATCGTCGATGTGGGCCGGGACCAGGGCTACGCCGAGGCCGCTCTGGCGGGCCTGCGCGATGTGGTGCGCCGCTATCCGGGATCGACCTACGCCACCGATGCGCGGGTCAAGATCGACATGGTCAACGACCAGCTGGCCGGCAAGGAAATGGCCGTGGGCCGCTTCTATCAGCGCGCCAATCAGCCGCTGGGCGCCCTGAACCGCTACAAGGCGGTGATCAACAACGAGGCCTTCCAGCGCACCTCGCATACGCCTGAAGCGCTCTATCGTCTGGTTGAGGTCAATCTGAGCCTGGGCCTGACCGAGGAAGCGACCCGCAACGCCGCCGTCCTGGGTCACAACTATCCGGGCAGCCCCTGGTACGCCGAGGCCTACGCCCTGCTGAACGAGCGGGGGCAGGGCCTGGACGTCAAGCCCGAGGGCAAGCGCGAATCCTGGCTGCAACGCCTGATTCCCGGCGGCGCCTGATCCGGTTGCAGCAAAACAGGCGCGCGGTGATTAAGTCGCTGCGTTCCTGTTCTGTTTCCGGGTAGGATGCGGCGAAACCTAGAATCAGATCGCCCATGCTGACCACGCTCTCGATCCGCGACATCGTTCTTGTCGACGCCCTGGACCTGGAGGTCGAGGACGGCCTGACTGTGCTGACGGGCGAGACCGGGGCGGGCAAGTCCATCATCCTTGATGCATTGGGTCTGGCGCTGGGGGCCCGGTCCGACGCCGGACTGGTGCGCAACGGCGCCAAACAGGCCTCGGCCACGGCTGTTTTCACGGCGCCCGACGATGAAGCCTTGATCGCCCTGCTGTCCGAGCGCGGCTTTGAGGTTGCGCCGGGCGAGGAACTGATCCTGCGCCGGGTGGTGTCTGCCGACGGCCGCAGCCGCGCCTATGTCAACGATCAGCCCGCCGGGGTGACGGCCCTGCGCGAGATCGGCGCCCTGCTGGTCGAGGTGCACGGCCAGCATGAGACGGTCGGCCTGCTGGACTGGAAGACGCACCGCACCCTGCTCGACAACTACGGCGGGCTGCAGCCGCAGTTGACAGGCGTGGCGGGGGCGGCCGAGCGCCTGAAGGCGGCGCAGGCCCATCTGGACGAGCTTGAGGCGTCCGCCGCCGAGGCGGCGGCCAAGGCTGAGGAAATTGCGCTGAATCTGGCGGATCTCGACGCCCTGGACCCCAAGCCGGACGAAGAGACGGAACTGGCGGGTGAACGGGCCATCCTCGGTGCGGCGGAAAAGGCGGTCGCCGATCTGGCCGACGCGCGCAATCTGCTGGGCGGGGACAAGTTGAGCCAGCGTCTGGCTTCGGCCCTGCGTGCAGTGGAACACGCACGCCAGCGCGCCGCGCAGGCGGGCGCCGAGGGCGACAACCCCATCATCGTCAAACTGGCCCAGGCCGCTGAAGCAGTGGACCGCGCCCTGGTCGAGGCGACCGAGGCTGTGGCCTGCGTCGACGCCGCCGCTGACGCCTTCGACTTCGAACCGGGTCGACTGGACAAGGCGGAGGAGCGGTTGTTCGCCCTGCGCGCCACGGCCCGCAAGCTGAACACGACGGTCGACGCCCTGCCGGCGCTGCGGGTGCGCCTGCGCGAGCAGTTGCGCCTGATCGAGGACGGGGAGGAGGCCCTGACCAAGGCTCGCCGCGACGTCGCCGCAGCGATCGAGGCCTATGACGTCGCCGCTCTGCTGCTGACGTCGGCGCGCGAGGCGGCGGGGGATCGACTGGTGGCCGCCGTCATGGACGAGCTTGGCCCCTTAAAGCTGGAACGCGCCCGCTTCCGCGTGACGCTCGAACCGATCGAGGGTCGTCGTGGCCCGCTGGGCGTCGAGACGGTGCGGTTCGAGGTGGCGACCAACGCCGGGACCGCCTTCGGCCCGCTGGATACGGTGGCCTCGGGCGGAGAGCTGGCGCGGTTTGCTCTGGCGATGAAGGCGGCGCTGGCCAGCCGCGAAGACCAGCGCCAGCCGGTCATGATCTTCGACGAGGTGGATCAGGGCGTCGGCGGCGCCGTGGCCGAGGCCGTGGGCGGGCGCCTGCAACGCCTGTCGCGCGGCGCGCAGGTGCTGGTCGTAACCCACAGCCCGCAGGTCGCGGCGCGCGGTCATGCGCATTGGAAGGTCCGAAAGGCGGATGTGGAGGGTCATACGCGGACCTCCATCGAGGTGCTGGAAGAAGGCCCGCGTCAGGAAGAGATAGCGCGGATGCTGTCGGGCGCTGAGATCACCGATGAAGCGCGCGCGGCGGCGCGGGTGCTGATCGGCTGACGTTTCCATCTCCCCTTGTGGGAGAAGGTGGCAGGCGGAGCCTGACGGATGAGGGGCGCCGACTCCATCTTCTCGAAATTCGATGAGCGGGCGTCAGTACGGCTTTCCCAACCGATGCGCTGGCACCCCTCATCCGAGCGCCTCCGGCGCCCACCTTCTCCCACAAGGGGAGAAGGAAGACTCAGACCCCCAGAATCCAGCCTTCTTCGTTTTCGACCTGGGCGATCAGGGCGTCATCCGCGCCCGCAGGCGGCGCAAAGGCCTTCTGCAAGGCCCCGGAGTCGTCCATGCGGGCGAAGGCTTCGGCGGCGGCGCGGACCTGAGCCTGGGTCTTGTACTCCTTGACGCCTTCGGCGCTCACACCGCGCTTGGCCTCGAACATCAGCGGCCAGACCTCGACGACGATCGCCGACAGGGGCGCGATGTCGGCCTCGGTCAACTCGCGCCAGCCGGTGCCGAAGGGCCAGACAGCCGCCGAGGCGCCCAGAGTGTCCAGCAGGCGGCGCAGCATGGGCACGCCCACCAGGGTCAGGCCGCCGATGGCGCCCGCGCCGTGCATCTGCCAGACGCTCTTGGGCGGCAGCTTGTCCTTGCGCGCGGCCAGTTCCGTGGCGCGGAACTCGGGGATGTCGGCGCTGGCGCCTTCGGGCGGCTTGGTCGTGGTCAGCCAGCGCTGGGCCTGGCTGGCGGGCGCGCCCCAGAAGGGCCAGGGCTCGTCCGTCATCAGCCGGTTCATCTTGGCCGCGACCTGATAGCGGTTGTTCGAGTTGTCGGCCTTGTCGACGATGTTGGCGGCCAGGAACTTGCCCATCGCGTCCCACGGACGGCCGTCCAGCTTCAGCCGCGCGGCGGTTCCGGCCGGGAAGCCGAAGTCGAAGTCGAAGCCGACCAGCACGCGGTCGCCGCGCTTGCGATGTTCGGCCAGCAGGTCGGCGATCAGCTTCTCGCCTTCTGCGCGCGTGGCGACGTTGTGGGTCTCGGCATACAGGCGGAAGCGCACGTCGCGCTTGGCGACGCCGACCCACAGGGTCTGTTCGCCCAGCTTCTTGCCCTCGGCGGCAGTCCAGTTGGCGATGATGTAGGCGTCGAAAAGGCGGGCCACGGGGGCTCCTGAAGAAAGAAGCAAAGGAGGGACGAGGGGTTCTAGCCGCCCGGACTCAAGCCGTGAAGGGCGATCAGCGTTGCATCACGGCTTCGACGTGCGACAACCAGCGCCGTCCCAGCCGCAGGCCCTCGCCCGGCGAGCGGGCGCCGCTGGTCTTTTCGGCCTCCGAGGCGGGGGCGTTGTGCGTGCCGTTCCACAGGGCGATTTCAAACTCGGCGTTGTGCGGGTCGCTGAAGATCAGCCGCAGCACGACCAGTTCTGCGTCGGGCGCGTCCAGGTCGATCTCCTTGCGCCTCTGGCCACGCAGGACGCGGGCGACCAGATGGCTGTCGACGATGATTTCGGCCCCCAGCACTTCTTCGAAGGCGTAGACCAGCCCCATGGCGCCTCGGTTCCACAGGACGACAAGTTGGCCGCCCTCAAGGTCGAGCCCAGCGGCGCGCCCTTCATAAGGCGAAAGCGCCAGGGTGTCGGCCGGCGCTCCCAGCGCCTTGGTCATCGCGCGTCGCAGCCGCCGCTCGGATTCCATCCACCAGGAAAACAGCAGGACGCTGGTGGTCAGGAAGGCGGCGATCAGGGCGATAAGCAGAATGGCCCTGAACGTGTCGCCCATGGATCAGGCCTCCAGATCCAGGTCGACGACGACGGGCACGTGATCGCTGGGCTTATCCATGTCGCGCGCTTCGCGGTGGGTTTCGATGCCGCGGAAGCGGTCGGCGGCGTGCGGCGACAGCATGGCGAAGTCGATGCGAATGCCGTGGTCGCGGCGCCAGGCGCCCGCCTGGTAGTCCCAGAAGGTGAAGGTCCCGGCGGGTTCGCGGCCCAGTTCGTGGGAATCGGCCAGGCCTAGCCATTTCAGGGCGCGAAAGGCCTCGCGGCTCTGCGGCTGGAATAGGGCGTCCCCGGCCCAGGCGGCGGGGTTCTTGGCATCCTCGGCCTCGGGGATGACGTTATAGTCGCCGCACAGGGCCAAAGGCTCTTCCAGCGCCAGCAGTTCGCGCGCGTGGTTCTGAAGCCGCTGGAACCAGGCCAGCTTGTAGGTGAACTTCTCGGTGCCGAGGGGATTGCCGTTGGGCAGATAGATGGAGGCGACGCGGATCGGCCGGGGCGCCTCAATCAGGGCCTCGATATAGCGGGCCTGTTCGTCCGCATCATCGCCGGGCAGGCCGCGCCGCACGTCCGACAGCGGAAATTTCGAGAGCAGGGCGACGCCGTTGTAGCTCTTCTGGCCGTGCGTCTCGACGTTGTAGCCCAGGTCTTCAAAGGCCTCGCGCGGGAACTTCTCGTCCACGCATTTGATCTCTTGGAAACAGGCGACGTCGGGGTTGGCGGCCTGAATCCACTCCAGCACCGTCGGCAGGCGGGCGTTGACCGAGTTCACGTTCCAAGTGGCGATGCGCATGGGACGCAAGGCTAAGGTGAGCCGCTGCGTTCGGGAAGAGGGGCGGACAAAACAAAGACGCCGCCGGATCGCTCCGACGGCGTCTGAAACGTCAGTCTGATGCCAAAGATCAGCTGTTCGGCGTCGCAGCCGGGGGCGTGGTCGTCAGCTTGCAGCCGCCGCCGATCTGCGAGGCGGTTTCGCAAGGATAGACCTGCTGGACGGCGTTTTCGGTGTTCACGCGGGCGATCAGGCCGTCGGCGCCGTTACAGGCGGCTTCATAGAAGGCGCCGTTGGCGTTCTTGCCCATGTAACGGACCTGGGTCACGTCGCACGAAGCGGCGTCCGATCCGGCCAGCATGGCCTTGACCGTTGCGGCTTGTTCCTGCGGCGTGGTGAAGCGGCAGGTCGAACCGGCCGAGGCCAGTTCCAGGCAGTCCACGACTTCCCAGCCGGCGCCGGCCTTGTTGATCTGGGCGCCGTCGACGCCGGCGCAGCCGATTTCATAGACCACCGCGCCGCCCGACTTGGCGCCGACGATGCGGCCTTGGTCGACCGTGCAGGCCACGCCCGCTTCCTTGGCGTAGGCGGTGAAGACGGCCATGGCGTTGTCGTTGGCGGGCAGGGTGCACTGCGAGCCGACATCGGCGTTGGGGTCGCGCGCACGGGCCTGCTCGGCCGAGGAGGCCAGCACCATGCAATCCGTCGCCTGCGGCGGCGTGGAGGTCAGCAGCAGATAGCCCGGACCGGAGGCGCACGAGACTTCGTACAGCGACTCCTTGGCCGCGGACTGGCCACGCAGCGTGGCCTCGGTGATCTGGCAGTCGGTGTTGGTGGCCGTCAGCACGGCCTGGGCGCCGGCTTGAATTTCTTCCGCGCTGGGCGGCTTGGGCTGGTTGCGCGGTTGGCGTTCGCGGTTGCGCGAGGTGCGGCTCTGGGCCTCGGTGACCCGGACGCCGTCCTGATCCTGGGTAGAGCGCTGGGCGAAAGCGGGCGAGGTCAGGCCGGAGATCAGGACCGCCGCGGTCACAGCGATCATAGTACGAGCATTACGGGACACGAGGGCGCTCCTTGAGAAAGTTGCATATCCCTGACCGCGCTAAGCCCCCGGGTCAAGAATAGACGCGAACTGGATTCCGTCATAAGAACCATAGTTGCGATTGGAGACGGACTTGTCTGACGGCGAAACCCTTGCAGGAACCCGCACGGAACGCGGTCTGACCTATCCCGCATTTCCGATGCCCGCACCGGGCGAGGCGACTGTCGTGGCCCCTGGCGTCCTGTGGTTGCGCCTGCCGCTGCCGATGGCGCTGAACCACATCAATCTCTACGCGATCGAGGATGGCGAGGGCTGGGCCGTCGTCGACGCCGGACTGGCGACGGAGGCGTCGCGTGAGGGGTGGACACAGGCTCTGACGGGCATGCTGGGCGGGCGGCCGATCACGCGCGTGATCTGCACCCATATGCACCCGGATCACATTGGGCTGGCGGGATGGCTGTGCGAGCGGTTCGACGCGCCGCTGCTGATGTCGCGGACGGAGTATGTGACGGCGCGGCTGCTGATCGGCGACGAGGCCCTGGGGCCTCCAGCGAGCGCCGATGCCTTTTATCGGGCGGCGGGCTGGTCGGATGAGCATGTGACGCGCTGGCGCGACGGCTATGGCGGTTTCGGCCGCATGGTTCAGGATTTCCCGCGCGACTATCGCCGGGTGCAGGACGGCGAGGTCCTATGCCTTGGCGGCGACGAATGGCGCGTCGTGGTCGGCGAGGGGCACAGTCCCGAACACGTCTGTCTATGGCGCGAAAAGGACGGCGTCTTCATCGCCGGCGATCAGATCCTGCCGCGCATTTCCTCGAATATCTCGATCTGGCCGACGGAGCCGCTGGCCGATCCGCTGGGCGACTGGCTGCGGTCGCTGGCGGCGCTGAAAGAACGGCTGCCGGATGATCTGCTGGTGCTGCCGTCGCATGGAGAGCCGTTCTATGGCGTGACCCTGCGGCTGGAAGCGCTGATGCGCGGGCATGAGGTGGCGCTGAAGCGGCTGGAGAAGACTCTGCGGGCGCCGTGCCGCGCCGTGGACGTGTTCGGCGCCCTGTTCGCACGCCCGGTGAGCGACGCCGTGCTGGGCATGGCGACCGGCGAGGCGCTTGCGCACCTTAACTATCTTGAACGTCAGGAACGGGTCCGCCGCGTGCGGGACGGGGACGGCGTGGACTGGTGGAGCCTTTCGGAGACAGGCCAATGAGCGAACATATTCGGACCCATCTGGAAGGCGGCGTCCTGACGGTCGTCTTCGACCGCGCCGACAAGAAGAACGCCATCACCCAGGCCATGTATACGGCGCTGGCCGATGCGACAGAGAAGGCGAAGGCCGACGACGCCGTGCGCGTCATCCTGTTCCGCAGCGAAGGCGATGCCTTTTCGGCGGGCAACGACATCGCCGACTTCATTTCCCTGGGCCAGACCGAGGGCGATCTGGTCGAGATGGGGGTGTTCCGCTTCCTGAAAGCGCTGGCCGAACTGGACAAGCCAGCCGTGGCGGCGGTGCGCGGTCGGGCGGTGGGCATCGGCCTGACGCTGCTGCTGCACTGCGACATGGTGGTGGTGGCCGAGGACGCCCTGCTGTCCGTTCCTTTCGTCAACCTGGCCCTGGCGCCGGAAGCGGCGTCGTCGTTGCTGCTGGGCGCCAATATCGGACATCAGCGGGCGTTCGAGCTCTTCGCCCTGGGCGAGGCCATCGACGGCAAGACCGCGCTGGCCTGGGGGCTGGCCAACCGCGCGGTTCCGGCCGATCAGGTCGAGACGACGGCGGCGGATCTGGCGGGCAAGCTGGCCGCGCGGGCGCCCAACTCCACCCGCAAGACCAAAGCCCTGATGCGCGACGCCGAGGTGCTGTGGACGGTCATGCAGCGGGAGGCGGAGGCCTTCGGCTCGCAGATGCGCAGCCCTGAGGCGATGGAGGCCTTCATGGCGTTCAGCCAGAAGCGGGCTCCGGACTTCTCCAAACTGGGCTGATTTCTCGCGGTTGCGCCGAAGATCGCGATTGATTCGACGGGCGCGGGGGACTAGGGGCCGCGCATGAACGCCGCGCCCGCCTCCGCTTCTTCAGACGACCCGCAGATCGCGGGGCCGATTACGCGCGAGACGCCGGCCGATGCGGCCGCGGTCGACGCCCTGGTCATCGCCGCCTTCGGCCCCGGCCGCTTCGCCAAGACGGCCGAGCGTCTGCGCGAGCGGGCGCCGCTGGCGGCCGGTTTCTGCCTCCATGAAGACGGCCGCCTGATCGGCTCGGTGCGGCTGTGGTCGATCCTGACGGGCGAAGCGCGCTCGGTCTTTCTGGGGCCGATCGCCGTGGACAAGGCCAGCCGCAGCACCGGCCTGGGCGGCGAACTGGTACGCGCGTGCATCGAAGAGGCGAAGACGCTGGGACTGGACGGCATCCTGCTGGTGGGCGATCCGCCCTATTTCTCGCGTTTCGGGTTTCAACCGGCGCCGGAGGCCGTGCTGCCGGGGCCGGTGGATCAGCGCCGGGTCATGTGGCTGCCCTTTACCGCAGCTGCGCCGGTCGGAGCGGTCCGACCCGACGTCTGAGCCGGGCGCGGCCTTCCTTTGCAGGGCGACGCATCCCATAGTTCAGACATGACGAACCCACCGACATCCTCGGGTCTGACAGGCGTGGCCGAGGCCGCGCGGCAGGCGCCGGGCAGGGGGCTGCCTCCCGTTCATCTGTGGCATCCTGACCATTGCGGCGAGATCGACATCCTGATCCGCGCCGACGGCGTGTGGATGCATGAAGGATCGCCCATCGGCCGGGCCGAGCTGGTGCGGCTGTTCTCCACGGTGCTGAGGAAAGACCCTGACGGCTATCATCTGGTCACGCCGGTCGAGAAACTGAAGATCGCGGTCGAGGAACTGCCGTTTCGCGCCGTGGCCGTGCGCGAAGAGGGCGAGGCATTGGTCTTCACCACGGATCAGGGCGACGAGGCCGCCGCCGGTCCTGACCACGCCATCATCGTCGAGACGGATGCGACGACGGGCGAGCCTGCGCCGCGCGTCCATGTGCGCGGCGATCTGTGGGCGCGGATCGCGCGACCCGTCTTCTATGAACTGGTCGAGCGGGCGCAGGAGGCGGACGGACGGCTGGCGGTGCGCTCGGGCGGGGTGACGTTTCCGCTGGGGCCGGAAGGGGCGGGGCTTTGACCTGTTCCGGTTTGAAGGCCCGGCTGCAACGGCGGCTGGACCCGGTGTCAGACTGGTCGCCGCAGCGTGTGGCGGTGCGGTCCGACTATGATCTGAACCCCGATCTCAGTCGGCCGCAGGTCAAGCTGAGACCGGCGGCGGTGCTGATCCCCATCATCGCGCGTGACGACGGGCCCAGCGTCCTGCTGACCCGCAGATCCGACAGTCTGGCCAGCCATACGGGGCAGATTGCCTTTGCGGGCGGGCGGCTGGATGAGGGCGAGACGGCGCTGGACGCCGCTTTGCGCGAGGCGTGGGAGGAGATTGCGCTGGACCCGGCCGTGGTCGAGCCCTTGGGGCTGGGCGATCCGTATGAGACGGGCACCGGCTTTCTGGTGACGCCGGTGGTCGGTTGGCTGACCGCGCCGCCCGCTGTCATCCCGTCGCCCGCCGAGGTGGCCGAGGTGTTCGAGGCGCCGTGGGACTTCCTGATGGACCCGGTGAACCATCGCCGCGACTATTATGATCAGGAGAACGGGCCGCGCCGCTGGTTCTGGGCCATGCCCTATCGCGAGCGCTACATCTGGGGCGCGACGGCGGGCATTCTGAAGGGGCTGTTCAACCGGCTGTACGGCGAGGAGGCCGCGCCGCACCGGGCCGCCGAGGCCGACGCCAGCGAGCGCGTGGGATGAGCCGCGTCCTTGAGGGGCAGGACTGGCTGACCGCCAGTGCGACACAGGCGGTGATGGCGGCGTTGGCGGCGGCGGGCGGGGCGGACTGCGCCCGCTTCGTCGGCGGCTGCGTACGCAACGCCGTGCTCGGCGCGCCGATCGACGATGTGGACATCGCCACGGTGCTGACGCCCGAGGCGGTGGTGAGGGCGCTGAAGGCGGCGGGCCTGAAGAGCGTGCCGACCGGCATGGAGCACGGCACGGTCACGGCCATATCGGAGCGCCAGCCGTTCGAGATCACCACCCTGCGCCGCGATGTCTCGACCGACGGGCGGCGCGCCACAGTCGCCTTCACCGACGACTGGGCCGAGGACGCGGCGCGGCGGGATTTCCGCCTGAACGCCCTCTATGCCGACTCCGATGGCGTGATCCTGGATCCGACGGGCGCGGGCTATGACGACGCCCTGGCCGGACGGATCGTCTTCGTCGGCGAGCCGGAACAGCGCATCGAAGAGGATTGTCTGCGTATCCTGCGCTTCTACCGCTTCTTCGCCTGGTACGGGCGGGGCGCGCCGGACGCGGCGGCGGTGGCCGCCTGCGCCGCCCTGGCCGAAGGGGTCGAGCGGCTGTCGGCCGAACGTGTGTCGAAGGAGGTGCTCAAGCTGCTGGCCGCGCCCGATCCGCGCCCGGCGGTGCGGCTGATGCGGGATGCCGGGGTTCTGGGCCGTATCTTGCCGCCGTCTAATAGCGTGACGCTGTTCGAGGCGATGGTCGGCGTCAGCCCGGACCCGGTGCTGCGACTGTCGGCCTTGTTGCCGGCAGACGTTGAGACGGTGCGCGCATCAGCGAACCGGTTGCGGCTGTCCAACGCCCAGAAGGAACGGCTGATCGCCGCCGTCCGCGCGCCGCTCGACCCGCATATGAACGACGCCCAGGCGCGCGCCGTCATCTGGCGCGAGGGGCGGCAGGCGTTCGAGGATCGCGTAACGCGCGCCTGGGCGGCGGGCGGCGAGGCGGCGAGGATGCAGGCGTTTCTGGCCCTCGCGGCCGACTGGACGCCGCCGAAGCTGCCGGTCGGCGGGCGTGATCTGGCGCGACTGGGCCTGAAACCGGGACCTGAGACAGGGCGCGTCCTGAAGGCCTTTGAAGACGGCTGGATCGCCGACGACTTCCCCGACCACGGTCATGAGGACCGGCTGAAAATGCTTATTGCGCCGCCCGCGTAAGCTCGACGATGACGGGGCGATGGTCCGAGCCGGTCCTGTCGCCCAGCCGCCGATCCAAAAGCGCCAGATCGGGCGAGCGCCATACATGGTCGATGGTGATCCCCAGGAGCGACGGCAGCATGGCGTGCCAGGTGCCGGGCCAGGCGGGGGCGGGGATCAGGCCGGCTTGCGCCTTGATCTGACGGCCGATGCGGCCGCTGGAGACGCTGTTGAAGTCCCCCGCGATGACGACCGGCCCCGTCAGTCCGTGGCGCAGTCCGGCCAGCCGCTCGGCCTGGCTGATCTGGCCGTAAGGATGCTGGAAGGGCCAGGGGCGGGTCATGTGGACGGCGATCAGATGGACTGGCCCCAGCGCCGTCTCGGCCTCGGCGACCAGGGCGGCGAGCCCCTGACCGTCGGCGTCGCGCACGCGGCGCAGCGGCCGTTTCGAGGCGATCACCGAGCGCGCCGCGCCGCTGGGGCGATCCTTGCGCGGAGTGGCGACGCGGTGGGGATAGCCCGCCAGAACCTTGTCCAGCCGGGCGTTAGGGCCGTCGCCCAGCTCGATCAGCATGACGATGTCCGCGTCTGCGGCGGCGATGGAGCGGGCGATCGCGTCCGCATCATTGTTCCGCGCCCACAGGTTGGCGGAATAGAGGGTGAGCGTTTCGGCGCCATCGGCAGGCGTCCCGCGCGGCGGCGCCCACTGCGGCCAGACCGCCACCAGCAGCAGCCCGGCGATGACTGCGCCCAGCGCCGCCATGTCCCACAGCCTCAGCAGCAGGAAGGCCACGCAAACCGCCCCCGTCGCGATCAGGGCCGGGGCGGTGAACTGCGTCAGCAGATCCGGCAGCCGGTGCCCGATACGGCTGAGCGCTGAAACGGCGATCAGGGCGGGCGGCGCCAGAACGGCCAAGGCGGCCAGGCGCGTCAGGGCCTGAAACAGGGTCATGCAGCAGATCGCGAACGGCGGGAGAGGGCTGATCCGGTTAGCCGCCGATCCGGGCGCTGTCGAGGCGGCCTTTGCGCGCGCAGAAACGGCGCGGCTATCGCGACCGGAGGCGCCGATCCCTGAAAATTCCCGGCTTTGGCGACGCCTCGACCGTATCGACGCGCCTGCATCGGGCGGCTGCACAGACTGACGTCTCCTGATCCACGGAGACTGAACATGAGCATCGACGCCAGCGCGCGGCTGGGCCTGCCCTATCTGGCGGCCGGACAACTGCAGAAGCACGTCACCCTGAACGAGGCGCTGACCTTTCTGGACGCCCTGACCCAGACGGCGGTGGTCAGCCGCACCACGGCGACCCAACCGGCCGAGGCGTCGGACGGCGACCTCTACATCCTGCCGGAAGGCGCGACGGGCGATGACTGGTCGGGCCGGGCGGCGGGGGCGCTGATGCGTCACGAGATGGGCGGCTGGACGGTCGTGGCCACGCCGGACGGGCATCTGGCCGTGGTTCTGGACAGTGAAGAGATCGTCGTGCGCCGTAATGGCGACTGGACGCCGCTTCAGACCGCGACGCCGGACGAACTGCAGCAGATCACCCGCCTGGGCGTCAACGCCACGGCGGACGCGACGAACGTGGTGACGGTGCGGGCGAACAAGGCCCTGTGGACCGCCCTAGAAAGCGAGAGCGGCGGCGACGGCGATCTGCGCTTCACCTTCAACAAGCAGGCATCGGCGGACGTGCTGTCCCTGCTGTTCCAGAGCGGCTGGGGCGGCCGGGCCGAACTGGGCCTGATCGGCGACGACGACCTGCGGCTGAAGGTCAGCCCGGACGGCGGCGCCTGGCGCGAGGTGCTGATGGCCGACCGCCACACCGGCCGCGCCTGGTTCGCCAAGGGCGCGACGCGGCGCGAGACGACGACGCTGACGACCGGCGGCGCCTGGTCGCCGCCTGAGTGGGCGCGCTGGGTCGAGGCCGTGTGCGTCGGCGGCGGCGGAGGAGGCGGGGCCGGGCTGGCCGGTCCGGCCGGGACCAGCCGCCACGGCGGCGGCGGCGGCGGCGCGGGCGGGGTGATGAGCGCCCTTTGGCCTGTCGAGGCTCTCGGCGCCGGATTGAGCATCTCCGTTGGCGCAGGCGGGGGCGGTGGTTCTGGTTCGGGCGCTGCAGGAGCCTCGGGCGGGGACAGCCGCATCGCCCTAGGCTCCGTGACGCTGTTGACCGGCGAGGGCGGGCGCGGCGGGGCCGGAGGCGCGTCCGCGTCGGGGCTTGGCGGCGCCGGCGGCGGCGGCCTGATTGCATCCAATGGAGGCGGAGCTTCCTCAGTCACGGCGACGGGGATGGCGGGCCAGTCCGCCGCGCGACCCGACGGCTCGGGCGGCGGCGGCGGCGGCGGGGGCGTCGGCGCGGCCAACGTCGGCCAGTCGGGCGGCGCCGGGGGCGACGGCGGCCTGTTGTCGGTCAAGGCGACCGGCGGGGCGGGCGGTGCTGGCGTCGGAAACGCTGGGCAAAACGCGCCTCTGAACGATCTGCACTGGGCGGGCGGCGGCGGCGCGGGGGGCGGCGCTCAGGCGTCTGGAGCCGGGCGGGCCGGGGGCGACGGGGGCCTTTACGGCGGGGGCGGCGGCGGGGGCGGCGCGGGCGTGACGGCGGCGGGCGCAGGCGGCGCGGGCGCGCCCGGCGTGGTCCGGCTGACGGCGATCGGGTGACGTCATGACCCAGCGCCTGCATCGCATCATCCAGACCGTGGAGCCGTGGGACGAGGCCGCGCCGCCTCTGCCTGAACTGCCGGACGAGGAGACCTGGTCCGCGCCTGACCGGCTCAGCGCCGAGGACTGTTTCGACCATCTGGGCGCCGATTGGCGGGTCTCCGCCGCGCCCTTTGACCCGGAGGACGACCAATGACGATGCCGAAAGAACCGACGCATGATCTGGCCGAGGGCCGCTGGCTGTGGCGGCGGATCTATGTCTATGGCGCCAGCCTGGCCCTGTGGCTTTTGCTGCGGCTGGCGGTGAACCGGGCGGAGGCCCCGGACCTGCCGCGCATCGCCGAGGGGCTGATGGGACTGATCGCCCTGATGCTGTTGCTCTATCTGGTGGCGCCCAGCGCCCAGCAGATCGTCAATATGATGCGCCTGCGCGCGGGCGGGCGGCCATGAGCTTCCGGCTTTCGCAGCGCTCGCGCGCCGCGCTCCAGGGGGTGCATCCCGACCTGGCGGCCGTGGTCGAGGCCGCCATCGAGCTGACGCCGGTGGATTTCATGGTGACCGAGGGCCTGCGCACGGCGGCGCGTCAGGCGGAACTGGTGCGGGCGGGGGCCAGCCGGACGCTGAACTCGCGGCACCTGACCGGGCACGCGGTCGATGTGGCCGCCTGGGTCGATGGGCAGGTCCGCTGGGACTGGCCGCTCTATCCGCGCATCGCCCAGGCCTTCAAGGCGGCGGCGAAAGGGCGGGGCATACGCCTGATCTGGGGCGGCGACTGGCCGCGCCTGCGCGACGGCCCGCATTTCGAACTGGACCGGGGGGCCTACCCATGAACGGCGGCCTTCTTCGCACCCTGACGCCGCTGGGCTGGCTGGCGGCGTTCGGACTGGTCCTGGTTCTGATCCTGATCGTCGGGCGGGGACTTGGGGTGCGGTGGGATCCGCTGCATCTGCAGGCGCGCCGTCTTGAGGCGGTGCAGCGCCGCGCGGATCAGGCCGAGGCCCAGACTGCCGCCCGCGCGCTCGAGGCCGCCGCGCGCGGTCGTCAGATCGAGGCTCTGGACGCCTTTCACCAGCAAGCAGAGGCCGTGGCGCGGGCGACCGCGACGGCCGAAACCCGAGCGAGGACCGCCGATGACGCCGATACCCCTCTGGACCCCGCTCGCGCTCAGCGCCTGCGTGATCATGACCGCGAGCTGTGCCGCCTCGCGCCCGCCGTCGCCGGTTGCGCCGCCGCGTCTGATCCTTCCTGACGCGGTGACGCGGCCGTGTGACCTGACTGTGCTGCCCGAGGCGGCTACGGCGGCGGATCTGGAGGCGGCCTATGTCCGGCGCGGCGGGCAGATCCTCGCTTGCGACGCGGCGCGGCGGCTGGCGGTGGAGACGCTTCAGGCTGAACGCTCGCTGATCGACGAATGGGTGCGTTCGCGCCCGTGAGTTCGCCCAAGCCGAGGGGGCGGGCGGCAAGTTCTGCCGGGTCGCTCGGCATTTATTGCCGCTCGCGTCCTCCAGGGGCAGGAAGTGCCGGGTGTTTTCGTATGGTTTCCAGAATCTAACATCGAAGAATCAATGCGATGGCCTCTGGAGCAGGCGGCGCTGTGTTGGTCCGCCTCTTGCGACATGTCTTTCCGAGCAGAAAGCTCCCGGCAGCCAAAATGGCGTCGGACATCGTCTGAAGACAAAGGACAGCCAAAATGGCTAACAGCATCAACACGAACGTTGGCGCCCTCGTTGCGCTGCAAAACCTCAACGCGACCAACCGTGACCTCAACGTCACGCAAAACCGCGTGAACACGGGCTTCAAGGTCGCCACCGCCAAAGACAACGGCGCGATCTTCGCCATCGCCACCAACCAACGCGCTGACATCGCCTCGCTGGACGCAGTCAAGAACTCCGTCTCGCGCGGTCAATCGCTGGTGGATGTCGCCCTGGCGGCCGGCGACACCGTCGTCGAAGCCTTCAAGGAACTGAAGGGCATCGCCGTCGCCCTGGAAACCGTCGAGACCGGCAGCGCCGCCGAGACGGCCTATCAGGCGGACTATGACGCGCTGGTAGAAGAAATCGATTCGGCTATCGACGGCGCCAAGTTCGACGGCATCAACCTGTTCGACGGCACGGTCACGACCGTCCGCACGGGGCTGGATTCGACCGCGACCTATGACGTGGGCTTCGCCGCCGCTGTCACCTCGGGCGTCACGGCTGGCACCTACGCCACCGCTGACGCTGTTCAGACGGCGATTGAGGGCTTCACCGCGAACCTGGCGACGCTGGGCACCCAGTCCAAGTCGCTGGGCCGTCAGAACGTCTTCGTCGGCAAGCTGCAGGACGCTTTGGAAGTCGGCGTCGACAACCTGGTGGCGGCCGACCTGGCCAAGGAAAGCGCTCGCCTGACGGCTCTGCAGACCAAGCAGCAGCTGGGCGTGCAGGCGCTGTCGATCGCGAACCAGTCCAGCTCGATCCTGCTGGGCCTGTTCCGCTAATCCGACGCGATTAGGAAGGGGGCGGGCCGCAAGGTTCGCCCCTTTCTCGTGTCGTTCGATACGGGAGGCGCGGCAGGTCCGCGCGAAGGGATATGGCTGACAATGTCGTGGGAGTATCCAGCGTAACCTACCTCGATCGCGAACCGCAGGGCGGGGCTGTCGAGGCGCAGCAACCTGTGCAGGGCGCGCAGAAAGATAGCGACGACGCAGGTCGTTACCGATTGACGATCGAGCGCGAGTCGACCGGGTACGTCTACAAGACCCTGGATCGCGTCACCGGGGAGGTGGTTCGCCAGTTCCCTCGTGAAGAGGTCCTGAAGCTGCGTCAAAGCCCGGCCTATGATGTGGGCAAGATCATCAAGACCGAGATCTGAGCGGCGGTCTGGGCGACGGAAGGCGGCGGCGTTAACAGGCGTTGCTGCGCCGTTAACCATACGCTCAGGAATCAGCGTCATTACTACTCGCCAGAATCGGATCTGAGGCGAGAATGGCCATGACCAACAGCGTAATCACCAATGCGTCGGCGCTTATCGCGCTTCAGAACCTGAACGCCACCAACTCCAAGTTGGCGGCGACCCAGAGCCGAGTGAACACGGGGCTGAAGGTCCAGGGCGCCAAGGACAACGCCGCCACCTGGGCCATCGCCCAGAACCAGCGCGCCGACATGAATGCGCTGGAATCGGTCAAGACCAGCCTGAACCGCGCCACATCGGTCGCCGATGTGGCCCTGGCGGCCGGTCAGCAGATTTCCGACATCCTGGTGGAGCTTCGCCAGAAGGCCACGGCGGCGGCCGACCCGTCAGCGTCGGATGCGACGCGCAAGGCCTACAACGATGAGTTTCAGTCGCTGCTGAAGTCTTTGCAGTCGTTCGCCGACAACGCCACCTTTGACGGCGAGAACATCCTGAACGGCAAGGTAGGCGGAACGCGACCCGCCACGCCGGCGGGTCTGACGCCGCTGGACTTCCTGGCCAATGCGGACGCGTCGGAGACCATCACCATGAACCGGCAGGATCTAAGCCTGGAGGGTTTGGGGCTTGAGCTGGCTGGCGGCGTGTTCCCCAACCTTCTCCAGCAGGCGGACGCGGAATGGGCGCTCAACGCCGTCGAGACGGCTCTGACCAGCGCCAGCGGCAAGCTCGCCGAGCTGGGCGCTCAGTCCAAGCAGATCGAAAAGCACACGTTGTTCGTCACCAAGCTGATGGATTCGCTGGAAGTCGGCGTCGGCAATCTGGTGGACGCGGACATGGCGCGTGAAAGCGCGCGGCTTCAGGCCTTGCAGGTGCAGCAGCAGCTCGGCGCCCAGGCTCTGTCGATCGCCAATCAGGCGCCGCAGATCATCCTGTCGCTGTTCAAGGGCTAAGGCGTTAGCCTATCCGCCGGGGCGGCCAGTCTCCTAAAAGAACGGGTGGCCGTCGGCGGGGCGGAGAGGGGCGTGGGATCAGGCCGTACAGGCTGATCAGCCGCATCAAAAGCCAGCGTACGCGCGACATGAAACATCTCCACATCAGGCTGTAGACGAAGTGGAACTGCGGCTGGCGCTAGCCGGTTGCGTGGGGCGGTTAAACAATTCGTTACCGCGCCTGAGACAAGCTGGCCCGCGGAGGCTTTCGTGGCGGTGATCAACAACAGCTATCTGCTGGGGCTTTATGGTCTCGCCGGAGGAGCGGGCGCGGGCTCGGCTGGGCAAAGCGCACCCAAGCCGAAGACGCAGCCGACCGCGCCGTGGACCTTGAGCGGCAAGGAAAAGCCCAGCCAGTCGGACCTTCTGCGTACGGCCTTGAGCGGGCGAAAGCTCGTCAACGAGGACAATGCCGTTCTTGACGTCAAGGGCGTCTCCTCAAGCGACTACCGCAAGATTTTCGCCCTGTATCAGGGGCTGACCATGCTTGAGGCCCTGACGAATCGCGCGGGCGAACGCGGGGTCACCCGCATGGAGACCGAGCAACTGTCGCGGCGGTTCGCTTCCGGCATGACGGAGGTGATGGATTTCCTCAATTCCGCTCAGTTCGAAGGCGTGCGCGTGATTCAGGGCGTCTCGGCCTCGCAGAGCCAGTCGACCGCGGCCGTACCACGCGACAATCCCAAATATCTGACCGGCCCGATCCACGACGGCGCCCTGACCGACGAGGTCGCCGCCTTCCAGGGCGATGTGCGGTTCGGGATTACGGTGAAAACCACGACCGGAAGCCAGACGGTCGATATCGACCTGGCGGAGATGGGGGCGACGCCGCGCACGATGGATGCGGTGGTGCAGCACATCAACGGCAAGCTGGAAGAGGCGGGCGTCCAGACCCGCATCCACCGTCAGATGATCGAGGCCGAGCCGCGCACGGTCAAGGCGGGCGACAAGACTATAACCCTTCCGGCCGGCCCGGCGCGCTGGGGGCTGACGGTCGCCGGCGTCTCGCTGGAGACGATCAGCTTCACCCCCGCCGAGGCGCGGGATTCGATTCAGGTCGTACAGGGCGCAGGCGGCAAGGGCGCCCATGAGGTGCTGAAGTTCGACCCGGACGGCAATCCGGTGGCGGGCGCCGGCGGCGGGTTCTGGGTCGAGGGCCGCAGCGGCGTCTCGTCCCTGCCGGACGGCGTCGAGACGGTGCGGGCCAGCGCGGCCGGGCCGGACGGTTCGATGTGGATCGTGGCCGATGTCAGCACCGGCGCCTCGACCCAGCCGATCAAGGGGCAGGGCGACGTCGTTTTGATGAAGCTGGATTCGGCGGGCAATGTGGTCGTCAGTCGCGCTCTGGGCGCGGCGTCCAAGGCCAGCGGCTACGCCATCGCCGTGGATGCGGACGGGCGGGTGGCCGTGGCCGGGTCAGTGATCGGCGCCCTTGTGCCCGGCGAGGCCGGCGCCTCCGCCACGACCGCCGACAGTTTCGTCACCGTCTTCGACGCCCAAGGCCGCGAACAGTGGACCCAGAGGCGCGGCGCCAAGGCCGAGGATGAAGCGACCGCCGTCTCCTTCGGCGCCGACGGGCGGGTCTATGTGGCGGGGCGGGCCAAGTCAGCCATGCCGGGGACCTTGGCCGTGGGCGGCTGGGACGGCTATGTTCAGGCCTTCAGCGAAGGTCAGGTCCACAGTCTGGCGCCGATCACGGCGACGGCGACCGGGGCGACCCAGTTCGGCACGGCCGGCGACGACAACGTTCAGGCCATGACCGTCGACGGCGACAATCTCTATACGGCGGGCGTCGAGAACGGCGCCTTTGTCGTGCGTCATTTCCGTATCGGGGCGACGGGCGCGCCCGAGCTTCTGAGCGTGCGCAATCTGGGCTCCTCCTCGGGCGGCGAGATCGCTGGTCTTGCGGTGGCGGACGGGCGGCTGATCATCTCGGGCGCGTCCGGCAACGGCGCCCTGAACGCGGGTCAGGTCGCCAATGCTCATGCCGGAGGTCAGGACGCCTTTGTCGCTGTCCTGTCCACGGACCTGGCCGCATCGGGCGCGGATCGGGTGACCTATTACGGCGGGGCGAGCGACGACACCGCCGCCGACGTCAAGGTGCATGACGGCAAGGTCTGGCTGACCGGCGTGTCGGATCGCGCCATCGGGGCCAAGGCCGAAGACCCCTCGCGCGGCTATCTGGCGCGACTGGACGTGCAGACGGGGCAGGTTGAGTGGAACCAGACCTGGACGGCGGCTGACGGCCAGGCCAGGCCCCTGGCCCTGACCGTGTCTTCGGGCGGCGCCAGCGTGCTGGACCGGCTGGGCCTGCCGCAGGGCGAGATCAGCCAGAGCCAGTCCAAGACCCTGGTGGATGCGACGGCGGTGCGTGCGGGCGACCGTTTTTATGTGCAGAACCCGGCGACAGGCCGGAAGACGGCGGTGACGATCGACGCCAAGGACACCTTGCAGTCGCTGGCGCGCAAGATCGAAATGGCGTCGGGCCGTTATCTGAAGGTCACGGTGAAGACCGATCGCGACTATGTCACCGGCATGGACGGCGACGCGCGGGTGACCAGCGGCGGGGTCCAGCGCCTTTCCATCACCAGCGCCGACGGGCGGGCTGGGGCGGTTCTGACGCCAGGCGAAGCGGGGAGGGACGCCCTGGCGGGACTGGGCCTGACGCCCGGCTTCATCGGCAAGACGCAGGACAAGACCAAGACCTTCGGCATCGACCTGTCGCCGCTGCTGAACCTGTCCGGCCCGGAAGCCATCGCCAAGTCGCGCGATCAGGTGCAACTGGCGATCAAGGCCATGCGCGACGCCTATCGCGCCCTGGACCCGGCAAGCGACAAACCCAAGGTGACGGGTCAGGCCCCGGCCTATCTGCAGGCGCAACTGGCCAACTACCAGGCCGCCCTGGCGAGACTCACAGGCTAAGCCGGGGTTGAGGGCGCTTTCGGTTGACGGCTGTAGGGCGCTCGGGGTTAGTGGGGCCTTCTTTGGCGCGTTGAGAGCTGCATGGCCCTTTCGAAAGACAATCGTACGGTTCTGATCGTCGGCGCCGGCCTGGCCGTCGTCGGCGCCGTGGCCGCCGCCCTGGTCTTCAGCGGGGGCAAGGATGCGCCGTCCGAGCCGCCGCCTGCGTCCAAGGGCGGCCTGACCATCGACGTGGCCGAGGCCCCTACGCTGGAGCCGACGCGCGAACTGCGCTGCTTCGTGGATGGCCAGTTCGTCGGCCTGGCGACCCTGGCTGACTGCGCCCAGCGCAACGGCGTGGCCACCAGCGCCCTGGACGTGGGGCTGGATGCTTCGGGCTCGCTCGTCGCGGCGCCGACCGCGTCCTTCGCGCCGCCGCCGGAACTGCCTTCGACCCCGGCGGTCGAGATCGCCCCTGCGGGCCAGCCGGGCGCCGTCGAGGATACGCGCGCGGCGCCTTCGACCTCGGGCACGGCCTGCCTGCGTCACACCGGTTCGGAATGGCGCCAGGTGTCGGGCAATATGAGCCTGGCGGCCTGTGTTCAGGCTCTCTATTCGGGAACCTGCGTCGCGCCGGGCGAGGCGCGTTATGGCCGGTGGGGCGACACGACCCTGCGTCTGGTCCCGCGCCGCGTGGAGCAGTCGACCGACAACAATCGTTTCCGCACCCTGGCCCAGCAGGACCGCCAATGTCAGTTCCCGGAGCTGTGAGCATGAGCCGCGCTTCGATCACCCTGCTGGCGATTGTCGCGGCGTCTGCGGCTCTGGGCGCCTGCGCCAAGAAGGCGGAGGCGCCGGGCGGGACGGGCGTCTGCTACCACATGGGCCAGGACGCTGAGGGCGGGGGCGTGCGCTTCAACGTCGTCGCCCGCGACCAGCCGCAGATCGAGTTCTGCGCCGCGCGGCTGGAAGAGATGCGTCTGCGCTTCCTGCGTCTGGGCGGCAGCAAGACCGAGATGGTCGGCGCCTATCAGGGGCAGTTCATCTTCATCGATCGCGCGGGGGTCAAGTTCGGCAAGTCCCTGGACGGCCCGCGCTTCTTCGCCCTGGCGCGCACGGGGGATGGCCGCTTGGCCATTCCGGGCGCGATCCAGCGCCAGATCGACGGACGCCCGGTCGCGGTCGCCCCGAACTGATTTCAGCGCCCGGAATTGGGCGTGAACAAAACTGGAACATCTCGTCGAAATCCGCTAGGACTCGACGCAAGAAGATAAAAGGACATTCGTCATGGCGGGCAGCGTCAACAAGGTCATCCTCATCGGCAATCTGGGCCGCGATCCGGAAATCCGTTCGCTGAACAACGGCGACCGCGTCGCCAACCTGCGCATCGCCACCTCAGAAACCTGGCGCGACAAGTCGACCGGCGAGCGCAAGGAAAAGACCGAGTGGCACTCGGTGGTCATCTTCAACGACAACATCGTCAAGGTGGTCGAAAACTATCTGAAGAAGGGCTCCACCGTTTACATCGAAGGTTCGCTGCAGACCCGCAAATGGACGGATCAGCAGGGCGTCGAGAAGTATTCGACCGAGATCGTCATCCAGCGCTTCAACGGCCAGCTGACCATGCTGGGCGGCCGTGGCGACAGCCAGGGCGGCGGTGATCGCGGCGGCTACGGCGGCGGTCGCGACGACGACTATTCCTCGGGCTTCTCCACCGGCGGCGCCAACAAGCCCTCGGGCCCGAAGGAAAGCTACGACCTGAACGACGACATTCCGTTCTAAAGGTTCGCGGGATCGAAAAATGAAGGCCGCGCCTCCGCTGGGGGCGCGGCCTTTTTTGTTGGGATGCGAGGGGAGGGGTAACCTCCGCTCATGCTTCGTGAGAGGCGAAAGGTCGCGCCTTGTGGCAAGCATGAGGGCGTGTCCAGCTCCTCCTCCTCCCCGCACGCGCTGACGCCGCTTGAAATCGCGGCTATCGTGGCCGTTCTGGTCATCTGGGGCGTGAACAACGCCGCCGCCAAGGTCGCCACCGAAATGCTGCCGCCGCTGATGACGGGCGCGCTGCGTTTCGCCATCGCCGCCGCCTGTCTGGTCTGGTTCGTGCGGCCGCCGTTCCCGAACTGGAAAAGCCTGCTGATCATCGCCGTGGTGGGCGGCCCGATCCACTATGGCTTGATCTATCTGGCCTTCTGGCTGGCCCATGACGTCAGCCCGGTGACGGTCGCCACCCAGTTGTGGATCCCCCTGACCTCCCTGTTCGCCTTTCTGATGCTGGGCGAGCGGATTTCGAGGATGGCGACAGTGGGCCTGGTGATCGCCTTCGCAGGCGTGGCGTGGATGACGCTGGATCCCCACGCGCTGAACGACTGGAAGGCCATTCTGGTGGGCGCGCTGGGCGCGTCGGCCTGGGCGTTGACGACGGTGATCGCGCGCCGGACGACCTCCATCCCGCCCTTGAAGATGCAGGGGCTGCTGGCTCTGATGGCCTTTCCGGTCCTGACCCTGGGGTCGGTCCTGTTCGAGAACGGGCAGTGGGAAGCCGCCAAGGCTGCGACGCCGCTGGTGTGGGGCACGTTGATCTGGGCGGGGGTGATCTCGTCCGTGTTCGCCACCAGCCTGATGTTCTGGCTGGTCCAGCGGCGCGAGGCCGGGCGGGTGACGCCCTATCTGCTGGGCTCGCCTCTGGTGTCGATCATGATCGGCGGCCTGTTCATGGGCGACGTGCTGACGCCGCAGATCCTGACAGGCGTCGCCATTTCCCTGCTGGGCGTGATCACCGTGGCCCTGGGGGAGCGCGGCCTGCGCGCCGGCGCCCCCGCCAAGGTTTGAACCCGCTTACTGCGCCTTGATGACGGCGCAGGCCACGCGGTCGCCCGCGCCGCCGATCGGCTGGCTGGAATGGTCGTCGGCGTTGGCGTGGATCACCAGGGCCGAGCCGTTATCGTCCAGCAGCCACTGGCCCGGACCGGCGTCGGCCAGGCGAGCGCGGGTGGTGAAGACTTCGGCGTTCACCGCGCCTGTCGCGTCGGCGAAGACGTTGGGCAGGTCGCCGTCGTCGGGCCCGTCGGCGTTCAGCAGGCCGTGCGGCTGCTTCGGATCGCCGTGGTTGATATGGGCGCCGGCCGAGGTGAAGGGCGCCTCGCACTGGCCCGTGGCGTGGATGTGGATGCCGTGCCAGCCGGGCGTCAGGCCGGCAGCTTCGACCTTGATCAGCAGGCCCGTGGCGCCTTGCGTCAGCGTCGCCTTGCCCGCTTCGGCGCCTTGCCCGTTGATGATGGCTACCTGCGCCGTCTGACCCGGCGTCGTGCGGGCGGCGGCCTCGGTGGAAGCTGCAGGAGCGGCGTCGGAAGCCGGCGGCGCGGCCGGGCTCTGGCTGCAAGCGGCCCCGGCGATCAGGGTGATGGCGAGAGCGCTGGGAGCGATCAGTTTCGAAGCGGCTAGACGCATGGCTTTCCTGTCCTTTTCGGCATGGGGATTTCAGCGGCGTTTCTTTGCCAGCAGGCCCCCCGGATGATAGAAACCGGAACAGCGGATCACGTTCCGATTCCGGCCATTTAAAGCCTGATTTCCTTGACCGACGACAGCTACCAAAACGCCGCCCCTTCGGCGCCGGGCGATATCTCGACCATCACCATCGAGGAGGAGCTGAAGCGCTCCTATCTCGACTACGCCATGAGCGTGATCGTCAGCCGGGCTCTGCCGGACGCGCGCGACGGTCTGAAGCCTGTGCATCGCCGCATCCTGTATTCGATGCACGACCTGAACATGACGCCCGAGCGGTCGTATTCGAAGTGCGCCCGCGTGGTCGGCGACGTGCTGGGCCGGTTCCACCCGCACGGCGACGCTTCGGTCTATATGGCCCTGGTGCGGATGGCCCAGGACTTCTCCATGGGGCTGATGCTGGTCGACGGCCAGGGCAACTTCGGCTCGGTCGACGGCGATATGCCGGCCTCCATGCGTTACACCGAGGCCAAGATGGCCCCGGCGGCCGTGGCCTTGCTGACCGACATCGACAAGGACACGGTCGATTTCCAGCCGAACTACGACGAGAAGGAGCTGGAGCCTGTCGTCCTGCCGGCGCGGATTCCGAACCTGCTGGTCAACGGCGCGGGCGGCATCGCCGTCGGCATGGCCACCAACATCCCCCCGCACAACCTGCGCGAAGTGATCGACGCCTCAGTCGCCCTGCTGGACGATCCTAACGTCTCGGATGACGCCCTGCTGGATATCGTTCCGGGGCCTGACTTCCCCACGGGCGGCGAGATCATGGGCCGCACGGCCCCGCGCAACGCCCTGCGCGACGGGCGCGGCTCGGTCATCGTGCGCGGCAAGGCCTCGATCGAAGAGATCCGCAAGGATCGCGACGCCATCATCATCACCGAACTGCCGTTCCAGGTGAACAAGCAGACCCTGATCGAACGCATCGCCGAAATGGTGCGCGAGAAGCGTCTGGAAGGCATCGCCGACGTCCGCGACGAGTCGGACCGCGCGGGCATGCGCATCGTCATCGAGCTGAAGCGCGACGCGTCGGGCGATGTGATCCTGAACCAGCTGTATCGCTATACGGCGCTGCAATCCTCGTTCGGCGTCAACATGCTGGCGCTGAACCACGGGCGGCCCGAGCAGATGGGCCTGCGCGCCCTGTTGGAGGCCTTCCTCGAGTTCCGCGAGGAGGTGGTGGTCCGCCGCGTCAAGTTCGAGCTGGCCAAGGCCCGCGACCGCGGCCACGTCCTGGTCGGCCTGGCCGTCGCCGTCGCCAATATCGACGAGGTCATCCACATCATCCGCAGCTCGGCCGACCCGGCTGAGGCGCGCGAACGGCTGCAGGGCAAGGCCTGGCCGGTCGGGGACATGATGGCCCTAGTCGAACTGATCGCCGATCCGCGCACCGTGCTGGTCGAGGGCGACAAGATCCGCCTGACCGACGAGCAGGCCCGCGCCATCCTGGCCCTGACCCTGTCGCGCCTGACCGGCCTGGGCCGCGACGACATCTTCGGCGAGGCGCGCAGCCTGGCCGACACGATTCAGGGCCATCTGACGATCCTGTCGGACCGCAAGAACGTCCTGGCCATCATCCGCGAAGACCTGCTGCTGGTGAAGGATCAGTTCGGCGTGGACCGCCGCACCCTCATCGGCGAGGGCGACGCCGAGATGGAGGACGAAGACCTGATCCCGCGCGAGGACATGGTCGTCACCGTCACCCACTCGGGCTACGTCAAGCGCGTGGCGCTGAACGCCTATCGGACCCAGCATCGCGGCGGCAAGGGCCGCAGCGGCATGTCGATGAAGGATGAGGACGCCATCACCGGCGTGTTCAGCGCCTCGACCCACACGCCGGTGCTGTTCTTCGCCACCAACGGCAAGGCCTATAAGCTCAAGACGTGGCGACTGCCGCTGGGCAATCCGCAGTCGCGCGGCAAGGCCTTCGTCAACCTGCTGCCGATCGAGCCGGGCGACAGCATCATGAACGTGCTGCCCTTGCCGGAGGACGAGGCGACCTGGGGCGACTACGACATCATGTTCGCCACCAAGTCGGGCGACGTGCGCCGCAACAAGCTCAGCGACTTCGCTACCGTGAACCGCGCGGGCAAGATCGCCATGAAGCTGGAAGACGGCGACGGCATGGTCGGCGTCGGCCTGTGCACTGCTGAAGACGACGTGCTGCTGACCACCGCGCTGGGCCGGGCTATCCGCTTCAAGGCCGACGACGTGCGGGTGTTCAAGGGCCGCGATTCGACCGGCGTGCGGGGCATCCGCCTGCAGGACGGCGACGAGGTCATCTCGATGGCTATCCTCGGTCGCGTCGATGCGACGCCGGAAGAACGCGCCGCCTATGTCAAACACGCCAACGCCATGCGCAAGGCGCTGGCCGGGGCCGATGCAGAGGACGAAGGCGTCCCGGTCGAGGCGGACGACGAAGAGGCCGGCGACGCTCCGATCTCGCCCGAACGTATCGCCGCGTTGGGCGCGGCCGAGCAGTTCATTCTGACGGTCACGGAAACCGGCTTCGGCAAGCGGTCCTCGGCCTATGAGTATCGCCGCACCGGTCGCGGCGGGCAGGGGCTGACGGCCCACGGCCTGGGCGGCCGCGCGGGCACGCGCCTGGCCGCCGCCTTCCCGGTCGAGGAGTCGGACGATCTGATGCTGGTCACCGACGGCGGCCAGATGATCCGCACTCCGGTCGGACAGGTCCGCATCGTCGGCCGCTCCAGCCAGGGCGTGACCATCTTCCGCACCGGCAAGGACGAGAAGGTCGTCTCGGTCGAACGTCTGGCCGATTCCGGCGGCGATGATGAAGACGGCGACGCGGGCGAGGCCCCGGCGGTCGAGGGCGGCGAGGCCTGATCCTGTATGGCCGTCGCTCCTGAACTCTGGATCGACGGCCGTGCTGCCGGGCTTGAGGATCTGGGTCATCAGGCCCTGATCAACTACGGCGCCCTGACCTCCTTCGTTGTGGAGCAGGGCGGCGTGCGCGGGCTGGACCGACATCTGGACCGTCTGAACCGCTCGGCGCTGGAACTGTTCGGCGAGGCTGTCGCCGAGGAGCGCCTGCGTGATCAGATGCGAGCGGCTCTAGGCGGGCGAACCGAAGCCTGGCTGCGGGTCAGCCTGTTCTCCCGCGACCTGTCCCTGCGTCAGCCGGACTGGATCGGCGCGCCGCAGGTGATGATCAGCGTTTCGCCGCCGCCATCGCCGCTGGCCGACGGGGTGCGCCTGCAAAGCCAGACCTACGCCCGCGAGGCGCCGCATCTGAAGCATGTCGCCGCGATGGGCCTGCTGGGGGCGCGGCGCATGGCGCGGCTGACGGGCTATGACGACGCCCTTTTCACCGACATTGAGGGCCGGATTTGCGAAGGCTCGTTGTGGAATATCGGCTTTATCCAGGGCGATACGGTGGTCTGGCCCGATGCGCCCATGCTGGACGGCGTAACGCAGACCCTGATCCGCGGGGCGCTGGATCAAGCAGGTTCGCCGCAACGGATCGAAGCCGTGCGCCTATCGGACCTGCCGCGCTTCGACGGCGCCTTCGCGTGCAACAGCGCCACGCCCGCGGCCGCGATCGCGGCCATCGACGACCATGTTTTCACCGGCGCGACTGATGCAGTGCAGCATTTAAACGCGCTTTGGCGATCACAGCCGCGTCAGAAAATCTAGGCCGTTCATTTCGCACCTGCTAAACGGGCCCAAACGATGGGGAGGCCGCTGGCCATGCGTATCGGACTTTATCCGGGCACCTTCGATCCGGTCACCAACGGTCACCTCGATATTATCGGGCGGGCGGTTAAGCTGGTGGACCGTCTGGTCATCGGCGTGGCTCAGAACGACGACAAGGGCCCGCTGTTCTCGACCGCCGAGCGGGTCGAAATGATCAAGGCCGAGGTCGCGCGCTTCAACGCCGACATCGAGGTGCGGCCGTTTTCCAGCCTGCTGATGCACTTCGCTGAGGAACTGAACGCCAGCGTCATCGTGCGCGGCCTGCGCGCGGTCGCGGATTTCGAGTATGAGTTCCAGATGACGGCGATGAATCAGCGCCTCAACAGCGACATAGAGACGGTGTTCCTGATGGCCGATCCGCGGCATCAGGCGATCGCCTCGCGACTGGTGAAGGAAATCGCCCGGCTGGACGGCCGGATCGACAGCTTCGTCAGCCCTGCGGTCGCCGCGAGCGTGTTGGCCAAGGTCAAGAAGGTTTGAGGTCGGGTTTGAAGATCAAGTCTGTGATGGCGCTGGCGACGGCGGCTGCCTTGCTGGCCGGGGCTGCGGTGGCGCAGTCGAATGCCCAATCGAGTGACTGGCGCACGGTGTCGCCCGAGAACCTGTGGGTGATCGACACAGCCAAGGGACGCATCCTGGTGGAGTTGGAGCCGCGCGCGGCGCCGAACCATATCGAGCGCATCCGCACCCTGACCAATCAGGGCTTCTATGACGGGCTGAAATTTCACCGCGTCATTCCCGACTTCATGGCCCAGACCGGCGACCCCAAGGGCACGGGCGAGGGCGGCAGCGAACTGCCCGATCTGAAGGGCGAGTTCACCTTCCGGCGCGGGCGCGACAGCGGCTTCGCGCCGGTCGAGAACAGCGGGCCGGGCCTGCGCGGCGTCATGGGATCTATCCCCATCGTCACCCAGCCGGACGCCCAGATGTTCGTGACCGCCGACTTCAAGACCTCGGCGCAAGGGCTGTTCTGCCCGGGCGTGGCGGGCATGGCGCGCGCCGGCTCGCCCGACAGCGCCAACAGCCAGTTCTTCCTGATGACCGGCCAGAACGATAATCTGAACGGCTCCTACACGGTCTTCGGGCGCGTGCTTCAAGGGCTGGACGTGGTGAAGTCGCTCAAGAAGGGCAATGACGCCGGCGACGGCGCCGTCGGTCCTGATGCGGACGCGATGGGCCGCGTGCGTCTGGCCTCGGCCATGCCCGAGGCCGAACGACCCACGATCCGCGTTGCCGTGCCCGGTTCGGCGCCGTTCAACGCGGCCGTCGAGGCGGCGCGTGCTGAGAAGGGCGCGACCTTCAACATCTGCGACGTCCAGCCGCCTGTGCAGGGCGGCTGAGACGCGCGCCGCGCTCGGGGAGGGGCGGGGACATGAAGCGGGAACTTCACACGATCGGGGCGGCGTTGCTGGCCGCCATGCTGGCCGGCTCGGCCGTGGCTCAGGACGCCGCCGCGATTGCGGATGAGCAAGACCGGGCGGCGGCCATCGCCGCCCGCGACTGGCGCCCTGTTGCGCCGGACAATCTGCTGATCATCGACACCAACAAGGGCCGCATCCTGGTCGAGATGACGCCCGAGGCGGCGCCCAGCCATGTCGCCCGCATTCGCCTGCTGGCCAAGGCGGGGTTCTATGACGGCATACCCTGGCATCGGGTCATAGACGGCTTCATGGCCCAGACCGGCGATCCGCTGGGCAGCGGCGAGGGCCAGAGCTGGCATCCCGACCTCAAGGCCGAGTTCACCTTCCGCCGCGACGCCCAGACGCCCTTCGCTCCCATAGCTGCGCCGGCGGGCGCGCTGATCGGCTTTATGCAGTCGCTGCCGGTCCAGACTCAGCCCGACGTCGTGATGGCGACGACGGCGGATCGCAAGGTTCACGCCTGGGGCCTGTATTGTCCGGGCGTGGCGGGCATGGCCCGCGACGATGCGCCCGACAGCGCCAACAGCCAGTTCTTCCTGATGCGCCAGCCCTATCCGGCGCTGGAGAAGCGCTACACCATCTGGGGCCGGGTCGTGTCGGGGCTGGATGTGGTGCGCGCCCTGAAGTTCAGCCCCAATCCGGATGGCATCGTCACGGGTCCTGACCGGATGACGCGGGTGCGCGTGGCGGGCGACCTGGCGGAAGGCGAGCGGCCGACCGTGCGGGTGCTGAGCCCGGACAGCGTCGGGTTCCGCACTCTGGTCGACAGGGCCAGAGCAGCCAGAGGGGCGGACTTCTCGGCCTGCGACATCGAGCTGCCGGTCGAGGTGGATTAGGCGCCGCCTATTCAGCCGCGCCGCCGCCGTTTGCGCCGCCGCGCTTGCGCCGCCTGCGCCGGCGCGGCTTCG
Organism: Brevundimonas sp. M1A4_2e; assembly: GCF_053345555.1. Classification (NCBI taxonomy): domain Bacteria; kingdom Pseudomonadati; phylum Pseudomonadota; class Alphaproteobacteria; order Caulobacterales; family Caulobacteraceae; genus Brevundimonas; species Brevundimonas sp. M1A4_2e. The sequence goes on along the minus strand of NZ_JBKFAI010000001.1, from coordinate 692,831 downwards.
GCTGCCGATCCTCGCGCATTTTCTGCAACAGAAGCCCTTCGCGCAGACCGCGGTCGGCGACGCGGACCCGCTCGCACGGCCAAGCGCGCTGGACGGCTTCCAGGATAGCGGCCCCGGCCAGCACCAGATCGGCCCGGTCCGGCCCGATGCAGCTTTCCGCCGCCCGTCCCGCGGGACCGAGCGCGATGAGGCGGTCGGCCGCTCTTTCGCAGTCGCTGCGCGTCATCCACAGACCGTCGACTAGATCGCGCTGATAACGCCTCAGCCCAAGATGAATCCCGGCCAGACTGGTGATGGCGCCCGAGGTGCCGACCATATGGCCGCGCCCCGCCTCGATACGGGCCAGGAATTCAGGGCCCGGTCCGCCAGAGGCGATGGCCGCGCCGAAGTCGGCGACCATAGCCTCATACCATTGGCTGGTTTCGCCCTCGGGTTCCGGGTGGCGCTCGGCCAGGCTCACAACGCCCAGCGGCGCCGACATCCACGCCACGGTTTCAATCCCGCGCGCGCCCTTCATCAGCCAGGACAGTTCTGTGGAGCCGCCGCCCACGTCGATCACCAGCACAGCCTCGGCGCGCGGATCGAACAGGTTCAGACAGCCCGCGACCGACAGGGCGGCCTCTTCGGAAGGGTCGATGATGCGCAGGCGAAGGCCGGTGCCGCGCCGCACCCGCTCGACGAAAGCAGGCCCGTTTTCGGCCATGCGGCAGGCCTGGGTGGCGACGGCGGTCAGGCGCTTGGGATCGACGCCCTTGCGCACCACACGCTCGGCGCACAGGGCCAGGGCGTCATAGGCCCGGTCCATCGCGCGGTCGTCCAGCCGGCCGGTGCGCGACAGGCTTTCGCCCAGGCGCACGATGCGGCTGAAGGAATCCACCACGCGAAATCCGTCACGCGCCGGACGCGCGATCAGCAGGCGGCAGTTATTGGTCCCCAGGTCGAGCGCGCCGTACAGAGGGGCGTCTCGATCGATGCTCCCGCCGCTGCGGGAACGCCGAGGCAGGGACCGCGCGTCGCGCCGTTCAGGCGCGCCAGGGGTCTCCGGCATGGGCCGAGCTTTCATGTGGGCGGTCCGAAGCGGCGCCCGTCCCCGACAGGTTAGACCGCGACTCCCTGTCGCGCCAGTCCGTCGTCGCATGCGGTGACGAATGAGAAGCCTCGGCCCAGCGTTGCAACAGTCATGCGTGACGACGGCGAACCGCCGCGCTAATCTGCCCCGAAAGGCCATCAGAGCCGTGAGGAGCGTTCCATGTCCGACTTCGAGCACGTTTTCGAGCAGCCGCCGGAAGGCGCCGCCGCCGACTGGACCATCCCCCAGAATTGGGCGGCCTACACCGAGGTCGAACACCAGACCTGGAACACCCTATACGAGCGGCAGATGAAGATCCTGCCCGGTCGCGCCAGCGAGGCCTTCCTGCGCGGCCTGGACGCGCTCGACCTGAACGCGGGCGGCATCCCCGACTTCGACGTCATCAACCCCAAGCTTCAGGCCCTGACCGGCTGGACCGTGGTCTGCGTTCCCGGCCTGGTGCCGGACGAGGTCTTCTTCGACCACCTGGCCAACCGCCGCTTCGTCTCGGGCCAGTTCATCCGCAAGCCGGACCAACTGGACTACCTGCAGGAGCCGGACATCTTCCACGACGTGTTCGGCCACGTGCCCATGCTGACCGACCCCGACTTCGCCGCCTATATGGAGGCCTATGGCAAGGGCGGGCAGCGGGCGGCGTCGCTGGGCATGCTGCCGAATCTGGCGCGCCTGTACTGGTACACGGTCGAGTTCGGCCTGATGCGGGAGGCGGGCGGCCTTCGCATCTATGGCGCGGGCATCGTGTCGTCGGCGACCGAGAGCGTCTTCAGCCTGGAAGACCCCTCGCCGAACCGCCTGGGCTTCGACCTGGAGCGGGTGATGAAGACCCTGTACCGCATCGACGACTTCCAGCAGGTCTATTTCGTCATCGACAGCATCGAGGCGCTGAAGACGGTGACGCTGCAGGACTTCGGACCGGTCTATGAGCGGCTGAAGGGCGCCGAGGCCTTGCCGATCGAGACCATCCTGCCGACCGATCACGTCTTCACTCGCGGGACGCAGGCCTATGCGGCCAAGGGCGGGCGGTTCTCGGCCTGAGCGGCTCTCGGAAAAACAGAGTCCAATTCGTCTGAATCGTCTGAAATCTCCTTCGCGGCGCTGGCTGGGAGGAGATGATGGCGCGCGACGAAGGGCGGGCGCGCAAAAGCGTTCCGGACGCCCGCAAACCCCATGTTTTTCAGGGATCGCGACGTCGGATTAGGATGTTTGGCGATGCCCTGGCGTCGTCCTTCTCCCCTGGTGGGAGAAGGTGTCAGGCGTAAGCCTGACGGATGAGGGGTTGCGCCGTCCCTCACCGATCATCCGCGTCATTTACTGTCGCAAGACCCCTCATCCGACCCGCTGCGCGGCCCACCTTCTCCCACAAGGGGAGAAGGACCTAAGTGCGCTGGAACGGGTAGAAGCCGCCGCCCAGGTTCAGAATCTGCGTCAGTTCGTCGAGCGCGCCGCGCGTCTGGTCCAGCAGGGCGGGGTCGGCCAGGTCGCGGACGGTCAGGCTGTCGCGATACCAGCGGCGGCCCCAGTCGCTGAGGCGGGCGTGAAGCGCCTCGGTCAGGCGCATGGCCGGGTTGGTCGCCGCCAGTTCGGCCTCGGTCAGGACGACGCGCAGACGCAGGCAGGCGGGGCCGCCGCCGTTGCGCATCGACTGGCGCACGTCGACGTATTCGACATGGCCGATCGGCCCGTTGGAGGCGGCGAGGCTCTGCGCCACCGCATGACTGCGCGGGTTGTCGCGCGTTTCGGTCGGGCAGATCAGGGTCAGGCGGTCCTGGCCCGGAACCCGGATCAGCATGGAGTTGAACAGATAGGAGCTGATGGCGTCGGCCAGCGGCAGGTCGGCGGCCGAGACCTCGACGAACTGCGGCTCGAAACCGACGGCGGCGGCGCGGATGGCGGCCTTGGTCGCGTCCGTGTCCTCGAACGCCAGCTCATGGAAGAAGAGGGTGTCCAGGGCGCCGACGCAGACCACGTCGTTGTGGAAGGCGCCCCCCGTGATGGCGGCCTTGCCCTGACGCGCCAGGACGGCGCCGGACGCGCCATGGCGGCGCATGATCGCCTCGGACGCCTCGCGCGTCTGGCGGGCGGGGTAGGGGCCGTCCCAATGCTCCCAGGCCTCGCGGCCCCAGACCATCAGATTGACGCCCGCCTCGCCGTGGTCGCGGCACAGGCGGACGTGGTTGGCCGCGCCCTCGTCCGCCAGATGGGCGACGCAGGGCAGGGCGTCGTGGACGGCGAAGCGGCTGGCGTCGGGGAAGAGGGCGTCCAGCGCGCGCCTGGTCTGATCGTGCTCAAGGCTGCGGTGCAGGTTGGTGATCAGATTGGCGGGGGTGAAGTGGACGCGGCCGTCACGTGCGTCGGCGCTGGGCGTCACCGTGGCGGCGTTGGCGGCCCACATGGGCGAGGCCGAACAGGCGGCGGCGGCGAAGGAGGGGGCGTCCTTCCATGCGCGTTCCAGCACCTGGGCGTCGGAGCCCGAGAAGCCGAGGTCGCGCAGGAAGGGGATGTTCGGCCGCTCATGCGGGGGCAGGACGAACTGGGGCAGGCCCAGGTCGGCCAGGGTCTTCATCTTGTCGAGGCCCTGCAGCACGGCCGCGCGCGGGTTCGACGCCTCGCCCTTGTTCAGGCTGGAGGCGAGGTTGCCCGGCGACAGGCCCGCATAGGAGTGCGTCGGCCCGATCAGGCCGTCGGCGTTGGCTTCGATGGCGGTCATAATCAAACTCACGAGCCCTCCCCCTCGAGGGGGGAGGGTTGGGTGGGGGTGTTGGCAGGCGGCCTGGCGAAAGGGCGCAGGGGACGGGGCGGCGTCTCTTGCGTTACATCGTCTGGCGAGGCGGCTTCACCCCATCCCCCATCCCCTTCCCCCTCGAGGGGAAGGGGGGCTTTGAGGCGAATGGCGTGAGTGATTTCCGCGACGACGGCGTCGAGGTCGTCTGGGATGCGACGGCTGTCGATGCGAAGGACGCGGTAGCCCTCGCCAGCCAGCCATTCATCGCGCGCCAGATCGCGCAGGGCGACATCGGTGCGGTTGTGGACGCCGCCATCGACTTCGATCACCAGGCGGGCGCGCAGGCAGGCGAAGTCGACGACGTAAGGGCCGATCGGCGCTTGGCGCCGGATGCGGATGTCGAGCTTGCGAAGCCGCTCCCACAGCTTCGCCTCGCTCCAGGTCGGGAGGTTGCGAAGGCGCCGGGCGCGCACATGGGCGCCCGGCCTGATCCGTTCCTTCTTGTCGAACGGACCTGCTGAGATCATCCCCGCAAGCCCTTGATCTCGCTTTCGATATTCTTGACCGATCCGGCCTCGAAGCTGGCGACCGGGTAGGCGCAGTAGTCGGCGGCGTAATAGGCGCTGGGGCGGTGGTTGCCCGAGGCGCCCAGGCCGCCGAAGGGCATGTCGCCCGCCGCGCCCGTGGTCGGACGGTTGAAGTTCACCACGCCCGCGCGGATGCGGTTGATGAAGCGGTCCCAGAGCTTGGCGTCGTCGCTGACCAGACCGGCGGACAGGCCGTATTTGGTGGCGTTGGCGGCGGCGATGGCGGCGTCGAAGGTCGGCACGCGGATGACCTGCAGGAAGGGGGCGAACATCTCCTCGTCCTCGACGGCGACGCCGGTGACGTCGATGATCGCGGGCTTCACAAACGCGCCGGGAAGGTTGTCGACGGGGCCGGAGGCGCGGATGACCTTGGCGCCCGCGTCGATGCGCTGTTGCAGGGCCGCAAGGGCGGCGGTCGCCGCCTTTTCCGAGATCAACGGGCCGGCGTAGGGCTCAGGGTCGCTGTCCCACGGCGCGAAGGTCAGGCGGTCGGACAGGGCGGCGACGGCTTCGACGATGGCGTCTCCGGCCGCGCCTTCCGGCACGATCAGGCGGCGCGCGCAGGAGCAGCGCTGGCCGGTGGTGACGAAGGCGGACTGGACCACGATGCCGGCGACAGCTTCAGCGTCTGCGGCGTCCCAGACGACCAGCGGGTTGTTCCCGCCCAGCTCCAGCGCCAGGATGACGTGCGGGTCGTCGGCGAACTTGCGCCGGAAGTGCGCGCCCGCCGCGCCCGAGCCGGTGAACATCAGGGCGTCGATCGGCTGGTCCAGCAGGGCCGCGCCCGTGTCGCGCCCGCCCTGAACCAGGTTGAACACGCCCTGGGGCAGGTCGGCGGCCTCAAGGCATTCGGCCATCAACTGGCCGGTCAGGGGCGTTTCCTCGGACGGCTTGAACACGACCGTGTCGCCCGCCAGCAGGGCCGGGACGATGTGGCCGTTGGGCAGGTGGCCGGGGAAGTTGAACGGGCCGAGCACAGCCGAGACGCCGTGCGGGCGGTGGCGCAAGGTTGCGCGGCCGAAGGCGGTGTCGTTCGACCGTTCGCCGGTGCGCTCGTCATAGGCGCGGATGGAGATGTCGACCTTCCCCTGCATGGAGGCCAGTTCGGTCTTGGTCTCCCACAGGGCCTTGCCGGTCTCTCTGGCGATGGCCTCGGCCATTTCGGGGGCGCGCGCTTTCAGGACGGCCTGATAGCGCTTCACCGCGTCGATGCGATCACCTCGCGGGCGGTCGGCCCAGTCGGGGAAGGCGGCGCGGGCGGCCTCGACGGCGGCGCCGACCTGAGCTTGGGAGGCGGCTTCGCCTTCCCAGACGGTTTCGCCGGTGGCGGGGTTGGTGGAGGTGAAACGGGTCATATCAAGTCTCCCCTTCTCCCCTCGGGGGAGAAGGTGGGCGGCGGAGCCGCTCGGATGAGGGGGCGGGTGGAAATGGGCTTACGGTCAGCCAGTGTCGAGTGCGAGGCGAGCGTTCCCCTCATCCGTCTCGCTGCGCGAGCCACCTTCTCCCCCAAGGGGAGAAGGGAGAGGGCGGCAATGCTCATCACGACTTCACCCGCACCGTGGCGCCGTCCTTGATCTTCAGGGCTGCGGCGACGTCGGGGGTCATGCGGGCCAGGTCGCCGTCGATCAGGACGCGGGCGCGTACGGCGCGGAAGGCGGCGACGCTGTCGGTCGAGACGAGGGAGGGCAGGTCGACCTCGACCTCGTTCTCAATGCGGGCGGTCAGGACGCGGGCGTCGCGGACCGTGCGGATGTTGTCGCGGCCGCAGGCCACCGTCGGCCCGGCGTCGAAAATGTCGACCAGACCGTTGGGGCGGAAGCCTTCGCTTTCCAGCAGGGCCATGGCGGGCACGCCCTGCGGGTGGACCTTGCCGATCACGGCGCGGGCCGGTTCGGGCAGCAGGTCGATGTAGATGGGGTGGCGCGGGGCCAGGTCCAGGATGAACTGCTTGTCGGTCGAGCCGGTCATGCGGTCGGCGTCGTCGAAGTCCATCGGGAAGAACTTGTGCGCCACATGGTCCCAGAAGGGGCAGTAGCCGTCGGGCGTGAAGACGCCGCGCAGTTCGGCCAGCACATTGTCGGCGAACAGGTCCGGCTGGGCGCCGATCAGCATATAGCGCGACTGGCTGAGCAGGCGTCCGGCGCCGCCCTTGCGCCGGTCGGCCTTGAGGAACAGGGAGCCGACCTCGGTCCAGCCGGTGCACTCGTTGACCAGCACCAGCGTCTGATGGTTCAGCTTCACGTTCAGCGACGGCGACTGGACGGTGTTGTTGACCACGCGGAAGCTGAAGAAGGGCCGCTTCAGACCCACCGTCGCCTTGACCGAGCCGATGCCGTCGACATCGCCTGTGTCGCCGTCTTCCAACATCAGGGTGTACCAGGCCTCTTCGGGCGCGACCTTGCCCTCAAAGCTGGCCTTGCTGAGCTCCAGCCGCTCGCTCAGGACATCGGCGTCCTCGGGCAGGCTGGTGAAGCCGGGGCCGGACAGGATGGCCAGTTCGAGCAGGTGGTGAAGGTCGGCGGGGCCGGCGGGGCGAACAACGAGCATGCGGTTACATCGTCTCCAGTCGGAGCTGTTTCAGTTTGAGGGCGTCGATCTCGCCCGAGGCGATCTTGCACAGGATCAGGGCGGATAGCTGCGCCCGTTCGACGAAGCTGGCGGGCCAGGCGAACTCCTGATCCGAATGAATGTCGCCGCCGACGACGCCCAGGGTGTCGACGTTGGGCAGGCCCGCAGCGTGCAGGTTGTTGCCTTCGCAGACGCCGCCCGACGGTTTCCAGGCGATGGTCTGGCCCAGCAGTTCGCCTGCGTCGCGCACGGCGTGGAACAGGGCGGTCTGCGACGCGTCCATCGGCTTGGGCGCGCGGGTCATGCCGCCGTGCAGGTCCAGCGTCAGCCCGGGGAAGGGCGGCTCGGCTGTGATGGCGCGCACCGTCTGGTCGATCCAGGCGGCGGCTTGCGCGTCCGGCACGCGGACGTTGAAGCGGACCACGGCGTTGTCGGCCACGACGTTCAGGGGGCCGCCGCCGGCGATCTTAGCGACATTGACGGTGACGCCCTCGCGCTGGCCGTTGAGGGCGTGCAGGCGGGCGGCGATGATGGCGGCGCCCGCGACGGCGTTGGCGCCCTCGTGGAAGGCGCGGCCCGCATGGGCGGCCTTGCCGGTGACGATCAGGTGGAAGTTGCCGCTGCCCTTGCGCTCGCCCGCCAGGGTTCCGTCCGACAGGGCGGGCTCATAGGTCAGGCCGACGTGGCCGCGCGCGCCCAGCTCAGCCAGCAGGGGGGCCGAAGCGGGCGAGCCGATCTCTTCGTCCGGTGACAGCAGCACGGTCCAGCCGACGCGGGCCTTGTCAGGATGGGTCTCGAAGGCTTCCAGCGCCGCCAGCATGACGCTGATCCCGCCCTTCATATCGGCGATGCCGGGGCCGTTCAGGGCGCCGTCGTCGCGCGTGACGACGCGCTGGAAGGCGCTGTCGGCGGGGAAGACGGTGTCATAGTGGCCGGTCAGCACGACCTGAAGCGGCGCCTCGGGCCGGGCGGTGATCTTCAAGCAATCGGCATAGCTCTCGGCGATCACCGCGCCGCTGTCGGCGACGGTGGTGGAGCCCTGGGTCGGGACGCGCTCGACCGTCGCCGCCGCGCCGAACGCCGCGCGCGCTGTGGCGTCCAGAACGTCGAGAACCCGCGCCAGCCCTTCGGCGTGACGGCTGCCTGAGTTGATGTCGGACCAGTCTATGGCGCGTTGAACAATGGCGTCGCCACGGGCCGCGACGTGGTCCAGCACGGCCTGATCCTGAGGTTCGATCCGCATGGCGGCGACCCTAGACGGGGCGAGGAAAAAGGTGAAGGCGGGGCGATATCTCTCTCACGCACTTGGGATTTCGGCGCCCGGCGGGATAGTTTCGCCGCCTCAGTCAGGGAGTCGCGCATGAACCGTCGGATCGCACCGCCCCAACCCTTCGCCCCGGTCGATTCGGCCGAGACGGCGGCGGCGCTGGCGCGCGGCAGCGCCATCGCCTTTTGGATCTGGGGCGCGGTCGGCTTGATGCAGGCGGGGCTGGTCTGGTTTCTGGCTACGCCCGAGCATGAGGCCATGCGCGGGACGACGGCAGGCTTCGCGGTCGTCTTCGCCGCCATCGCCTTTGGCTTGGGATGGGTGCAATGGCGCCGTCCGAACCGGCTGCTGCCGGGCTTCGGCATGGTGTGGGCCATCTATGAACTCAGCGCCCTGTTGGTCAGCCTGATGGTCGGCGCGCCGCTGGGCGCGGCGGGCCTGCCGGGTTGGAGCTTCGGCGTGGCGGGGGCGGCGATGGTCCTGTGCCTGCTGCTGCACATCGGCGGCCTGCGCGGGGCGACGGCGCTGGCGAAAGACGGCCCCACGGCCTAGGTCCAAAGCACAGACAGGAGTTCGCCCATGACCGTCACCCTCTATCACAACCCGAAATGCTCGACCTCGCGCAAGGCGCTGGAGCTGCTGCGCGACCGGGGCATCGAGCCGACGGTGGTCGAGTATCTGAAGACCGGCTGGGACGCCGAGACGCTGAACCGTCTGGCGCGCGGGACGGGTGGGGGGCTGAAGGGCCTGCTGCGCAAGAAGGAGGCGAAGGCCGCCGAGCTTCTGGCCGCTGAGGCGGATGAGGCGACGATCCTGGGCGCGATGATCGAAAGCCCGATCTTGGTCGAACGTCCGATCGTGGAGACGCCTAAGGGCGCAGCGATCGGGCGGCCGGTGGAGGCAGTGCTGAAGGTGCTTTAGGGGCGTGCGGGCTTCTGAGCTTCAGATTCCCGCGCTTGCGCTCGAAGATGGGATTCAATGGCTTCTGTCGCTTCTGCGGGGACTTCGGCGCGAGCTTGGACAGATTGTTGGACGCCTGCGACCTTGCCCGCCTCAACAGGCGTCGCCACCTTTACACTGACTCCATGACGGGGCTCGGAGCAGGCCGATATGAGCACCAAGGTCGTTAAGGCTGCTGCACGCTTCATCTTCGCCTCCGTTTGATAACGTGACTCTTTCAAGCGAGCCTTGGTCCGTCGAGTGAAGATTTCTTCATGTGACAGGTAAATTGACCCTTTCGTGCTTCGATGCCAGACCCTGGCCGTCTGTCACGCTTGGAGTTCGCCCATGACCCGCACCCTGTATGGCATCAAGGCCTGCGACACGATGAAGAAGGCGCGCGTCTGGCTGGATCAGAACGGCGTGGACTATGACTTCCATGACTATAAGGCCGCAGGGGCAAATCGCGCCGAGGTGGAGCGGTGGGTGGCCGAGCATGGCTGGGAGAAGGTGCTGAACCGGGCGGGCACGACCTTCCGCAAGCTGCCCGACGCCGACAAGGCCGATATCGACGCGGCCAAGGCGGTGGACCTGATGCTGGCCCAGCCGTCGATGATCAAGCGGCCGGTGCTGGATCTGGGCGACGGGCGGACGCTGCTGGGCTTCAAGCCGGACATCTACGCCGAGGCGCTGAAGCGCTGAGACGCGGCTGGGGCTCAGTCCTCGACGACGGCGTCGGGGCGGTCGCGGCCATCGGCGCGTTCGGTGATCCATTGGCCCGAGGCGTCTTCATACTCGATCCAGGAGGTGCGGTCCGGCACGCGCTGTTCGCGCGCCGCCGCCGAGGCCGACGCCAGCGCCGCCGCATGGCTGGGGAAGGTCTCGGAATAGCTGTCGCCCAGTTGATAGGCCCAGCCGCCGTCGTGCTGCACGATGCGATAGGTGATGTTCATTCGGCGCCTCCGAAGGGTCTAGCGACACCGTTGAACGCGGCCCGGAGCGTGTCGAGTCACGCTGTGGTGACGCATTACGAAGAGTTCATGCGCGGGGCTGCATCCGTAGGCCATCATCGCCGCCTCTTGTGATCAGAAGGCCGCCGTATCAGGCTCGGCCGAACAGGGATCCAAAAGGTCGACATCATGGACAATGAAATCCTCATCCCTCTCACGTTGTTTGCGATGATCGCCGCCATTGTCATTGTGCCGACGTGGCTCAAGAGCAAGGAACGGCGAGAGATGCAGGCCACGTTGCGCGCTTCGATTGAAAAAGGTCAGTCTTTGCCGCCGGAGGTGATTGAAGCCATCAGCAAGGAGAACGTGAAGCCGCCCGCCACGGCGATGCGCGATCTGCGGACGGGGGTGATCCTGCTGTCGGTGGCGATCGGCATCGGCCTGATGGGCTATATGATCAGCTTCAAGGCCGGCGACGCCTTCTATCCCATCGCGGGCGGGGCGGCGATTCCGGGCATGATCGGTCTGGCCTTCATCATCCTGAGCATCTTCAACAAGAACAGGGGCTAAGGCGGATCGGGGCAGGGATGCCGTCATGGCTAAACCTTTACGCGATCTGCACGATGTCGAGCTGGCCGGGCTGGCGGCTGCGGGCGGCCGCCGCGAGTTCGGCGAGCTGGTTCGTCGGCACGGCTCGACGGTGCGGGGCCTGCTGCGCCGCATGGGCGCCCAGCCGGCGCTGGCCGACGACGTGGCGCAGGACGCCTTTCTGCTCGCGTTCGAGAAATGCGCCGAGTTCAGGGGCGAGGGCACCTTCGCCGCCTGGATCAAGCGCATCGCCGCGCGCCTGTACCTAAAGCGTATCTCGAAGGAGGCGCGGTATGTGGCTGAAACGGAAACAGAAGACGCCGCACCCGCGGTCGACAGCGCCGGCCGCGTCGATCTGGACGAGGCGCTCAAAGGGCTCAGCGAGGCTGAACGCCTGTGCGTCTCCCTGTGCCATGGCGCGGGGCTGTCGCACCCGGAAATCGCCGCGGCCATGAATTTGCCGCTTGGAACGGTGAAATCTCATGTCAAGCGTGGTCTGGATAAACTTCGGGCCCGGCTCCAGCCGGGGCCGGTTGCACTCGGGAGCGCATCCCATGTCGGCTGATGAATTCGACCCTGCGATCGAGCGCCTGTTCGCCCAGGCGCCGCAGTTCCCCGATTCGGTCTTCTTTGAAGCCGATGTGGCGGCGCGACTGAACAAGGCGTCGCGGTTCCGCTCGATGGCCCTGTCCGTGGCGGGGCTGGCGGGCGGCGTCATCGCCGTGCGCGAACTGCTGAACGTCAACTTCCATCTGGGCCCGGAAGGCTTCGCCGCCGAGGCCGCCGCCGGGTCGCTCGATTCGGCCGGCGCTCAGGGCGGGGTGGCGATTCAATCGCTGCTGGAGCGGTCCGGACTGGGCGATGCGGCGCTAAGCGCGATGGGCTCAATGGGCGGGATGCAGTTGTTCTGGGCCACGGCCGGGGTGCTGGTCGCCCTGCTGGCGGCGGGGGCGGTGAAGCTGTCGCAACAGATCTGAGCGCCGTTTTCCCGCCCCAGTCCCGGCTTAGGGCTGGAAAAAGCCGTTTCGCGCCCAATGCCTGCGTTGCGGCGATGACGCCGAACCTCTAGGGTCGCGGCGTTTTTAATGTTCGGCCTTGGCTGCATTTTTTGGGGCGACGCTTCGTGGTTGATGTCTTCGAACAAGTCGAGGAGGAGCTTCGCTCCGAACGCTATCGGCGTCTGGCCCGCACCTGGCTGCCCGTTCTGGGCGGCGTTCTGGCGGTCGCCCTGGTCGCGGCCCTGGCCTGGTGGGGCTGGCAGTCCTATGTGACCTCGCAGGCCGACAAGGCCTCGGCCGCCTATGAAAAGGGCGTCGAAGCCCTGCAGTCGGGCAAGTCGGCCGAAGCCGACGCCGCCTTCGCCGAGGCCGCCAAGGCCGGGGGCGGCTATAAGGTCCTGGCCCTGATGCAACAGGGCGGACTGGCGCTGGCCGACAAGAAGACGACCGAGGCCGTCGCCCTGTTCGACGAAGCCGCCAAGGCGACGCGCGATCCGATCCTGTCGGACATGGCCGCGCTGAAGGCCGCCTTCCTGGTCATGGACACCGGTTCGCTGGAAGACGTGCAGAAGCGTCTGGAGCCGCTGGCCGGCGACAAGCGCCCGCTGCAACCGTTCGCCCAGGAGGCGCTGGCGATGGCGCAGCTGCAGCACGGCAAGACCGCCGAGGCGCGTCAGGCCTTCGTTCAGCTGCAACTGGGACAGGACGTGCCCGACCCGGTGCGTCAGCGCGCCCAGGCCGCCGTTCAGGCGATCGACACCGGCACGGCGGCCAGCCTGCCCGCCATCGTCAAGGCTGCTGCGGCCCTGCCGACGCCCGCCGCGACGGCGGCTCCTGCGGTCGCGGCCGACGCCGCTCCCGCCGCTGCGGCCCCGGCCGCTCGCCCTTGATTTGACGCCTTCGGGATGATTCGCATGAACAAAACCCTGAAAGTCGCTCTGCTGTGCGGCCTGGCGATGACCGTCGCCTCCTGCGGCACCGTTCGCAAGGTCCTGCCGTTCGGCCTGGGCGGCGACAAGGAGCCGGTGGCAACCGCCAGCGAAGGCCAACGGATCTCCATTCTTGAGTTCGAACAGCAGCTGACGCCGTCGGCCGCTCTGTCGGGCCGCGATTTCTTCCTGCCGGGACCCCAGGCGGCCACCAGCTGGAGCCAGCCGGGCGGCAACGCCGAGAACGCCGTCGAGCACGTCATCGCCGCGCCGGACTTCGCCGTCGCCTGGCGGCGCGACATCGGCGCCGGATCGGGGCGGACCAATCAGGTGATGTCGCCGGTCGTCGCCGACGGCGGCAAGATTTTCGTGCTAGACGGCGAGGCGGGCGTGACGGCCGTTGACGCCGGCACCGGCCAGGTGGCCTGGAAGGCCAGCGTCAAGGTCGATGAGGCCGACCGCGGTCGCCGCATCCTGGGCGTCGGCTTCGGCGGCGGCGCAGGCGGCGGCGGTTTCGGCGGCGGGCTGGCCGTCAGCGACGGCAAGGTCTTCGTCTCGTCCGGCTATCGCGTCATGACTGCGTTCGACGCCAATACGGGCGCCGAGCTGTGGCGCACCTCGGTGGATCTGCCGATCCACGGTGCGCCGACGGTGTCGGGGCAGCGGGTCTATGTCGTCGACGTCGACAACCAGTTGATGGCCTTCAACGTGGCCAACGGCCAGCAGGACTGGTCCTATCGCGGCATCACCGAGCCGGCCCGCATCATGCGCGCCTCCAGCCCGGCGGTCAGCGGCGGTACGGTGGTGGCGCCCTTCTCCTCGGGTCAGATCGTGGCCCTGCAGGCCTCGAACGGCCAGCCGGTGTGGGAGCAGGTGCTGTCGCGCACCAGCCGCACCAGCGCCCTGTCGGAACTGCGCGACATCGCCGGTCGCCCGGTGGTCAGCCGCGGCCAGGTCTACGCCGTCAGCCAGTCGGGCGTGCTGCAGTCGATGGATCTGCGCAGCGGCCAGCCGAAGTGGTCCCTGCCGGTGGCGGGCGTGAACCAGCCCCTGCCGGTCGGCGACGTGCTCTATGTGGTGTCCAAGTCGGGCGAGCTGACCGTGGTCAACCGCGAGACGGGGCAGGTCTACTGGACCCGCGACCTGAACGAAGGCCGCGTGCGCAAGGAAGGCGGCTTCCTGGGCTTCGGCAAGCGCACCGTGCGTCCGGTCTGGTCGGGTCCGATCATGGCGTCCAACCGTCTGGTTCTGGTCAACTCGGACGGCGAGGCGGTGGCCTTTGATCCGAAGACGGGCGCGCAGACCGCCAGCCTGAAGCTGGGTTCGGCCGCCTATATCGCCCCGGCCGCCTATAACGGCGCGCTTTACGTTCTGACCGACAAGGGTCAGTTGGTCAGCATCCGCTGACCTTTCCCTCGATTTAAGCTAGAAGGCCGACATGGCTCTGAAGGTCGCCATCGTCGGCCGCCCCAATGTGGGCAAGTCGACACTGTTCAACCGCCTCGTCGGCAAGCGCCTTGCGCTGGTCGATGATCGCCCCGGCGTGACCCGCGACCGCCGCTACGCCGACGGCGTGATCGGCGACATGGATCTGACCCTGATCGACACGGCGGGGTATGAGGACGTCACCGACGAAAGCCTGGAAGCCCGGATGCGCGAGCAGACCGAGGCGGCGATCGACGACGCGGACCTGATCCTGTTCATGATGGACGCGCGCGAAGGCGTGACCTCGCTGGACCGCATCTTCGCCGATCGCCTGCGCAAGGTGCACAAGCCGATCATCCTGCTGGCCAACAAGTCCGAAAGCCGCGAGAGCGGCGGCGGCGTGGGCGAGGCGCACGGCCTGGGCTTCGGCGAGCCGGTGCCGATCTCGGCCGAGCACGGCGAGGGCATGGCTGATCTGTATCAGGCGATTCTGGCGGCCTCGGCGGACATCTTCATCGAGGAAGTCGACGAGCCCGAAAAGCCGATCCGCATCGCCGTGATCGGCCGCCCGAACGCGGGCAAGTCGACCCTGATCAACCGCCTGATCGGCGACGACCGCTTGCTGACCGGGCCGGAAGCAGGGATCACGCGCGACTCCATCTCGGTGGACTGGGTCTGGGAAGGCCGCAACATCCGCCTGATCGACACCGCCGGGATGCGCCGCAAGGCCCGCGTCCAGGAGAAGCTGGAAAAGCTGTCGGTCGCCGACACCATCCGCGCCATCACCTTCGCCGAGGTGGTGATCATGGTGATGGACAAGGACGACGCCTTCGACACCCAGGACCTGCAGCTGGCCGATCTGGTCGAGCGGGAAGGGCGGGCGCTGGTCTATGTCGCCGCCAAATGGGACCTGGAAGAAGAGCCCCAGTCGCGCCTGGCCGAGCTGAAGCGTCTGGCCGACGAAAAGCTGCCGCAGCTGCGCGGCTCGCCGTTTGTCGCCCTGTCCTCGTTCAATGGGCGCGGCGTCGAGCGCCTGATGCCCGCCGTGCTTCAGGCCTATGACACCTGGTCGGTCAAGGTGAAGACCAAGGACCTCAACGACTGGCTGTCCCTGGCGACGCAGAGGCACCCGCCGCCCGCCGTGGACGGCAAGCGCATCAAGCCCAAATACATCGCCCAGACCAAGGCCCGTCCTCCGACGTTCGTCATGATGGCCAGCCGGGCCGAGGCGATGCCGGACCACTACAAGCGCTATCTGGTCAACTCGATCCGCGAGAGCTTCGACCTACAGGGCACGCCCATCCGCCTGAACGTCAAGTCGGGCTCGGCCAACCCCTATGCCGCGGGCGGCGCCAAGTCGGGGCCGGAACGCTTCAAGGGCGACGCCAAAACGGCGCCGCGTCGGGTCATCAAGGCCGAGAAGGCCGAGAAGCTGTCCAACCTGCCCGGCAAGGCGCTGGAGCAGAAGGCCAAGGCCGGCATCAAGCCCAAGGTGAAGCCGCTGGGCGGGCTGAAGGCCAGCGCGTCCAAGAAATCGGGCTCCAACGCCTTCATCGGCAAGGGCGCCCGGGGCGGCGCGCGGCAAGTGTCACGCTCGGGCCGCGTCCGTACGGGCCAGAAGGGCGGCGCCAAGCGCTAAGGCGCCGCTTCTTTCATGCGGGCGTCGCCAGGTCGGCGCCTGCAGGGTTGCGACGCGGTCCTGTGTCGATGAGGCGCGGGCTATGCGGCGGCCGCCAGCCGCTATTCGATACGCAAACGTAAGCTGGCTGGGTCAGAGGGGCTGATACAGGGCTGACGCCCTGTTGAGGCCGTAACAGGCTACCTGCGCTATAGCCGTCTTGGCGCGTTCGGGGCCTCGGGCTCGTCGCCGAGGGCCAGCTTGAGCGCGATGGCGACGACGACCACCCAGCGCAGCTCATGCCAGTTCATGGCGATGCTCTCGGTCATCATGGTGATGGTGTAGGAGGTCATCATCGGCAGGACCAGCCATCCCGCCGGGCTGGTATAGGCCGCCCAGAAGGACTGAGCCCAGATCTGCAGCAGGAAGAGGGCGAACAGGATGACGCCGCCCAGCCCCAGGGCGATGTAGAGCTCCAGCCAGCCGCTGTGGGCGTCGGCGGGAATGAAGTGGGCCTGATAGCCGATCCATGCCTTGGGGCCGGTGAAGCTGGGATCGTCCCACACCGCGCCATAGCCGAAGCCGCGCCACGGATGCTCGGACATCTGCTGCATGATGCCGGACCAGATCTCGGTCCGGCCGGTCAGGGTGGCGTCCTTGCCCAGGAGGGCGAAGAACGTGTCCGTCTCCGTCGCGATCAGCAGACCCGCCCCGATCACCACCACGACCGCCAGCCAGGTGGCGATGACGGCCCGCAGCGGGCCGGACTTCACGATCGCCACGAAGCCGATGGCGGCCATCGACAGGAACAGCACCACCAGGGCGGTTTTCGATGTCGACAGGAAGATGAGCAGGACAGGCAGGAGGGCCAAGCCGAACCAGAGCTTGCGTCGTTCCGGCGCCATCATGCCCGCGGCGATCATGAAGACGGTCGACTTCACCATGACGTTGCCGAGCGAGTTCTTTTCCAGCCACAGGCCGCGCCAGGCGCCGGGGAACAGTTCCTGCATCCGGCCCATGTCGGGCAGCAACATGCCCAACAGGAAGGAAATCACCGCCAGCACCGCCAGCGTCCCGGCGATGATCTCGGTCAGGCTTTTCCAGCTCCAGCGCGACGCCAGCGCCACCCCGGCCAGAGTGGTGAAGACCAGAGCCGGAATGCGCCGCGCCGTCAGGTACGGCATGATCGACCAGAAATAGGTCGCCGCCGTGAGCAGCAGCAGGGCGATCAGCAGCGGCGAGCGCAGCATCCCCTTCAACGCACGGCCGGGGCGCATGCAGACCAGCACCAAGGCCAGCAGATAGGCCGGATAGTAGAAGTTGCGCAGGAAGTCGGCCGAGCGCGCGCCATAGCCCGTCAGCGGGGCGCTCCAGAAGCCGACGTAGGTCAGGACCAGTCCGATCGAGGCGATGACCGCCACGATGTCGGCCAGAGGGGCGGCGCGCGCCAGCGGCAGCGCCGGGCGCTTCGCCGCCGAGGGCGGGATCACCTGTTCGTCTGCGCCCGCCTCCCTGAACATGGTGTCGTCAGATCAGCGCGTCCGCCGACAGACCCTGCTTCCATTCCTTGAAGCTGACGGTCAGGGGCGGGGTGAAGTCGGGGCGGGCCAGTTCGACGACCAGGGGGCCGATCTCCGAAGGATGAGGCAGGGTTTCGGGATCTTCGCCCGGAAAGGCCTGGGCGCGCAACTGGGTCCGCATCCGGCCCGGATCGACGATGCAGGCGCGAACCGGGGTGCTCTCGATCTCGTCCGCCCAGCATTTGACCAGGGCCTCGGCGCCTGCCTTGGTCGCGGCGTACATGCCCCAGAAGGCGCGCGGGTGGCTGGCGACGCTGGTGGTCAGGTGGATGGCGCGCCCCGCGTCCGAGGCGCGCAACAGAGGCTCCAGCGAGCGGATCAAGCGATAGACGCCGGTGAAGTTGATCTTCTCGACCTTGGCGAACTCGCGCGGCTCGGCGTGGGCGACCGGCGTCAGGCCCGACGGGCCCATGGTGGCGGCGGCCTGAACCCAGATGTCCAGTTTGCCGAACCGCTCGAACAGGGCGCCGCCGAGACGGTCGATGGCGCCGCCATCCACCAGGTCGAAGGGGACCAGGCTGGCGTGCTGGCCGGTGGCGGCGAAGATCTCGTCGTCCAGCTCCTCAAGCGCGCCCTGGGTGCGGGCGGCGGCGATGACGTGGGCGCCGGCCTTGGCCAGGGCTAGGGCGGCCTCGCGGCCGATGCCGCGCGAGGCGCCGACGACCAGGGCGACGCGATTGGCGAGGGGGAGGGAAGCGTTCTCGGACATGGCCCGCTGATAGCGCGGCAGGCCGTCCGGCGAAAGGCTCAGTAGCCTGGCGCGGGCTGCCACAGGCTGAAGCTGACGCCCTGGTCGTCGCTGACGACCGCGGACAGGCCGGACGGGCTTTCGGCCGGCACGGCGGCGCGGCCGCCCAGTTCGACCACCCGGGCGCAGGCCGCCTCTATGTCGTCGACGCGGAAATAGAGGTTGGGGAAGGCCTTGTGCTCGCCCTTGGTGAGGCCGAACGGCGGGGTCCCCTCCGCCACATGGGCGTAGGTCGGGCTGGACGAGGCGTCGTCGAAGCGCCAGCCGAACAGGCCCGCATAGAAGGCGCGGGCCTTGTCGACGTCAGGGGTGTCGAGCGTGAAGTAGCCGAGCTGGATCATCCAGCCTTAAGCGGTCACCAGCAGAGAAAGTTGCTTCCCGCGCGGATCGCGGCCGCCTTCCTCGATCTCACGGTCCAGCAGGCGGGTCGGATAGTCGCCGGTGAAGTAGTGGTCGGTGAACTGCGGGTTGGCGGGATCGCGCGGCCCGGCGCCCAGGGCGTCGTACAGGCCGTCGATGGACAGGAAGCCGAGGGAATCGACCTCCAGCACCGCGCGCATCTCTTCCATGCTGTGGGTGGCGGCCATCAGTTGCGACCGCTCGGGCATGTCGATGCCGTAGAAGTCGGGATAGAGGATCTGCGGGCTGGCGGAGCGCAGGTGCACCTCCTTGGCACCCGCCGCGCGCACGGCGCGGACCAGTTTCAGCGAGGTGGTGCCGCGCACGATGGAATCGTCGATCAGCACGACGCGCTTGCCTTCCAGGGCGGCGCGGTTGGGGCTGTGCTTCATCCGCACGCCCTTCTGACGGGCGCCCTGGCTGGGCTGGATGAAGGTGCGGCCCAGATAGTGGCTGCGGATGATGCCCATCTCATAGGGCAGGCCGCTTTCCTGGGCATAGCCGAGAGCGGCGGGAACGCCGGAATCGGGCACCGGCACCACGACGTCGGCCTCGACCACGTGTTCGCGGGCCAGGCGACGGCCCATCTCCTTGCGGACCTCATAGACGGCGCGGCCGTTCACGACCGAGTCGGGGCGGGCGAAATAGACGTATTCGAACAGGCAGGGACGGGCGGCGCGGGCGGCGAAGGGCTTGATCGAGGTCAGGCCGTCATCGTCGATGACCACGACCTCGCCGTGCTCAACGTCGCGCACGAAGGTGGCGCCGATCAGGTCCAGCGCGCAGGTTTCGGACGCCAGCACCCAGGCCTCGCCGACCTTGCCCAGCACCAGCGGGCGGATGCCAAGCGGGTCGCGCGCGCCGATCAGCTTCAGCCGCGTCTGAGCGATCAGGGCGTAACCGCCCTCGATGCGGCTGAGGGCGTCGATGAAGCGGTCGACAATCTTGGCCTTCCGGCTGCGGGCGATCAGGTGGAGGATGGCCTCGGAGTCCGAGGTCGACTGGAAGATCGCGCCTTCCTGCACAAGTTGCGCGTGCAAGTATTTGAAATTGGTCAGGTTGCCATTGTGGGCGATGGCGATGCCGCCCTGGTCCAGATCGGCGAACATCGGCTGGATGTTGCGCAGGAAGCTGCCGCCTGCGGTCGAGTAACGGGTGTGGCCGATGGCGGCCGTGCCGGGCAGGCGCTTGCTCAGCTCGGCGTTGCCAAAGGCTTCGCCAACCAGACCCTGATGCCGCTCGGTATAGAAGAGTTCGTCGTGGACGCTGGCGATGCCGCAGGCTTCCTGGCCGCGATGCTGCAGGGCGTGCAGGCCCAGGGCGACGATGGACGAGGCTTCGTTTTTCGGCGCCCCCCAGACCCCGCAGACGCCGCATTCCAGACGAAGCTGGTCGTCCTCCGGCTCACGCCAATGCTCACGGTGAACGACGGGTTCGGCGATATGGTGGCGCATCGTCAGGCTCCGATGACCGGGGGAAGATAACTCAATGGGCGGCGACGCGCACGTAGTCTGCGAATGCGTCGGGGGCAAGGCTTAAGGGGTGGAAAACCCTTCGCGGACGGAAGAACCGACCACGGGGGTGAGGGCGTCGGCGCCCTTTCCGAGGGTAGGCAAAACGATCTGGATGGCGCGCGCGGCGCCTTCGCTGACGGGGGCGGTCGCGGCCTCGGAGAGCCAGCGCGGCGGATTGTCCTGCATGGCGCCCATGATGATCAGGTGCACGGCGCCGATCAGTCCCAGGGCGCGAACCAGACCGACGCCTAGGCCCAGCGTCTGGTCCAGCACGCCCAGCGCATGGCCGCGCGCGCCTTGAGAAATGGCTGAACCGATAAAGCGCAGGCCGAAATAGAGGAGGACGAAGACCAGACCCACGGCCAGCACAGATCCGGCCCAGTCGGGATCGACCAGAGAACGTCCGACCGGCGCCGTCCACGGCAGGGTGATCAGCGCCAGCAGCGCCGCCAGCAGGAAGCTGAACAGAGACGTGATCTCGCGCATGCCGCCGCGGAACCATCCGGCGGCGCCCGAGGCCAGCAGGGCCAGGATCACGAAGACGTCGTAGCCGGTCACGCGCGCTGTGGGCCTCAAGGAGGATGGGGAACGCGCCTTAGTAGCGGTTCTGGGAGATTCGCTCGACCGCATCAGTCAGGCGGGTGACGACGGTCAGGGCGACATCGCCCTTCTTCACCTTGCCGTTGGCTTGTGGCGGGGCGAGGGCGCGCTCGAAGCCCAGCTTCTGGGCTTCGCGCAGGCGGGCCTCGGCGCGGCCGACGGCGCGAACCTCGCCGGACAGGCCGATCTCGCCGAAGACGACGCAGCCCTGCGGCAGGGGCATGTCGAGGGCGGAGGAGATCAGGGCGGCGGCGGCGGCCAGATCGGCGGCGGGTTCGTTGATCCGCATCCCCCCCGCGACGTTCAGATAGACGTCCTTGTCGCCGAACCCGAGGCCGCAGCGCGCCTCCAGCACCGCCAGCAGCATGGCCAGGCGGCCGGAGTCCCAGCCGACGACGGCGCGTCTTGGCGTGCCGTATGCAGAAGGGGCGACAAGGGCCTGTATTTCCACCAGAACAGGGCGCGACCCCTCGATGCCGGCGAAGACGGCGGCGCCGGGCGCCCGGTCCTTGCCTTCGCCCAGAAACAGGGCCGAGGGATTGGGCACTTCGCGCAGGCCGGCGTCGCCCATCTCGAACACGCCGATCTCGTCGGTGGCGCCGAAACGGTTCTTGCCCGCGCGCAGGATGCGGAACGGATAGCCGCGCTCGCCCTCGAAGCTGAGCACGGCGTCGACCATGTGCTCGACCACGCGCGGCCCGGCGATCTGGCCGTCCTTGGTGACGTGGCCGACCAGGACGATGGCCGGGCCGCCGTTCTTGGCCAGCCGCACCAGTTCGGCGGCGCAGGCGCGCACCTGG
The DNA here is from genome assembly GCF_053345555.1 of Brevundimonas sp. M1A4_2e. Classification (NCBI taxonomy): domain Bacteria; kingdom Pseudomonadati; phylum Pseudomonadota; class Alphaproteobacteria; order Caulobacterales; family Caulobacteraceae; genus Brevundimonas; species Brevundimonas sp. M1A4_2e. The sequence continues at coordinate 671,509 of NZ_JBKFAI010000001.1, read as the reverse complement.
GTGATGGAGCCCGGCCCGGCGTCGTGCGCGTCGCTCCACAGCGTCTGGATGGAATCGATGATGACGATGTCGAACGGATCGCGCTTCAGCGTCGTCAGGATGTCGCGCAGCGCCGTGGCGGAGGCCAGCGACACCTCGGCGTCGGCCACGCCCATGCGCTTGGCGCGGGCGCGGATCTGCTCGATCGCTTCTTCGCCCGAGATATAGGCGACCTTGGCGCCGTTGCGGGCGGCCTTGGCCGTGACTTCCAGCAGCAGGGTCGACTTGCCGACGCCCGGGTCGCCGCCCAGCAGGATGGCCGAGCCGGGCACCACGCCGCCGCCGCAGACGCGGTCGAACTCGGTCACGCCGGTGACGATGCGCGGCGGCTCAGGCGTGTCGGATTGCAGCGTCTCGAACTGCACCCCGCGCCCGCGCGCGGTCGAGGCGGGCTTCATGGCGCCCGGCGGGGCGGCCTTGTTTTCCTCGACCAGCGCATTCCACTCGCCGCAGGCCGAGCATTGCCCCGCCCATTTGGAATGAACCGCCCCGCAGGATTTGCAGACGAAGAGAAGAGAGTCGCGCGCCATGTGTCAGACCTAGCAGATCAGACGGCCGAGGGCAGGCGGGTTGGACCACGCTGCGTCCCAATTTGTCATAGGGCGACGGCGGGGTTGCGCTGGCGTCCACAGGGCCGTCATTCTGCCATGATACGGCCGTGATCCGACTCAACGCCTGGAAGGCACATCGAATGACCCTGGAAAATCCCCCCGCCGTCGATCCGTCGCTTGTCGCGCGGGTCAAATACATCCTGACCCGGCCCAAGTTCGAATGGCCGGTGATCGACGCTGAGAGCGCCACCATCAAGGGGCTGTTCACGAACTACGCCGTCATCCTGGCGGCTATTCCGGCGGTGGCGACCGTCGTGGGCCAGATCGCCTTCGGTCATCGCGGTCTGGTCGGGCCGGCGCTGGCGGGCGCGCTCAGCTATGTGCTGAGCCTGATCAGCGTCTACATCCTGGGCATGATCATCGACGCCCTGGCGCCGACCTTCGGCGGGACCAAGAACCCGGTGAAGGCGATGCAGGTCGCTGTCTATTCCATGACGCCCATGTGGGTGGCGGGCGTGCTGAACATCATCCCGACGCTGGGCTGGCTGGCGCTCCTGATCGGCCTTTACGGCTTCTACCTGATGTATCTGGGCCTGCCGGTGCTGATGAAAACGACGGTCGAGAAAGCGCTGGGCTACACCATCGTCGTGGTCGTGGCGGCCATCATCCTGTGGGCGATCGTCTGGTCGCTGGTCGCGGCGGTGATCGCCAGCTTCGCCATCGTCGGCCTGGGCGCCGCCGCTTTCGCGCTGAGCTGAGTCAGAGAGAGGGCTGGGGCGGTGCGCCTCAGCCCTTGTAGACGCGCGGCACGCGCGGCGTGATCGAGGTCAGCAACTCATAGCTGATGGTCCCGGCCGTCGCGGCCGCGTCGTCGATCAGGCGGTTGGCGCCGTAGATCTCGACCGGATCGCCCGCCGTGACGTCCAGGCCGGTCACGTCGACGGCCAGCACGTCCATCGACACCCGGCCGATGATCGGCCGCATCTCGCCTGCGATGAAGACCTGTCCCTTGGGGCTGTAGGACCGCAGTACGCCGTCGGCGTAGCCGGCGCCGCAGGTCGCCACGCGCGTGGGCCTTTCCGCCTTGTAACCCTGCGAATAGCCGACCGTTTCGCCTGCCGGCACGTCGCGCACCTGCACCGCCTGGGCGATCAGGCTGGCGACGGGGGCGATCTTCTCGTGCGGGCGGCCTTCCGGCCCGCCGCCGTACAGGCAGATGCCCGGCCGCACCACGTCGAAGGCGAAGTCTGGGCCCAGGAAGCAGCCGCCCGAGTTGGCGAAGGAGCGCGTCACGCCGGGATAGCGCTGGACCGCCGCGGCGAAGGCGTCGCGCTGGTCGCGGTTCAGCGGGTTCGACGGCTCGTCGGCGCAGGCCAGGTGGGTCATCACCAGCTCCAGCCCCTGGAACGGTTCGGGCGCGTCCTCGACGCGGAAGCCCAGCCGGTTCATGCCGGTGTCCAGTTGCAGGGCGCAGGCGCCGCCGCCCGCCGCCTGCCAGGTCTGAAGCTGGGTCGGGTGGTTGATGACGGGCCGCAGGTTCGAGGCCTTGAGCAGGGCGGCCCCATCGCCGTGGCAGCCGTCCAGAATGTAGATGACCGGCTCGGGCCCGATGGCCTCGCGCAGACGCACGCCCTCGGCCGCGCGAGCGACGAAGAAGGTGCGCGCGCCCTCGGCCATTAGTCGACGCGCCACGGCGGCGGCGCCCAAGCCGTAGCCGTCGGCCTTCACGACCGGATTGACGGGACGGCCGGTCACGGTTTCGAGCGTGCGATAGTTGCGGGCGAGCGCGTCCAGATCGACGTTGAGGACGGCGGGAGCAAGGGCGGGGGAGGTCATGAAAAGGGTTATAGGCCGCTGCTCAGGCGGCGCTACCGGGTTTTGCTTCAAGGCTTTCACATCGTCATCCTCGGGCTTGACCCGAGGATCGGGCTGTCCGCCTGCGCGACATTGGAAAAGGCCGAGCGCGCCCTGCGCTCGATCCTCGGGTCAAGCCCGAGGATGACGGAGATTGGGGGGGCGAGATGGCGCGCGTAGGGGCGAGGGGCGACGCCTCGCCCTACTCCGGAATATCCGCATAGGCGCCGCCGTAGCGGCCGTCGTGGGCCAGGTTGCCGAAGCGGGTCGTGTTGGAATCGAACGCCAACTTGACGATGCCGATGGGGCCGTGGCGCTGCTTGCCGATGACCACCTCGGCCTGGTGCTGCAGGCGGTCCATGTCTTCCTGCCACTTCAGGTGTTCTTCGGTGCCCTCGCGCGGCTCGGCGCGGCCCAGGTAGTAGCTTTCGCGGTACACGAACATGACGCAGTCGGCGTCCTGCTCGATCGAGCCCGATTCCCGCAGGTCGGACAGTTGCGGGCGCTTGTCCTCGCGCTGTTCGACCTGACGCGATAGCTGCGACAGGGCGATGATGGGGACGTTCAACTCCTTGGCCAGCGCCTTCAGGCCGCCGGTGATCTCGGAAACTTCCTGCACCCGGTTCTTCTGGCCGCCGCTGTCGCCAGTGGTGACGAGCTGGAGGTAGTCGACCACGATCAGGTCCAGACCGTTTTCCATCCGCTTCAGCCGGCGCGCGCGCGCCGCCAGCTTGGAGATGGACAGGCCGCCGGTGGCGTCGATGTAGAGCGGGCTTTCGCCGATCTCGATGGCGGCGTCGCGAATCTTGCCGAAGTCCGAGGCGTCGATCTCGCCCTTACGCAGCTTGTCCGAGGACACGCCCGACGCATCGGCCAGGATACGCATGGCCAGCTGTTCGGCGCTCATTTCCAGCGAGTAGAAGGCGACGACGCCGCCGTCGACGGTCTTGCGCCCGCCGTCCGGCGTCGGCTCCCAGCGATAGTTGCGCGCCACGTTGAAGGCGATGTTGGTCGCCAGCGCCGTCTTGCCCATCGACGGACGGCCCGCGAGGATCAGAAGGTCGGAGGGGTGCAGGCCGCCCAGCTTCTGGTCCAGGTCGTCCAGACGGGTGGCCAGGCCCGCCAGCTTGCCCTCGCGCTGATAGGCCTCGCCCGCCATTTCGACGGCGCCCGACAGCGCCTGCGAGAAGGACACGAAGCCCGACGACGGCTTGCCCGTCTCGGCCAGGGAATAGAGAGTCTGTTCGGCCTGTTCGATCTGTTCGTCGGCGGGCGTCTCGGGGTTGGGCGCCTCCTTGATGATCTCGCCGCCGATGCGGATCAACTCGCGGCGCAAGGCCAGATCATAGACGACGCGAGCGTAGTCGGGGGCGTTGGCCGCGGGCGGGGCGCGGTCCACCAGGTCGGCGAGATAGCGCAGGCCGCCGAACTCCTGGAAAGCCGGGTCCTGCTTGAACCGCTCCATCAGGATGGTCGGCTCGGCCAGCAGGCCCTGCCGGATGTGGTCCTCGATCGCGTCGAACAGGCGCTGGTGGAAGGGCTCGTAGAAATGGCTGCCGCGCAGTCGGTCCGACACGCGCTCGAACACGGCGTTGTCGAACATCAGCGAGCCCAACAGGGCCTGCTCCGCCTCCAGGTTGTGGGGCATGGACGACACCTGCACGGGGTCGTGGGCGGAATCATAGGGCAGGGGAGCGAACGCGTTCATCGACATCATCAATAGCCATAGGCGCGCCCTGCGTCAGACACGGGCGCGGTCGTGGTCGTGGACAGTCGCCTGCGCCTGTGGACGGGCGCGGAAAACCGCTGTCGGATCAGTGAGGGGTCGTCAGTTGCGGCAGGGGTAGCGCTCGACCATCCAGTCGCGCACGGCCTGGGTCACGGTGACGCGACGCCGCGTCTCGGGCATGGTCTCGAAGCGGGCGACAAGCGTCTCAGGCGTGATGCCGGTGCCGGAGGCGGGGATGCAGTGGGCCGGGCGGCGCCCCGCCGAGACGGCCGAGGCCTGCTCGGCCTTCACCGTGCTGACGGCGCCGGTGACTTCGCGGATCAGCCGACGGGTGTCCGGCCGCATCATGGCCACGGCGCGGTTGCGCGGGATGTTCTGGCCGATGGTCAGAAACTGCTGGACCGTCATGTCGGACGACTGGGCCTGGGCCGTGGGAGCGGCGGCGAACAGCGCCGCCGAAGCCAGGGGCGCGGCGATGAGGGCGGGAACGAAACGCGACATGAGGCGATAAATGCGCTCGCCGACGCCGCTGTGCAAGTGCGGGCGCCTGTCAGGCCGGGCAGGGATAACGTTCGCCCATCCATTCGCGGACGGCCTGGTTGACGCTGATGTTGCGCCGCGGGGCGGGGATGGCGTTGAAGCGGGCCAGGATCTGCTCTGCCGACAGGCTGATCTTGCCTTCGGGGATGCAGGTCGCGGGGCGACGGCCGGCGGCCCTGGCGGCGGCCTGATCGTCGCGCACGGCCTTGAAGGCCCCGCCTATCTCATTCATCAGCCGCCGCGTGTCCGACCGCAGCAGGGCGGTCGGATTGCGCGGGATGCGGTTGGCCGAGGTCAGGAACTCCTGAACCGACATGGCGGCGGCGGCTCCCGGCAGGGCGGACAGAGCCAGGGCGGCGACGACGGCGAATGCAGCGGCTTTCATGGCTTTCCTCTCGAGGGACGGTGAAGCCTAACGTGCCGCTTGCGGCGGAACCATGCCCGTCGAACGCCGTCGTGCATTAAGTTTTTGTCAGGCGCGGCGGCCGCGATGCCCGCCGCGCCCGACGAGACGGGCAGGCTCAAAGGCTGGAGGGGAAGCCTTCGGGCGCGCGCTGTGCAGCGATCACCACTTCACCGCCAGTCGCCCGTAAACGAAGCGGCCGTTGAAGCCGTACGGCGAGAAGTTGGAGAAGGGGAAGGCGCCGGTGGTATTGTTCTCCCGCAGGCTCTGGCGCGGATACTGGTCCAGGATGTTGTCGGCGCCGATCGAGACGGTGACGCGATCATTGAAGCGGTAGCGGGCCTCGACATCGGCCACCAGGGCGTCGCCCAGTTGCAGGTCGGTGGCTTCGGTCGCACCGGCGGCCAGAACGTCGCCATAGCCGGTCAGGCGGAAGGTGCCGCCCAGACGTTGCGCCTCCCAGTCGGTCTGGAAGACGACCTTCCACGGCGGCGTGCCTTCTTCGAAGCGCGTGACCGCCTGACGCCCGAACAGGGAGGTCGGCGTCGGCAGGACGCCCGTCTGCGTCATCGGCGTCTTGGTCACCTTGAAGTCGTTGACGTTGCCCGCCAGCGTGAAGTCCAGGCGGTGGCCGACCGAGGTTTCGGCGCGATAACGGGCCACGACATCCAGGCCGGTCGTCTTGGTGTCGACCCCGTTGATGAAGAAGCGCGCCGCCGTGGCGCCATAGGGGGCCAACAGGTCGAAGATGGTCTTGGCGTTGCTGCCCGGCGCAGCGGTGTTGCTGCCGGTCAGGGTCTCGGACAGGATGATCCGGTCGTCGATGTCGATGCGGTAGGCGTCGGCCGTCAGCTCGAACGGGCCGTTGCGCACGACGAAGCCCAGCGAATAGTTGACCGAGGTTTCGGCCTCCAGCGCCGTGCCGCCCAGCGCCAGACCCACGTCGCTGACAGACGGATAGGTGCCGGTCTCATAGGGGACGTTGTTGATGTAGAGGACGGCGGTCTGGGTGTAATACTGCTGTTGCAGGCTGGGCGCGCGGAAGCCTGTCGACAGGGCACCCCGGATGGCGAAGTGCGGGTTGAAGTCGTAGCGGCCGGCGATCTTGCCCGAGACATTGTCGCCGAAGTCCGAATAGTTCTCGTAACGCAGGGCGCCGGACAGGGTCAGGTTTTCGACGACCTCGCCTTCCAGATCCAGATAGACGCCGACGTTGCTGCGGTCCTCGTCGATTTCATTGCTGGGTGTGAAGCCGGTGAAGCCGCGCGAGCCCCAGCTCAGGGCCGTGCCGCCTGCGCTCAGGACGGGGCCGCGGGCGTAGGAGGCTTCTTCGCCCGCGCCGATCTTGTAGGTTTCGCGGCGCGCTTCCAGACCGACAGCGACGTTCAGCGGACCGGCCCAGCCCAGGTCGAACTGGCGCGCGGCGTCGGCGCCGAACACCAGCTGGCCGTATTCCAGCGAACCGGCGTCGAACGAGGTCTGGCCGTTGATCCCATAGGTGGGGTTCATGGTGTTTTCGGCGCCGAACTCGATCTTGTTCGAGCCGTAGCCCAGGTTGACGTCGATGTCCCACCCGCCCGCTTCGCCGCGCAGGCCGCCTGCGGCGGTCCAGTCGGTGGTCTCGGTCAGGATGTAGGGCAGGTAGCCGTTCGGATATTTGCGCCCGGAGCCATAGTCCGGGTTCTGGGCGTTGTCGGTGGGGGTGCGGTAGAAGGCGGCCGCCGAGGCGTCGCGCTGTTGATAGCCGGCCCAGCCGTAGGCCTCCCAGCCATTGCACAGCGGCAGTCCTGCATTCAGGTAGGCCGAGAGATCCTCGACCGCCGCGTCGCCCTGGCCGCCGGTGACCCGACCCAGCGTGGGGTTGATGTCGGAGCGGTTCGTGCTGTCGCGGTCGCGGTATTCCACCGAGGCGGTCAGGAAGCCGTCCTGACCCAGGCCGAAGCCCTGCCAGGCCGAGACGGTGACGGTGTCGCCGTCGCGGATGTCCCCTTCGCGGCCATAGAAGCCGGTGAAGTCGGTGACATAGGAGCCGTAGGTCACGCTGGCGCCGCCGCCTTCGCGGGCCTCGCGCAGACGCAGGTTGATGACCCCGGCGATGGCGTCCGAGCCGTATTGGGCCGCAGCGCCGTCGCGCAGGACCTCGATCCGCTCGACAGCCGTGGACGGAATGGCGTTGAGATCGACGGCGGACGAGCCGCGCCCGACCGAGCCGTTCAGGTTGACCAGGGCGGTCTGGTGACGACGCAGGCCGTTGACCAGGACCAAGGTCTGGTCGGGACCCTGACCGCGCAGGGTGGCCGGGCGGATGGAGTCCGTCCCGTCGGTCGCCGACGGGCGGGGGAAGTTCAGGGCCGGAACCGTAGCCGCCAACTGGGCCGCCAGTTCGGTGGTGCCGCGCTGTTCCAGCGCCTCGGCGGTGACGACATCGACGGGAGCGACCGTGTCCAGGCGGGAGCGGTTGGCGACGCGGGTGCCGGTGACCACGATGTCGTCCACCGAGGTGGCGCTGCCGGGCGCGTTCTGGGCCTGGGCGGCGCCCGCGCCGGCGATCAGAAGGACAGCGCCGGACGCGGCGGCCAAAAGGGCGGGGCGGCGGAACGAGACGATGGGCATGGGAGAGATCAGCTTTTCTGGTTGGACGCGGGGAATGCGCCGCATACTGAAAGCGCGACGGTCCAAGCCTGCGTCGGTAAAACTAACGAGAAGTTTCCGGGGGGCGAAATCAGTCACATCGGCGACAGGGAGCGGCCTGCGAACGCGGCTCCCGGGTCGGGCGGGGCTGGACTGAAGGCATGGCGGCTCCGGCGCGTCGAATGTGGCGAGGCGCGGCGATACTGCGGCGCGAAGACGGCGTCGGGTATCGAGATTACTTCACGGCTTAGTTAGAAAAGCTAAAGGTAGGCGGCGGCCTCGTCCTGTCGGCAGGGCAGGGCCCGGGCAAAGAAAAAGGGGCGCTTCCTTGCGGAAGCGCCCCTGGATCATCTCGCCGAAGCGACAGGATCAGGCTTCGTCGCCGAAACCTTCCTGTTGGCCGGCGCCGCCTTCCAGCAACTCCTGAGCGGCCTGATCAGCAGCTTGACGCTCGTCGTCGAACTGGCTGCGGATCACGTCCTCGCCCTTGGCCTGACGCTCGGCTTCGTCGGCCGAACGGGCGATGTTGATCTTGACGGTGGCCGAGACCTCGGGGTGCAGGCGGACCAGCACCTCGTGGACGCCCAGCGTCTTGATCGCCGTGTTCAGCACGACCTGCGAACGCTCGACCTTGCCGCCTTCGGCGCGAACGGCCTCAGCGACGTCGCGGCCGGCAACCGAGCCGTACAGCTGGCCGGTTTCGCCAGCCTGACGGATCATGACGTAGCTCTGACCGTCGATCTTGTCGGCGATCTTCTGAGCGTCGGCCTTGTTCTTCTCGTTGCGCTGCTCGATGGCGACGCGCTCGATTTCGAAGGCCTTCAGGTTGGCTTCGGTGGCGCGACGAGCCTTGTCGCGCGGCAGAAGGTAGTTACGGGCGAAGCCGTCCTTGACGGTGACGACGTCGCCGATGGCGCCGAGGTTCTCGACGCGTTCCAGCAGAACGACCTTCATCTTACTTCACCACGTACGGCAGGAGGGCCAGGTAGCGGGCGCGCTTGATGGCCTTGGCCAGTTCGCGTTGCTTCTTGGCGGAAACGGCGGTGATGCGCGAGGGCACGATCTTGCCGCGTTCGGAGACGTAACGCTGCAGCAGCTTCACGTCCTTGTAGTCGATCTTCGGCGCGTTGGCGCCCGAGAACGGGCACACCTTGCGGCGACGATAGAAGGGGCGACGGGCCGGGCCGGAGCCGGCCGGAGCGCCCGGGATGGGGGCAGTCGTATCGGTCATGATCCGGTTCCTTATTCCGAAGCCGCGGCGTCTTCGCCGCGCGGGGCGCTGCGGTCACGCTCGCGCTCGCGGCGAGCCAGCAGGGGCGACAGCTCCAGGTCGAGTTCCTCGACGCGGATGGTCAGCCAGCGCAGCACGTCTTCGTTGATCGACAGCTGGCGCTCGACTTCGGCCATGGCGGCCGGCGGGCAGTCGACGGCCATCAGCGAATAGTGGGCCTTGCGGTTCTTCTTGACCCGGTAGGTCAGGTTGCGCAGACCCCAGTACTCGATCTTGGCGACGGAGCCGCCGCCTTCTTCGATCAGAGCCTTGATGGTGTCGTTCAGCGCTTCGGCCTGTTGCGCCGAGATATCCTGGCGCGTCATGACCGTGTGCTCGTAAAGAGCCATGCGGTATTCTCCCTTGGCGGACATCGGCGCGAGCGAACCGGGGAGTTCGTCCACGATGGCTCCTGATGCGGCGGACGGGAGTTTCCCGGCCCTTTGACGTTCCGCAGCAGGACCGAAGCCCTGGAAAGGGCGCGCCTATACGGGAAAACCTGTGAAAGGGCAAGGCGCGGGCGCGGCGAGCGGCGCGTCCGTCCGCCCTTCTTCTTGCCGTAGGGGAGGGATTCGCCTACCCCTCGCGGCTTGATTCAACGGATGACGGACGATCCCGGATGAGCCTCGCGCTTCTCTTTCCCGGTCAGGGCAGCCAGTCGGTGGGCATGGGCGTCGCCCTGTCGGAGGCCTTCGCCAGCGCGCGCGAGGTCTTCGCCGAGGTGGATGACGCCCTGAACCAGAAGCTGTTCGAGCTGATGCGCGAAGGGCCGGACGATCAGCTGACCCTGACCGAGAACGCCCAGCCGGCCCTGATGGCCGTGTCGGTCGCCACGGCGCGGGTGCTGAAGGTCGAGTTCGGCGTCGACGTGGCGCGCGCCGCCTTCGTCGCGGGTCACTCGCTGGGCGAATATTCGGCCCTGGCGGCGGCGGGCGCGATCAGCCTGTCGGACACCGCCCGCCTGCTGAAGCTGCGCGGCCAGGCCATGCAGCGCGCCGTGCCCGTCGGCAAGGGGGCGATGGCCTCGCTGATCGGCCCCAAGACCGACCTGGCGTTGGCTGAAGAAGCCGCCAAGGCCGGTTCGGCGGCGGGAGTCTGCGTCGTCGCCAACGACAACAACAAGGGCAATGTCGTCATTTCAGGCGACAAGGCCGCTGTCGATTTAGCCATCGAGAAAGCCAAGGAGCTGGGCGCGCGCGCCATTCCGCTGAACGTCTCGGCGCCCTTCCACTGCCCGCTGATGCAGCCCGCCGCCGACGAGATGGCCGCCGCTCTGGCCGACGCGAAGATCGTGGCGCCCGTCGTGCCGGTGGTCGCCAACGTCACCGCTCGCCCGGAAACCGACGCCGAGGTCATCCGCCGCCTGCTGGTCGAGCAGGTCACGGGCCGCGTACGCTGGCGCGAGAGCATGGAGTGGATGGCGACTGAAGGCGGCGTGACCCGCTTCGTCGAGGTCGGCTCGGGCAAGGTGCTGACCGGCATGGCTAAGCGCATCGCTCCCGACGCCGAGGCCTTGGCGCTGAACACGGCCGAAGAGCTGGAAGCCTTCGCGAAAACCCTCTGAAGCCGCTCATCCCCGCGGAGGCGGGGGCCCAGTTCTTTGGGAACGAGATGCGGCGCTTGAAGCTAAAGCCTAGGTCCCCGCCTCCGCGGGGATGAGCGGAGATTTCAATGTTCAATCTTTCGGGAAAGACCGCCCTCGTGACCGGCGCGACCGGCGGCATCGGCGGGGCCATCGCCCGCGCCCTGCACGCGCAAGGCGCGACCGTCGTCCTGTCCGGCACGCGCGAAGCCGTGCTGGCTGATCTGGCCAAGGAACTGGGCGAGCGGGCGCATTTCGCAGCCGCCAACCTGTCGGACGCGGAATCGGTCGACGGTCTGGTCGCGCGCGCCGAGGAAGCCGCCGGCGCGCCGCTGGACATCCTGGTCGCCAACGCGGGCATCACCAAGGACGGCCTGCTGATGCGGATGAAGGACGAGGACTTCCAGTCCGTCATCCAGATCAACCTCGAGAGCTATTTCCGCCTGACCCGCGCGGCGGTGAAGGGGATGATGAAGCGCCGTTCGGGCCGCATCATCGGCGTCACCTCGGTGGTCGGCGTCACCGGCAACCCCGGCCAGACCAACTACTGCGCCTCCAAGGCCGGGATGATCGGCTTCTCCAAGTCGCTGGCCCAGGAAGTCGGCTCGCGCGGGATCACGGTCAACTGCATCGCGCCGGGCTTCATCGCTTCGCCGATGACCGACGTGCTGAACGACCAGCAGCGCGAAGCCATCCTGACCAAGATTCCGGCCGGGCGCCTGGGCGAAGGCGACGAAATCGCCTCGGCCGCCGTCTATCTGGCGTCGGATGAAGCGGGCTATGTGACGGGCCAGACGCTGCACGTTAACGGCGGCATGGCGATGATTTGATCGCAGCGTGAAGTGTCATCACGACGCGCAACAGACTATTTCCACTTCCGCACCCTGTGCTAAAGGGCACGGACGTCTTTCGGGGGTGAGTCTCATTGAGGCTTGATCCCGGCAGGCAGCCGTGACACGGCGAAACCAACCAAGACCCGCCATCACGGCGATTTCAAACAGGCAAGAGAGACACTCATGTCCGACACCCTCGAACGCGTCCGCAAGATCGTGATCGACCACCTGGACGCCGATCCGGACAAGGTCACCGAGAAGGCTTCCTTCATCGACGACCTGGGCGCTGACTCGCTCGACAACGTCGAACTGGTCATGGCCTTCGAAGAAGAATTCGACGTCGAAATCCCGGATGACGCCGCTGAGCACATCCAGACCGTCGGCGACGCGGTGAAGTTCATCGACGAGAAGCTGGCCGCCTGATCCGGCTGCGATTCGTCGCACTTACCAGCTGATGGCCGCCGTGACGGACCCCTAGCGGGACCGTCCGGCGGCCATTAGTGTTTCTGGTTACGATTCTGACCAAGAAGGAGCGCGAACCATGCGCCGCGTCGTCATCACGGGCCTCGGCCTGGTTACGCCTCTGGGCACGGGCGTCGAGCACGTCTGGAAGGGCATTCTTGAAGGCCGCTCGGGCATCCGTCCGATCACCGCCTTCGACACCGAGGGCTACGGCTGCACCATCGCGGGCGAGGTGCCCAGCGTCGACGGGCGCGGCGGCGGCGAGGCGGGCCAGCCCGGCGTCTTTGATCCTGATCAGGTGATGTCCGCCAAGGACCGCAAGCGCGTCGACGACTTCATCCTGTACGCCATCGCCGCCGCCGACGAGGCGTTGGCCGATGCGAACTGGAAGCCGGAAACGGAAGACGACAAGGAAGCGACCGGCGTCATGGTCGGTTCGGGCATCGGCGGCCTGGGTCCCATCGCCGACACGGCCATCATCCTGAAGGAACAGGGCGTCCGCCGCGTCAGCCCCTTCTTCATCCCCTCGGCCCTGATCAACCTGGCCTCGGGCCAGATTTCGATCCGCCACGGCCTGAAGGGACCGAACCACTCGGTCGTCACCGCCTGCGCCACCGGCGCCCACGCCATCGGCGACGCGGCCCGGATGATCGCCCTGGGCGACGCGGACGTCATGGTGGCGGGCGGCGCTGAGAGCTCGGTCGTGCCGATCGGCATCGCCGGCTTCCTGGCCTGCAAGGCCCTGTGCACCGCCTATAACGACACGCCCGAGAAGGCCTCGCGCCCCTATGACCGCGGCCATGCGGGCTTCGTCATGGGCGAGGGGGCTGGCGTCATGGTTCTGGAAGAATACGAACACGCCAAGGCGCGCGGCGCCAATATCTACGCCGAGGTCGTCGGCTACGGCATGAGCGGCGACGCCTATCACATCACCGCCCCGTCGGAAGACGGCGACGGCGGCTTGCGGGCCATGAAGGCGGCGCTGAAGCGGGCCGGGATGCAGCCGTCCGACCTGGACTACGTCAACGCCCACGGCACCTCGACCATGGCCGACTGGATCGAGCTGAAGGCCGTCGAGCGGCTGGTCGGCGACCACGCCAAGGACCTGGCTGTGTCGTCCACCAAGTCGATGACGGGGCACCTGCTGGGCGCCGCCGGGGCCATCGAGAGCATCTTCTCGGTCCTGGCCATCCGCGATCAGATGGCGCCGCCGACCATCAACCTGGACGATCCGGAGATGGAGACGCCGATCGACCTGGTCCCGCACAAGGGCAAGGCCATGAAGATCGATGTCGCCATGTCCAACAGCTTCGGCTTCGGCGGCACCAACGCCTCTGTGATCTTCAAGAAGGTCGACTGACTTGGCCAAGGCTCCGTCCCGCCGCACCCCCAAGGTTCGCATTCCCAAGTCGCGCGTTCCGAAAAAGGGAAGCGGGGGCGGAGGCGGTCGTTCCGGCCCCAAGACAGGATTGGGCGTCGGCCTGATCACCGCCGCCGGGACGCTGGGCCTGTTCCTGGTCGCGGCGCTGGTGGCGCTGTGGGCCATCTACTGGGGGCCGGGGCCGAGAGCGGCGCAAGGGGAGGCGACCATCGTCACCCTGCCATCCGGGGCGGGCGTTCCGGCCATTGCGGCCAATCTGAAATCGGCGGGGGTGATCCGCTCGACCGACCTGTTTCGTGCGGCGATCAGCCTGACCGGCGCCGACCGCAAGATCCGCGCGGGCGAATATGAGGTGCCGTCGGGCGCCTCTCTGGCGACGGTGGTGGGCCTGCTGGTCGACGGCAAGTCGGTGCGCCACTACGTGACCCTGCCCGAAGGCTGGTCTAGCGCCCAGGCGGTCGACATCCTGATGAAGCAGCCGGTCCTGACCGGCGAGGTCGAGGTTCCGCCCGAGGGCAGCCTGTGGCCCGAGACCTATGAAGTCACGCGCGGCGAAACCCGCGCCGCCGTCGTCGCCCGCATGCAGCGCGCCGCCAAGACCAAGCTGGAGACCCTGTGGGCCGCCCGCTCGCCCGCCACGGTGGTGACGACGCCCGAAGAGGCGGTCATTCTGGCCTCCATCGTCGAGAAGGAGACGGGCATCGCCTCCGAACGGCCCCAGGTGGCGGCCGTCTTCACCAACCGGCTGCGGCTGGGGATGCGGCTGGAGAGCGACCCGACCATCGTTTACGGCGTGACCAAGGGGCGGCCGCTGGGGCGCGGCATCCTGCTGTCGGAGCTGCGCAAGCCGACGCCGTGGAACACCTATCTGATCGACGGCCTGCCGCCGACGCCGATCGCCAATCCGGGCGAAGAGGCGCTGAAGGCCGTGCTGAACCCGCCGCGTTCGGAATACATCTTCTTCGTCGCTGACGGCACGGGCGGACACGTCTTCGCCCGCACCTATCAGGAGCACCTGCTGAACGTGGCCCGCTGGCGCGAGATCGAGCGCCGCAAGGCCGGCCTGGCGCCGGGCCAAGGCGCGCCGGAAACCTCGCCCGCGCCGATGACGGATGAGGCCGTCCCGGCCATCGCCATCCCGCCCGGCGCCAAGGTCATTCGCGTGCCGACGGAGGCCGGGCGATGAGCGGAAGTCATATCTGCGGCATGACCGGCTTCGGCCGGGCCGACGGCGGGCTGGACGGCTGGACCTGGACGGTCGAGGCGCGTTCGGTCAACGGGCGGACGTTGGAGACGCGCTTTCGCGGGCCCGGCGGCTTCGACAATCTGGAGCGGCTGGCCAAGGCGGCGGCGCAGGCGCGCCTGAACCGGGGCCAGGTGACGCTGGGCCTGCAGGCCAAGCGCGCCGAGGGGTTCGAGCCCGCGCCGCGCGTCAATGAGGCGGTGCTGGCGACCTATCTGCGGCTGGCCAACCAGTTGGCGCAGGAGGGGGCCACTGCGCCCTCCGCTGACGGCCTGCTGGCCCTGCGCGGCGTCATCGAGGTCGCCGAAGAGGATGAGGACGCGGAAGGCCGCGCCGCCTTGGAAAGCGCCATGGCCGCCACGGTCGAGCAGGCGCTGGATGCGCTGAAAGCGTCGCGCCAGCGCGAGGGCGAGCAACTAACGCCGGTGATCCACGACTTCGTCGGAACCATCGAGGCCCTGGTCGCGCGCGCCGAGCTTGAGGCGTCGGCCCAGGTCGAGGCCATCCGCGACCGCTTCACCCGCCGGATCAGCGAACTGGCGCCCGATGCGCCCGGTCTGGACGAGCGGGTCTTCCTTGAGGCGGCCGCATTGGCGACCAAGGCCGACGTGCGCGAGGAGCTGGACCGGCTGACGGCCCACGTCGCCTCGGCCCGCGCACTGTTGCAGCAACCCCCCGCCGGTCGAAAACTCGACTTCCTGATGCAGGAATTCATGCGTGAGGCGAACACCCTCTGTTCGAAATCCGCTACGACCGCGCTCACCGGAATCGGCCTGGAGTTGAAGGCCGTCATCGAACAGCTTCGAGAACAAGTTCAGAATGTCGAATAACCGCACTCCCCGCCGTGGCGTCCTGTTGATCGTGGCCAGCCCGTCGGGGGCCGGAAAGACCTCGCTGTGCCGCCGCCTGATGGCTGACCACAAGGGGCTGGAACTGTCGGTCTCCATGACGACCCGCGACATCCGTCCGGGCGAGGTGGACGGGCGCGACTACAACTTCGTCTCCGCCGAGGAATTCCAGCGTCTGATCGACGCCGACGCCTTCCTGGAATGGGCCGATGTGCACGGCAACCGCTACGGCAGCCCCAGCGCCCCGGTCGAGCGCGCGCTGGCCGAGGGCCGCGACGTCCTGTTCGACATCGACTGGCAGGGCGCCCGCGACGTGGCCGCCAAATGCCCCGGCGACGCCGTGCGGGTCTTCATCCTGCCGCCCAGCCTTGAGGAACTGCGCCGCCGCCTGGTGACGCGTTCTCAGGACGCCGAGGACGTGATCGAGCGCCGCGTCGCCAACGCCAAGGGCGAGATCGAGCACTGCGACGAGTTCGACTATGTGCTGGTCAATGAGGACTTCGACCGATCCTACGCCGAGCTGGCCCACATCTACCACGCCGAGCGCAGCTGCCGGCGCCGCAACCTGTGGGTCGACGGCTATAAGGCGGCCCTGTTGAAGGAAGTGGTCTGACGCCCATGAACGAGGCCGAACACCGCCGCTGGCTGGCCCAGGCCGTCGATCTGGCGCTGGAGAACGTCCGGGCGGGCGGGCGGCCGTTCGGCGCGGTGCTGGTCAAGGACGGGGCGCTGGTCGCCAGCGGCGTCAACCGGATGCTGGCGACGAACGATCCCAGCTCACACGCCGAAATGGAGGCCCTGCGTCAGGCGGGACCGGCGCTGGGCGGCGTGGACCTGTCGGGCGCGGTCCTCTACGCCAGCGGCCACCCTTGCCCGATGTGCCTGGCGGCGGCAGTGATGACGCGGGTCAGCGCCGTCTACTACGCCTTCAGCAATGCGGACGCCGAGCCCTACGGCTTCTCCAGCGCGGCGACCTATCAGACGCTGGGGGTGAGGCTGGACCCGCCGCCGCTGCCGCTGACGCAACTGAACGTGCCGGGGCGGACGGCGGCGGAGCTTTACGGCGCCTAGCGGAAGGTCACGCGCACGCCCGGCTTGACCTTTGAGGCCAGTTGCTCGGCGTCCCAGTT
Source organism: Brevundimonas sp. M1A4_2e (assembly GCF_053345555.1). Classification (NCBI taxonomy): domain Bacteria; kingdom Pseudomonadati; phylum Pseudomonadota; class Alphaproteobacteria; order Caulobacterales; family Caulobacteraceae; genus Brevundimonas; species Brevundimonas sp. M1A4_2e. The sequence goes on along the minus strand of NZ_JBKFAI010000001.1, from coordinate 655,013 downwards.
GGTCAGGCGCACGCAGCCGCTGGAGAAGGTCTTGCCGACCTTGGACGGGTCTGGCGTGCCGTGGATGCCATAGGTGTCGCGCGACAGGTCGATCCACACCGATCCCACCGGATTGTTCGGCCCCGGCGGCACGATGACCTTGCGGTCGCCCCGGTCATAGCTGACCCGGTCGGGGTCGTAGGTGTAGTTCGGCTCGGGCGCGACGCCGACGACCGTCACTTCGCCCGAGGGCGCCGGGCGCGCCGAACTGCCGACGGTGGCGGGATAGAAGGCCAGCAGCTTGTCCGCCGCGTCATAGACCCGCACCGAGCGCTCGGCCTTGTCCACGACGATATGGGCCACCTCGGCCGCCAGATCGGTCTGGGCGACAGCGGCCACGACGATGGTCTGACCCGCTTTGGCGAAGTCGACGCCGGGGTTGAGCGCCTGCAGCAGGCCCTCGGTCATGTGGAACTTCTCGGCCAGCATCTCCAGCGGCGTCGCGTAGCCGACGGTCTTCAGCTTAGCCATGTCGGCCAGATTCGCCGGAACCTGTCCGATGAAGGAACCGCTGAGATCAGCGGCGGTGATGGTGTAGTCGGTCAGGACGCGGCCGTCGTCGCCTGCCGTCAGGCGGCGAAAGACCTCGGCGTCCAGCACCCCGTCCTGCGGCAGGCCGGCGGCTTTCTCGAAGGCGGCGATGGCCTGGCGGGTGTTGTCGCCGCCCAGACCGTCTATCACGCCTGGCGAGAAGTTGGCGCGGTCCAGCAGGATCTGCGCGCGCGCCGTCGCCGCGTCGGGACGGGCGGGCTGGCCCTCGACGGGAGCGGGGGCGGCCTCGAACACGGCGCTCTCGACGGCGTCGCGGGTCAGGGCGGCGGGCGCCGGGGGTTGGGCCGACGCCGGCGGCTGCTGCGGCTTGGGCGTTTCAGCCGGGGAGCCGCAGGCCGCCAGGGCGGCCGCGATGAAGGGCAGGGCAGAGGCGGCGAGGCGCAATTTCGACATGAAAGCTCCGAAGGGTCCGGGGCTTGTCGAACGTCCTTACGCTGTGTGCTGTTCCTGCGCCTCTTCGGTGCGGGCGGCGAAGAAGGGCTTCAGGCGGCTGAGCGCGTCCTCGATCTCGGGCGTGGAGACGGCGAAGCTGAAGCGGATGAAGCGGTGGCCGTTGACCGGGTCGAAGTCGACGCCCGGCGCCGTGGCCACGCCGGTTTCGCGAACCAGCTTCTCGCAGAAGGCCATGCTGTCGTTGGTCAGGTGGCCGATGTCCGCATAGATGTAGAAGGCGCCGTCGGGCGGCGCGATCGAGCGCAGGCCCATGGCGGGCAGGGCTTCGAGCATCAGCTCGCGGTTGGCGCGATAGACGTCGATATTGGCTTCCAGCTCGTCTTCGCAGTCCATGGCGGCGAGCCCTGCGAACTGGCTGAGCGTCGGCGGCGTCAGGAACATGTTGCCCATGCGCGCGCGGGCCTGCTGGACCTCTTCTTCCGGCAGGATCAGCCATCCCAGGCGCCAGCCCGCCATGCTCCAGTATTTGGAGAAGCTGTTCACGATCATGGCCTTGTCGTCGAACTGCAGCATGCAGGGCGTGTCGTGGCCGTAGGTGATGCCGTGATAGATCTCGTCCGAGATGATGCTGATGTTGCGCTCGCGGCAGACCTCGACGATGGCCTTCAGCTCGTCCTCGGCGATGACGGTGCCGGTCGGGTTGGCGGGGCTGGCGATGATGACGCCCTGGGGCGCCGGGTCCAGGTCGCGCAGGGCCTTGGCCGTCAGCTGGAAGCGCACGTCGGCGCCGCAGTCGATCTCCTGCGGGATGATGTGCAGGGCCTTCATCGTATTGCGATAAGCGACATAGCCGGGGCGGGCGATGGCGACGCGGTCGCCGGGGGCGAAGCGCATGTTCAGCGCCACCACCAGGGCGGGCGAGGCGCCGGCCGTCATGATGACGCGCTCGGGATCGATCTCGACGCCGTAGCGATCCTTGTACAGCTTGGCCACGCGGGCGCGCAGCAGGGGGCTTTCCCAATAGCCGCCCGCTTCGGCGTCGATCACGCGGTGCGCTTCGGCCAGGGCGGGCGCAGGCGCCCCGGTCGAGGGCTGGCCGAACTCCATGTGGATGACCGACTGGCCCTGCGCCTTCATCTCATGGGCGATGCGGCTGATGGCGATGGCGCGGAAGGGTTGGATTTCTACTGTCATGTCAAAGCGTCGGCCAATCTGAGGAAGCCCGCCACGTCGATGGTCTCGGCGCGGGCGTCGGGTTCGATTCCAGCGGCTTCGCACAGGGCGGCGCCGCCGAGTTGTTTCAGGCTGGAGCGCAGCATCTTGCGACGCTGGCCAAAGGCGGCCGCCGTGACCCGTTCCAGCCGCTTCAGGCGGTCGGGGGCGGGGCGCTCGGCCAAGGGTATCAGATGCACCACGGCCGAGGCCACCTTGGGCGGCGGGGTGAAGGCGGCGGCGGGCAGGTGCATGACGATGCGCGCCTCGGCCACGGCCTGGGTGATGACGGCCAGACGGCCATAGGCGTCCTCGCCGGGCTGGGCCACCACGCGCTCGGCGACTTCCTTCTGGAACATCAGGGTGAGGGCGCACGGCGTCCACGGCCCCGTCAGCCATTTGATCAGCAGCGGGGTGCCGACGTTGTAAGGCAGGTTGGAGACCAGATGCGCCGGCCCCTCGACCAGTTCGGCTTCCTTCACCTTCAGCGCGTCGGCCTCGACGATGGTCAGGCGGCCCGAGCCGTCGTCCAGTTCGGACAGCAGGGGGATGAAGCGAGGGTCCTTCTCGACCAGCACCACCTTGCCCGCGTCGCTTTCCAGCAGGGCGCGGGTCAGGCCGCCAGGGCCGGGGCCGACCTCGATGACGGCGCGGCCGTCGAACGGTCCGGCGTAGCGGACGATCTTGCGCGTGACGTTGAGGTCCAGCAGGAAGTGCTGGCCGAAGCTCTTCTTGGCCGACAGGCCGTGGGCGTCGAGCGTTTCACGCAGGGAGGGCAAGGTCATTCGCCCTTCTCCCCTCGGGGGAGAAGGTGGCTCGCGGAGCGAGACGGATGAGGGGGCTGGGTCCGCATCTGGTCGGCCCGAAGGCGGATCGCGCCCAACAGGACGTTAGGGTCGGACAGGAAGGCCTCGTTGCCCGATCTCAGCACCATGAATCCCGCCTGCTCCAGTCTGGCGTCACGTTCCACATCCTGCGCCTCATGAAGCTTATGGACGCCGCCGTCCAGTTCTACGACGAGTCGAATTTCCGTGCAGGCGAAGTCGCAGATCGCGCCGGCGACGGGCGTCTGGCGGCGAAACTTGAGATTATCGAAGCGACGGTCGCGGACAAGACGCCAAAAAAATTTCCTCGGCATGGGTGAGGGTTCGGCGTTGCCGACGGGCGCGCTTCGTCCGGTCTGGCGTTTGCCACATGGTTGACCGCCCCCTCATCCGAGCGCCTTCGGCGCCCACCTTCTCCCCCCAGGGGAGAAGGCTATCGGCTGGCGCGGGCGGACGCCATCTCCGAAGCCAGGCGGACGGCGGCGATGAAGCTGTCGGCGCGAGCCACGCCCTTGCCGGCGATGTCGAAGCCGGTGCCGTGGTCGGGCGAGGTGCGGACGATGGGCAGGCCCAGGGTGGCGTTCACTCCGCCCCAGAAGTCCAGCGTCTTAACCGGGATCAGCGCCTGATCGTGATAGAGGCAGACCACGGCGTCGTAGCGCGCCCGCGCCTCTTCGTGAAACAGGGTGTCGGCGGGCAGGGGATCGGTGATGTTCAGACCCTCGGCGCGCAGGGCCTCGGCGGCGGGGCGCAGCACAGTCGCCTCCTGCAGGCCTATGGCGCCGCCTTCGCCCGCGTGGGGGTTGAGGGCGGCCATGGCCAGACGCGGGGCGGCGATGCCGAAATCGCGCTTCATCGATTCGTGGACGACGCGGGCGACCCGGGCGACGCGCTCGCCGGTCACCAGCTCGGGCAGCTGGTCGATCGGCACATGGATGGTGACGAGGCAGGCGCGCAGGTCTTTCGCCGTCAGCATCATCACCGGGCCGCGCGTGCCGCTGAACGGAACGTCGGCGGTCAGTTCGGCGATGAACTCGGTGTGGCCCGGAAAGCGGAAGCCGGAGGCGTACATGGGCGCCTTGGCGATGGGCGCCGTCACCAGGCCGGAGCCTTCTCCCGACAGCACCAGATCGACGCCGCGCTCGATCCAGTCCGCCACGGCGACGGCGTTGGCGGGTTCGGGCTGGCCGGGCGTCACGGGCGCGGGCGCCGGATGGTGCAGGACAGGGACGGCGCGGCCGAAGACGGACGCGGCGTCCGACGGGCTGAGCACCGCCTCGACCGGCTGGCCCTGGGCCTTCAGCACCTGCGCGTCGCCGACCACGACGAAGGGCGTGATCGGGGCCACAGGGCCGGGCGGCGACGACAGCGCCGACCAGGCGCGGGCGATGATCTCCGGCCCGACCCCGGCGGGGTCGCCCATCGTGACGATGAGCGGCCGGAGCATCGTCATTGCTTGATTTCGATCAGGGCGTCTTCACGCAGGTCGCGCAGATAGCGGCGGCCCAGCATGGCGTAGTTCTGATTCTGCAGACGCGCTTCGACCTGTTGCGGCGAGGGGGCTTCGGGGCCGCCCAGGCGGCGGTCGCAGACAGCCAGCAGGTGGACGCCCAGAGGCGTACGCACCGCCGTGCTGACCGAGCCGATCTCGGCCGAGCGGGCGACCTGCTGGAACTGCGGCGCCAAATCGTCGACGTCGCTTTCGCCCAGGTCGGCGCCGAGCAGGCCCGTCTCAGAGCGAGCGCGGGTCAGGATATTGTCGCACGTCAGTTGGCCGCGCAGGGCCTCGAGACGCTGGGTCGCGGCGGCGACCTGAGCCTCGTCGGCGGTCTCGGGCAGTTCGATCATGACCTGCTTCATCTTGACCATGCTGGTCGAGGCGCCCGAGCGCTTGTCGCGCATGTACAGGATGTAGACGCCGCCATCGACGGGGATCGGGTTGGACAGCTGACCGACTTCCAGGGTCTCCATGACCGTTTCCAGGGCGGGCTGGGCGGCGCCCTTGACGATCCACCCGGCGTCGCCGCCGCGCGCGGCTGAAGGAGCGGCCGAGAACTGGCGCGCCACGGCCATGAAGGGGGCGCCCTGGATCATCTGCTGCACCAACTGGCGCGCGCCGTTCATGGCTTCCTGCATCCCGCCGACGCGGGCCGCTTCGAGGTAAATCTCCCCGACCAGATACTGGGGCTTGGTGGCTGATTCCGTCAGCTGGCGCACGGCCTGGTCGACCTGGCTCTTGCTGACGCGGGCGCGGTCGCGGAAACGGCCGCCGACCAGTTCGCGCCAGCCCACCTCGGTCCGGATCTGTTCGCGGAAGGCGGGAAGGGCGATGCCGCCCTGTTGCAGGAAGGCGAGGAAGGATTCGGGGCTGGCGCCGGCCTGGCGGGCCATGTCGGCGATTTCGCGATCAACCTCGTCGTCGGTGATCTTCAACTGGTCGAACTTGGCGATTTCCTGCGCCTGGAGATGCTGTTCGATCAGGTCGTTGAGCGCCTGCTGCTGGATGGCGGCGATGTTTTCTTCGGTCGGCTGCAACTGGGACATGGCCATGACGACCAGCATCCTCTGGCGCAGGTCGAAGCCCGTGATGATGCGGTCGTTGACCGTAGCGATGATGCCGTCGGCCATGCGGAACTGAGGCGCCGGCGTCGCGCGCTGAGGCGCTTCTTCCGCCGCCGGATTCAGGGCGCCGGCTGCGGGCGGGGCGGCGGGCTGAGCCTGAGCCTGAGCCGCCGGCGCCGTCTGGGCCCATGAAGGCTCCACGGCCGCCACGACCATGAGGGCGGCCAGGGCGGCTCCCGTAGAGTAACGCTTCAAACGCATCGTCAGTCCTGATTCCCTAAAGCGGTCCCAATCCGGCCCAATCCGGTAAGCGACGCTGTCCGCGCCGCCGCGCCAGGGCGCACGTCCCCGTGAGCCGCAATCCACGCCATGCCTACCGCATATTGCCGCGATCATAGCCTGAACCTCCAAAAGTGGCGAGGTTAAGACGGATATAGACGCCCTCGGCCGGGCCGGTGGGGCGCACGCGGGTGTTGTCGCGACGCCAGCCCAGCTCGATGCGGAAACAGTCGTCGTCAAACAACAGGCCGACCTCCGAGCGGGTGATGATGTCGCGCTCCAGATCGGCGATGCCGGTCACCGCCACGCCCCAGTTGCCATAGACGAACTGGTTGGCCGACAGCTGGACGAATTCGTAGTTGCGGTTCTCGGGTCCGTCCAGCGGATTGGAGCGGTCGACGATGTAGCTGACGCTGGCCAGGTTGCGGCGACCCCAGCGGCCGTCGACCGTCGCTTCGGCGCGGCGAATCTCGCCATTGCCGTCGACGGTGGCGTGGAACCAGCCGCGCATCCGGTCCGACGGATTGAACGTCCCTTGAACCACCCAGTCCGAGGTCCGGCTGGCTAGACCCGACGGGTCATAGAGGCGGGCCGGATCGTCCGGGATCGGTGTCAGATATTCGTCCTGGTCGTCGGCGCGCATGCTGCGGCCGATGAACAGGCTGGCCGAGCGCACCTCGTCCCAGCGCAAGGTGGCGCGGGCGCCCGCCGTGAAGCGCAGGCCGCCCTCCAGCAGGTCGTAGCCGGGGAACCGGTCCATGCGGAACAGGGACAGGTGGTCCAGCTCCGTGATCTGGCTGTCTTCGTTCGGGATGCGCGGGTCCAGGTCGGCCTTGTTGGAAATCGACAGCTGGGCCATCGGCTCAAGGATCAGGTCGGACGAGGCGCTGAGGCGGCGATACAGCGGATAGCTGACATCGACCCCGGCGCTGGTCCGCGCGCGGAAATGGGTCTTGTCCTCGACGCCGAGGGCGGGCGGCAGATCATCGACCGAATAGACGTCGGCGCGCAGGTCCACGAAAGGCTCCCACCGCACGCCGATGGGCGAGGTCAGCACCCGGCGCCACTCGGCCTGGCCGGTAACGCGGCGGCTGTCGACGCCGGGCAGGCCGTCGGTCGGCCCGTCGGGAATCAGTTCGGGCGCCAGGGTCGGGAAGCCGACATAAGCGTCGCGCGTCAGCGCCACGGCCGAGCCGCGCAGGCGCAGGCGACCGCCCAGCACGGGGCCTTCAGGCTCCCACCGCGCCTCGATCAGCGGCGCGACCAGCGGCAGGGTGTTGTCGTCTTCAAAGACGTTCAGGGCCGGGGTGATCGGGTTGAACTCGGCCACCCGCAGGCTCTGTAAGGTGAAGGCCGCGACCGACAGATAGGACCGCTCGGTCTGGCGCTCGGCGTAGATCTGGCTGATCAGGCGGCGGCTGTCGCCGTAGTAGAGGCCGTTGTCCTGATAGGCGTCGCGGATGTCGTAGCGGTCGAACAGGGTCTTGTCCGAAACCCGCTCGGCGGTGAAGCCCCAGCGCCACGGGCCGTCGGGATCGAATTTGCCGTGAGCCAGCAGATAGCTGCGCGTCGTCGTGTCGCCGAAACGGACGTTGCTTTCCGCCTGGCCGTCGCCGTCCAGGTCGAAGTCGCCGAAGCTGCGGCCGTAGGTGGCGCCGCCGCGCGCGACGATCATCCCGTCGGTGAATCGCTTGCGCCACTGCAGGTTCAGCAGCGGGGCGACCTTGGTGTTGAACTGGGGGCTGACCAGCACGTCTTCAGAGGGCGAGATGACGTGCAGATAGGGAATCTCCAGCGAGACCCCGCGTCCCGCCTGATAGTCGCCCCACGGCACCAGGAAACCCGACGCGCGATCCACGGTCGGATCAGGATGCGAGAAGACCGGCAGATAGAAGATGGGCACCCCGCCCAGCCGGAACACCACGTCGCGATACAGGATTGCGCGCAGCTCTTCGTTCTGCACCGCCTTGGACGCCTGGATGGAGACGCTGGGCGTCTTGGCCGCGCCGTCCACGGTGCAGATCGGGCAGGGGGTGAAGATGACGTTGTTCAGCTCGCTAACCGTCTCGGAGCGGCGCACGGCGGTGGCGGCCATCAGGCTGGAGCCGTTGGATAGGCGCGTGGCCAGGTCGACGGCGACGCCCGCCTTGAGGTCGGAATCCAGTTCGATCCGTTGGGCGTGGACGACCGAACCGTCCGGCGCCGTCAGTTCGGCGTCGCCCGAGGCCGTGGCCACGCGGTTCTGGAGGTCATAGGTGAGGTCCTGAGCGCGCAGGCTGTGGTCCTGAAAGCGGGCCATGACCCGATCCTCGGCCGAGCCCTGGGCCGAGATGACGTCGCCCTGACGCTGAGCGGAATCGGCGTCCACGAAGACGGCGTCGGGCGTCAGGCCGTCGGCGCCGGGGGCGGCCTCGGTCGTGGTCTGGGGCGCGGTCTGCGCCGGGGCCTGAACGGGGACGGGCGCCGTCTGGGCCTGTGCGGCCGAGGCGAACGCCAGCGATGAGAGGGGCGCGCCTATGACCAACGCCGCGCCGGTCAACAGCCGAAGGCGCAGGGCTCCCATACGGGGGAGGCGGCGATGGGTCATGCGGAGTCCACTCATTACCGGCCGGGCGGAAACCGCCCGATTAGCCGTCTTCGGTATAGAACAGCAAGGTAAAGGCGGCGAGAGCCGTCAATATGGGCGGCAGCCAGGCGGCGATGACCGGCGGCACGACCTCAGCCGAACCCATGGCCGAGGAGAACTGATTCAGGAAGAAGAAGGCGAAGCCCAGCACCACGGCCGCCACCGTCATCCGCGCCAGATCGCCCAGACGCATCAGCCGCAGCGAGAAGGCCGCCGCCAGGATCGACATGGCGCCGAAGACCAGCGGCGTGGCCAGCAGCTGCTGCAACCGCAAGCGATAGGCGGTGGAGGCGAAGCCGGCGTCTTCAATGCGGCGAATCTGGTTGGGCAGGGACCAGAAGGGCGTGGACTGGGGCCGGGCGAAGCGCTGGAAGGCTTCCTTGTCGGCCAGGTTGGACGGCAGATCCAGGGTGGCGTAGCGGACCGCGCGCTGGCCCGTCTGCGCGCCCGAGGCGTCGGTCAGGCGCCAGCGCCCGGCGTTCAGGGTGGCCGTGGCCGCATCGACCCGCTCGGTGAAGACGCGATGGCCGCCGGAGGTGGTGGTGTAGATGAAGAAGGTCGCGTCCAGCAGGCGGCCGGTGGCCGGGTCTTGCCGGCCGCCGCGAATGATCATCTGGCGGTTCTCGTCGCCTTCGCGCAGCCAGACAGATTCGCGCGAGTCGCCGCCGGGCGTCGAGCCGGAGATGCGGCCGCGCTCGCGCTGCCAGACCCCGTCGCCTGCGGCGGCCATAGGGCCCAGAACGGTGACGGTCAGGGCGCCCAGCAGCACGGCGGCGCCCGCCGCGGGCAGGACGAAGCGCCAGGCCGACACGCCCGCCGCCCGCATGGCGATCAGCTCGCTGCGCCGGTTCAGGCTGACAAAGGCGCCCAGGGTCCCGAACAGGAAGACGAAGGGCAGGAGCTGGAGGATGACCGAGGGCGACTTGACCAGCACCAGGCCGAAAATCCGCGCGCTGGACAGCTCGCCTGAAGAGTTCAGCCCGCGCGAGACCTCGACGAAGTCGATCAGCATGACCAGGGCGGCGATGACGGCGAAGGCTACGCCCAGCGACTTCATCTGCTGGATCAGGACATAGCGTTCGATGCGGCCGAGACGGAATTTCATGCGAGCTTCGCCTTCACCCGGGCCAGCGGCGATCCGGCGCGGCGACGGCGCGGCTTGAGCGCGCGGAACAGGACGCGCAGGGCCAGGGCCGTGGCGGCCAGCGGCACGACATATTGCAGGATGTTCAGGGTGCCGTTCCAGGCGCTGGCCGCGACCAGGCCGTAGCCGATGACGCGCAGCAGCAGGAAGGCGCCCGCCGCCTTGGCGATGCGCCCGGTGTAGCCTGTCCGGCTGAAGGCGCCGCCCAGAATGGCCGCCAAGGCAAAGGCCATCGCCGCCAGGGCGTAGAAGGGCGAAGCGAGGCGCGAATGGCCCTCGGCCGCCAGCTCGCCGCGCGTTCCAGCGCTCTCAAGCAGGGCGGGCGTAGGGTCGAACAGGTCGGTCAGCCACAGGTCCGAGGGCTTGAAGCGGATGCGCTCGGTGGTCTTGGCGTAGGGCGACAGGTCGAACACCTGCTGGTCGAACGACAGCTGGTTCAACACCTCGCGCGAGGAATAGCGCTGCATCGACCCGTTCTGCATGGTCAGCACCGGCAGGCCGTCGACGCGACCGAATCGGGCGGTTTCGGCGTCCCAGGTGGTGACCGTCTTGCCGTTGTCCAGGTAGACGAAGAGGTTCTTCATCAGCCCGTTCTGCTCGATCTGCTGGACGTAGACGGTCAGGCCGTCGGGCCCCTGGACGAACTGCCCTTCCTCGACCAGCAGGGCGGCCAGGTCGGTGCGGATGGCGAAGGCCTGACGACGCCCTTCGCGCTGGGCCCACGGCTGGACAAAGACGTTCACCAGAAGGGCGATGACGGTGACGATCAGGGCGATCTGCAGGGCCGGCCGGATCAGGGCCCAGCGGCTGACCCCGGCGGCGTAGGCGGCGGTCAGCTCCTGCTCGCGCTGCAACCGCGTCAGGGCGATCAGGGCGCCGACGAACAGGCCGATGGGCAGGATGACGGCGATCAACTGCGGCAGGGCCAGCAGGGTCAGCTTGACCATGACCCAGACGCTCTGTCCGCGCTCGACTATGACTTCCAGCTGATCCAGGCTCTGGCTCAGCAGGCCGATGCCGGCCAGCGCCGCGACCGCCGCCACGACGGGCAGGCCGATCTGGCGGAAAAGATACCTCTGGATCAGGGTCATAAGGCCGGAAAGGTCGTATAATCGGCTGCGAACGTGTTGCAGCCCGGGGCGATGCGAGCCATGTAATACACATCCGGCCGCCCCGACGAAACCGTCGCCGCGACCATGGCAAATTCAAGCGTGATCGGGACAGGTTCTTCCGGTCTGGAGTCAGTTTCATGAAAATCGAATTCGTCGCTTCGCCCGGCGCCGCAGAAATTCTCGCCGTGCTGGTGCATGAAGGACGAGCCCTCGCCGGCGCCGGTTCGGCGCTGGATCAGGCGGCCTCGGGCGCCCTGACCAAGGCGATGAAGAACAGCCGTTTCAACGGCGCCGCCAACAGCAGCCTGAACGTCGCGGCTCCCGCTGGGATCGATGCGAACGCCGTGCTGCTGGTCGGCGCGGGCGCCGCGGACAAGCAGGCCGATCTGGCGGTCGAAACGGCCGCCGCCGCCGCCTATCAGGCGACCAAGATGTCGGGCGCCGAAGTCCTGACCATCGAGGCGTCGCACCTGTCGCCGGAGCTCGCCGCCCGCGCCGGTTTCGCCGTTCGCCTGGCCGCCTATCGCTTCGCCAAATATCTGACCAAGCAGAAGGCCGACAAGATTCCGTCGGTGACGACGGTGCGCGTCGTGACCTCGGACGTGAAGGCCGCCGAGGCCGCCTTCGGCCCGCTGTCGGCCGTGGCCGACGCCGTGCTGTTCGCGCGCGATCTGGTGTCGGAGCCCGCCAACATCCTGCACCCGGTCGAGTTCGCGCGCCGCGTGAAGGAGCTGGAGGCCCTGGGCGCCAAGGTCGAGATCCTGGGCGAGGCCGAGATGGAGAAGCTGGGCATGGGCTCGCTGCTCGGCGTCGGCATGGGCTCCGTGCGTGAAAGCCAGCTGGCCGTCATCCAGTGGAACGGCGGCAAGGAGGGCGAGGCCCCCATCGCCTTCGTCGGCAAGGGCGTCTGCTTCGACACCGGCGGCATCAGCCTGAAGCCCGCCGAGGGCATGGAAGAGATGAAGTGGGACATGGGCGGCGCCGCCGCCGTGGCCGGCTTGATGCACGCCCTGGCGGGCCGCAAGGCCAAGGTGAACGCCGTCGGCGTCCTGGGCCTGGTCGAGAACATGCCGGACGGAAATGCCCAGCGTCCTGGCGACGTCGTCACCTCCATGTCGGGCCAGACCATCGAAGTGCTGAACACCGACGCCGAGGGCCGCCTCGTTCTGGCCGACGCCCTCTGGTACACGCAGGACCGCTTCAAGCCGAAGTTCATGATCGACCTGGCCACTCTGACGGGCGCCATCATCATCTCGCTGGGCCTGGAATATGCGGGCGTCTTCACCAACAGCGACGAACTGGCGGCCAACATCGCCGACGCTGGTCCGAAGGTGGGCGAGAAGTCGTGGCGCATGCCGATCCCGGCCGAATACGACCGCCACATCGACAGCCCGATCGCCGATGTGAAGAACATGGGCAACGGCCGCGCCGGCGGCTCTATCACCGCCGCCCTGTTCCTGCAACGCTTCACCAACGGCGTGCCGTGGGCGCACATCGACATCGCCTCGACCGCCTGGGTGAAGGACTCCAAGAACCCGACCGTGCCGGACGGCGCGGTCGGCTATGGCGTGCGTCTGCTCGACCGCATGGTCGCCGATCACTACGAAGGCTAAGTTCTGTTCAGGAGGGTAGGGCCGGGTGTCTGACGCCAAGCCGGAAATCTGGTTCTACCACCTGGAGCGGTCCACGCTGGAACAGGTGCTGCCGACCCTGCTGGAGCGCACGCTTCAGCGGGGCTGGCGCGCCCTGATCCGGGGGGCGACCTCGCATCGGCTCGACGATATCGACGAGCTGTTGTGGACCTATCGCGACGACAGCTTCCTGCCTCACGGACGGGCCGATGGCGACCACGCCGCGCGCCAGCCTGTGCTTCTGTCCGAATCGGGCGAAAATCTGAATGGCGCTCAGGCCCTGTTCATCGTCGATGATTCAGAGCTTGGGGCCACGCAGGAGTTCGCACGTTGCTTCATCATCTTCGACGGTCGGGACGAGCAGGCGCTGAACCATGCGCGCGGGCGCTGGCGGACGCTGAAGGCGGACGGCGCCGACCTGGCCTATTGGAAACAGTCGGACGAAGGGCGCTGGGAAAAGGCGGCCTGATCCTGACGCTTGGCGCGCTGGCTGTCGCGGCCTGCGCTGCGCCGCCCCCAAACGCCACGACTACGACGCGGACGGCGGCCCATTCGAACTATCCGCCGGTCACGCCGGCCGCGCCCGCATCGCCGACCGAGCGCCCCTATCTCTCCGAGCCGGGCATCCGCAACGCTTCGGGCGTCGCCATGTGCAAGGCGGATGAGTTTCAGTGGCTGATTGGGAAACCTCGGACTGAAATCCCCGTTCCGGTGGATGTGGTGAACCGTCGGGTCGCCTGCACGACCTGCCCGATCACCGAGGACTATTCGCCCTATCGGCTCAACATCTTCTACAACCAGCGCACAGGCCTGATCGAACAGGTCCGCTGCGGATGATCATGAGGGACGACGTTATGAAGTCATTTCTGACGCTGAGCGCCGCCGCAGGCTTCCTGGTCCTGGCGGCCTGTGCGCCGACGCAAGGGGGCGGGACGACGACCGCGCCCGGCGGCGAGGCGACGCCCGTGGCCTGCAAGGCCAGCGACTATCAGGAGTATGTCGGCCGCAATCGCTCGACCATTCCGGCTGCACCGGAAGGCCGCATCTTCCGCGTACTGTGCAGCAGCTGCGCGGCGACGATGGACTATCGCGACAACCGCGTGACCTTCACCTACGACGACAAGACGGACATCGTGACGCGCGTCAGCTGCGGCTGATCGGGATCAGGGGGGCGGGACTTATCGTTCCAGGCCGTAGAGGGCGTCGGCGACGTCCTCGACCTTCTGGCGCACCACGGTTTCGGCGTCGCGCAGGCCCCGGTTGTAGAACAGGCGGCCGATGTCCCGGCCAATGAATTCGACCAGCATTTCGGCGGGCAGGCGGCCGACCTCGACCTCCATCTCGTCACGGAGGTAGGCCTGCAGGCGGGCGGCCGCCTCCTGCATCTCGTCTTTGGACAGCAGGGGCGGCGGCGCCTTGCTCATCACGACACCTCGGCCAGGGCTTCCTCGGCGGCGATCCAGTCGGCCTCGGCCTGATCCAGATCGGCCTGGGCCTTGGCGCGGGCGCGGGTCAGGCCTTCCAGCTTCTTGGGGTCACTGACGGCGGCGTTGGCCAAATCGTCGTCCAGACGCGCCAGATCGGCGGTCAGCTGGGCCATTCGGTCCTCGGCCTTCTTCACCGCATGGCGAAGGGTCGAAGGCGAGGGGCCCTTCTTCTTGTCGGCCTTGGGCGCGGCGGAGGGCGCGGGGGCCTCGGCCACGGCTTCCTCGTGCTTGACCTGGCTCGGCTTCATGCCGGCCTGCTTGGCGCGGTCCAGGACGAACTTCTGATAGTCGTCCATGTCGCCGTCGAACGGCTTCACCGTGCCGTCGGCGGCCAGCCACAGGCGGTCCGCGACCAGTTCCATCAGCGAGCGGTCGTGGGTGATCAGGATGACCGCGCCGGTATATTCGTTCAGCGCGTCCAGCAGGGCCCGGCGGCTGTCGATGTCCAGGTGGTTGGTCGGTTCGTCCAGGATCAGGATGTGCGGCGCATCCATCGCCACCAGGTTCAGCAGCAGGCGCGCACGCTCGCCGCCCGACAGGGAGCCGACGGTGGTCTCCTGCTTCTCGAAGGGCAGGCCGAACTGGGCCAGACGGCTGCGGCGGCTGCTTTCCGAGGCGTCCGGCATGGCGCGGCGGATGATCTCCAGCGGCGTGTCGGTCGGGTCCATCGCCTCGATCTGGTGCTGGTGGAACCAGCCCACGCGCATCTTGCCGTCGCGGTGGAACTCGCCCGTCTCGATGGTCAGGGCCTTGGCGATCAGTTTGGCGAAGGTCGACTTGCCCGCGCCGTTGACCCCCAGCAGACCGATGCGGTCGTCCAGGTCCATCCGCAGGTTCAGGTTCTTCAGGATCGGCTTGCCCGGCTCATAACCGACGTTGGCCTTTTCCAGCCGGATCAGCGGCGGGGGCAGGGGGCGTTCGGGCGAGGGCAGGGTGAAGGGGGCGACGCGCTCTTCGGGCGGCAGTTCGATGCGCTGCATCTTCTCCAGCCGCTTGACGCGCGACTGGGCCTGCGTCGCCTTCGACGCCTTGGCCTTGAAGCGGTCGATGAACTTCTGCAGGTGGGCGCGCTCGGCGTCCTGCTTGGACTTGTTGGCCTCCATCAGGCGCAGTTTCTCGGCCCGCGTCTTTTCGAAGGTGTCGTAGTTGCCGGTGTAGAGGTCCAGCTTGCGGTTCGACAGCTGCAGGATGTGGGTGCAGACGCCGTTCAGCAGCTCGCGGTCGTGGCTGATGATCAGGGCCGTGTGGGGATAGCGCTTCAGCCGCTGCTCGAGCCACAGGGCGCCTTCCAGGTCGAGGTAGTTGGTCGG
This sequence comes from Brevundimonas sp. M1A4_2e, assembly GCF_053345555.1. Taxonomy (NCBI): domain Bacteria; kingdom Pseudomonadati; phylum Pseudomonadota; class Alphaproteobacteria; order Caulobacterales; family Caulobacteraceae; genus Brevundimonas; species Brevundimonas sp. M1A4_2e. Next base: position 639,842 of record NZ_JBKFAI010000001.1, on the reverse strand, counting down.
TTCGTCCAGCAGCAGCATGTCCGGCTCGGCGAACAGGGCGGCGGCCAAGGCGACGCGCATCCGCCAGCCGCCAGAGAACTCGGCCATCGGGCGAAGCATGTCGTCCTGGCTGAAGCCCAGGCCGACTAGGATTTCCGAGGCGCGCGAGGGGGCGCTGTCGGCGTCGATCTCGATCAGGCGGCCCCAGATCTCGCCCATTTCTTCGGGTTCGGCGGTCTCCAGCCGGGTCAGCAGGTCGTGGCGCTCGACGTCGGCTTCCAGGATGGTGTCCAGAACGCTGACGGGCGTGGCGGGGTGTTCCTGATCGACCGAGCCGATGCGGGCGGTCTTGGGCAGGGAGATTTCGTCGCCGTTGGCGGCCAGCTCGCCCAGGATCAGCTTGAACAGGGTGGACTTGCCGATGCCGTTGCGGCCGACCAGGCCGACCTTGGAGCCCGGCGGCAAACTGACGGAGGCGTCGTCCAGGAACTCGCGGCCCCAAGCGTTGTAGGTCAGGTTTTTGATCTGCAGCATGGGATCCGGAACGAAAAAGGCTTACAAGCGGGGATATTGGAAAGATGTGCGGCGCTCGCTATAAGCCGCCGACCCTCAAACACCCAAACAAGAAGTCACTCCCATGACCGAACGCACGTTCTCGATCATCAAGCCCGACGCCACGCGCCGCAACCTGACGGGCGCCATCAACGCCGTCATCGAAGGCGCCGGCCTGCGCATCGTCGGCCAGCGCCGCATCAAGCTGACCGAAGCCCAAGCCAAGAAATTTTATGAAGTGCACGCCGAGCGTCCGTTCTACGGCGAACTGGTGTCGCAGATGATCGCCGAGCCGGTCGTCGTGCAGGTGCTGGAAGGCGACAACGCCGTCGCCAAATACCGCGAAGTCATGGGCGCCACCAACCCGAACGACGCCGCTGAAGGCACCATCCGCAAGCTGTTCGCCCTGTCGATCGGCGAGAACTCGGTCCACGGTTCGGACTCGCTGGAGAACGCCAAGATCGAGATCGAGCAGTTCTTCACGGACGCCGACATCGTCGGCTAATCTTGAAGGGCCGCGGTCGTCGGCCCTTCGGGACCTCCCGACCCGACGCGGCCTGTTTCTGAGCCGCAGTCAAAAGGCTTCGCCTTTTCGACCCGACGCGGCTTGATCGTTTGCGGTCAAGCTGTGTGACAATTCGGCCCGCTCCCGGAACCGGGGGCGGGCCGTTTCGTTTTCACGGTCTCGTTACGCTCGCTCGCAACAACAAGGATGACCGCCATGAAGACGATGCTGAAGCTTGCCCCTGTGCTGGGCCTGACGGCTCTGCTGGCCGCCTGCGGCACCACCACGGAACAACGCGCCGCCACGGGCGCCCTGGGCGGCGCGGTCGCTGGTCAGGCGATCGGCGGCAACACCGGCGCGACGGTCGCCGGGGGCGTCATCGGCGCCGTCGCCGGCGCGGCCACCACGCCGAAGAAGCCCAACGAGTAACCGCTTTCCTTCCCACAAGGTGGGGAGGGGGACCACGAAGTGGTGGAGGGGCGAACTGGGGCGGGCGATTAATCCCAGCTCAGCGGAAACAAGCGGCCCCTCCGTCTCGCCGCCTTCGGCGCCGATCCACCTCCCCATGGAATGGGGAGGAGAAAAAAGGGGCGTCGGCTTTGCGGCCGACGCCCTTTCCTTTGTCCGTCGCCGGGCGCGCCGCCTACCAGATCCGGGCGCGCTTTTCGGGGGCGATGTATTGCGCCTGATCCGGGGTGACGCCGAAGGCGGCGTACCAGGCGTCGATGTTGCGCGGAGGAGTGGCGGCCCGCGCCATGCCGGGCGAGTGCGGGTCGGTGGTCAGCTGCTCTTTCAGAGCCTCTTCACGCGACTTCTCGCGCCACACCTGGGCCCAGCCCAGGAAGACGCGCTGTTCGCCCGTCAGTCCGTCGATCACCGGCGCCGGTTGACCGTTCAGGCTGCGCTTATAGGCGTCCAGCGCCATCAGCAGACCGCCGAGGTCGGCGATGTTCTCGCCCATGGTCAGGTCGCCGTTGATGGGCGTGCCCGGTACCGGCTCCTGGGCGGCGTAGATGGCGCCCAGGGTCTTGGCGCGCTCCTCGAAGCGGGCGGCGTCCTCGGGCGTCCACCAGTCGCGCAGCACGCCGTTGGCGTCGGTCTTGCGGCCCTGATCGTCGAAGCCGTGGGTGATCTCGTGGCCGATCACGGCGCCGATGCCGCCGTAGTTGACCGCCGGATCGGCGTTCGGGTCGAAGAAGGGCGCCTGCAGGATGGCGGCCGGGAAGACGATCTCGTTACGCGGCGGGTTGTAATAGGCGTTCACCGTCTGGGGCGTCATGCCCCACTCCAGCGGATCGACCGGCTGGCCGATCTTGCCGCGGTTCCAGGCCCAGTCGAAGGCGGCAGCGCGCTCGACGTTGCCGTAGAGGTCGTCGGCCTTCAGCTCCAGCCCGTCATAGTCGCGCCACTTCTCGGGATAGCCGATCTTCACGCCGAACTTGGACATCTTCAGCAGGGCCTGCTCGCGCGTGGCCTCGCTCATCCAGTCCAGCGCCTTCAGGCGCTCGGTCATGGCGTCCCTGAGGTTGGCGACCAGCGTCTCCATCTGCGTCTTGGACGACGCGGGGAAGTGCAGGCGGACGTATTCCTGGCCCAGAACCTCGCCCAACTGGCCGTCGACCAGGACCACGCCGCGGTTCCAGCGCGGACGGTTTTCGGGTTGGCCGCGCAGGGTCTTGCCGCGGAACTCGAAGCGCGAATCCACGAAGGCGTCGGACAGATAGGGGCTGGCCTGATCGACGGTCTGGAAGGCCTGCCAGGCCTTCAGCGTCTCGATCGGCGCATCGGCGAACACCTGGGCGATGCCGGGGATGGCTGTGTTTTCCATCAGCACCAGGGTCGGCACGCTCTCGACCTTGGACGCCTGCAGGAAGGCGGCCCAGTCGAAGCCCGGCGCGAAGGTCGCCAGTTGCGCGGCCGGGGTCGGGTTGTAGATCTTGTCGATCTGACGACGCTCGACCGTGGTCCAGTGCTTCTCGGCGACCTTGGTCTCGAAGGCCAGGATGTCGGCGGCGGCCTGCGCCGGGTTGTCCCAGCCTGCGGCCGTCAGAGCGCGCGTGACATAGGCGACGTAGGCTTCACGCTGGGGGGCGAAGTCCGGCTTCAGGTAGTAGTCGCGGTCCGGCAGGCCCAGGCCGCCCTGACCCAGATAGGCCGAGTTGACGTTCGGGTCCTGCAGGTCCTCGAACACCGCCAGGCCGAACAGGGAGCCGCCGAAGCCTTCGTGGCTGGCGCCCATCAGGCGGGCCATGTCGCTGTGGTTCGCCACGGCGCGGATGGCGGCCAGATCAGCGGCCAGCGGCTGGGCGCCCAGCTGGTTCACACGGGCCTCGTCCATGAAGCTGGCGTACAGGGCGCCGACCTTCTGCGCGTTGGCGTTGGCCGGGTTGGCGGCGCTGGCCTCGATGATGGCGCGCAGCTGGGCCTGCGAGTTCTCATACAGGACGTCGAACGGGCCGAAGCGGGCCTTGTCGGACGGAATTTCCGTGTTCTTCAGGTAGACGCCGTTGGCGTAGGCGTTGAAGTCGTCGCCCGGCTTCACCGTCAGGTCGCGACCGTCCAGGTCGAAGCCCCAGGGCTTGATCTCGGGCGCGGTGGAGGCCGCCGTCGAGGCGTGGGCGTGTTGAGCGAGGGTCGGTTGAGCGGTGAAGGCGAGGGCGAGCGCCGTGGCGGCGGCGCCCATCAGGCGGGTTTTCATCATCGGGTCTTTCCCAGTGGTGCAGACGTGCGCGATAGCGCCGTCAGGAAGGCGCGTTCGTGCTTGCGGGCAACCTGCGCCTGCGTGCGACCGGCTGTCGCATTAAAAATCGTTAAGGTTTCGGAGCGTCCAGAAAATCCATCAGAATTCGGGGATAAAGCTGATGTTCCGCCGCCTTAACCCGCTCCGACAGAATTTCAGCCGTGTCGCCGGGCAGGATGGGCACGCGCGCCTGGCCCAGGGCGGGGCCTTCGTCCACGCCCTCGGTGACGATGTGAACGGTGCATCCCGCCTCATGGTCCCCCGCTTCTATGGCGCGGGCGTGGGTGTTCAGGCCGGGATAGAGCGGCAGCAGCGACGGGTGGATGTTGAGCATCCGGCCCGCCCACCCGCGCACCAGCCACGGCGTCAGCAGGCGCATATAACCGGCCAGGGCCACGACCTGAACGCCATGTTCGCGCAGCAGGGCGTCCACGGCGCGTTCGTGCGCCTCTCTATCCTTGCCGAAGGTGGCGTGTTCGACGGCGACCGCCTGAACGCCCAGCGCCCGCGCCTTGTCGAGGCCGGCGGCGCTCGCGATGTTGGAGACCACCAGCACGACTTCATACGGCGCATCCGGCGCCTGTCCCGCCTCGATCAGGCTGACCATGTTCGAGCCGGTCCCGGAGATCAGGACGGCGACACGGGTTTTGGCGACGGACATGGGCGGCTCACGCGTGGAAGATGGCGTGACTGCCATGCGGCCCCGAAGGCGACTTAGCAAGAGGGGCGGCAGGGTCGAGGGGAAGGGCGCAGCGCCGCCGAACCATTGTTGCTGAACCGACGTAAACTCCGTTGCTTCTTCGGAAACAGCGGCGTTAGCGTCCATGCGCCGGGGGAGTCCGGCATCCAAGGGGGGAGTATCCTATATGCGTCGTCTGTTGACCGCCGCCTGCGCAGCGGCCCTGTTGGCCGCGCCGGCCGTTTCCATGGCTCAGGAAGCCGCGTCCAGCGGCGGCTCGGGGCCTGTCCGCTCGGCCTCTGATCGCCTGCGCAACGTCACCGCCGAACAGATCGAAAAGAACTGGGCGCGCGCCACGGCCGATGAATCGGAAGTGACCACCAGCCACTCGATCAACGCCCACGGCCGCACCCTGCGCTACAAGGCGACGGCGGGGACGCTGACGGTCCGCAACGACGCGGGCATGCCGACGGCCAGCCTCTTCTATGTGGCCTATACGCTGGACGGACAGCCGGTCGGTCGTCGTCCGATCACCTATATGTTCAACGGCGGGCCGGGTTCGCCGACGGTGTGGCTGCACATGGGCGCCTTCGGCCCGATGCGGGTCCAGACCGATGAGCCAGTGGTCGAGCGCCCGGCGCCGTTCAACCTGGCGCCCAACGACATGACCCTGCTGGACAAGACCGACCTGGTCTTCATCGACATGGTCGGCGCCGGTTATTCGCGTCCGCTGGGCGAGACGCCGGGTTCGGCCTTCTGGGGCGTGGATCAGGATGCGGACACCTTCGCCCGCGCCATCATGCGTTACACGACCAAGTTCGACCGCTGGTCCAGCCCGAAATACGTTCTGGGCGAAAGCTACGGCACCCTGCGCGCCGGCGCCCTGGTGCACCAGTTGGAAGATCGCGGCATGTCGCTGAACGGCGTGGTGCTGCTGTCGTCGATCATGAACTACGGCGTGCGCCAGCCGGGCTATCCGCAGAACTTCGTCACCCTGCTGCCGACCTATGCGGCGACGGCCTGGTATCACAACAAGATCCCGAACAAGCCCAGCCTGGAAGAACACGTCCAGCGCGCCCGCGAATTCGCCATCGGCCCCTATGCGGCGGCCCTGTCGAAGGGACACCTGATCTCGGACGCCGAGCGCGCTCAGATCGGCCAGCAGATGAGCGCCCTGATCGGCATTTCGCCGACGGTGCTGGATCAGGCCAACCTGCGCCTTGAGCTCAGCCCCTTCCGCAAGGAACTGCTGCGCGACCGTCGCCAGACGATCGGCCGTCTGGACACGCGTTACCTGGGCATGGACGCCAGTGCTGTGGGCGGCTCGCCCGAGGAAGACCCGTCCAGCAGCGCCATCACCGGGGCCTATTTCAGCATCTTCCGCGACTACATCGCCACGACGCTGAACTATCGCACCGATGTGGATTACCGCCAGTCGGCGCGTGGCCTGCCGGGCTTCAACTGGGACTGGAGCCACCGCCCGCCGGTCGGCGGTCCGCAGACCACGCCGAACACGGCCGTCGACCTGGCCACCGCCATCCGCCGCAATCCGCACATGAAGGTGCTGGCGCTGAACGGCTATTACGACGCCGCCACGCCCTTCTTCAGCACGGAGTACGACCTGGCCCAGATGATGCTGGAGCCGCACCTGCGCCGGAACCTGGAGTTCACCTACTATGAAGGCGGCCACATGATGTACACGGCCCGCCCGGCGCTCGAGCAACTCTACACCGACATGGCGAAATTCTACGACGAGACGGTCAACGGCGGTCTGCGCTGATCCTCGCGACAGTCTGAAATGAAGAAGGCCCCGGTCAGCGCGACCGGGGCCTTTTTCGATGGGGTTTGGGTTTTCGCCGTCATCCCCGGCTCCACGCCGTCATCCTCGGGCTTGACCCGAGGATCGGGTTGTCCGTCTGCGCGGGGTTGGCAGGGAAGGGCGCGCCCCCGCCCTCGATCCTCGGGTCAAGCCCGAGGATGACGGAGGATGAAAGACCGGCGACCGCGTGTGGATCAGGCCGCCTGAAGCTGCCCGCAGACGAAGGCCGTCTCGCCCGCGTTCAGCAGGGCGGCCAGCACCGGCTCGACGTTCTCGGGCGCGACGATCAGGATGAAGCCGACGCCGCAGTTGAAGGTGCGGCGCATCTCGTGGTCCGAAATACCGCCCGTCTCGGCCAGCCATTGGAAGACGTCGGGCATGGGCCAGGCGTCCCAGTCGAAGCTGGCCTCAAGGCCATCGGCGATGCAGCGCGGCGGGTTTTCGATCAGGCCGCCGCCCGTGATGTGGGCCGCGCCCTTGATGAGGTCGGCCTTCATCAGCGGCAGGACCGGCTTCACATAGATGCGGGTCGGCTCCATCAGCGCCTGGGCTAGGGACAGGTCCTTGGCGAAGGGAGCGTCGTCGCCCCAGGCCAGACCGGACTTCTCGACCACCTTGCGGATCAGGGAATAGCCGTTCGAGTGCGGCCCCGAGGAGGCCAGGCCGATGATGACGTCGCCGGCCTTCTGCTGGTCCAGATAGGGCAGGACCTTGCCGCGCTCGACCGCGCCGACCGAGAAACCGGCCAGATCATAGTCGCCGCCCGAATACATGCCCGGCATTTCGGCCGTCTCGCCGCCGACCAAGGCGCTGCCCGACTGGCGGCAGCCCTCGGCGATGCCGGCCACGACGCGGCGCGCGGCGTCCACGTCCAGCCTGCCCGTGGCGTAGTAGTCCAGGAACATCAGCGGCTCGGCGCCCTGCGCCAGCAGGTCGTTGACGCACATGGCGACCAGATCGACGCCCACGCCGTCGTGACGGCCGGTCTCGATGGCGATCTTCAGCTTGGTGCCCACGCCGTCCGTCGTCGTGACGATCAGCGGATCTTCGAAACCGGCGGCCTTCAGGTCGAACAAGGCGCCGAAACCGCCCAGAGAGGCCTCCGCGCCGGGACGACGGGTGGACTTGGCCAGCGGCTTGATGGCGTCAACCAGCTGCTCGCCGGCGTCGATGTCCACACCTGCGTCGGCGTAGGTCAGACCGCTTCTTTGGGCCTCAGGGGTGTCGCTCATCGGTCACGGCTCGAAATCGGGGGCGAAAATATGTCGCGGCGCTCTTGCCACGACGGCGTCGCGCGGGGCTATAGCATCGGAATGACGCTAATCACCACCAATGACGCGCTGATCGCCTTCTGCGATCGTCTGGCCAAGGCCCCGTACATCACCGTCGATACGGAATTCATGCGGGAAACCACCTACTGGCCCAAGCTGTGCCTGATTCAGGCGGCGGTCTCGCCGTCCGACGCCGCCATCATCGACCCGATGGCCGAGGGGCTGGATCTTGAGCCCTTCCTCGACATCCTGCGCGACGAATCGATTCTGAAGGTCTTCCACGCCGCCCGGCAGGACGTGGAGATCTTCAACAAGCTGGGCGCCATGCCCCGTCCGCTGTTCGACACCCAGGTCGCCGCCATGGCCGCCGGGTTCGGCGATCAGGTCAGCTATGAACAGCTGGTCCGCCAGATGCTGCGCCAGGAACTGGACAAGGGCAGCCGCTTCACCGACTGGGCGCGCCGCCCGCTGTCGGACGCGCAACTGACCTATGCGCTGGGCGACGTGACGCACCTGTCGGCGCTGTATCCCAAACTGCGCGACCGGTTGCAGAAGGAAGGCCGTCTGGACTGGGTCATGTCGGAAATGGGCGCGGTCACCGACCCGGCGCTGTACGACACCTCGCCCGAGAACGCCTGGAAGCGTCTGAAGCCGAAGAAGTTCAACGCCAAATACCTGGCCGGTTTCGTCGCCACGGCCGTGTGGCGCGAGCGCGCGGCGCAGGAGCGCGATCAGCCGCGCGGCCGCATCCTGAAGGACGAGGCCATCGACGAGATCGCCGTCCAGACGCCGACCGACCCGGACGCCTTCAATCGTCTGCGTTCGGTGCCCAAGGGCTTCGGCGGCTCGCGTCTGGGGCTGGAGCTGGCGGCGGAACTGAAGCGCGTCCTGGCCGACCCGGAAGCTCATGCGCCCAAGCTGGAGCGCCCGGCCAACAGCCAGCCCGCGCCGCCCTCGGTGGTGGAGCTGCTGAAGGTGCTGCTGAAGGCCAAGAGCGACAACGCCGGCGTGGCCGCCAAGCTGATCGCCACGGTGTCGGACCTCGAAAAGATCGCCCTGAACGACAATGCGGACATCGAGGCCATGAAGGGCTGGCGCCGCGAACTGTTCGGCGAAGACGCTCTGAAGCTGAAAAAGGGCGAGATCGCCCTGGTGCTGAACGGCGCCCGCGTCGAAGTGGTCGAGATCGAGGGGTAGCCCTTTCTCACTCCCCTTCAAGGGGAGGGTGGTCGCGAAGCGACCGGGTGGGGAGGGCTGGGTGATCGGCCCTCAGCGCTTGAATAGCCTTGCCGCCCCCACCCGGCTTCGCCTTTCAGGCTCAGCCACCCTCCCCTTCAAGGGGAGGGAGATGCGTTGCGCTAGATTTTCAGCGTCAGATCCATCGCTTCCGCCAGCGCCTTGGCGCGCCGTTTCGTCTGTTCGCCCAGCAGCATGTCGGCGTAGCCGTTGGCGGCGGTGACGCGCAGGGCGCCTTTCTCGACCGTGGCCGCGGCGTTGGCCAGCAACTGCGGCGAGCGGCCCGACAGGTCGCAGGCCAGCCGCATGGCCAATCCCAGGGCTCGCGCGCGCTTCTGGCCCTTTTCCGACAGCAGGCGCTCGACCGTTTCGGGCGCAGGCGTGCGCGCCTCGCCGCCGTAGCGGGCGTTCATCGCCACGGCCATGAAGGCGCGTTCGGCGTGGGTCTGGCCGGGAATGGGCGACCATAGAACCTGATCGAACACCAGGCTGACGCGGTGGTCGGGGTGCAGGCGCGCGCCCAGGTCCGCCAGACGGCATACCGAGGAGGTCAGCAGGGCGTCGCGCTCCTCTCCGAACACTTCGGGCAGGGCGGAGACCACGGACTGCAGCCAGCCGTCCAGGGCGCGGGGCAGGGCCGGGTCCACGCCCTGACGGCCGCCCCATGCCGAACACCCGGCCAGCAGGGGATCGACCACGCGCATGGCAGGGTCCATGCCGTGATACAGCAGTCCCTCGCGAACGCCCCAGGCCGAGAAGCTGACCGAGGTCAGCCCCAGGCGGTCGATCAGCCCCTCCAGCACCAAGGCGGCGTAGGGCAGGGTCTCGGCGCGGCGCTTGGACAGGCCGGGCAGCTTCTCCAGCGAGGCGCGAGACTGGCGCGCGACCAGCCGGGCCATGTCGCGGGCGTCGGCTGCGCTCATGGCGTACTGGTGGACGATGCGGATCGGATGCTCGACCATCGCCATATGCATCTGGGCCAGGCTGCGCCAGGCGCCGCCGACGGCGTAGAGCGTCGGCGTGGCGTAATGGTCCTCGATCGGCTCCAGCCGCTTGGCGATGCGGCCGCGCAGGCGGTCGGCGTCGAAGCCCCTGTCGTCCAGCAGGGCGAAGGGCCCCAGCGGCAGGGTCACGCCCTTGCCGCGCGGACCGTCGCCGATCCGCGTCAGCTCCAGACTGGCGCCGCCCATGTCGGCGGCCACGCCGCGCGCGCCGGGGTCGCCTGCCAGCACGCCCAGCGCGGAATATTTCGCTTCTTCCTCGCCGCTGAGGACGCGGATGCGCAAGCCCGTCTCGGCGGCTACGCGCTCGCAGAATCCGGGGCCGTCTTCGGCCTGACGCACGGCAGCGGTGGCGGCGACCAGCACCTGATCGGGCTGGACCCCTTCGATCACGGCGGCGAAGCGGCGCAGCGCCGTCATGGCCATGACGACGCCCGGTTCGGACAGGCGCCGCGTGGCGGCCAGGTCACGACCCAGACCCGCCAGCACCTTTTCGTTGAACATGGTCCAGACGGCCCGCCCTTCCAGTCGGTACAGCACCAGACGCACCGAGTTGGAGCCGATGTCGATGACGGCGATTTGCTTCGATTCGTATTCGCGCTCGGGACTCATCAGCGGCGCTTCCGCGGCTTGAGACCCGGATAGGACAGGGCGCCGGGCAGGGTCTTCACCTTGCGGCCGCGCCCCGACAGGCTGGGGTTGGTCATGAAGTATTTGTGCGCCGAGAAGGGCCGTTCGGACCCGCTGGGGATCACCCGTCGATAGGAGCCGTCAGGCTCCAGCACCCAGCTCTGGGCGTCGTCTTTCAGGTTGGCGACCATGATCTGGTCGAGCACCTGGTCGTGAACGGTGGCGTTCAGGATCGGCGTCATCACCTCGACGCGGCGTTCCAGGTTGCGCGGCATCCAATCGGCCGAGGAGATGTAGACCCGCGCCCGGTTGCTGGGCAGGTCGTGGCCGTTGGCGAAAGCGACGATGCGGCTGTGCTCCAGGAAGCGGCCGACGATCGACTTGACCCGGATGTTCTCCGACAGGCCCGGCACCCCGGGGCGCAGGCAACAGATGCCGCGGATGACCAGTTCGATGCGCACGCCCCATTGGCTGGCGCGATAAAGGGCGTCGATGATCTCGGGATCGACCAGGGCGTTCATCTTGGCCCAGATGGCGGCGGGCTTGCCCTTGGCGGCGGCCGACATCTCCTTGCCGATCATCTCGATCAGGCTGGTCTTCATGTTCAGCGGGGAGACGACCAGAGCCTCCAACTCGTCCGGCGCGGCATAGCCGGTGATGTAGTTGAACACCCGCGTGGCGTCGCGGCCCAAGGCCGGATCGCAGGTGAACAGGCTGAGGTCGGTGTAAATCTTGGCCGTGACCGGGTGATAGTTGCCGGTGCCGAAGTGGCAGTAGGTGCGCAAGGATTCGCCCTCGCGCCTCACGACGACGCTCATCTTGGCGTGGGTCTTGTACTCGACGAAGCCGAAGACGACGTGGACGCCCGCCCGCTCCATCTGGCGCGCCCAGCGCAGGTTGGCTTCTTCGTCAAAGCGGGCCTTCAGCTCCACCAGAGCGGTGACGTTCTTGCCGTTCTCGGCCGCCTCGATCAGGGCGGCGACGATGGGGCTGTCCTTGGAGGTGCGATACAGGGTCTGCTTGATGGCGATGACGTGCGGATCGCGCGCCGCCTGACGCAGGAACTGCACCACCACGTCGAAGCTCTCGAACGGGTGGTGGATCAGCATGTCCTTTTCGCGCACGGCCGCGAAGATGTCGCCGCCGTTGTCGCGCACACGCTCGGGATAGCGCGGCTCATAGCCCTTGAACTTCAGGTCGGGGTGGCCGCCTGGGATCAGTTCGGACAACTGGGCCAGGCCCAGCATGCCGTCGACCAGCACCACGTCCTGCGGCTGGGCGTGCAACTGGGCGATGATGAAGTCGCGCAGGTCGTCGGGCATGTCCGCCTGAATCTTGATGCGGACGACCGAGCCCATGCGGCGCTGCTTCAGCGCCTCCTCGAACTCCATGACCAGGTCTTCGGCTTCTTCCTCGATCTCGATGTCGGAATCGCGGATCAGGCGGAACAGGCCCTTTTCCAGGATCTCGCAGCCCGGGAACATGTGGTCGATGAACAGCAACAGCAGGTTCTCCAGCGAGACGTAGCGCGTCCGTCCCGGCGTCGAACGCCCGTCCGTCGCCAGCGCCCAGAAGCGCCGCACCTGCGTCGGCACCGGCACCAGGGCGTAGAGGACGCGGTTGTCGCTGTTGCGGCGCAGCTTCAGCGCCAGGGAGAAGCCCAGGTTCGGCAGGAAGGGGAAGGGGTGCGCCGGGTCGATCGCCATGGGCGTCAAGACGGCGAAGAGCTGGTTCAGGAACTCCGGCTCAAGCCGCTCGCGCTCGGTCTTTGTGATGCGGGCGCGCTCGACGATCTCGATGCCGGCGGCGGCCATCTCCTTGCGCAGGACGCGCCACTGGCGCTGCTGTTCGGCCATCAGGCCGCCCGCCGCCGCATTGACCTGTTCCAACTGCTCGGCCGGCGTCAGGCCGTCGGGCGAGACGACGCGGATGCGCTCACGGACCTGTCCCTTCAGACCGGCGACGCGGGTCATGAAGAACTCGTCCAGGTTGTTGGCCGAGATGGACAGGAAGCGCACGCGCTCCAGCAGGGGATGGCCTTCGTTGGCGGCCTCTTCCAGCACCCGGCCGTTGAAGGCCAGCCACGACAGCTCGCGGTTGATGAACCGCTCGGGCGAGGCCATCAGCGCCTCGGACAGCTTGAGTTGCGGCGCGCGCGAGGAGGGGACTTCCTCACCGGTGGTGTCGACGGCGATGGGCGCGATATCGGTCATGATTCCGTTGTCGCGCGCGCCTGTGACGGCTGCAACCGCGATTGTGTCGCGGCGGGCGGGACTTTGGAACGCTACCTGCAATTCCGCTCATCCCGGCGGACGCCGGGACCCAGTGCTGTGGCTACAAACTCACGCGTGTATTGGTGAGCAGGTTTTTTAGTGGGGCGTCTGAGGCTCTCACTGGATCCCGGCGTCCGCCGGGATGAGCGGTGGTGTAGGGGCGCTTATTCCCCGTCCAGCACCTGGCGAGCCAAAACGCGCGTCACGGGACGGTGCAGGGCGTCCAGGCGGTCGACCACGGCCTCGGCGGCGTCGGCCGAGCGGTCGATGCGGCGGACCAGATACTCGATCAGTTCATCGGCTGGGGTGATGTTCCGGCTGGCGAAGGCGCGGCGCAGCATGGCGGCGAAGACGACGTCGTCGGGCGCCTCGATCCCCACGGTGCGGATGGCGTTCAGGCGCGAGCGCAGGTCGGGCAGGTCCGTCGCCCAGACGCCTGGCGGATCGCGCGACACCAGCAGCAGGGCGCCGCCGCCCGACTGGGTCAGGTTGATAAGGTGGAACAGGCTCTCGTCGTCGGCGTCCTGGGCGTCGTCCAGCAGGACGGGGCGGCCTTCCAGCTCCAGCGGGTCGACCAGGGCCGCCTCGGCGCCGTGCAGGGCGATGGCGCCGGTGCGCTCGACCCAGGCGGCGGCCAGGTGGCTCTTGCCGCAGCCCGCCGGCCCGAACAGGGCCAGCATGGCGCCGGGCGCTTCGGGCCAGACGGCCAGCGTCGCCACGCCCCCAGCGTTGGCTTCCGAGATCGCCAGGTCGGAGGCGCGCTGGGGCGTCTCCTGCTGCAGCGGCAGGCGCAGTTGACGGATCTCGGCGGCTGGGGCGTTCATGACGATGAACCCTAGCCGGGCGGGGATGCGGGCGTCTCTGTTGATAGGGCGGGATCTCGGGGACAACCGGCCTCGCCCTGTGGATGGCGTATCAGGGGCGTTTGAGGCGTCAGCCTTGACTTTCGGGGGCGATGATGGGCCTTTCCCCGCTCCTAATTCACGCTGTTCGACAGCCGTTTTCAGACGAAATCCGATCATGCACGCCTATCGCACCCACACCTGCGGCGCCCTCCGTTCGACGGATGCCGGCGCGAATGTTCGTCTGTCGGGCTGGATCCACCGCAAGCGCGACCACGGCGGCCTGCTGTTCATCGACCTGCGCGACCACTACGGCCTGACCCAGCTGGTCCTGCACCCCGAAACGCCGGGCTTTGACGTGGTCGAGCGCCTGCGCGCCGAGAGCGTCATCAAGATCGACGGCGAAGTGGTCCTGCGCGAAGGCTCGACTGTCAACGCCAACCTGCCGACCGGCGAGGTCGAGGTGCGCGTCCTGTCTCTGGAAGTCCTGTCGGAAGCGGCCGAACTGCCGATGCCGGTCTTCGGAGAGCAGGAGTATCCGGAAGAGATCCGCCTGAGCAACCGTTTCCTGGACCTGCGTCGCGAGCGTCTGCACAAGAACATCGTCCTGCGTTCGCGCGTCATCCAGTCGATCCGCACCCGCATGGTGGCCCAGGGCTTCCTTGAATATCAGACGCCGATCCTGACGGCCTCGTCGCCCGAAGGCGCGCGCGACTTCCTGGTGCCGAGCCGGATGCACCCGGGCAAGTTCTACGCCCTGCCGCAGGCCCCGCAGCAGTTCAAGCAACTGCTGATGGTGTCGGGCTTCGACCGCTACTTCCAGATCGCGCCCTGCTTCCGCGACGAGGATCTGCGCGCTGACCGTTCGCTGGAGTTCTACCAGCTGGACGTGGAAATGAGCTTCGTCACCCAGGAAGACGTCTTCCAGGCGATCGAGCCGCTGATGCACGGCCTGTTCACCGAGTTCGGCGAGGGCAAGCCGGTCTCTCCGATCGACGACGTGAAGACCTTCACCAACGACTTCGGTCAGACGATGGAGCACAAGGGCTTCGAGCGCCTGACGTTCGCCCAGTCGATGAAGTGGTACGGCAGCGACAAGCCGGACCTGCGCAACCCGATCAAGATGCAGGACGTGTCGGACCATTTCCGCGATGGCGGTTTCGGCCTGTTCGCCAAGATCCTGGGCGCGGACGTCAAGAACGCCGTCTGGGCCATCCCGGCGCCCACGGGCGGTTCGCGCGCCTTCTGCGACCGCATGAACTCCTGGGCGCAGGGCGAGGGCCAGCCGGGCCTGGGCTACATCTTCTGGTCGGACGATCAGCAGTCGTGGGGCGGCCCGATCGCCAAGAACCTGGGTCAGGAGCCGACGCAGGCCCTGATGACCTCGCTGGGCCTGGGCCAGGGCGACGCCGCCTTCTTCACCGCCGGCGACCCGGCCGTCTTTGCCAAGTTCGCCGGTCTGGCGCGCACCCGCGTCGGCACCGAGCTGAAGCTGGTCGATGAGGATCAGTTCAAATTCTGCTGGATCGTCGACTTCCCGATGTTCGAATGGTCGGAAGAAGAGAAGAAGGTCGACTTCAGCCACAACCCCTTCTCGATGCCGCAGGGCGGCATGGAGGCGCTGGAGACTCAGGATCCGCTGACCATCCGCGCCTATCAGTACGACATCGTCTGTAACGGCTATGAGCTGTGCTCGGGCGCGATCCGGAACCACAAGGCCGAGATCATGCTGAAGGCCTTCGAGATCGCCGGCTACGACGCCTCGGTGGTCGAGGAGCAGTTCGGCGGCATGCTGAACGCCTTCCGCTACGGCGCGCCGCCGCACGGCGGCCTAGCGCCGGGCATCGACCGCATCGTCATGCTGCTGGCGGGCGAACAGGCGATCCGCGAGGTCATCGCCTTCCCGCTGAACCAGCAGGGTCAGGACCTGATGATGAACGCTCCGGCCGAAGTCGAGGAGCGTCAGCTGAAGGAGCTGTCGATCCGCACCCAGCTGCCGATCAAGGTCTGATCCAGGCGAGCGCCGAATTGGAAAAGGGAGGGGGCGACCCCTCCCTTTTTTTGCATCCCGGCTTCAGTTGCCGGAAACGATCACCAGGTTGCGCTGGCGCGGCGGAATAGGGGGCGATGGCGGAGCCGGAGGGGCCGCTGGCGTGCGGATGACGCGCACGCCGCCGATGCGGCAGTTGCGGGCCGTCATGTCGCCGGGCAAGCGGGTGGCGGCGTCGCCGCAGGCTTCGGACACCTGATCGGCGCTGAGCCCGCGCGCCCGGGTCAGGTCCAGACCGCGAATGTCCGTGCGGCGCATGGAGGCGCCGCGAAAATCGGCGCGGGTGAAGTCGCCGCCGGACAGGCGGGCGCTGTCCAGATCGGCACCCCGGAAGGAGGCCCCGCTGAAGTTGCCGCCGGTCAGGTTCGAGGCCTTGATGTCGGCGTTTCCGAAGTCGGCGCCGCTGGCGTTGACGTTGGCCAGGGTGGCGCCGAAAATCTCGGCGTCGTTGAGGCGGGCGCGGGTCAGGTTGGCGCTGTTCATGTTCACGCCCTGAAGCTCGGCCCCGCTCAGATTGGCGCCGCTCAGGTCGACGCGGATCAGCACGGCGCCCGTCGCTTCGGCGCCCATCAACTGGACGCCGGTCATCTTTGCGTTGGTGAAATTCGAGCCGACCATTTCAATGCCGCGCATGTCGGCCCGGCTGAAGTCCGCCCCTGTGAAGTTGGAGCCGACGAGTTCGGCGCCGCGCAGATTGGCGCCCACCAGGGTGGCCTGGGCGAAGTTGGCGCCGGTCAGGGTGGCGCCCGACAGGTCGCGGCCCGACAGTTCGCAACGCGTGCAGCTTCCGCCCAGCGACACCATGCGGGCCACGTCGCGATCCTGGGCCCAGGTCATCTCCACGGCGCCGGCCAAGGCGGGGGCGGCCGCCATCAGTCCCGTGAGGACTGAGGCGGCGAGGGCCAGACGGCGCAGGGGAGAAATCGAGCGTTTCATCACCCTTATTGAATGCGCCTTAGTCCGTAAAAACCCTACTTAAATCGCGGTAACGAAGGCGACGCCCAACAGGCGGGAATGCGTAGGCCAGAAGGCAGAACCGTGTTCTGGTCGCCGCAGGCCTGATTGAGCTGCGACTGGGTCAGGCCGCGCGCGCGCGCCATTTCGGCGCCCGACAGATTGGTCCCGTTCAGCTTGGCCCCGGTGAAGGAGGCGCCTTCCAGGAAGGTCCCCACGAAGCTGGCGTTGGTCAGGTCGGCGCCGTTGAAGTTCGAGCTGGACAGGACGGCGCCATAGGCCTCGACATCGCGCAGGTCAGAGCGGCTGAAGTTGGTGCGGTTCATCACCGACAGGCTGATGTCGGCCTGACGGATGCGGGCGCCGGACAGGTTCAGGCCGGTGCGCTCCATGCCGGAAAAGTCGCCCTGAAACAGGTTGCAGCCGGGGCAGGAGGCGCCGCGACGCACCTGGGCGATCTGCGAGGCGTTCTGCGCGGCGGCGGGCAGGGCCGTTAGCGTCAGGCCGACGGCGGCGAGAAGGGCGATTGCGGGACGGATCATGCGAATGGCTCCAGGCTTTGCGCCTGTTGCAGCAAGAAGCGGGCCGCCGTTTCGGGACAGTGCGTCCCGTTTCAACCCTGAACCTTGGGCGCCGCGCCGCAGGAACCGCACGCGGGCGTCCCGCTCCGATCCGTCAGCATCAGGTCGCCGCACTCAGGGCAGGGGCCGGCCTGAACCTGCGGCGTGGCGCGCGGCGACGGCTCCTTGCGGCCGAACGGGGCGACGATCAGGTTGTCGGGCGCTGCGCCCCGCGCGAAACCCTTGGAGATGAAGCGGGCGGCGGGCACGGGCTGGGGCGTCTCAGCCGGAACGCCGTCCATGCCGTCCAGATTGGCAGCCTCGGGCGTTACTTGCGCCAGTTCGCGCCGGTCCAGATAGGAGACGCCCAGTTCGCGGAACACATAGTCGAGGATGGAGGTCGCCGAGCGTATGGAGTCGTTGCCTGTGACCCGCCCCGACGGCTCGAACCGGGTGAAGACGAAGGCGTCGACGAACTCGTCCAGCGGCACGCCGTATTGCAGGCCGATCGAGATGGCGATGGCGAAGTTGTTCATCATCGAGCGGAAGGCGGCGCCTTCCTTGTGCATGTCGATGAAGATCTCGCCCAGTTCGCCGTCTTCGTATTCGCCGGTGTGGATATAGACCTTGTGGCCGCCCACCGAGGCCTTCTGGATATAACCCTTGCGGCGATCGGGCAGGCGGCGGCGGGTGCGGTCGCGCTCGATCACCTTTTCGACCACGCGCTCGACGGTGCGGGGCGCGGCCTCGGGGGCGGGAGCCGCTTCGGCGCGGCGTGGAGCCTCGACCTCGGCCAGGCGCAGGCGGAAATCGGCAGGGGCCTGGGCGCGGCGCAGGGCGGCGGCGCGACGACCGTCCAGCGCCGCATCGGCCAGGGCGCGGGCCAGATCCAGACGATTAGCGCGCCAGTCCAGCGTGATGGGCGCCAGATCGGGCGCGTCGCTGAACGGCTCGACGGCGCGGCGCAGGCCGGCTTCCAGCGCCTTGCCGGGTTGCGAAAGCAGCTGCCGCAGAGCCTCGGGCGCTTCGGCCCAGTCGGACAGGTCGGGGCGGCCGAAGACATAGTCCGCCGCAGCCCTGATCGCCGCCTCGTCAAAGCCCAGGCGCGGCAGCAGGGCTTCGCCCGGCGCCAAAGTCAGGCCCAGCACGTCGCCGATGAACCCCTCGTCCAGCACAGGCGGAGCGAAGGCGGCGGCGAAATCCTCGACCGAGGACAGGGCGCGCTCGATCCCTTCAAGCTCCAGGTCGGTGAAGCCCAGTTCGCGCAGGCGGGCGTGGTTGACGCCGGGCGCCTCGGCCAGGGTGCGGCGGCCGAACAGGTGGTGCTCCGCGGCCTCGACATCAGCGCCGGCGCGGGTCAGGGCGAGGGCCAGCGCCGGGCGGAGGCGACGTTCGACCTCGCCGTCCGCCGTCTGCCAGACATCCGTCGCCGCGAAGCGCGAAACGCCGAGACGCAAGGTCAGTTCGGCGTCGTCGGCGAACAGGCTGATGGCCGCATGGCGGCGGCCGTGAGCGCGCAGGGCGTCGGCCGGCTCGCCGCGTTCGGCCAGGGCGGCGAGGGCGTCGTCCTTCACCGCCTCCCACTCGGCGCAGGGGCCGAGGCGCGCGGCCAGTTCGGCGGAGGCGGCGTTGGCGCAGCGCGCGACCTGAGCGGCCAGGGCGGCGGCGGGCCGGGCGGGCGCGGCGGCGTCCTGCGCCACGACCCAGTCGGCTAGACCGCCCAGACCAAGGGCGATGGGGCGCGCGGCGGCGCGGCGCTCCTGGGCGTCCAGCGTCAGGTCCAGCGCGGTGACCAGCAGTTCGGTCAGGGCGGCCAGCGCCGAGTCGAACGCTTGCGGGAAGGCGGCGGCCAGCGCGGGCAGGTTGATCGCCGCGCGTGCGGCCAGAGGCGTATCGGCGGCAGCGTCGGCGTCAGCGGGCGTGAAGACGGCGGCGACGGGGCCTTCCAGGGCCGCCTCGGCCACGGCGAGCGCCAGAGGTCCGCCGGCGGCGGCCGTGTCTGGCTGGACCAGCACGATCAGGGGCGCCGGCGGGGCGTCAGCCAGCGGCGCGGCGGTCGCTGAAAGACCCTCGCCCTTGATGGCGCGAAGGATGTCCGCATGGGTGGCGCCGCACTGTCGCGCGACATGGGCGGCGCGGGTCAGGGCGGGGTTGGAGGCGGGGTCGGCGCAGGCGGCGGCGTCGCCCTCGCACCGCGCCACGGCGTCGGCGACGTTGGCCAGCGCTTGAGCCAGCGCCTCGGCGGCTTGACCGGCCAGCCGCTCGCGGCGCCAGGCGGCGGCCTCCTGCGCCAGACGGCGCTCGGCCTCGGGCTCGGACAGGTCCAGACGAAGGGCGGTTACGGCGGGTGTATCCGCATCGCTGACGGCGGCCAGACCCAGCAGGACCGCGCCCGTCAGTTCCGCCTCGAATCGGGCGCCCTCGGCGGCGTTGTCGAAGACCGCGCTGTTTTGCCCGGCGGCGGCGGCGAGACGCGCCGCCCAGTCGTGCACGGCGCCGTTCAGGGGCAGGTCGGGGCGAGAGGAGGACGCGGCGGCCCAGTCCAGCCAGGCCTCGACCTGCACATCGGTCCAGGCGTCGGGCGCCAGCACCCAGTCGACGACGTCGGGGCGCTCGATCTCGCGCAGCGCGACGGGGACGGCGGCGGCCAGGGGAGCAAACAGGGGCTTGAAGCGCATCAGGCGTCTCCCACGCTGGAGGTGGAGCGTGTCCTGAAGACAACCTATCGGGCGATCATGACGGCGTTCAATAGATGTTGCGGCTGCCGTGGGTGTTGCCCACAAGATGTTGAGGCGTTTCCCATGCGCTCGACGCTGGACGTAGGGCGTCGCGGTTTCTATGATCGGCCCGCGCCGCCGGACCTCCCCGGGGCGGTGGATTCGAGTGAGTTCAACGACGTGCTGAGCAAGATCTTCACCTGGTGGAACGGCGCCACGATCGGCACCCTGTTCACCATTGGCAAACGCGGCCAGCAGGTCGGCACGGACGAGTTCGGCAACCGCTACTACGAATCCCGCGACACCGTCAGCTATGACGGCCGCAAGCGCCGCTGGGTCATCTATGACGGCTATGCCGAGGCGACCAAGGTGCCGCCGGAATGGCAGGGCTGGCTGCGCTACACCTATGACGAGACGCCGACTGAGCGCCCGCTGCCGCGTCAGGCGTGGGAAAAGGATCACCTGCCGAACATGACGGGCACGCCCATGGCGCGTCGTCCGCAAGGGTCGCTGGCCGCACTGGGCCAACGCCCGGCCGCCACCGGCGACTATCAGGCCTGGAGCCCGGAATGAGCCTTCGCCATGTCCTGCTGGCCGGGGTGGTCGTCGCGGGACTGGCGATATCGGGCGCCGGCGTGGCCAGCGTCCTGATGGACCTGCCGCAGGACGCGACGCCCGCGCCGGCTGATCCTGTCGGCGACATGCTGCGCGACACCAACCGCACGCCGCTGCAGAATCCGCAGGGTCCGGCGACGCAGCCGCAGCAACCGGCGTCGTCCAATAGCCCGGCCATTGTGATGCCGACCGCGCCCGCGGCGACGCCTGCGACGCCCGTTATCGTCACGCCGGGCGAGGAAGTGGCGGTTCAGGAAGAGGCGCCGGACGAAATTCCGGTCGAAGAGGTCGCGCCTGCGCCCACGGAACCGGCCTCGCCGCCGGGAGTCCGTCAGCGTCGCCGCATCGCCGTCATCCAGGCGGTGGACAAGACCACGGCCGAGACGATGCGGTTCGAGGTCGAGGTGGGCGGCCGTCCGGTGCGGTTCGGCAGGACCCTGCTGTTCAAGGCCCGCGCCTGCGAGGTCTCGGCTTCTGACGAAATGACCGAGGACGCCATCGCCTATCTGGAGGTCGGCGTTCAACCGCGCGGTCTGGCGGCGCCGACCGAGGCGCGTCAGGTGTTCAAGGGCTGGATGTTCGCCTCATCGCCCAGCGTCAGCGGCCTGCAGCACCCGGTCTATGACGCCTGGGTGGTGGGTTGTAAGGCGTAAGCCACAGCCTCGGCCCCGCTGAGGGGCGCCGTAAAGGCGTCCATGTCGGGCGCCGCCTGCAGAGCCCAGGGCAGCATACGCAAATAGGCCTCCTGCGGCGTCTCCACGGCGCCGAACTGGCCCAGGTGCTCGGTCAGGAACTGGGTGTCCAGCAGCCGCCAGCCGCCCTTTTTCAGGCGCGCGACCAGATGGACCAGCGCCACCTTTGATGCATCGGTCGCCCGGCTGAACATGCTCTCGCCGAAGAAGGCGCCGCCCAGCGTCACGCCGTAAAGCCCGCCCACCAGCGCCTCGTCGCGCCAGCATTCGATGCTGTGGGCGAAGCCGCGCTGATGCAGTTCGACATAGAGGCGGCGGATCGGGGCGTTGATCCAGGTGTCTTCGCGGCCGGGCGCTGAGGCGGCGCAGGCGTCCAGCACGGCGGCGAAGACCGTGTTCACCCGCACCTCGAACGGCTCGCCCCGCACGGTGCGACGCAGGCGCGAGGGGATGTGAAAGCGATCCAGCGGGATCAGGCCGCGCTGGTCCGGCTCGACCAGAAAGACGCGCGGATCGTCGTGCGCCTCGGCCATGGGAAAGACGCCCCGCGCATAGCAGGCGAGCAGCGCTTCCGGTCCGAAGACGTCAGAGGCGCCGCTCGCGCTGAAGCCGGGTTCGTCCAAGGGGGGGGTTAGGCCTTGGCCTTCTGCGCCGCCGCCCACTTCTCCAGCCAGTGGATGTCGTAGTCGCCCGACAGGATGTCCGGCTCCTGCAACAGCTTCTGGAACAGGGGGATGGTGGTGTCGACGCCGCTGATGACCGTCTCGCCCAGCGAGCGTTTCAGGCGGGCCAGCGCTTCCTCGCGGTCGCGGCCGTGGACGATCAGCTTGCCGATCAGGCTGTCGTAATAGGGCGGGATCGAATAGCCGGCGTAGATGGCGCTATCCAGACGCACGCCCAGGCCGCCTGGGGCGTGGAACTCGGTGATGGTGCCGGGGGAAGGGGTGAAGGTCTCGGCGTTCTCGGCGTTGATCCGCACCTCGATGGCGTGGCCCTCGAAGGTGATGTCTTCCTGCTTGAACGACAGCGGCAGGCCCGCGGCGATGCGGATCTGTTCGCGCACCAGATCGACGCCGGTGATCATTTCCGTGACCGGGTGCTCGACCTGCAGGCGGGTGTTCATCTCGATGAAGAAGAACTCGCCGTCCTCCCACAGGAACTCGATGGTCCCGGCGCCCAGATAGCCGATGGCGGCGATGGCTTTGTTGACCGTCTCGCCGATCTTGACCCGGCCTTCGGCCGACAGGGCGGGAGAGGGGGCCTCTTCCAGCACCTTCTGGTGGCGGCGCTGCAGCGAGCAGTCGCGTTCGCCCAGGTGGACGACGTTGCCGTGGCTGTCGGCGATGACCTGAATCTCGATGTGGCGCGGCTTCTGGAGATAGCGCTCCATATAGACGGCGCCGTTGCCGAAGGCGGCCAAGGCCTCAGCCTGGGCCGTCTGCACGGCTTCGACCAGATCGTCGGCCGTCTGGGCCACCTTCATGCCGCGACCGCCGCCGCCGGCGGCCGCCTTGACGATCAGGGGGAAGCCGATGGCCTTGGACGCCTCGATGGCCTGTTCGACCGTCTCGACCTCGCCGTCAGAGCCGGGGACGACGGGGATGCCCGCGTCCTTGACGGCCTGCTTGGCGGTGATCTTGTCGCCCATGACGCGGATATGCTCCGGCTTGGGGCCGATGAAGGTCATGCCGTGGGCTTCGATGATCTCGGCGAAGCGGGCGTTCTCGGCCAGGAAGCCGTAGCCTGGGTGGATCGCCTGGGCGCCGGTGATCTCGGCCGCCGCGATGATCGAGGGGATGTTCAGATAGGACTTGGCCGCCGGCGCAGGGCCGATGCAGACGCTCTCGTCGGCCAGACGCACCCACATGGCGCCGCAGTCGGCCTCGGAGTGAACGGCGACGGTGGAGATTCCCATCTCCTTGCATGCGCGGTGGATGCGCAGCGCGATCTCGCCCCGGTTGGCGATCAGGACCTTGGTGAACATGGGGCTCAGGCTTCCAGCACGACCAGGGCTTCGCCGAACTCGACCGGCTGGGCGTCGCCCACCAGGATCTCAGCAACCACGCCGTCGCGCGGCGCCTGGATCGGGTTCATGGTCTTCATGGCCTCGACGATCAGCAGGGTCTGGCCCTTCTTGACCTTGTCGCCGGCCTTGATGAAGGGATCCGAGCCCGGCGCGGGCTGCAGATAGGCGGTGCCGACCATCGGAGACTTCACCTCTTCGCCGGCGCGGGCGACGATCGTGGCCGGGTCCGACGGCATGGAGGCCGGGGCGGCGGCCGGGGCGGCGTGCGCGACCGGAGCCGGGGCGGCGGCGTACTGGATCGGGGCGGCGGCGACGGTGACTTCGCGCTTGACCTTGATTTTCAGATCGCCGCGCTCGACCTCGATCTCGGTCAGATCGGTGTCGTTCAGGATGTCGGCCAGGCTGCGGACCAGTTCGGCGTCGATGTGCTTGTTCTTGTCGTCGGACATGAGGGTCTCTTCTACTTGATCTTCTGACGGCGCGCGGCGGTCAGCCCTTGGCCCCGGCGCGACGCGCCAGGTCCAGAGCGGCCCGGACGGCCAATTCATAGCTGTGGGGGCCAAAGCCGGCGATCACGCCGGTCGCGGCCAGGGACGCATAGGAGTGATGCCGAAACGCCTCGCGCGCTGCGGGGTTCGACAGGTGGCATTCGACCACGGGGATGCTCAGCGTCTTCAGCGCGTCGAGCAGGGCCACCGAGGTATGGGTGAAGGCGGCAGGATTAATGACCAGGGCGTCGGCCTCGGTGCGGGCCTCCTGGATCCAGTCGACCAGCTGGCCTTCATGATTCGACTGGCGGAACACCACGCGCGCGCCGTCGGCCGCCGTCTCGCACATGGCCTGAACGTCGGCCAGCGTCTCTCGGCCATAGATGTCCGGCTCCCGAACCCCCAGCAGGTTCAGGTTCGGCCCGTTCAGGACATACAGGGTGAGAGTTTCGGGCATTCGCTCGCAAAACAGGCGCGCCGCCGCGCGGAATCGAGCGCGCGTTGTAGCCTAGGTGACGCGCGGCGCAAAGCGGGCGGGGAAAAAGGGTGACGTAGGGGTAGGGTGGCGGCGGCGAGAGGGCCTTGGGGAGGTCGGTTAAGGGGGTATCTGCGAAGTTCGCGCCTAGCCAGAAGCCCCCGCGCGCCTGAAGATGTTCAGGGGTAATGCGGTCCGTCCACATGGGTCCCGCTCAAATCCATATTGTCCTGGTTGGCAACGAGATCGAACCGTTTGAAAAACGCCAGTGCCTCCCCTGGTGATATGGAAATATCGACCGCGCGCAAGGCTTTTGGAGCGGGCTCAAACTCGGGAGAGTCAGTAAGGTATGCGACCAGCGACACGTTTGTCACGGGGCGGTTGGTCACTCCGCTCGATGTGATCCTGAAAGCTACAACCCGTTCGTCTGGGGCCGCTTTTCCCAAGGCAACGAGATATTTGGTGATCGACAGAGTGTCGGAGCGGTCAGCGGCTACCGTGCCCTTGAAGTCGTCGTACTGAACGCCGGCGGTGAAAGTGCTCATCATGGTTCCTTTGAAAACGCCGAGGCCGAGCCGGATGAAGAGGATCGAGCCGATCTCGCTGAGTTAATAACTATGGCTTAGCTTCTCCGCCCCGCAATACCCCCGCGCTCATAGGGAATTCGAGGGCCCTAAGCGGAGGCGAGGAGCGTCTGAGAGAGGTTGATAGCGGGCCTAGGCCGTGGATTTGATGTCCCGCGCCGGAACCCCCATTATCTGCCGTCTCCGAAAGAGGCCTTGCCTCTCCACCCTGCATCCTCTGGAGCGAACAGTTTGCGTATCGAAGTCAACGGCGAGGCGCGGGACACCGCCGCCACGACCATTCTGGGTCTGGTTCAGGAGCTGTCGCTGGACCCCAAGAAGGTGGCGGTCGAGCGCAATCTGGAGATCGTGCCGCGCTCGCTGCACGGCCAGACGGCGCTGGCCGAGGGCGACAGGATCGAACTGGTGCAGTTCGTGGGCGGGGGCTGACCCTACAGCCCCGCTCATCCCCGCGGAGGCGGGGACCCAGTGCTTTGGCTGCAAGCACGACGGGCTGAGGTTGAGGGCGGGGCTCTTACTGGGTCCCCCGCCTCCGCGGGGATGAGCGGTAGAGAGGGGCCGCGCGCTCATCAAATCCCGCAACGGCGCTTCCCCCCGGCGGCGGGCGGCGCTACTTCCCTAGGCATGACTGACACCGCTCCCCGCACCGACAGCTGGACCGTCGCCGGCCGCACCTTCAACTCGCGCCTGATCGTGGGCACCGGCAAGTATCGCGACTACGCCCAGAACGCGGCGGCGGCTGAGGCGTCGGGCGCCGAGATGGTCACCGTGGCCGTGCGTCGGGTGAACCTGACCGATCCGAACCAGCCGGTGCTGACGGACTTCATCGACCCGAAGAAATACACCTATCTGCCCAATACGGCGGGCTGCTTCACCGGCGAGGACGCGGTGCGGACCCTGCGCCTGGCGCGCGAGGCGGGCGGCTGGACCCTGGTCAAGCTGGAGGTCCTGGCGGACCCGAAGACTCTGTTCCCCGACATGGAAGAGACTCTACGGTCGCTGAAGCTGCTGACCGCCGAGGGCTTCGAGGTCATGGTCTATTGCACCGACGACCCGGTCTATGCGCGCAAGCTGGAGGACGCGGGCGCCGTGGCCATCATGCCGCTAGGCGCGCCGATCGGCTCGGGGTTGGGGGTGCAAAACCCGATCAACATCCGCCTGATCGTCGAGCAATCGAAGGTGCCGGTGCTGGTCGACGCGGGCGTCGGCACGGCGTCAGATGCGGCCATCGCCATGGAACTGGGCTGCGATGGCGTGCTGATGAACACCGCCATCGCCGAGGCGCGCGACCCGATCCTGATGGCCAGCGCGATGAAGCACGCCGTCATCGCCGGGCGCGAATCCTATCTGGCCGGGCGGATGAAGAAGCGGTTCTACGCCGATCCGTCCTCGCCGCTGGCGGGGCTGATCTGATCTCCTCCCCACGACGTGGGGAGGTGGCGCGGCGCCGATAGGCGTCGTGATGGAGGGGCCGCTTGGTTCAGCCGTTGCTGAGCCCCTCCACCGCTTCGCGGTCCCCCTCCCCATGAAATGGGGAGGAAAGGCGTCAGCCCTTTTTCTTGGCTGCCTCGATCAGGGCGCCGACCTCGCGCGGGTCGATGCCGGGGCTGGCGACGCCGTTGATGAAGAAGGTCGGCGTGCCCTGCAGGCCCAGCGCCGCCGCCGCCGTGTGGATGTCGGTGACGTGGCGCGTCATCTCGGGGGCCGAGATGGCGGCGTTCGCCTTGGCCATGTCGACGCCGTTGTCGGTCAGGATGCGGTCGATGGCGGCGCGGTCCAGCGCGCGCTCGGCCATCAGGGCGTCATAGACGGCCAGGTATTTGCCCTGTTGATGCGCGGCCAGGGCGGCGCGCGCGGCGTATTGGGAGGTCACGTCCTCGCCCCGGTCCAGGATCGGCCAATCCTTAAAGACGAAGCGCACCTCGGGGTGGGCGGCCATCAGGGCGCGGTATTCGGGCGCAACCGCCTTGCAGCCGGGGCAGCGGAAGTCGAAGAACTCGATCACCGTCACCTTGGCGTTCTCAGGGCCGAACGCCGGGTCGCGCGGATCGGCGGCCAGCAGGGTCGGATTGGCGGCGGCGGCGGCGTTGATGCTCTGAACGCGCGACTGGGATTCGGCCGTCTCACGCGCAGCCAGCACTTCGTCCAGCACCTGGGGGTTCTGGATCAGATAGGCCCGCACCCGCTCGCCGAAACCGCCGGTCAGATAGGGCGCAGCTGACAGGGCCAGGGCGACAGCCGACATGCCGGCGGCGGCCCAGCCCAGCGTCGTGCCCGACAGGCCCAGGCGCGCCTTCTTCGGCGTGGCGGTCGGGGTCGGTTCGGGGCGCGCGTCGTCAGTCATCAGGGTCTCGTATTATCAGGCAGTGCAGTAGGGGGCGGGAAGGGCTCATTCCCCGCCGGGCGGGATGACGCCGGAGCGGCTGCGCTGTTCATTGCGGCGCTCGGCGTCGGTGATGTCCTTCTCAGTGGCGCCCGAGGCCAGGACAATGTCGGTGGCGCGGCGCCATTCGATGGAGTTTCGGTCCAGCATGTCGCGCGCGCGCATGGCGAACTGGGCGGCCTGATCCGGGCGACGCAGGGCGAACCAGTATTCGGCCGAAGCCAGGCGCGCCTCGCCCTCCTTGCCCTGGCTGGAGTAGGCCTGAGACAGCAGGCGCCAGGCTAGGTTGTTGTCGGCCTCCAGCGCCAGGGCGCGCTTCAACTGGTCTTCCGCCTCGGTCAGCCGGGCCGTGTCGTTGGTTTCGATCAGGGCATGGGCCAGGTTGATGCGCAGCAGCGGCGCGTCCGGCTTCAGCTCGACGGAGCGTTCATGGGCGCCGATGGCCTCGGCCGGGCGGCCTTCCTCGAACAGGATCTGGCCCTTGAGCTCCCAGAAGTAGGGGTTTTCGGGCTGTTCGGTCAGCAGGACGTCGACCGCGTCCAGCGCCTTCTGCGTCTGGCCGTCGCGATACCAGGCGATGGCGCGGGCGTAGCGGGCGGGCAGGGAGGCGTCGCTGGACGGATAGTCGCGCAAGGTGGCGTTGGGCGCGTCCATGAAGGCGCGGATTTTGGCCACGACCAAGGCGTGCTCAGCCATGCGCTGCGTGCTGTCGCGCTTGTCGTAGTGGGAGGCGGCCTCGACGGCGGGGCGCAGAGCCTCGATCCGCTGTGACGACAGGGGGTGGCTGCGGAAATAGGGATAGCGCCGCTGGTCCGAGAAGATTTCCTGCGAGCGGAAGTTCTCGAAGAACTCGACCATGCCGCGCCCGGATTCCCCGGCGCGTTCCAGAGCGCGGGCCCCGGTGATGTCGGCCTCGCCCTCCTGGCTCTGCATGTAGCGCAGGGCGCCCAGCGTGCCGAAATATTGGCTTGAGGCCAAAAGCGCTGCGCCCGCGTCCGGCGCGCCCGCGATCGCGGCCAGGGCGCCCAGAGCCATTGTCATGATCATCGGCTGCATGCCGGCGTTCTGGGCGCCGTCGCGCAGGGTGTGGCGGTTCTTGATGTGGCCGGCTTCGTGAGCGATCACGCCCAGAAGCTGATTGGGGCTTTTGGTCCGCAGGATCAGGCCGGTGTTCAACCCCATGATCCGCCCGCGCGTGGCGAAGGCGTTCAGGTCGTTGTCGTTGACCAGCAGGATTTCGACCTCGTTGGGGTCAAGGCCCATCGCGTCCAGCACCGGCTCGGACCAGTCATGGATGATGCCTTCGATCTCGGTGTCCCGGATCAGGCTCTGGGCCTGCGCGGATGCGGCCGAGGTCAGCACCGCAAGGGCGCCGACCCCGGCGGCCAGATAGCGCCGGAAGCGGGGTGCGGCGGGGGGCGTCCTGGTCATGAAGAACTCCAGAGCGATCGTCTCCCCCGCAGCTTCCAGCCTAATCGTGTCCGATCAACGGCGCCACCAGCCGCGTTTCGGCTTTGTCGGGGGGGCGACGATCTGGTTCGGATCCTCGGCGATGATGGCGGCGATATCGACTTCGGGCGTCGGCGCCGTGACCGGTTCGGCCAGGACGACGGCTTCCTCGGCCAGAACCTCCTCGATCGCCTGCTCGATGCGGGCGGCCACGGCGGGCGTGACGTCCAGCTCGGCCGGGACCGGGGTCGATTGCTCGGCCTCTGCGGCAGCCTCAGCCTCGGCAGCGATCGCCTCGGGGGCGGCGGCTTCGGCCTGTTGCTCGGCGGCGACCTCGTTTAGCTCCTCGGCGATGGCCGAGGTGACCTTGCGGCGCACGCGGCGACGCTTGGGCGCCTCGACGGGCTCCAGCACCGGGGCGGCCTCGGTCGCCGTTTCGGGCGAAGCGTTCGACGTTTCGTCGTCGATCACCACGGCGATGGGCGTGTCGGGCGAGCCGACAGGCGGCAGGCCTTCGTTGACGGCGCGATCCTCGACCTTGGCCTCATGCGTCACCTCGCCCCGGCCGCGACCACGACCGCGACGACGGCGCGAGCGGCCGTTGCGGCCTTCGCCCTCGGTCGCCTGTTCGGCGTGAACATCGCGCGGCTCGTGGCTGCGCTCGGCGTCATCCTCGGCGACGCGTTCGGCGCGCACCGGCGCCGGGTTGATCGGGTCGAACCAGACATAGGGATCCTGCAGCGACGGCGTACGGCCGCGCACCCAGGTGAAGACGTCGCGTTCGCCTTCCTCGCGAACCCGGCGACCGCCGCGGCGGCCCCGGCGACGGCGACCGCCGCGCCCGTCGTCATCGTCTTCTGCGACGACGGCTTCGGCTTCATCCTCCCGACCTCCGCCGCGACGGCGACGGCGGCGACGGCCGCCACGGCCGTCATCGTCCTGTTCCTGACGAGCGCGGCTTTCGTCGTCGTCCTCGTCTTCAGACTCCAGTTCGGCCTGGTTCTGATCGTCGCCGAAGTCCTCGTCCTCGTCGTGATCCTCGTCTTCATCGTCGAACGCGCTGTCGTCGAAGCCGTCGTCCAGGTCGGCCAGGTCGATGTGGCTTTCCGGCGCGACGAAGTCCTCGTTGGTTTCGGTGCGCTCGATCGAGTGCTCGCCCTGAGCCAGGCTGTCGTCGATCTGGATGACGACGTTCAACCCGCGCTGTTCCAGCAGGGACTGCAGATAGGCGCGCTTGTGGTTCAGGATGTACAGCGCCACGGCGGTCGAGACGCGCAGGTTCACCGAACCCGCGCCGTTCTTGCCGGCCTCGATGTCGACGGCGCGCAGGGTGGTCAGGGCCGCCGATTCGGCCGAGCGGACGCGTCCGGCGCCCTGGCAGCATTCGCAGACCTCGGTGGCCCCTTCGATCACGCCCAGACGGCGGCGCTGACGGCTGATCTCCATCAGGCCGAAGCCCGAGATGCGGCCCATCTGGATGCGGGCGCGGTCCTTGGCCAGGGCGTCCTTGACGGCCTTCTCAACCGCGCGGTTGTTCTTGCCCTCGTCCATGTCGATGAAGTCGATGACGATCAGACCGGCCAGGTCGCGCAGGCGCAGCTGGCGGGCGGCCTCGACGGCGGCTTCCATGTTGGTCTTGGTGGCCGTGGCCTCGACGTTGCGCTCCTTGGTGGAGCGGCCCGAGTTCACGTCGATGGCCACCAGGGCCTCGGTCTGGTTGATGACCAGATAGCCGCCCGACTTCAGCGGCACGACCGGCTGGTGAATCTGGGCCAGCACCTCTTCGATGCCGTTCGCGGCGAACAGCGGGCGCGAGCCTTGATAGAGATGAATTTTCTTGGCCTGGGAGGGCATCAGCACGCGCATGAAATCGCGCGCCTGTTTGAAGCCCTCGACGCCCTCGACCTGAATGCCGTCGAAGTCCTTGTCGTACATGTCGCGCACAGCGCGACGGACCAGGTTTTCTTCCTCGTAGATCATCGCCGGCGCGTTGGAGCTCAGCGTCGTCTCGCGAATCGTCGACCACAGGCGCAGCAGATATTCATAGTCGCGCTTGATCTCGGCGCGGGTGCGCTTGGCGCCCGCCGTGCGGATGATCAGGCCCATGCCCTGCGGCACCTTCAGCGCGGCGGCGGCGGCCTTCAGGCGGCGACGGTCCGAGGTGTTGGTGATCTTGCGCGAAATGCCGCCGCCCTTGCCGGTGTTGGGCATCAGCACGCAGTAGCGGCCGGCCAGCGACAGCCAGGTGGTCAGGGCCGCGCCCTTGGCGCCGCGCTCGTCCTTGACGACCTGCACCAGCAGGATCTGACGGCGCTTGATGACGTCCTGGATCTTGTAGCGGCGCATCAGGCGACGCTTCAGGCGCTCCTCGTCGGCCAGGCCGCCTTCCGATTCGCCGTCGTCGCTCTCACGGCCCAGATCATCGTGATCGTCGTCGTCGTCCGACTGCGCTTCGGCCATGATGGCTTCGCGGTCGGCGACCGGGATCTGATAGTAGTCGGGGTGAATTTCGTTGAAGGCGAGGAAGCCGTGGCGGTTGCCGCCGTACTCGACGAAGGCGGCCTGCAGGCTGGGCTCTACGCGGGTGACCTTGGCGAGATAGATATTCCCGCGAAGCTGGCGACGCGCGCGGGATTCGAAATCGAATTCCTCAACCTGGCGGCCGTCTACGATCGCGACGCGCGTTTCTTCCGCGTGCGCCGCGTCGATCAACATGGTTTTTGACATGAAGGGTCTCTCTCAGGCGCGCCAGGCCGTGCGCCGCGAGTTCAATCGCGGGAATGGGGGCGGCTCGCCGAATGGAAATGGGGGCCGGGGCGCGCGTCATCCCCTCGCAGAAAGCGAGTGCGGCAAGGTCTTGCCGAAGAGGATCGCAGGCGTAGTGGCCCATAAGGTTGTCGGTCCTGGGCCCGAACGCGCCGATCAAGGCTGCGTCCTGAACCCGTTCTCCGGATCGTCGGCCAGGCCGGGCGATCCTCGGAATAGGTGAAAGTCAACGCCGCGAGGAGGGCGCGGCCGGTCCCGCAGAACTGCGGGCGGCGCGATCAGTCGCATGCGGAACTCATAATAGGCACATGCGGCGGAAAATAAAAGAACCGCGACGATAAGAGGTCTTAACGAAATCCTTAAACTGCGGCGGCATCCTGCAAGGACAAACTACAGGGTAACTTCGGTTCATGGCCGGTCGGTGGCGCGACAATCTCGCCCTTTGGGGCGTCCGCGAATGGGCGATGACGGCCGTGGCCGTTCTCGTCGTGTGCGTCGTCGTGCTGGCGGCGGGACGCGGGCTGGCTTTCGGGCCGGACGGAGAGGTCATGCGCCTGCGCTTCGGCGGCGACGCCCAGCGCACCCGCATCGTCGTCGATCTGGGCCGCAGCACGCGCGGTCAGGTGATTGAGGACGGGTCGTCGGGGCGGGTGATCCTGGCGCTGTCGGGCGTTCAGCCGGGGCGTGGGCTGGACGGTTCAGGCTCTGGGCTGGTGCGCGGCTATGAGGTGTCGGCTTCGGGCTCTTCGTCGCGCGTGCGGTTGGACCTGGCGCGCGGCGCGGAGATCGAGCGCCGTTTCCTGCTGCCGCCCGGCGATGGGGTGGCTCACTATCGCTATGTCATCGACCTGAAGGCGACCGGCGCGGCCGCTGCGCCCGCCGTCGCCCCGCGGCGCGAACAGGTTCGGGCTGAAAAGCCCCTCATCGTCATCGACGCAGGCCACGGCGGCCGCGATCCGGGCGCGCAAGGCCAGCATGTTCAGGAAAAGGCCGTCACCCTGGCCGCCGCTCAGGAGTTGAAGGCCGCGCTGGAGCGCACCGGCCGTTATCGCGTGCGGCTGACGCGAGACGGCGACGTCTATGTCGCTCACGGCCGCCGGGTTCAGGTGGCGCGCGATGCGGGCGCGGACCTGTTCATCTCCCTGCACGCCGACGCCGGTTCTGATCCGGCCCTGCGCGGCGCCAGCGTCTACACCCTGTCTGAACAGGGCGCAGGACGGGCCGTGCGCGAGTTCACCAAGGGCGAAGACTGGCAGCGCGACCTGCGCCTGCCGGGGCGCGATCCCTCGGTCGACCGCATCCTGCTGGACATGACCCAGCGCGCCACCCAGAACCGCTCGGCCCAGTTCGCGCGGGTGCTGCTGACCCATATCGAGGGCGACAACCACCCCCTGCTGCGCCGCAGCCACCGCGACGCGGGTCTGGCGGTGCTGCTGGCGCCCGACGTGCCCGCCGTGCTGCTGGAGATGGGCTTCATCACCAATCCGGAAGACGAGCGCGTCCTGACCGACGAACGCGCCCGCCGCCGCCTGATGCGCTCGGTCGCCGAGGGCATCGACCGCTATTTCCGCGAACCCGCCGCCCCGGTGATGGTCGCCGGCGAGATCGCCGGGGGCTGATTTCCTCCTCATGCAATGGGGAGGGGAAGGCTTTGCGTTATTCCTCCAGCGCCGCTTTCGCGCGCCTGAAGATGTCCTCGAACATTTCGGCGGTCAGTCGGCCGGTGTTCGTGTTCAGCCGCGAGCAATGATAACTGTTGATCAGGGTGTAGGGGCCGACCTTGCCCTCGACCCCATGCCCGGCCGGAATGGCCGAGCCGGGATAGCCCAGCGTCCGCAGGATGCTGCGCCGGGACACGTCGCCCAGCGTGACGATCACCTTCAGGCGGGGCAGGGCGGCCAGCCGGTCCACCAGGAAGGGCCGGCAGGTGTTCTCCTCCGCCGCCGTCGGCTTGTTC
Organism: Brevundimonas sp. M1A4_2e; assembly: GCF_053345555.1. Classification (NCBI taxonomy): domain Bacteria; kingdom Pseudomonadati; phylum Pseudomonadota; class Alphaproteobacteria; order Caulobacterales; family Caulobacteraceae; genus Brevundimonas; species Brevundimonas sp. M1A4_2e. The sequence continues at coordinate 606,599 of NZ_JBKFAI010000001.1, read as the reverse complement.
TGCGGCGGGGCGCAGCGCACGGCGTTGGTGATCATGCAGTCGATCAGCCGCAGGTCGTCGTCGCCGTTCGGATCATATCGGCCTTCAGCGAAGCCGGTCTTCTTCAGCGTGTCGTACAGCAGCCAGCCTGCGTGGTCCCCGGTGAAGGGGCGGCCGGTGCGGTTGGCGCCGGTGCGGCCGGGCGCCAGACCTGCGATCAGCAGGCGCGCGTTCGGGTCGCCGAACGAGGGCGCGGGGCCGTTCCACCAGTCCGGGTTCTGGCGCGCGTTCTCGGCCCGATAGGCGACCAGTCGCGGGCACAGGGGGCAGTCGCGGGGCGGCTCGGGGTTCACAGAAGCGCTCACGCGCGGTCGTTCCGATCCAGGGTGCGGGTCACGCCCTGATTCATCGGGGCCTTGGGCTTGCCCACCTCATTGACGATGTCGGCCAGGTCGATGAAGGCGTCCGCCTGACGGCGCAGGTCGTCCGAAATCTGGGGCGGCTGGCTCTTGACCGTCGAGACGACGGTGACGCGCACGCCCTTGGCCTGCATGGCCTGCACCAGACGGCGGAAGTCGCCGTCGCCGGAAAACAGCACGGCGTGGTCGAGGCGCGGCGCCAGTTCCAGCATGTCGACCGCGATCTCGATGTCCATATTGCCCTTGGTGCGGCTGTGGCCTTGAGGATCGACATAGCGTTTGACCGGCTTGGTCACGACGGTGAAGCCGTTGTAGTCGAGCCAGTCGACCAGAGGGCGGATCGGCGAGAATTCCTCGCCCTCGATCACCGCTGTGTAATAATATGCGCGGATCAGCCGGCCCTCGCCGGTGAAGCGCTGAGACAGTTTCTTGAAGTCCAGATCGCAGTTCAGGGCGCGAGCCGCCGAATAGAGGTTGGCGCCGTCGATGAACAGGGCGATGCGGTCGTCGGGATGGTCGGTCATGAAGAAAATGAGTCCGTCGGAATGATCGAGAAAATGAACGCCCGGAACGACGCGGCCGAAACGGCGTCTGGTCTGGATGACGCAGTCATCGTCGCCCTGGGCTGCAATGACAAGGGCGCATGGTCGTCCTGCGTCGAGGCGCTGGAGGCGGGCCTGGCCCGATTTCGCGCCGAGGGGATCGACGTGCTGGCGCGGTCCTCCTGGTGGTCGTCGCAGGCCTGGCCCGATCCGACCGATCCGCCGTTCCTGAACGGGGTAGCGATCGTCAGCACCGCCCAGGACGCCCGGACCCTGATGCGGACGCTGGCGCGGATCGAGGATGTCTGCGGGCGGGTGCGCACGACGCGCAATGCCCCGCGCACCCTGGATCTAGATCTGATCGCCTATGGACGGCTGAGCGGCGACCTGGATGGGCTGATCCTGCCGCACCCGCGCGCGGCTGAACGGCTGTTTGTCATGGGACCGCTGGCCGAGCTGGCGCCCGAGTGGAGGCACCCCGTGTGCGGCCGGATGGCGCGCGATCTGGCCGCGGCGGCGCCGGTCGGGCGCGACGCCTTCCCGCTGCACAGGGCTTGACGCGGGGCGGGCTGTCGGGCGAGGGGAGGGATGACGAACGCCGATCCGCCTCAATGACGCCTTCGCGGCGTTGCACAATCGGCTTTCAACCTATATTTTGTGCGGTTCTCCCTGCCGCCAGAGGATTTTCATGGCCCGCGTCACTGTCGAAGACTGCATCGAAAAGGTGCCGAACCGCTTTGGTCTGGTTCTGCTGGCCGGCCACCGCGCCCGCAACATCGCCAACGGCGCCGCGCTGACGCTGGACCGCGACAACGACAAGAACCCGGTCGTGGCCCTGCGCGAACTGGCCGACGAAACCGTCGTGCCGGAAGAACTGCGCGAGAACATCATCACCACCCTGCAGCGCGTCGATGAGCGCACCGAGGCCGAGGACGAAGCCGAAGTCGTGGCCCTGCTGGCCGAGCCGCAGCACATGAACATGGCCGAAGCCGAACTGATCCGTGCGCTGCAAAGCGACCGCGACGGGGGCCAGGAGGAGCGCTACTGACGACCGACCCGGTCACCAAGGTAGCCAGGCGGACGGCGCGGCCTCAGATGGACACGCCGATGGACCCCGCCGCGAATCTGCAAGACAACACATCGGCGTCGTCTCTTCCCGAGGCGGCGCCGAAGTCGTCTGAAGGCCCTGCATTGTCTGATACCAAGCGCGCACCGATCATGCGCCAGTTCGAACTGATCGAGGCGGTCAAGGCCTATGACCCGACCGCCGATGAGGCGCTGCTGAACCGCGCCTATGTCTATGCGATGAAGATGCACGGCTCGCAGCTGCGGGCCTCGGGCGATCCTTATTTCGCCCATCCGATCCAGGTCGCGGGGATTCTGACCGACTATCGGCTGGACACGGCGACCATCGTCACCGCCCTGCTGCATGACGTGGTCGAGGACACTTCCGCCACCCGCGACGATATCGCCGCCATGTTCGGCGAGGAGATCGCCATCCTGGTTGAGGGCGTGACCAAGCTGTCGCGGCTGGAGCTTCAGGCCGAACACACGCGCCAGGCCGAGAACCTGCGCAAATTCATCCTGGCCATCTCCAAGGACGTGCGGGTGCTGCTGGTCAAGCTGGCCGACCGTCTGCACAACATGCGGACCCTTCACTTCGTGAAGCCGGAGAAGCGCGAGCGCATCAGCCGCGAAACGCTGGAAGTCTATGCGCCTTTGGGCCGTTCTATCGGCATCCACTCCATCGCCGCCGAGCTGGAGGAACTGGCGTTCGAGCATCTGAACGCCACGGCCCGCGTCGCCATCCAGCGTCGTCTGGAGGCCCTGAAGCTTGAGAACGGCAGCGCCATCGAGGCCGTCTCGCCCGAGATCGAGCGCGTTCTGGCCGAAGCTGGCGTGCAGGCGCGGGTCAAGGGACGGGAAAAGACGCCCTATTCCATCTGGCGCAAGCTGCAGCGCAAGACGGTCGGCTTTTCGTCCCTGTCGGACATCTACGGCTTCCGCGTCATCGTGGAGAGCGAGGACGACTGTTACCGCGCCCTGGGCGTCATCCACCGCGCCTGGCCGATGGTGCCGGAGCGGTTCAAGGACTTCATCTCGACGCCCAAGTCGAACAACTACCGCTCGCTGCACACCACGGTGGTCGGGCCCGGCGGCCTGCGCATCGAGATGCAGATCCGCACCGAGGCGATGGACCGGGTGGCCGAGGACGGGGTGGCGGCGCACTGGCGCTACAAGAACTCGTCCTATGGCTTCGACCGCGAGGCGATGGAGGCTGACGGCGGCCGCGACCCCCTGCTGAACCTGCGCCATCTTGTTCAGGTCATCGAACACGGAGAGGGGGGCGAAGACTGGGTCGAGCACGCCAAGCTCGAAATGTACCTGGATCAGGTCTTCGTCTTTACGCCCAAGGGCACGCTGATCACTCTGCCGCGCGGCGGGATGCCGCTGGACTTCGCCTATGCTGTCCACACCGAAGTCGGCGACACCGCCGTCGGTGTGAAGATCAACGGCGAGTTGAAGCCTATGCGCACCGCGCTTCAGAACGGCGACGTGGTCGAGATCATTCGCGGGACCAAGCGGGAAGTCCCCACCGACTGGCGCAGTCTGACGGTCACGGGCCGGGCCCGCTCGGCCATTCGCCGCCACATCCGCACTTCCGAGCGTGAAGAGTTCGTGCGTCTGGGCAAGACGACGCTGGAGCAGACGCTGGAGCGGGCGGGCAAGTCGCTGGCCGAGGTCAAGCTGACGGAGGTGCTGAAGACCTTCGCCATGCCGTCCGAAGAGGACATGTTCGACGCCATCGGTCGCGGCCGACTGGCCGCGACGCGCGTGGCCGAGACCCTGTTCCCGGCGCTGAAGGGTCAGTTGAAGGCGGGACCCGAGCGCAAGCGCATCGGCGAGGAATCGCCGCGTCTGTTCGTGCGCGGCGGCGGGCTGACGCCCGGCGTCAGCATCCATTTCGGCCAGTGTTGCTCGCCGGTTCCGGGCGACCGCATCGTCGGCATCCTTGAGCCGGACAAGGGGCTGACGGTCCACACCATCGACTGCCAGACCCTGGCCGATTTCGCCGATGACGACTCTGTCTGGCAGGACCTGCAATGGACGCCGCAGGCCGAGCGCAGCGCCGTCGGATCGGTCAAGCTGCACGCCACCCTGACCAATACGCGCGGCGTGCTGGGACAGGTGGCCTCCATCATCGGCGAGGCGGGCGGCAACATCCTGAACCTGTCGATGGCCCATCGTCAGCACGACTTCTACGACGTCGACATCGACGTGGAGGTCGAGGACGCCCGCCACGCTACCATGATCATTGCGGCGCTGAGGGCCAATCCTTACGTCGATACGGTTGATCGCGCGCGCGGCTGAGCCGCGCCGACGCCATCCATTTTCTCAAAGGTCGAAATGTCTCCCGAACAACAAAGACTCGCCAACGAGGCCCAGGTGGCCTCGCCCTCCTATCGTCTGGCCGCCCTGGATCAGGACTTCCTGCTGGGCGAATCGATGCGCGGCGTGCGCTTCCTGATGGAGTATGAAAAGGCGGAGCAGGCGCTGAAGGCCTGGGGCGTGCGCTCGACCATCGTCGTCTTCGGCAGCGCTCGCGTGGGCGCCAACGGCGACGGCCGCCACGCCTATTGGTATGAACAGGCCCGCCAGTTCGGCCGCATCGCCTCTGAACGCGGCGGCGCCTTCCGGGGCGAGCCGGGCGAGGTGCGCGACAACGTCATCGCCACGGGCGGCGGGCCGGGCATCATGCAGGCCGCCAACCAGGGCGCGCACGAGGCCGGGGCGCCGTCGATCGGCTTCAACGTCACCCTGCCGCACGAACAGTTCCCGAATCCGTGGTCGACGCCGGAACTGACGTTCCAGTTCCACTACTTCGCCATGCGCAAGATGCACCTGGCCATGCGGGCCAATGCGCTGGTGGTCTTCCCCGGCGGCTTCGGCACTCTGGACGAGTTGTTCGAGATCCTGACTCTGCGCCAGACCGGCAAGGCGCCGCCGATCCCCATCGTCCTATTCGACGAGGCTTACTGGCGCTCGGTCGTCAACTTCGACACCCTGATCGAGCACGGCATGGTCAAGGCCTCGGACATGGACCTGTTCGCCTTCGCCGACGACGCCGAGACGGTTTGGGCCAAGCTGCTGGAAGGCGGGCTGAAGCCCAACGCCGAGATCAAATAGGGCGCGGGTTGAGGGCGGTCGTCACAGGGTCTAAGGACGGCGTTCATGAACACTGAAGACGTCCTCAACGAATTCCGCGACGCCGGCGCCCTGCGCGAAGGCCATTTCGTCCTCTCGTCCGGCCTGCACAGCCCGGTCTTCCTGCAGAAGAACCTGGTCTTCATGGACGGGGCTCGCTGCGAGCGCCTGTGCAAGGCGCTGGCGGAAAAGATCGTCGCCACGGTCGGCCCGGTCGACGCGGCGATCTCGCCCGCAGTGGGCGGCATCATTCCCGGCTATGAGACCGCCAAGCACCTGAAGGTCCGCTCGATGTACGTCGAGCGCGAGGGCGGCGAGTTCAAACTGCGTCGCGGCTTCTCGGTCGAGCCGGGCGAGAAGGTCGTCATGGTCGAGGACATCGTCACCACGGGGCTGTCGTCGCGTGAATGCATCGCCGCGATCCAGAAGGCGGGCGGCGAAGTCGTCGCAGCCGCCTGCATCGTCGACCGTTCGGGCGGCAAGGTCGATGTGGGCGTGCCCCTGATCGCGCTGGCCTCGATGGAGGTGCCGGCCTATCCGGCCGACGCCCTGCCGCCGGAACTGGCCGCCCTGCCGGTCGAGGATCCGGGCAGCCGCCGCCTGTCCAAGTAGCAAGAGAGAGAACGGGATGAAGCGTCAGCGGGTTCGTCTGGGCGTCAATATCGACCACGTCGCCACGGTTCGTAACGCGCGCGGCGGCGCTCATCCCGATCCGGCCCGCGCGGCCGATGCCGCGCTGGCGGCCGGAGCCGACGGCATCACCGCCCATCTGCGCGAGGATCGCCGCCACATCACCGACGCCGACATCGACGTGCTGACGGCCCTGTGCCGCCGCGCGGACAAGCCGCTGAACTTCGAGATGGCGGTGACGGAGGAGATGCTGGCCATCGCCCTGCGCCACACGCCGCACGCCGCCTGTCTGGTGCCTGAACGCCGCGAGGAAGTGACGACCGAGGGCGGCCTGGCCGTCGCCGGTCATGAGGCCCGCATCGCCCCGGTGGTGAAGGCCCTGTCGGACGCCGGCATCCGCGTCAGCCTGTTCATCGAACCGTCCGAGGATCAGGTCGAGGCCGCCGCCGCCGTCGGCGCCCAGGTGGTCGAGTTCCACACCGGCCGCTATTGTCTGCTGGGCGATCCGGCCGAGCGTGAAGCCGAGTTCGAGCGCCTGGCCGCCGCCGCCGCTCAGGCGGATATTCTGGGGCTGGAGGTCCATGCGGGCCACGGTCTGAACTACGCCACGGCGGGGTCGATCCTGGCCATTCCCGAGATCGTCGAGCTGAACATAGGCCACTTCCTGATCGGCGAGGCGGTCTTCGTCGGGCTGGACGCCGCCATCCGCCGGATGCGGGCGGCGATGGACGAGGCGATTTTCGGGGCCGGGTCGTGATTATCGGCGTCGGCGCCGATCTGTCGGACATTCGGCGCATTCAGGCCTCGCTGGACCGTTTCGGCGACCGTTTCAAACAGCGGGTCTTCACCGAGCTGGAGCGCACCCGCTCGGACCGCAAGGCCGACCCGGCGTGGAGCTACGCCAAGCGGTTCGCGGCCAAGGAGGCCTGCGCCAAGGCGCTCGGCACCGGGATGCGCTCCGACGTCTATTGGCGCGACATGGGGGTGGTGAACCTGCCGTCCGGCCAGCCGACCCTGGCCCTGACAGGCCACGCGGCCGAGCATCTGGCGCGCCTGACACCGGCGGGTCATGAGGCGCGCATCCATCTGACGCTCAGCGACGAGCATCCCTATGCGCTCGCCTTCGTGGTGATCGAGGCCCTGCCCAAGGCCTGACGACGCCGCGAAGGTTGCGGTTCCTTCATCATCCAAAGTCTTGCTCGCGGCCGTTTCAGAGACTACGCCTCGACCTTCAAACCCCGCGTTCGGCGGGGGATTCGAGCAGACGATGAGCGACGACCCCAAGGCGAACGGCGGAGCGGCCAACCCAGCTCTTCATCCGGCTGAACAACGGCCGATCTGGAGCGATGACGGCGACGCGCCATTCGACATCGGGGACGACCCCGAGGCTCTCGATAGCGAGACCCCGATCTATGCGCCTCGGCGCTCCAGGAAGGCCAAGCGAGTGAAGAAAGAAAAGTCCGCGAGCAACGAAACGGTCGAGATCATCAAGACCGTCGTTTTCGCCCTGCTGATCGCGCTGGTGCTGCGAGTGCTGCTGTTCCAGCCCTTCACCATCCCGTCGGCCTCGATGGAGCCGAACCTGTACGAAGGCGACTACATCGTCGTGTCGAAGTGGTCGTACGGCTATTCCAAGCACTCGATCCCGTTCAGCCCGCCGGTGTTCAACGGCCGCATCCTGGGACGCGAGCCCGCGCGCGGCGACATCGCCGTGTTCAAGCTGCCGCGCGACAACAAGACCGACTACATCAAGCGCGTGATCGGCCTGCCGGGCGACAGGGTGCAGATGATCGCCAACAAGCTCTACATCAACGGCGCGCCGGTGCAGGACGTGGTGGTCACCCGCGCCGAGATGGCGGACATGTTCGGCCCGCGCGCCGTGACCCAGGTCCGCGAGACCCTGCCCGGCGGCAAGAGCTTCATGACCCAGGACTTCGGCCCCGGCAACGAACTAGACGACACGCCGCTGTATGAGGTTCCGGCCGGCCACTACTTCATGATGGGCGACAACCGCGACAACTCGATCGACAGCCGCGTCGAGATGTCGTCAGGCGTGGGCATGGTTCCGGCCGAGAATCTGGTCGGCAAGGCCGAGATCATCATGTTCTCGTGGACGCCGGGCGCCTCGTTGTTCAACCCGGTCAGCTGGTTCGCCAACGTGCGCTTCAGCCGGTTCTTCAAGATCCTCGACTGATGGCGGGCGGACGCACGAATGTGCGCGCCGAGGCCGTGGCGGCCCTGCGTCGTCGGCTTGGCCATGCTTTCGCCGAGCCTGAGCTTCTGGAACGCGCCCTGACCCACTCCAGCGTGGGCGAGGGCGCGGGACCGCAGGTTCCGGCCGACAATGAGCGACTGGAATTCCTGGGCGACCGGGTGCTGGGCCTGCTGGTCGCGGACCGGCTGGTGCGCGAGTTTCCGGCGGCGGACGAGGGGCAGTTGTCCGCCCGTCTGCACGCTCTGGTGGATAAGACCGCCTGCGCCCGCGTAGGCGAGCGACTGGGCGTCGGCGACGCCCTGCGCCTGTCGCCCGGCGAGACCAAGACCGGCGGCCGCAGAAAGGCCGGAGTCATCGCCGATGCTGTTGAAGCGATCTTGGCGGCCGTCTATCGCGACGGCGGCCTGATCGCGGCGCAGGCCGTGTTCGAGCGCGCCTGGGCCGAGGAACTGGCTGCGCCCCCGGCGCCGGCCATCACCAATCCCAAGTCCGCCCTGCAGGAATGGGCGCAAGGCCAGGGCCGCCCGCTGCCGACCTATGCGGTGGTCCAGCGCACCGGTTCGGACCACGCGCCGACCTTTACGGTCGAGGCGACGGTGACAGGATATGAACCCGCCCGAGCTCAAGGGCGTTCGCGACAGGAGGCGGAAAAGGCCGCCGCCGTCGCTCTTTTGAAACGTGAAGGCGTGATTTGACCGAGACCCCCGAAACCACCGAGATCAGCAACCAGCGCGCGGGCTTCGCCGCCATCATCGGCGCGCCCAATGCGGGCAAATCGACGCTGGTGAACCGGTTGACGGGCTCCAAGGTCTCGATCGTCACCCAGAAGGTGCAGACCACGCGCTTTCCGGTGCGCGGCATCGCCATCAAGGGCGACGCCCAGATCGTGCTGGTGGATACGCCCGGGATCTTCACGCCGCGCCGTCGCCTGGACCGTGCGATGGTCGCCTCGGCCTGGGGCGGGGCGCAGGACGCCGATGTGGTCGTCCACCTGATCGACGCCCAGTCGCATATCGACGCCGAAGGCCGCGAAGGCACGCCTGCGGACCGTCGCTCGGCCGAGGACACAGAGACCATCATCGCCAACCTGCAGGCGACGGACACCAAGGTCATCCTAGCGCTGAACAAGATTGACGGGATGCGCCGCGATACGCTGCTGGCCCTGTCGCAGCGCCTGTTCGAGACGGGCGTCTATTCCGAGGTCTTCATGATCTCGGCCCTTAGCGGCGACGGCGTCGACGATCTGATGACGCGGCTGGCGCTGGCCATGCCGGAAGGGCCGTGGCTCTATCCCGAAGACCAGTCGGCGGACGTGCCCCTGCGCGTGCTGGCCGCCGAGATCACGCGCGAGAAGGTCTATCTGCGCGTCCACGAGGAGCTGCCCTATTCGGCGGCGGTCGAGACGACCAGCTTCGAGGACCGCGCCGACGGTTCGGCCCGCATCGAACAGACCATTTATGTCGAGCGGGAAAGCCAGCGCCCGATCGTCCTGGGCAAGGGCGGCCAGACCCTGAAATGGATCGGTCAGAAGGCGCGCGAGGAGCTGATCGAGATCCTGGATCGGCCCGTTCACCTGTTTTTGACCGTCAAAGTCGATCCCAAATGGCAAGACTCAAAGGCATTGTACGCCCAGTTCGGCCTGGAGTTTGACGTCTAGTCTCGTGTTCATCGTTCCCAAGACTGCGGGCGGCAGGCCCTGGTTTCTCGGCTCGCTCGTCGCGGCCGGCCTGATATCGGCCGGGGCGGGCGCGTGGTTCCTCAACGCCGTTGCGCCTGAGACCCAGGCGGCGGTCGTCAACCAACCGGCTGCGCCGAAGCGCCCGCCGGTCGAGGTGGTCGAGGCCCTGCCGCAGTTGAAGGAACGACTGGATCGCCTGGCCGCGGCCAAGCAGTTCACCGGCGCCGTGCTCGTGTCCAAGGGCGATCAGGTGCTATTCCGCCAGGTCTACGGCAAGGCGAACTATGAGCAGGACACGCCGTTCGCCCTGGACACCCGTTTCCGCCTGGCCTCGGTGTCCAAGCAGTTCACGGCCGTCGCTGTCCTGAAGCTTCAGGACGAGGGCAAGCTGTCGGTTGACGATCCCGTCTGCAAATGGATTGAGCCGTGCCCCGCCGCATGGGCGCCGCTGCGCATTCACCACCTGCTGTCGCACACCTCGGGCATTCCAGACCTGATGGCTCAGGCCGAATGGGGGCGTATTCGCGTCACCCATCGCACGCCGCAGGAGCTGACCGAGGCCTCGGCCCGCTATGGCCTGCAGTTCGAGCCGGGGACCAAGGTCCGCTACAACAACGCCGCCTTCAATCTGGCCGCCGTAATCGTGGCCAAGGCCAGCGGCCAGACGTTCGAAAACTATCTGGAGAAGTCCATCCTCCGGCCGCTAGGCATGAAGGATACCGGGTCTGACGTGCACGACGATGCTCAGGGCCTGGCCATGGGCTACGGCCTGTTCCCGGCCGGGCTGACGCCGCAGCCGATCGCCAACGTCAGCATCGTGGCGGGGGCGGGGGCGTTGTATTCGACGCTGGACGACATGCTGGCCTGGAACCGCGGCCTGCATCAGGGCCATGTGCTGAGCCGCAAGGCCTATGCCGATCTGATCGCCGACCACGCGCCCGACGACATGCCTGAGCGGCGCGGACCGCACCGGGCCTATGGCTATGGCCTCTATGTCAGCGCCCTGGGCGAACGGAACTCGGCGCCGTTCAGCGATCGCCAGATCTATCACACCGGCAGCTGGGCGGGTTTCCGCAACCTGGTGTCCTATCAGCCGGATGAGCAGGTGACGGTGGTGGTGCTGTCCAACAACTACCACCTGCGCGATCTGGTGCTGCTGATCAATCAGCAGGCGATGGCCGAGGCCCTCGGTCGTCCGGTCCCGGCCGCGCTGAGCCGCTGAGGCGCGGGTTTCTCCTCCCCATTTCATGGGGAGGTGGATCGGCGGCGATAGCCGCCGAGACGGAGGGGCCGCTTGGTTGCGCCGTGATTAAGCCCCTCACCGCTACGCGGTCCCCCTCCCCACGAAGTGGGGAGGAGAGGCGGTCACGGCTTCATCGACCCCGTTTCGATATAGCGCTGGTGCCACGACAGCGCCTCGGTCAGCAGGTGCGGCGACTGCAGGCCGTACGACCCCTTCATGGCGCGGGCGTAGTAGTCGGCCAGCGCGTCGCGATAGTCGGGGTGGGCGCAGTTGGCGATAATGACCTTCGCGCGCTGCTTGGGCGACAGGCCGCGCAGGTCGGCCAGACCCTGTTCGGTGACGATGACCTGCACGTCCTGGGTGATGTGGTCGACGTGGCTGGCCATGGGGACGATAGCGGAAATCTTGCCGCCCTTGGCCGTCGACGGCGTGACGAAGCAGGAGATGTAGGCGTTGCGCGCAAAGTCCCCCGAGCCGCCGATGCCGTTCTGGATGCGCGAACCCATGACGTGGGTCGAGTTGACGTTGCCGTAGATGTCGGCCTCGATCAGACCGTTCATGGCGATGCAGCCCAGACGGCGGATGATCTCTGGGTGGTTCGAGATCTCCTGCGGGCGCAGGATGATCTTGCCGCGGAACTGCTCCATGCGGCTGTTCAGATCGGCGGCGGCTTCGGGGCTGAGCGAGAAGGCGGTGGCCGAGGCGACCGTCAGCTTGCCCGAGTCCAGCAGGTCCAGCATCCCGTCCTGCAGCACCTCCGTATAGGCGGTCAGGTTCTCGAAGGGGCTATCCTGAAGTCCGGCCAGCACGGCGTTGGCGACATTGCCCACGCCCGATTGCAGCGGCAGCAGATGAGCGGGCAGGCGCCCGACCTTCACCTCATGCTGCAGGAACTCGATCAGGTGGCCGGCGATGGCCGTGGCGCTGGCGTCCGGCGCGGCGAAGGGCAGGTTGCGGTCGGGGCTGTCGGTCTCGACGATGGCGGCGATCTTGGACGGATCGACGCGGAAGACGGTCTCGCCGATCAGGTCGGTCGGCTTGGTCAGAGGGATCGGCACCCGGTTCGGCGGCAGGGCGGTGCCGTAGTAGATGTCGTGCATCCCTTCCAGCGCCGCATTCTGCCAGCTGTTGACCTCCAGGATGATACGGTCGGCGCGGTCCAGCCAGGTCTTGTTGTTGCCGATGGACGAGGAGGGGATCAGCGCGCCGTCTTCACGGATGCCCGACACCTCGACCACCGCCGTCTCCAGCGGCCCGAGGAAGCCCTGCCAGGCCACCGGCGCCACCTGCGACAGGTGCATGTCGAGGTATTCCATCTCGCCCTTGTTGATCTTCTCGCGGGCGATGGGGTCTGAGTTGTAGGGCAGGCGGAACTCGATGCCGTCCGCCTTGGCCAGGGCGCCGTCGAGCTCAGGCCCGGTCGAGGCGCCGGTCCAGACCTTGAGCCGGAACGGATTGCCGGCCGCGTGCTCGGCCTCGATCCGCTCGGCCAGGGCCATCGGCACGACCTTGGGATAGCCCGAGCCGGTAAAGCCGCTCATGCCCACGGTCGAGTTCGCCGGGATCAGGGCGGCGGCGTCCTGGGCGGACATGATCTTCGACTTGAGGGCGGCGTTACGGACGCGGGACATCGCAAACCTGACGACTGGAGCCGGGAAGGGCTCGAAAAACGAAGCGGACATAGGCGCCGCATCACCCTGATTCCAATACGGCTTTGGTCGTAACAGTCTGTGATCACAAAGGCGTTAGCAGGCGGGGACGGATCAGGAATGCGACGAGGCGGGCCGCGCTTCCCCCGCAGGCGGAACAGGACTAGAACAAAGCCATGATCACCGCCGCCCTGATGATGCTTCAACTGTCCGCCGCGCCTGCGGAAACCGCGCCGATCGAGCGGACGCTGGACGCTATGCACGCCGCCGCCTCCGTCGCGGACGGCGAGGCCTACTTCGCGACCTTCACGCCGGACGCGCGTTTCATCGGCACGGATGCGGCTGAGCGCTGGAGCTTGTCGGAGTTCCGCGCCTACGCCATGCCCTACTTCTCGCAAGGGCGTGGCTGGGCCTATCGCCCAACGGCGCGAACCGTGACCATCGCCCCGATCGATTGCCGCTGCGTCGCCTGGTTCGACGAGGTGCTGGACAACGACGCTTATGGGACCACGCGCGGTTCGGGCGTGCTGCGCCTGACCGACGACGGCTGGAAGATCGAGCAGTACGTCCTCAGCTTCGCCGTGCCGAACGACCGGGCGCGCGCCGTCGTCGACGCCATCAAGGCCGACTGATGGAGGTTCAGGACGACGCCTTCGTGCTGTCGGCGCGGGCGCATGGCGATACGGGGGCGGTGGTCGATCTGCTGACCGAGCGGCATGGCCGCCGCGCCGCTTATGTCGCAGGCGGGGCGTCGCGCAAGATGCGGCCCTTCCTTCAGCCCGGCGCCAGGGTTGTGGCGGACCTGAGGTCGCGAACCTCGGATCAACTGGGTTCGGCGCGGCTGGAGCCCGTGGGCGAGGGGCCGGCCGCCCTGTTCGACGACCCGCTGGCCCTGACCGGCCTCAGCGCCGCCGCTGCGGTGGCGCAGGGCGCCCTGCCGGAACGAGAGCCGCATCCCGGCGCCTTCTATGCTTTCGAGGCGCTGATGACGGCCTTCGCGGTGCCCGAGGTCTGGCCCGCCATCTTCGTGCGCTTCGAGGCGGGGCTGCTGGAGGACCTGGGCTTCGGTCTCGACCTGTCGCGGTGCGCCTCCACGGGGTCGATGGACGATCTGGTCTGGGTCAGCCCCCGCACCGGCCGCGCCGTCAGCCGGGAGGCGGGCGCGCCCTATGCCGACAAGCTGCTGGCCCTGCCGCCCTTCATGCTGGGGGCGCAGGCGGGGCTGGGCGCGGGCGACGTGAAGGCGGGGCTGGAGCTGACCGGGCATTTCCTCGAGCAGTTCGTCTTCCACGCCCTGAACCGCCCGCTGCCGCCCGCGCGGGTCTGGATGATCGACAAGCTGGGCGAGGCTGGGCGGCTGTAGCGCCTGCCCGCGTCAAAGCCCCTTCGCGCGTTTCTGCACAGTTAGGCGCGGACAATCCCGGCGTCAGGCCTCCGCTGCGCTAGACTTTCCTCGTCCGATCATTGATTCGAAGTCGTATGACCATCCACACCCCGACGCCCGACGGCGGCCGCATCGTCGAAGAACCGATGGGCGAGGCGCTGTCGCGCCGCTATCTGGCCTACGCCCTGTCGACCATCACCAACCGGGCGTTGCCCGACGTGCGCGACGGCTTCAAGCCGGTGCATCGGCGCATCATGTACGCCATGCACCAGATGCGGCTGAACCCGCAGGCGGCGGCGCGTAAATGCGCCAAGGTCGTCGGCGAGGTCATGGGCGGCTATCACCCGCACGGCGACGCCTCTATCTATGAGGCGCTGGTCCGTCTGGCTCAAGACTTCGCCCAGCGCTATCCGCTGGTGGACGGGCAGGGGAACTTCGGCAACATCGACGGCGATAGCGCGGCGGCCATGCGCTATACCGAGTGCAAGCTGACGCCCGCCGCCGTCCTGCTGCTGGACGGCATCGATCAGGACGCCGTCGACTTCCGCCCCACCTATGACGATCAGGACGAGGAGCCTGTTGTTCTGCCGGCGGGCTTCCCTAACCTGCTGGCCAACGGCTCGTCGGGCATCGCCGTGGGCATGGCGACCTCGATCCCGCCGCATAACGTCGGCGAACTGATCGACGCCTGCCAGTTGCTGCTGGAGCGGCCGGACGCGACGACGGTCGACCTGATGCAGATCGTGCCGGGACCGGACTTCCCCACCGGCGGCGTGTCGGTCGAGAGCCAGGCCGCCATTCTGGACGCTTATGAGACGGGCCGCGGCGGCGTGCGCCTGCGCGCCAAGTGGGTCGAGGAAAAGCTTGATCGCGGCGCCTATCAGATCGTCGTCACCGAGATGCCGTACCAGGTGCAGAAGTCGCGCCTGATCGAGGCGCTGGCGGATCTGATCGAGAACAAGAAGGCGCCCTTGCTGGGCGATGTGCGCGACGAGTCGGCCGAAGACATCCGCCTCATCCTCGAACCGAAGAACCGCACCATCGAGCCTGAAATGCTGATGGAAAGCCTGTTCAAGCTGTCCGATCTCGAGGTGCGCTTCCCCATCAACATGAACGTGCTGGACGCTACCGGCACGCCGCGCGTCATGGGGCTGAAGGAATGCCTGCGGGCCTTCCTGGATCACCGCCGGGTAGTGCTGAACCGCCGCAGCCAGTGGCGCATCGCCCGCGTCGAGAAGCGCCTGCACCTGTTGGAAGGCCTGCGCATCGTCTTCCTGAACCTGGACGAGGTCATCCGCATCGTCCGCGAGGAAGAACAGCCCAAGGCGGCCCTGATCGCGACCTTCGGGCTGAGCGAGCTTCAGGCCGACTTCATCCTCGACACCCGCCTGCGTCAGCTGGCCCGTCTCGAAGAGATGACGATCGAGAAGGAATTCAAGGAGCTGTCGGAAGAACTTGCAGCGTTGCAGGCGCTGACGTCCTCCGAGGCGAAACAGTGGAAGGCGATCGGCAAGGAGCTTGAGGCCGTGCGCAAGGCCTTGATCTCGCCGCGCCGCACCGTGATCGGAGAGGCGGTCGACGCCTCGGCCTTCGTCGCGCCGGAAGCCTTCATCCCGCGTGAGGCGATCACCGTCATCCTGTCGGATCGCGGCTGGATCCGCGCCGCCAAGGGCAAGGTCGACGATCCCTCTGAGCTGAAGTTCAAGGAAGGCGATAAGTTGGGCTTCCTGATTCCCGCCTTCACGACGGACAAGCTGCTGATCGGGGCCTCGGACGGGCGCATCTTCACCATCGGCGCCGACAAGCTGGCCTCCGGGCGCGGCCACGGCGAACCGCTACGCCTGATGATCGACCTGGACGAGAAGGCCGACATCATCAACGTCGTGGCGCACGAGCCGGACGCCAAGCTGTTGATCGCGTCTAAGGCCGGCTACGGCTTCGTGGCCCCCGAGAACGACCTTCTGGCGCAGAAGCGCGGCGGCAAGCAGGTGCTGAACGGCGAGATGCTGGCCATGCTGCGCGTGCCTTCGAGCCCCCAGGCCGACCACGTCGCCGTCATCGGCGAGAACATCAAGACGCTGGTCTTCACCCTGGCCGAACTGCCCGAAATGGGCCGGGGCAAGGGCGTGAAGCTGCAGAACTATAAGCAGGGCGGCCTGGCCGATGTGACGGTGTTCAACGCCGAGCAGGGACCGGAATGGGTCGATGGCGGCGGCCGCCGCCGCAACTGGCCGGACTGGAAGGACTGGCTGGGCAAGCGCGCCGGGGCCGGGCGGCAGGGTCCGCGCGGGCTGAGGAAATTCCGCTGATCCCTGTCTCCCTCCCCGTCCCGGGGAGGGAGAAGGTTGGTGCGTGTCTTTCCTTCCCACTTTGTGGGGAGGGGGACCGCGAAGCGGTGGAGGGCCTGACCACCGCGGAACCAAGACGCCCCTCCGTCACGTCGCCTTCGGCTCCGCGCCACCTCCCCATTGCATGGGGAGGAGAGGTGACGGCGAATTCATTGGTTGGGGCGGGATTCGCACCCCATACTCCGCCCATCTTTCGGAGGAGGCTCAATGATCACCCTGATCATCATCGGCGTCATCGTCGCCATTCTGCTGTTCGTCGTGGTCGGCGCCTACAACCGGCTGGTGAAGCTGGATCAGACGGCGAACCAGTCGTTCGCCGATATCGACGTGCAGCTGAAGCAGCGTCAGGACCTGATCCCCAATCTAGTGGAGACGGTGAAGGGTTACGCCACGCATGAGCGCGGCACCCTGGACGCCGTCACCCAGGCGCGCGCCGCCGCTGCGGGGGCTCGCACCGTCGATGAAAAGGTGCAGGCCGAGAACATGCTGACGGCGACGTTGGGCCGCCTGTTCGCCGTGTCTGAGGCCTATCCAGACCTGAAGGCCAACGCCAACTTCCAGCAACTTCAGATGGACCTGTCGGACATTGAGAACAAGCTGGCCGCCGCGCGCCGCTTCTTCAACAATGCGGTCAGCGAGTTCAACGCCGTGCGCCGTCAGTTTCCGACCGTTCTGTTCGCCGGGATGTTCGGCTTCGGCGCCGACAAGCCTTTCTTCGACGTGGGCGAAAGCGAGCGCGCCGGCCTGAACGCCGCGCCGCCGACGGTGCAGTTCTAAGCCCCAATGGCGATTTTCGGTCAGGCCGTCGGCCTCAAGACCCACATCTGGCAGAACAACGCCCGGTCAGCGATCCTGCTGGCCGGGTTCCCGGTGCTGCTGGTCGGCATATTGTTCGGC
Source organism: Brevundimonas sp. M1A4_2e (assembly GCF_053345555.1). Taxonomy (NCBI): domain Bacteria; kingdom Pseudomonadati; phylum Pseudomonadota; class Alphaproteobacteria; order Caulobacterales; family Caulobacteraceae; genus Brevundimonas; species Brevundimonas sp. M1A4_2e. The sequence continues at coordinate 589,409 of NZ_JBKFAI010000001.1, read as the reverse complement.
GTTCAGGTGCTGATGATGGGCTTCGGCCTGCTGCCCAACTCGGGCGGGGACCTGGGTCAGGACCTGGCGCTGGCGGCCTCCATGCTGGGCTGGACCGTGCCCTTCGCCGTCATCGCCGCGGCGATCTGGTTCGTCATCGCCTATTTCGGCAACCAGCTTATGATCGACGTCATGACCGGGGCGCGAAAGGTCGAGCGCCGGGTCGAGCCGGAACTCTATAACCTGCTGGAGAATCTGGCGATCTCGCGCGGGATGAAGACGCCCGCTTTGCGCATCATCGAAAGTCCGTCGTTGAACGCCTATGCGTCGGGCCTGCATGAGGGCAACTACAGCGTCACCGTCACGCGCGGCCTGATGCAGACTCTGAACCGGGATGAGATGGAGTGCGTCCTGGCGCACGAGCTGACGCACGTCATCAACAAGGACGTGCGGACCATGGTGATCGCCTCGATCTTTGCCGGCATCATCAGCGTGATCGCCGAACTGGTGTTCCGCAGCCTGTTCTACATGCGCGGCGGGCGCGGGCGGGACAACAAGAACGCCATGCCGCTGATCCTGATCGGCCTGGCCATCGGGGTGATCGGCTTTGGTCTGGCCGCCGTCATCCGCATGACCCTGTCGCGGACGCGTGAGTATGTGGCGGATGCGGGGGCGGTGGAGCTGACCAAGAACCCGGACGCGATGATCTCGGCGCTGAGGAAGGTGTCGGGCCAGTCCAAGATGGAGGCGCCGGACGAACTGCGCGGCATGTTCCTGGACAATACGGCCGAGAAGACGGGCTTTTCGGGCCTGTTCGCGACGCACCCGCCGATTGAGAAACGCATCGCCGCGCTGGTGCAGTTCGCCGGCGGCCGCGATGATGGGCCGTGGGGCGGCGAGGCATCCCAAGCCAGAGGCACGGCGGTGCCGACGACGTAGGTTTTCCTTCTCCCCTTGTGGGAGAAGGTGGCCCGTCAGGGGCGGATGAGGGGTGTCGGCGCGGCGGCGGGCCGCTGCGCTCTGACAATTAGATTTCATTGGATACGGGGCGCTGACACCCCTCATCCGTCTGGCTTCGCCAGCCACCTTCTCCCACAAGGGGAGAAGGAAGGTGCGGCTTTAAAACCGCTCCCAGCCCCAGGGGCGCAGCGCCTCTAGCGGGCGGAACTCGGCCTTGTAGTCCATCTTGGGCGAGCCCTGGACCCAGTAGCCGAGGTAGACGTAGGGCAGTTCCACCGTCTCGGCCTGCTGCAGGTGATCCAGAATGGCGAAGCGGCCCAGGCTGCGGCGCTCCAGATCCGGGTCGAAGAAGCTGTAGACCATCGACAAGCCGTCATGCAGCAGGTCGGTCAGGCAGACGCCGACCAGACGGCCGGGCCCGCCGTCTTCGCTGGGCAGGCGGTATTCGATCAGATGGGTGCGAACGGCCGTGTCCTCGACCATGGAAACATAGTCGGACCAGCCCATGTCGCTCATCCCCCCGCCGGGGTGGCGGGCGTTCAGATAGCGTTGCAGCAGGTCGAACTGTTCCATCGTCGCCTCGGCCTCGACCAGAGCGCGCGACAGGTCCGCGTTGCGGGCCAGGATGCGGCGGCGCGAGCGAGAGGGTTCGAAATCCGCCACCGGAATCCGCACCGAAACGCACGCCGCACAGGCCTCGCAGGCGGGGCGATAGGCGATGTTCTGGCTGCGACGGAAGCCGGCCTGGGTCAGGGCGTCGTTGACGTCCGCCCCGTCGCTGAACGGCAGGTTGGCGAAGACTTTGCGCTCGAACTTGCCTGGCAGGTAAGGGCAAGGGGCGCTGGCCGTCATGAAGAAGCGGAGCTGGCGCGAGAAGAAGTGCTGGGTCACGGCTGTCGCTCCGTGACGGTGTCAGCGCCCGCATAGGGGCTGGATGGGTACGCGCGGCTCATGTCCTGATTTGGCGCGCAACCAGCCGATTTCGCAAGCCTTCTTCGCGCGGCGGGCGTCTCGCCGCGCTTTCTCACAGGCTGGTGTCCGTGGGCAGGACCGGCGCTTCGCGCAGCAGGACGATGGCGATGCGGCGGTTGCCGGCCAGCGACGGATCGTCGGGATAGAGGGGATCGGAGCCCGCCTTGCCCGCGACGGAATAGACCCGGTCGGCGTTCACGCCCGCGCTTTGCAGCGTCAGGCGCGAGGCGTCGGCGCGGGCCGAGGACAGGGGCCAGTCGCCGGGGCTGCTGGCGCGGCTGGAGCCGGCGACGGCGCTGGTGTGGCCGGTGATGGAGATGCGGTTGGGCAGTTGGTTGATGACCTTGGCCACGGCGCGCAGCAGCAACTGGGCGCGCGGGTTGGGGCGGGCCGAGCCGTTCTCGAACATCGAGCGGCCTTCCTGATCGACCAGCTGGATGCGCAGGCCTTCGGGCGTCTGATCGATGATCAGCTGTTTCGACAGCTCGGCCAGTTCCGGCATGGACTGCATCGCCTGACGCAGGGATTCGGCGGCGCTGGCGAAGTCGGCGGCCTCGCGCCGGGCGATCTCGGCGCGCAGGGCGGCTTCGCTGGCCGAGGCCAGGTTGGAATTCTGGCCAGCGTCCTGGGGGGCGTCGGGCGCGGCCGGGGCCAGTTGTTCAATCACGGCGTTGGAGCCGGCGCCCTTGGCCCCTTCGGAATCGCCCAGCGACGTGCCGCCGAGGATACCGCCCGAGCCCGAAGTGGAGGCGGATACGCTGGCCGGGGCGAAGTATTCGGCGATGCCGCGTTTCTGTTCCGGGTCGGTCGTGTTGATCAGCCACATCAGCAGGAAGAAGGCCATCATGGCGGTGACGAAGTCGGCATAGGCCACCTTCCACGCGCCGCCGTGGTGCCCGCCGCCGGAAACCTTTTTCACCTTCTTGATCAGGATCGGGCGATCGTTCAGCGCCATGGGGGCGGGTCCGTCTTAACCGTGTTCGTTCGCCTTACATCCCACGCGGGGCTTAAGAAGCGGTTGCGGCGAGCTGCGGCGGCGCGCCGCGCCCTTGCCGATGCGGACTTCACGGCCTAGCTGATGGCCATGACCAATGCGTCCGCTTCTCCCGCCGCCGATTTCGATCCTCGCGCCTATCGCCGGGCGCTGGGCGGGTTTGCGACGGGCGTGTGCGTGGTGACGGCCCATACGGGCGACGGGCCGCTGGGGATCACGGTGAACAGCTTCACCTCCGTCTCGCTGGACCCGCCCCTGGTGCTGTGGTGCATGGACGTCAAATCCGACCGCCACGACGCCTTCGCTGGCGCGGAGCGGTTCGCCGTCCATATGCTGCCGGTCGAGGACAAGGCCATGTCCGACCGCTTCGCCTGGGGCGCGTGCCGCCTGTCGGACGATGAGTTCGCGGTGGACGACCCGGAGCCGCCGCGCCTGCGGAACGCCGTGACGCGTCTGACCTGCCGGACCCACGACCGCATCGTCATGGGCGATCATCTGGTGATCGTCGGCCGGGTGGAGGCGTTCGATACGCGGCCGGGGGATGCTCTGACCTATTTCCGAGGCAAGTACGGCAAGGCGGTCGATCCGACGGCGTGATCCTTCTCCCCTTGTGGGAGAAGGTGGCAGGCGGAGCCTGACGGATGAGGGGTGCGAAGACACGCTCTCAGCGCCCTCAATATTCAAGCCGCTCCGCCGACACCCCTCATCCGAGCCCTTCGGGCCCACCTTCTCCCTCAAGGGGAGAAGGAAAAAATCAGCCCATCATCCGGGCGGCTTGCGGCGCGAAGTAGCTGATGACGCCGGACGCCCCCGCGCGTTTGAAGGCGTGCAGGCTTTCCAGGATGGCGCGGTCCGGGTCCAGCCAGCCGTTGGCGAAGGCGGCCTGCATCATCGCGTACTCGCCGGACACCTGATAGGCGAAGGTCGGCACCTTGAAGGTCTGGGACACCAGCCGGACGATATCCAGATAGGGCAGGCCCGGCTTGACGATCAGGGCGTCGGCGCCTTCCGACAGGTCCATCGCCACTTCGCGCAGGGCCTCCTCGGCGTTGGAGAAGTCCATCTGATAGGTCTTCTTGTCACCGGTCAGCGATTTGGACGAGCCGACGGCGTCGCGATAGGGGCCATAGAAGGCCGAGGCGTATTTGGCGGCATAGCTGATGATCAGGGTGTCGCTCAGGCCATTGGCCTCCAGCGCCTCGCGGATGGCCTGGACGCGGCCGTCCATCATGTCGGACGGCGCCACCGCGTCGGCGCCGGCGTGGGCGTGGATGAAGGCCTGTTCGGCCAGCCGCTCCAGCGTCGGGTCGTTGACGATGCGGCCGTTCTCCAGAACGCCGTCGTGGCCGTGGTCGGTGTAACAGTCCAGAGCCACGTCGGTCATGACGCCGATCTCGGGCGCGGCGTCTTTGATGGCGCGGATGCAGTGGGGGATCAGGCCGTCCGGGTCGCTGGCGGCGGCGCCCACATTGTCCTTCAGGCCGTCGTTCACATTGGGGAACAGGGCGACCATCGGGATGCCCAGGTCGCGGGCCTCGACGGCGGCCTTGGCGGCCTCCTTGGGCGACAGGCGGAAGACGCCCGGCATGGAGGCGACCGGCTGGCGATCTTCTGGGCCGTCATGGACGATCAGCGGCCAGATCAGGTCGGCCGGCGTCAGGGTCGTCTCGGCGACCAAACGGCGCACCCACGGCTGCGAACGCAGGCGACGCGGGCGGGCGTAGGGAAAGGCGGCGGGCTGGAAGGGCATGGTCATGGGCGGGGCTTAAAACAAAGCGAGGGGAGAGGCAAAAGGCGAACTGTCCACCCTATGCTCGACCTATCTCCCGCTCATCCCGGCGGACGCCGGGACCCAGTGAGAGCGCCGCGCGCATCGCTGACATTGGCGGCGTCATAGCATGAACTTGAATGGGCAGGTTTGAAGCCAAAGCACTGGATCCCGGCGTCCGCCGGGATGAGCGGAAATCTAGGGTGTGAGCCGACAGCAAGGTGACGCGCACGCAGCCAGCCGTTAGAAGCGCCCCGAACGCCCCGTCAGAGGGCAGGCTGTAATGCGGGAGCTTTCATGGACTTCGCCCTCACCGACGATCAACGCGCCATTCAGGACGCGGCCCGCGCCTTCGCCGAGGCCGAGCTGGCCCCGCACTCGGCCCGCTGGGACGAGGACAAGCATTTCCCGGTCGACGTGCTGAAGGCCGCCGCCGAGATGGGCTTCGCCGGCATCTATACGGGCGAGGAACATGGCGGCATGGGCCTGGGCCGCATCGAGGCGGCGGTGATCTTTGAGGAGTTGTCGCGCGGCGACGTGGCGACGGCGGCCTTCATCTCGATCCACAACATGGCGACGTGGATGATCGATAAGTTCGGCTCGGACGAGTTGCGGGCGCGCTTCGTGCCGTCGCTGGTCGGGATGGAGAAGATCGCCAGCTATTGCCTGACCGAGCCGGGCTCGGGCTCGGACGCGGCGGCGCTGCGGACGACGGCGGTGCGCGACGGCGACCACTATGTACTGAACGGCTCCAAGGCCTTCATTTCCGGCGCCGGAACGTCAGACGTCTATGTCGTCATGGTCCGCACGGGCGGGGAGGGGCCGAAGGGCATCTCGACCCTGGTGGTCGAGGCGGGGACGCCCGGCCTGTCGTTCGGTGCCAATGAGAAGAAGATGGGCTGGAACGCCCAGCCGACCGCCGTGGTCAGCTTTGACGACTGCCGGGTGCCGGTCGCCAATCTGGTGGGCGAGGAAGGCGCGGGCTTCAAATACGCCATGGCCGGTCTGGACGGCGGGCGCCTGAACATCGCCGCCTGCTCGCTGGGCGGGGCGCGTTTGGCGCTGGAGACGGCGCAGGAATACGTCGCCGGCCGCAAGCAGTTCGGCCAGGCCATCGGCCAGTTCCAGAACACCCAGTTCGAGCTGGCGGACATGGCCACGGATCTGGAGGCCGCCCGCCTAATAGTTCTGCGCGGCGCCTGGGCGATCGACACCGGCCACCCCGAGAAAACCAAGTGGTGCGCCATGGCCAAGCGCCTGACCACCGACGCATGCTTCCAGATCGCCGATCAGGCGCTGCAGCTGCACGGCGGCTACGGCTATCTGAAGGACTATCCGCTGGAGCGGATCGTGCGCGACCTGCGGGTGCACCGCATTCTGGAAGGCACGAACGAGATCATGCGCGTGATCATCGCGCGGGAGCTGGCGAGATGAGCGAAGCTGAAGTCATCACCCGCATCGAAAATGGTATCGGCCGCATCACCCTGAACCGGCCCAAGACGATCCATGCGCTGAACCGGGCCATGTGCGAGGCGATGATCGAGGCCCTGCTGGCCTGGCGCGCGGACGACGCGGTTCAGTCGGTGCTGATCGACCACGCGGGCGAGCGCGGCTTCTGCGCCGGGGGCGACATCCGCATGATCGCCGAGAGCGGGGCGGGGGACGCGTCAGAGGCGAAGGCCTTCTTCAAGACCGAGTATCAGTTGAACCATCTGATGTTCGTCTATCCCAAGCCGATCACGGCGGTGGTGGACGGCATCGTCATGGGCGGCGGCGTGGGCATCAGCGAACCGGCCGACGTCCGCATCGCGACCGAGCGCACCACCTACGCTATGCCCGAGACGGGCATCGGCCTGTTTCCCGACGTGGGCGGCGGCTGGTTCCTGCCGCGCCTGCCAGGCCAGACGGGGGTCTGGCTGGCGCTGACCGGCGCGCGGCTGAAGGCGGCGGATACGGTGGCGCTGGGCATTCACACCCACTTCGTGCCGAGCGAGGGCGCCGAGGCGTTCAAGGCCGAACTGCTGGCCGCGCCTGCCGACCCGAAAGCGGTCGCGGACCGCGTCGCCGCAGACGCCGGGCCGTCGCCGCTGGCCGCGCACCGCGAAGCCATCGACCGGTTGTTCGCCTTCGACACGGTCGAGGAGATCGTCGCCGCGCTTCAGGCTGACGGTTCCGAGTGGGCGCTGAAGCAGCTCGATATCCTGAAGACCAAGTCGCCGCAGTCGCTGAAGGTGTCGCTGCGCCAGATTCGCACGGGCGCGACGCTGACCGACTTCGCCGACAACATGGCGATGGAATACGCCCTGGGCGGCCGCGTGGTTCAGACCCATGACTTCCAGGAAGGCGTGCGCGCCGTCATCATCGATAAGGACAATGCGCCGAAGTGGTCGCCCGCCGAGCTTTCTTCGGTTTCCGACGCCCAGATCGAGGCCTTGTTCGAGCCGCTGTCCGCCGCTGAGGCATGGAAACCGCTGATCGACTGATTTCGCGCAAGCTTTGTTGTCCGGGTCGGGGGAAAAGCCTATCTTGGCGAAATGAGTAAGCGCTGGACCCCCGAATCCTGGAGAAACAAGCCCGTCCTGCATATGCCGACGGACTATCCGGACGCCGCCGAACTGGCGCGCGTCGAAGACGAGCTGCGCGCGATGCCGCCCCTGGTCTTTGCGGGCGAGGCGCGCAAGCTCACCAGCCATCTGGCCCAGGTCGAGGCGGGCGACGCCTTCCTGCTGCAGGGCGGCGACTGCGCCGAGAGCTTCAAGGAGTTCTCGACCGACAACATCCGCGACACCTTCCGCCTGATCCTGCAGATGGCGGTGGTGCTGACCTTCGCCGGCCGCAAGCCGGTGGTGAAGGTGGGCCGCATCGCCGGTCAGTTCGCCAAGCCGCGCTCGTCCCCGGTCGAGGAGATCGGCGGGGTGGAACTGCCGTCCTATCGCGGCGACATCATCAACGGCATGGGTTTCACGCCGGAAGAGCGCACGCCCGATCCGCAGCGTCTGATCCGCGCCTATAACCAGTCGGCCTCGACGCTGAACCTGCTGCGCGCCTTTGCGGGCGGGGGGTATGCCGATCTCTACAACATCCATCGCTGGACGCTGGGCTTCGCCGATGATGGCGCGGGCGCGGCCTACCGCGAACTGGCTGACAAGATCACCGAGGCCCTGGCCTTCATGGAGGCGGTCGGCGTCACGCCCGAGACGCATCCCGACCTGTCGCGCGTCGAGGTCTTCACCAGCCACGAAGCCCTGCTGCTGAACGTCGAGAGCGCGCTGACGCGCCTGGACGGCTCGACCGGCGAATGGTTCGACACCTCGGCCCACATGCTGTGGATCGGCGAGCGCACCCGCCAGCTGGACGGCGCCCACATCGAGTTCATGCGCGGCATCTCCAACCCCATCGGCGTCAAGTGCGGGCCGACCATGACGGCAGAGGACCTGCTGCCGCTGATCGACGCCCTGAACCCGAACAATATTCCGGGCCGTCTGACGCTGATCGGCCGCTTCGGCCACGACAAGGCGGGCGACCGCCTGCCGGGCCTCATGCGGGCGGTGAAGGCGGCGGGCAAGCGCGTCGTCTGGTCGATCGACCCGATGCACGGCAATACGCTGAAGGCGGGCAACGGCTACAAGACCCGTCCGTTCGACCGCGTCATGGGCGAGGTCCGCACCTTCATCGACGTGGCGGAGGCCGAGGGCGTCCATCCCGGCGGCGTCCACCTGGAGATGACGGGCCAGAACGTCACCGAATGCATCGGCGGCGCCCAGGCGGTGACTGAGGACGACCTGTCGAGCCGCTATCACACCCACTGCGACCCGCGCCTGAACGCGGATCAGGCGCTGGAGCTGGCCTTCCTGGTCGCCGAGCGTCTCAAGGCCGGGCGGCAGGCCCGGTCCGAGGCCGCATGACGGCAGAAGACCACACGCCCGGCCGCGTCGCCTATCAGGGCGCGCCGGGCGCCTTCAGCCATGAGGCCTGCCTGGACCTGCGCCCGTGGGACGAAGCGGTCGGCTTTGAAACCTTTCAGGGGGCGATCGACGCGGTCCTGAGCGGCGACTGCCATTGCGCCCTGATCCCGGTCGAGAACTCGACCGTGGGCGTGGTCGAGCCCGCCGCAACTCTGGTGCGAGAGGCGGGATTGGTGGCGGTCAGCGACGCCTGGCGGCCGATCCGATTGGCCTTGATGGGCGTGCCTGACGCGCGCCTGTCCGACATAAAAACGGCCGAGAGCCATCCCGTCGCCCTGCAGCAGTGCTCCAAGGCTCTGAACGAGATGAAGATCTCGGCGATTGAAGTGTTCGACACCGGGGGCGCCGCCGCCGCCGTCGCCGAGGCGGGGGACGTCTCGCGCGCCGCCGTCGCGCCAGCGCGCGCGGCCGAGGTTTATGGGCTGATCGTTCTACGCAACGATTTGCAGGATTTCAGCGACAACCGGACGCGTTTTGTCCTGTTCACGGCCTCTGAGGCTTGACCGCGCATAAAATTTGCTGTTGTAAGGCCCGGTCGGATCAACCCTGATCCAGAAACCGGACCGGATTCATGTCCTCGCTGCGCGCACAAATGACCCCTGAAACCACCACGCGCGCGGTGGCCGGCTTTTATTTTGGCTACGGCTATTACGGCTTTCGATACGCCGGCTGAGGCGTCGGGCTTCTAACCAAACCCTGACTGTCTCGCTGGCGACCGCTTCTCCCCAAGCGGCCAGTACGCGCGTTCACGCCTGACCTTCTGTCAGCGGGACGCGACCTCACATCGAAATCCCATGCCGAAAGCCATCTCCCATGCCGCAATCCGCCATCCAGCAAGTCTGGCCCGCTGAAATCACTGAAATGAGCGCCGAACAGAAGGCGCTGGCCGCCCTGCGCGCCGAAATCGACAGCCTGGACGATCAGATCCTCGAACTGTTCGAGCGCCGTCTGGCCGTCGCTGCCCAGGTGGGCCAGGCCAAGGACGCGCCCGTCGGTCCCCACACCAAGCTGCGTCCCGACCGCGAACAGGCCGTTCAGGCCCGCATCCTGAAACAGTGCGATCCCGAGAACCGTGAAGCCGTCGAGCACCTGTGGCGCGAGATCGTCGGCTGGGGCCTGGCGCGCCAGGGCCGTCTGCAGGTCCAGGTCTGGGCCCCGATCGACCCGTCCAAGGCGGTGGACGGCGCCCGGCTGCGCTTCGGCGCCGCCGCCGACATCAAGCTGGTCCTCGACCCGCAGGCCGCCCTGGCCCACGCGGCCGAAGGCAAGGGCGTGGCCGTCCTGTCCATCAGCGGCGATGATCCCTGGTGGATCGGTCTGCGCCGCGAGTGGTCGATGCTCAGCGTGTTCGACGGTTACGGGGGCGAGACGCCGACGTCTCTGGCTGTCGGCAAGATCGATCCGCCGGCCCTGCCCAAGGGGCGTCGCGTCGTCGTCACCGCGGGCGGCGATGCGGGCGACGGCTCGGGCGCGCGCCGCTGGGGCCTGAACACCCACCACGGCTGGACCTTGGCCCTGACCGACGCCGATGTGGCGCCGGGCGAGGTCGAGGGCGGCGTCGGCGCCATCGGCTGACGCAGGGCGTTAACTCCGTCTCAAAGCAGGGCGGGCGAGTGTGGCGGCATGGCCCAGCCCGTCCTGCATCGACTGCCGCGTGTCGTCGCTCTCTCGGCGGCCGCTCTGGCGCTTGCGGGGTGCGGCGTGAACGAAGCCGACCCGCATCGGTTCGAGGCCCTGGCCCAGTCGGTCGCCGCCATTCCTGTATCGGCAGACGAGGGCGGAGATAGGGACGACACGACGCGGCCAGCCGCGGCTCCCGGCGCTTCACATCAGCGCGCAGCGCCTCTGAAGGTTGAGCTGATGACCCCGCACGAGCTGTGGGACGCCCGCGACGGGCTGGGCGCCAAGGTTCGCCGGATGTCGGCTCCCGCGCCTGCTCCGGCCGGCTATCATGATTTCGGGGCCCCCCCGCCCGTCGCCGCTGCGCCCGTCGTTCCCCTGCCAGGCGCGCCCGCGCCGACGGCCCGCCATGTGCAACTGGGCGCTTTCTCCAGCGAGGACAGCGCCCGGGCGGCATGGCGACGGATGAGCCAGGGGGCTGGCGGCGCGGCCTTGTCGGGGCTTCAGCCCGCCTATGAAGCGGTTGAGGTCGGCGGGCGCCGGCTGGTCCGGCTGAAGGTCGCCGCCACGGCTGAACAGGCGCAGGTTCTGTGCCGCGATCTGGCGGCGTCGGACCCCTGGTGCGCGCGCGCCGGCGGCGCGGCGGCCTGATCGTCCACAGGCTCAGCTTAAGGTTTCGTTGACGATTGGCCCTCGCGGCCCGATCCTGCGCGGCATGGGCGGGCTGCGGACAGAGATGAGTCGCGCCTGCTGATCACAGTGGGATTTCACATGGCGCAGCCTCAGGTCATCGTCATCGGCAATGAAAAGGGCGGGGCGGGCAAGTCCACCCTGGCCATTCATATCGTCACCGGCCTTCTGCACGCCGGGCGCAAGGTCGCGATTATCGACCTGGACCTGCGCCAGCGTTCGCTGGAGCGCTTCTTCGCCAACCGCATCGCCTGGACCAAGGCCAACGGCCATGAGCTGCCGCTGCCCATCGTTCCGGACATGGGCGACGGCAAGCTGCTGCATAAGGCGGACGAGGCCAAGCAAATGTCGCGCTTCGAGGCGGCGTTCAGCTACGCCAAGTCGTCGGCGGACGTCATCGTCATCGACACGCCGGGCGGGGACACCCCGCTGTCGCGCGCCGCGCACGGCCGGGCCGATCAGATCGTCACCCCGATGAACGACAGCTTCGTCGACTTCGACCTGCTCGGCGAGGTGGACCCGGTGACGCTGGATCTGATCCGTCCGTCCATCTATTCGGAAAGCGTCTGGGAGGCGCGCAAGCACCGCGCCATCGCCGAGGGCCGCCAGGTGACCATCGACTGGATCGTCGTCACCAACCGTCTGGCCGTGGCCGAGGCGCGCAACCGTCGCCGTCTGGCCTCGCGGATGGCCAAGCTGGCCAAGCGGGTCGGTTTCCGGGTCGGGCCCGGCCTGCGCGACCGGGTCATCTATCGCGAACTCTTCCCGTTCGGCCTGACGGTGGCGGACCTGTCGAATGACATCCGCCCGGTGTCGGTGTCCCTGGCGCACGTCGCCGCGCGTCAGGAGATGCGCAACCTGATGCAGGCCCTGGGTCTGGACGACGCCATCTCGGCGATGGACGCGGCGGCTTGATCGCTTCATGGGCCGATAGAGCTTCATGGGGCTGATCTGGCTGGGCCTGGCCGCCGTGGCCCTGTGGGCTCTGGTGCGGCTGGGCCGTCAGACCGAGCGCGCGCGGCGCGGCCACTGGCGCATCTCGGCGACCATATTGAGCGCGGCCCTGTTGGCCGGGGCGGTGCTGGCGGCGGCGCGCGGGGCGTGGCTGATCGCCGGAGGCATGGCGCTGGCGGGCGTCTGGCTGGCGGTGCAGTCGCGCTTCCGACCCGTTGCGCCGAAGGCTCAGCCCTCAGAGCGGATGAGCGAAGCCGAGGCGCGAGCGATCCTGGGCGTGCCTCTAGGCGCTGACGCCCAGACGGTGCAGGCCGCCTGGCGACGTCTGATGGCGCGCGCCCATCCCGATCAGGGCGGCACCGAAGGGCTGGCCGCCCGCGTCAATGCCGCGCGCGATCGCCTGCTGAAGGAGTAGGGGGGCTCGGTTAGAAGCCGAGTTCGGCCTCGCCACGCAAAATGGCCTCGGCCTGTAGGGTGTGCTTGGCCCCCGCGCGGTCGTGGACGATCAACGGCGGCAGAAGGCGCAGCGGCGCCTTGCCCGTCTTGATGGCCTGAACCAGCACCCGTTTGGCGGGCTGATCGACGTAGGGCTGGATCGGGCGAATGGCGAACGAGCCGGCCTTGGGCGCCAGCAGCGACAGGATGTCGGCCAGTCGGTCGGCGCGGTGGATGATGACGATGCGTCCGCCCTCGCGCACCGCCTTCAACAGAAACCCGGTCCATGCGGCCAGGCCGTCGTCGGCCATCCAGGCGCCGCGCTTGCCCTCTGCCGGAGCGCGCAGGGCGCCGGGGTCGTCGAAGAAGGGCGGATTGCTGACGGCCCAGTCGAACGGCGGCAGGTCCAGGGCGCGGAAGGCGTGGGCCACGTCGCCGTCCAATATGGTCGTACGCGAGGCGGCGCGGTTCAACTCGGCGTTCTGGCGGGCCAGGACGGCGGCGGCGGCGTCCCGCTCCAGTCCGGTCAGCAGGGCCTCGGGCCGCCGCGCCGCGATCTGCATCAGCACGGCCCCGGCGCCGCAACCGGCCTCGATCACCCGTTCGCCCGGTCGGGCGCCCACAGCGGCGGCCAGCAGAGCCGCATCCAGACCGGCGCGATAGCCGCGCGCCGGCTGGCGCAGGCGGACGCGTCCGCCCAGCAGGGCGGATTCCGCAACTTCAGCGGCGGTTGTAAGGGATGACTCGGCTTGACCCATCATGACGCCGCCACCATTGTGCGCCGCGTCGCGTCCGGGCAAGCGGATGCGTGTGAATTTCGGGCGAATCTCCCCCTTCGCCCCTGTGCTGAAAGAGATTTTCGTGGACGCAGCTCTCGCCGTCGCCTCCCGGCCCAAGGGCGACGTGGACGCCCTGGTTCGTCTGGCCAAGGACGACATGGCGGCGGTCGACGCCCTGATCATCGCGCGGATGCAGTCCGACGTGCCGGTGATCCCCCTGTTGGCCGAGCATCTGGTGTCGGCGGGCGGCAAGCGTCTGCGTCCTCTCCTGACCGTCGCTGCGGCCCGCGCGACGGGACAGACGGGCGATATCGAAGGCCCCAAGAAACTGGCCGCTTCGGTCGAGTTCATCCACACCGCCACCCTGCTGCATGACGATATCGTCGACGGCTCGGAAATGCGTCGGGGCAAGGTCGCCGCGCACCTGATTTGGGGCGCGGCCTCGTCGGTGCTGGTCGGCGACTTCCTGTTCGCGCGTGCATTCGAGCTGATGGTCGAGACGGATTCGCTGCGGGCCTTGGGCATCCTGGCCACGGCGTCCAGCGTCATCGCTGAGGGCGAGGTCCTGCAACTGACGCGCGCCCACGACCTGAATCTCGATCTGGACACCTATCTGCAGATCATCCGCGCCAAGACGGCCGAGCTGTTCGCCGCCGCCGCCGAATCCGGCGCGGTCGGGGCGGGCGCAACGGATGAACAGGTCGCGGCCCTGCGTGACTATGGCATGGGCCTGGGCATCGCCTTCCAGTTGGCGGACGACGCCCTGGATTACGGCGGCGCGACCGAGACGCTGGGCAAGAACGCCGGCGACGACTTCAACGAAGGCAAGGCGACCCTGCCGCTGCTGCTGGCCGTCCAGCGCACCAAGGGGACCGAGGACCTGTTCTGGGACCGCGTCATCACCAAGGGCGACCGCAAGCCCGAGGATTTCGAGCGGGCGCGCCAGTTGATCGTCAGCAGCGGCGCCGTCGAAGCCACGCTGGATACGGCGACTGAATACGCCGACCGGGCCAAGGCCGCCTTGCAGGCGCTGCCCGCTGGGCCGTGGCGCTCGGCGCTGGAGGCCCTGGCCGACTTCGCTGTCAGCCGGGCGACCTGATGCTGGCGGCGCTTCTTGTCGCCGGGCAACTGGGCGCGCAACAGCCGCCAAGTTTTACATTGAGGCCAGAGCCGGGCGACGCCCTGAGCGCGCAGCTGTTTCGTCTGGAGCCGGGCGACCCGGGCGGTCAGGCGCGCGCCCTTCTGGGCGAGGACATGACGCGGGATGACGCGGCGCTGGCCGTCCGTTCCGTGCCGCCGTTGATCATGCTGTATCGCGAGGGCAGCCTGCCCGACGGCCCGATCGTGCTTTACGCAGGGCCCGAGGTCGAGGGCGAGCCGGACGCCGCCTGCCGACTGTCGCGCATTCCCGGCGGGGTGGTCGACAACTCGCGTCGCGCAATTGTCTGGTGCAGCGAGTTCATCCTGAAAACGGCGCCGACGTTGAACATTCCGCCGGCGCCGGTTCACTGAGAGCTTACTTCAGGCTGGCGCAGAAGCGCTGGATGCGGCGGCAGCCTTCTTCGAGCACGTCTTCCGAAGTGGCGTAGCTGATGCGGAAATAGGGGCTGAGGCCGAAGGCCGCGCCCTGGACCACGGCCACGCCCTCGGCGTTCAGCAGTTCGGCGGTGAAGGTCTCGTCATTGTCGATGACCGCGCCCGAAGGCGTCGTCTTGCCGATCAACTGCTCGATCGACGGATAGACGTAGAAGGCGCCTTCCGGCTTCGGACAACGAATGCCGTCGGCCTGATTCAGCATGGAGACGACCAGATCGCGGCGCTTCTCGAAGGCGGCGGCGCGCTCGGCCAGGAAGTCCTGCGGACCATTCAGAGCCTCGACGGCGGCCCACTGGCTGATGGAGGAGGGGTTGGAGGTGGTCTGGCTGGCGACCTTGCGCATCAGGTCGATCAGCGGCTTGGGGCCGCCCGCATAGCCGATCCGCCAGCCGGTCATGGCGTAGGCCTTGGACACCCCGTTGCAGGTCAGGGTGCGGTCGTACAGGTCCGGCGCGACCTGGGCGATGGTGACATAGTCGAAGTCGCCATAGACGAGGTGCTCATACATGTCGTCGGTCAGGATCCAGACCTGCGGATGCTTGCGCAGCACCTCGGCCAGGGCTTCCAGCTCGGCGCGAGTATAGGCCGCGCCGGTCGGGTTCGACGGGGAGTTGAGGATCAGCCATTTGGTCCTGGGCGTGATGGCCGCGTCCAGCACTTCGGGGCGCAGCTTGAAGCCGTCGGCTTCCTCGCCGATCACGGTGACGGGCTCGCCGCCGGCCAGCAGCACCATGTCCGGGTAGGACACCCAGTAGGGCGCGGGGACGATCACCTCGTCGCCCGGATTCAGGGTGGCGACGAAGGCGTTGTAGATCACCGGCTTGCCGCCCGAGGCGACGTGGATCTGGTTGGTCTCGTAGGTCAGGCTGTTTTCACGGGCGAACTTGGCGACGATCGCGGCCTTCAGCTCGGGCATGCCGTCGGCGTCGGTGTATTTCGTCTCGCCGCGCTTGATGGCTTCGATGGCCGCGGCCTTGATGTTGTCCGGGGTGTCGAAGTCCGGCTCGCCAGCGCCCAGGCCGATCACGTCGCGACCCTGGCGTTTCAGCTCGCGCGCCTGGGCGGTCACGGCCAGGGTGGCCGAAGGCTTGACGCGAGCGAGGGAGGCGGACTGAAGGCTGGACATGGCTATCCTGTCTGGAGGATGGGAAGAAAGCCGGGGAGGCGAAGGCTTGATACGCAACCCCGCAGGGCCGCACAACGTTTGTGCGCGTCCCGGACGATCAAAAGGCGATTTGGGCGAAATCTATGCGGCGAGTCGTCGATTTTCTGCTGAATATGGAGGCCAGACGGTGGCGAACCCTGGCCGTGACCCTGCTGCTGCTGGCGGGAATCGTCGCCCTGTTCGCCTTGGGCAAGACGCAGTTGGCGCTGGGGGCCGAGGATCGGCTGGAGGACTGGCTGGCGGGGTATCGCGTCGGGCCGTGGGGGCTGGTTGCGGCGGTTGTTGTTTTCACCCTGTCGGCCTTCATCGGCGTGCCGCAGTTCTTGCTGATCGCCGCCTGCGTGGTGGCGTTCGGGCCGTGGTTCGGATTCCTCTATAGCTGGATCGCCACCATCGCCTCGGCGGCCGTGACCTATTGGCTCGGGCGCGGGCCGACCGCGCGCACGCTGGAGCGGTACGGCGGCGGGACGGTCGAGCGCATCCGCAGGTTCGTCGGACGCAACGCCTTTTCGGCCAGCTTCATCATCCGCAATGTTCCCTCGGCGCCCTTCATCGTCGTGAACATGGCCTTCGGCGCCGTGCGCGCCTCGTTCCCGGCGTATCTGGCGGGGTGCGCGCTGGGCGTCCTGCCCAAGACGGCCCTGGTCGCCTTCTTTGGCGGCTCCTTCATGGCGGCGGTCAGCGGCGACGGGGTCTGGACCTCGGTGATCCTTGCGGCGGTCGCCGCCGTCTGGCTTGTATTGATGCTGGCGGTGCGTGAGTGGGTGAAGCGCCGTGAGGCTGCGCGCGGCCTGTCAGTCGATTGATCGGAGAACGACCATGCTGAAGCTCTATTACTCTCCCGACGCTTGCGCCGTCGCCTCGCACATCGGCCTGGAAGAGGCGGGCGCCGACTATGAGATCGAGAAGATCGACCTGCGCGCCGGTCAGCAGCGGACGCCCGAATATCTGGCGATCAATCCGGCGGGCGTGACCCCGGCGCTGAAGACCTCCGAGGGCGTGATCACCCAGAATGCGGCCATCCTGGCCTATGTGGCGCAGACGCATCCGCAGGCGGGCTTGGCCGATCTGGACGACCCGTTCGCCTTTGCACGTCTTCAGGCCGTCAACGGCTGGCTGGCCTCGTCGCTGCATCCGGCCATCGGCAAGGCGCTGTTCTCCAAGCCGCCGCTGGAAGGCGAGGCGAAGGAGGAGGCCGTGAAGGTCGCGCTGGAGAAGTACGACCTGGCTGAGAATCATCTGCTGACCGGCCCCTGGGTCCTGGGCGAAGATTATTCGATGGCGGATGGTTATCTGATGGTCTTCACGCGCTGGGCGCGTCAGGCGGGCCTGCTGGACAAGACCCGGTTCCCTAAGCTGAACGATCACCTGGACCGGGTGCAGGCGCGCCCGGCCGTACAGCGCGTGCTTGAGGCCGAAGGCATTCAGGCGGTCTGACCCGCGCGCCCCTCAAGCGGGGCTGGAAAGCTTGACCGGCAAGGCTTTCAAGCCTTGCCGTGACAAGCCTGTGATCGACAAGCCATAGGCGCTTGCAATCCCCGCGGCATGAGGGCAAACGGGCCTGTAGTCGGCTCGGCGAAGACGGTCAGGACGGCTTTGCGGTCACGCGAAGCGGGGGTAGGGCGTCGCCATAGCGGACGAATGAAATTCACGCCCTTGCAGGCCCGAACTAAGCGGTAACCGACGCCCATGCTTTCACCCCTCTTCGGCATGATTTCCAATGACATCGCGATGGATCTGGGGACGGCCAACACCCTGATCTATATGCGCGGCAAGGGGATCGTCCTGAACGAGCCGTCGGTCGTCGCCCTGCGCAACGTCGGCGGCCGCAAGATCGTCCACGCTGTCGGCCTTGAGGCCAAGCAGATGCTGGGCCGGACGCCTGGCCACATGGAAGCCATCCGCCCGATGCGCGACGGGGTCATCGCCGACTTCGAAGTCGCCGAAGAGATGATCAAGCACTTCATCCGCAAGGTTCACAACCGCAAGGGTTTCGTGAATCCCAAGATGATCGTCTGCGTTCCTTCGGGCGCCACGGCGGTTGAGCGCCGCGCCATTCACGACAGCTGCCTGAACGCTTCGGCGCGCCGCGTCGGCCTGCTGCCCGAGCCGATGGCCGCCGCGATCGGCGCTGGCCTGCCGATCCACGAGCCGACCGGCTCGATGGTCGTCGACATCGGCGGCGGTACGACCGAAGTGGCCGTGCTGTCGCTGTCGGGCGTGGTCTATTCGCGCTCGGTGCGCGTCGGCGGCGACATGATGGACGACGCCATCATCGCCTATATGCGCCGCAACCATAACCTGCTGATCGGCGAGACGACCGCCGAGCGCATCAAGAAGGACATCGGAACCGCCCGCGTCCCGGCCGACGGCGAAGGCCTGTCGATCGAGGTTAAGGGCCGCGACCTGATGCAGGGCGTGCCGCGCGAAGTGAAGATGAGCGAGCGCCAGGCGGCGGAAGCCCTGGCCGAGCCGGTGGCCCAGATCGTCGAGGCCGTGAAGGTCGCGCTGGAAGCCACGCCGCCGGAGCTGGCAGCCGACATCGCCGACAAGGGCATCATGCTGACGGGCGGCGGCGCGCTGCTGCGCGGTCTGGACACCGAGATCCGCGACCACACGGGCCTGCCGGTCCAGGTGGCGGACGATCCGCTGTCGTGCGTCGCCATCGGCTGCGGCAAGGTGCTGGAGCACCCCTCGTGGATGAAGGGCGTGCTCGAGGCGTCGCTCTAAAGAACAGACTGTCCGGCCCCCGGGGGCGCCGCAGACCTGCAATGGGGCGCATCCCAACGGTCGTTTCACACACATAGGCGGGCCTCGGCCCGCTTATTCCTAAGCTCTAGCAGGAAGGGCTGGCCGTGGCGTTTCGCGACGGACCATTCGAGAATCTGAAGGTGCCGCTGGCCTGGACAGCGGCGGTCATGGTCGTCGGCGGCATCGTCGCGGCGATCATGCTTCTGCTCGCCGATCGCCCGCCAGCCATTGCGGACGACCTTCAGCCTGCCCAGGCGGGGTTCGACGCCGCCGCCGGAACGACGGGCGGGGTGTTGGCGGCTCCCGTACGGTGGACAGGCGACGCCGTCGGCTTCGTTAAAGGCTATTTCTTCGCCGTCTCCGAGAACCGTCGCCTGCGCCGTGAACTGGCTGAGATGAGCGCATGGCGCGACGACGCCCTGGCTCTCAAGAGCCTGAACGCGCGCTACGAACAGTTGCTGGGCCTGCAAACCGAACCGCCGATCGAGATGACGGCCGGGCGGGCGATCACTGATGCGCGCGGCCCCTTCGCCCGCTCGCGCCTGCTGAACGTCGGCGCCGCCAAGGGCGTGCGGATCGGCAATCCGGTTCTGAGCGAGCACGGCCTGGTCGGCCGCATCGTAGGCGCCGCCGGCGGTTACAGCCGCATGGTGCTTCTGACTGACGTCGCCTCGCGCATTCCTGTGATGGTCGAGCGAACCGACGCACGCGCCGTGCTGACCGGCGACGGCAGCCGCAGTCCGCGGCTGGACTATGTGCGAGGGCAAGGCGCGGTGCAGGACGGCGATCGCATCCTGACCTCGGGCGATGGCGGCGGCTTCCCGCGCGGCCTGCCGGTCGGCGTGGTGGCCAAGGGGGTCGACGGTTCGTGGCGGGTCAAGTTGTACAGCGATCGCACCGCCATCGACTATGTGCGGGTCCTCCTGTTCCAGGACTTCGGCCAGTTGGCTGATC
The DNA here is from genome assembly GCF_053345555.1 of Brevundimonas sp. M1A4_2e. Lineage (NCBI taxonomy): Bacteria > Pseudomonadati > Pseudomonadota > Alphaproteobacteria > Caulobacterales > Caulobacteraceae > Brevundimonas > Brevundimonas sp. M1A4_2e. Next base: position 569,827 of record NZ_JBKFAI010000001.1, on the reverse strand, counting down.
AGAACGCGCTGAACGCGCCGCCGCTTTCCGGCCTGAAGACGGCGCCGCCGCCGACCGCCGCCCAGGCGGCCGCCATTCAGGATGTAGCCACGCGCCGCGCCGCCGCCGCCCAGGCCGTCGCTGAGCGCGTGCGCGCCGCCAACGCTGCGCCGCCGCCGGTTGCGGACGCCCCGCCGCTCCCAGCCGCGACCCAGCCTGCCGCACCGGCGGCTGGAACGCCCGACGGAGGCCGCGAGTGAGACGGACGATCACCGTGCGGATGGTCGGTCCGATGCAGTGGATCGGCTACCCCGCGCTGATCGCCGCAGCCGCGACCATTCTGTTCGCCATTCCGCTGCGCCTGTTCGGCCTGACCTTGCCTGAGCCGGTCTGGCCGATGGTGCTGGCCTTCGCCTGGCCGCTGATCCGGCCGTCCATGCTGGCGCCGGTCGTGCTGTTCGGCCTTGGCCTGTTCCTGGACTTCTTCTGGGGCGGCAAGGCGGGGATGTGGGCGCTTAGCCTGCTGTTGATCTACGGCGCGATCCTGCTGACGGCGAAATATCTGGCGGGGCAGGCGACCATCGTCCTGTTCGCCCTGTATGTCGCCTCGACGGGCTTGGCGTTTGCAGTCGCCTATTTCGTGACGCTGGGCAGCCTTGGGAATGCCCCCAACCTGCTGGCTATCATGGGGCAGATGATCCCGACGCTGCTGCTCTTTCCCCTGGCCAACTGGCTGATCGAGCGTTTCGACGACGCGGACGTGCGATTCCGATGAGCAGCGAACCGCATATCTTCTTTTCCGATGTGAACGAGCGGCAGGGCTCCTTCCTGCGGCGCACCATGCTGATGGGCGGGGCGACGGCGCTGGGCGGTCTGGCCCTGGTCGGGCGGCTGGCGCACCTGCAACTGTTCAAGTCCGAAGAGTTCGCCACCCTGGCGACGCGCAACCAGTTCAACTTCCGTCAGGTGCCGCCCCCGCGCGGCCTCATCAAGGATCGCAACGGCGTCGTCATCGCCGGCAACCGGCCCAGCTTCCGCGTGCTGGTCGTGCGCGACGAGACCAAGGACCTGGACCAGACGCTGGATCTGCTGGGCCAACTGCTGCCGGACACGCTGGAGCGGCGCCGCACCATCATTCGCGAGGTCAACGCCGCGCCGCGCTTCTCGCCGGTTCCGGTCAAGAGCGACCTGACCTGGGAAGAGTTCTCCAAGGTCAATCTGCACGCGGCCGAACTGCCCGGCGTCATGGCTGACATGAACGAGGCCCGCTACTATCCGCACGGCGGCGCCTACGCCCATGTGGTCGGCTATGTGGCCAAGGTGTCGGATCGCGACGTTCAGGCGCTGCGCGACAAGGGCGAACAACCGCCCGCCATCCTGTTCAATCCGGGGTTTAGGATCGGCCGCCAAGGCCTTGAACGCTCGCTGGATCTGGATCTGCGCGGCGTCGAGGGCGGCAAGCGCGTCGAGGTCAATGCGCGGGGCCGCGTTGTGGCCGAGGATATCGCCGGATCGCGTCCGGCGGTGCAGGGCTCAGAGGTCGTGCTGACGCTGGACAACGACGTCCAGCAGCGGGCGCTCGAAGTCTTCGGCGAAGAAGCTGGAAGCATGGTGGTCATGGATGTGCGCAACGGCGACATCCTGGCGATGGTATCGTCGCCGTCGTTCGATCCCAACCTGTTCGTGTCGGGGGTGCCGTCCAAGATCTATCGCGCCCTGGCCGACTATGAGCGCCGTCCCCTGCTGGATAAGGCGCTGAGCGGGACCTTCGCGCCGGGCTCGACGTTCAAGCCGGTCGTGGGGCTGGCGGCGATGAAGCGCGGGCTGGACCCGTCGCGGCGCATCTTCTGCGGCGGGAGCTTCTATCTGGGGCGGCGGTTCGCCTGTCTGGGGCGACACGGCGCGCTGGATTTGCGCGGGGCCATCAAGGCGTCGTGCAACGTCTACTTCATGACCCTGGCCACCGAGATGGGGCCGGACGCCATCGCCGAGACGGCGCGGGATCTGGGTTTTGGGCAGACGTTCGATATCGGCATCGGCGGCCAGAAGGCCGGGCTGGTGCCGGACCGCGAGTGGCGCCGCAAGAATCCGGTGCGCGGCGATACGAAATGGTATCCGGGCGAGAACCCCAGCTATGGCATCGGCCAGGGCGCGCTGACGGTGAACGCCCTGCAACTGGCGGTCTATACGGCGCGGGTGGCCAATGGACGCAAGGCGGTGACGCCGCGCCTGATCAAGTCGATCGGCGGGGTGGAGCAGGGCGGCAGCGCCTTCGCCGATCTGCCCTATACGCCCGAGATGCTGCAGGTGTTGCGCGACGGCATGGAGGCGGTGACCGCCGCCGGGGGCACGGGCTTCCGCAACAGCCAGCTGGGGTTGGGCACGGTCAAGATGGCGGGCAAGACCGGCACGGCCCAGGCGCGCAACTATGGCTCCGGGTCGCGCAAGGGGGCGGGGCGTCCGTGGGACCAGAAGGACCACAACCTGTTCGTCGCCTATGCGCCGACCGACAACCCGCGCTACGCCGTCTCGGTTATCGTCCAGCATGGCGGTCTGGGCGGGGGCACGGCCGGGGCGCCGCGCGCGCGTGAAGCGATGAAGGTGGCCCTGCTCAAGGATCCCGAAATCCGCGCCCGCATCGAATCGGCCGGTTTCGAGGCTCAGGAGGACGCCGGCGTCCGCGAAGCGGAGGCCAGAGGCGAGCCCATCGACAACGGCGATGCCGACCCGGGCGCCGCCGTCGCCCCGCCGCCGTTGACGGAGCCCGGACAATGACCGCTTCCGCCCTGACCCGCCCCGGCGAACGCGATCGCCTGTCCACCAAGTTCGCAGAGCTGGACTGGCGCATCATCGGCCTGCTGTGCATTCTGGCCGGGATCGGCACGGCGATGCTCTATTCGATCGCGGGCGGCCACTGGCAGCCGTGGGCGGCCAAGCATCTGATCCGTTTCGGGGTCTTGTTGGCGGGCATGATCGCCCTGGCCATGATCCACCCGAAGTGGTGGTTCCACGCGGCCTATCCCGTCTATGGCGTCCTGCTGTTCATGGTGATGCTGGTTGAGTTCACCCCGCTGGGGTACGTGGCGGGCGGCGCCAAGAACTGGCTGCACCTGGGCTTCATCCGCATTCAGCCTGCCGAGTTCGTCAAGATCGGCCTCGTGCTGGCCCTGGCGCGCTGGTATCACGGACATTCGGCTCAGGACGCGCGCTGGTCGTGGAAGTTGTTGTTCCCGGCCGGGATCATCGGTGTTCCGTTCATTTTGGTGGCCAAGCAGCCGGACCTCGGCTCGGCCATGATCATCGGCCTGACCGGGGCGGTGATGATGTTCATGGCTGGGTTGAGCTGGCGCGTGATCGGCGCTGCGGTCGCCGCCGCCGTGGCCGTGATCCCGCCCTTCGTCATGTTCGGCATGCACGACTATCAGCGCAACCGGGTCCTGACCTTCCTGAACCCGGAAGCCGACCCCTCGGGCACGGGCTACAACATCATCCAGTCCAAGATCGCCCTGGGTTCGGGCGGATTGATGGGCAAGGGCTATGGCCTGGGCAGTCAGAGCCAGCTGGAATTCCTGCCGGAACGCCACACGGACTTCATCTTCTCGACGGTGTCGGAAGAGTTCGGCTTCATCGGCTCGTTCACCGTGCTGGCCTGCTATGTGGCGCTGATCCTGATTTCGTTGCGGATCGCGGCGCTGTCGCACAGCCATTTCGGTCGTCTGAGCGCGGCGGGCATGACGGCCTTCGTGGCCCTGTTCATGCTCATCAACGGGGCGATGGTGATGGGGCTGGCGCCGGTCGTCGGCGTGCCTATGCCGATGCTGTCCTATGGGGGATCGTCGATGATGACGGTGATGGTCGGCTTCGGCCTGATCCTGTCGACGCGCGTGCACCGCTATGTCGAACTGCCGAAGGGGCAGGGGCTGTTCTGATCGCCCGGCCGCGTTAGGCTGAGCAGATGACTGAACAGACGCCTGACAAACCAGCCGCCGCCGAGACCCCCAAGGCCGATCCCGCCATGTTCTCGGACTGCGGCGACACCCCCTGTCCGCAGCCCGTGCTGACGGATCCGCAGAACGAGGCGGCCGCCCTGGCTGAGGGCGTGCGGATGCGGGACAATCCGGCGGAATGGGCCTTTGTCCGCCTGTCCAAGCTGATCGAGGAATTCGAGGCCAATCTCGACAAGGACGAGGAGATCGGCGCGCGCGTAGTCGGCCTGCCGGGCGACGGGACGATGCAGATCGTGGACGTCGGCTTCTGGGGGCCGGACCTGATCATGTTTTTCGGCCGCAACGCCGACGGCAAGCCGGTGCGTCTGATCCAGCATTATAGCCAGATCAATGTTGTGCTGAGCGCGGTGAAAAAGCCGGAGGAGCGCGAGGCGCGCCGCATCGGCTTCCAGCTCAATGAGATGGTGCAGAAGACCAGCCCGAAACCGGCAGGCTGATCGTGTCGCGCGACGCAGCCGCCCTTCGGGCTTAAAGGGCCGCCGCCCAGTCGGTGGCGCGGATCAGGCTGTCGATGATGCCGGGTTCGGACGAGGCGTGGCCGGCGTCGCCGATGATGTCCAGCTTGGCCTCGGGCCATGCGCGGTGGAGGGACCAGGCGCCCGAGATCGGCGTCACCACGTCAAAGCGCCCCTGCGCGATCCAGCAGGGGATGTGGCGGATGGTCCCGATGTTTTCGAGGATCCAGTTCTGGCTGTCCATGAACCCGCCATTGGTGAAATACCAGTTCTCGATCCGGGCGAAGGCGACGGCGAACTCGGGATCGGCGAACTTGTCGGGCTTGCCCGAGGGGCCCTGGATGCTGACGGTCTCGCCCTCCCAGGTGGCCCACGCGACGGCGCAGCGGTTCCGTTCCTCAATGTCGTCGCCGGTCAGACGCTTGTAATAGGCGGCCATCAGGTCGCCGCGCTCAGCCTCGGGGATCGGGGCCAGGAAGCGCTCCCAGGCGTCGGGGAAGATCATCGAGGCGCCGTCCTGATAGAACCAGTGCAGTTCCTTCTTGGTCAGCAGGAAAATGCCGCGCAGCACCAGCGCCAGACAGCGATCCGGGTGTTTGATGGCGTAGGTCATCGACAGGGTCGAGCCCCACGACCCGCCGAACACGACCCATTTGTCGATGCCCAGCTTCTCGCGCAGGCGCTCGATATCGGCGACCAGGTCCCAGGTGGTGTTGTTTTCCAGCGAGGCGTTGGGTCGCGACAGGCCGCAGCCGCGCTGGTCGAACATGACGATGCGGTATTTGGCCGGGTCGAAATAGCGACGCATCCCCGGATTGACCGCCCCGCCGGGGCCGCCGTGCAGGACAATGACCGGCACGCCGTGCGGATTGCCGCTTTCCTCGTAGTAGATCTCGTGGACGCTGTCGGTCGGCATCCAGCCCGAGGCGTAGGCTTCGATCTCGGGGTAGAGGTCACGGCGGGACGTGTCGTTCACGGAAAACATGCTGGGACCCTGTTCTGCTTGTAACTAGGCGTTGTTGGGTGCGGACTTGAGGGCGGCGGCGACCACCAGGCACCAGCCCGCGATCATCATGACGCCGCCGATCGGGGCGACGGCCCCCATGACGGGCAGGCTGAGCAGTCCGATCATGGCCAGGGCGAGACAGAAGATCAGCCCCCCGGCGCTCGCCAGCCACCCAGCGAGACGCGCCAGCCGCCCGCCGCCCCTCCACAACGCCAGCGCCACCGCCAGGACCGCATGGACCATCTGATACTGGCCCCCCGTGGTCAGCAGGGTTTTGACGGCGGGCGCCGCGCCATGGGCTGCGAAGGCGCCCAGCGCCACAGCCATGGCGCCGTTGAACCCGGCGAAGACGAGGAGGTTGCGGTCGGGACTCATCACTTATGTCTAGACCACAAAACGGGGGAAGTCTGCTATGGCGCGCCATGACGTCCGCCCCGCGCCTGGCCTTGCAATACATCCTCCTGTTCGGCGCTAGCGGCGTGACGCTGCCGTTCGCCGGGCTGTGGTTTCGCAGCCAGGGACTGAGCGGAGCGCAGATCGGGGTCCTGTTGGCCATTCCCATGGTGGCTCGCGCGCTGACGGGGCCGTTGATCGCCGTCTGGGCCGACGGTTTCAGGCGCCGGCGCACGCCGATCGCCCTGCTGGGGCTGGCGATGGCGGTGGGTTACGGCGGGGTGGGGCTGGTGCAGGGGATCATCCCGTGGGCCGTCTTCTGGCTGATCGGGGCGACCGCTGCGGCCGCGTTGATCCCGCTCAGCGACGTGCTCACCCTTAAGGTCGCGGGACGAGAGGGCTTTGCATTCTCCCTGCCGCGCGGGTGCGGCTCGGCGGCCTTCGTCGTGGCCAATGTCGCTATGGGCTGGCTGCTGACGCGGATGTCGGCGGATGTGGTGATCGTCTGGGCTGTGGCGGCGTCGTTGCTGATCGCTGTGGCGGCGTGGCGCATCCTGCCGGATGAACGGGTGGGCCAAGACGGGCCGCTGTCGGGGTTCGAGCGGTTTCGCGGATTGGGGCGTCTGGCGGCGGACCCGGTGTTCATGACCGCCATCTTCGCCGTGGGGGCGGTGCAGGCGGCGCACGCCTTCTATTACGGCTTCTCCGCCATCCTGTGGCGGGCGCAGGGCGTGGCCGAGAGCATGACAGGCCTGCTGTGGGCCTTTTCCGTCCTGGTCGAGATCGGCTTCATGTGGGTGGTCGAGCCGTGGCGCCGCAGGCGGGGAATCGGGCCCTGGTTCATTCTGGCGCTGGGCGCGGGGGCGGCGGTGCTGCGCTGGTCTGTCATGGCCTTTGCGCCCCCGCTGTGGCTGCTGTGGCCGTTGCAGACGCTCCACGCCCTGACGTTTGCGGCCACCTATCTGGCGGGCGTGCAGATCGTCGAGGGCCTGTGTCCGCCCGATAGCCATACGGCGGCGCAGACTCTGAGCTCGGCCCTGTCGGCGGGGGTGCTGATCGGTCTGGCGACCCTGGCCAGCGGGCCGCTGTACGACGCCTTTGGTTCGCGCGCCTATCTCAGCATGGCCGGACTGGCGCTGGTCGGCGGAGTGACGGGACTGCTGTTGGCGCGACGGTTGGGCGGCTCAGGCCGCGCTTGAGCGGGGCAGGGGCGTGAGGTGACGCGCCATCGCCGAGGCGACGGCCTTGATGGCGGTGCGCATGGCCTCTTCTGTCGCGCCGTCGGGCGCGCGCAGCAGGCCGATGGAGGGCGAGTTCAGGCTGTCCGGCAGGTCGGCGAGGGAGCGGTAAAGAATGTAGCTGCCCGCGTCCTCTTCAGCGTCGGAGGCGGCGATGGCCGGCAGCCCTGTAGCCGTCAGATCGCGCAGCATCTCGGCCACGGGGGCGGTGACGCGCGCCACGCCTGGGCCGGTATCATCCAGTCGGCCAGAGCCCTCCAGACGCCGGTTCTCGGCCCGCATCTGCAGGCGGAAAGGCCCGGGATGGCTGGTGCGGCCGATCAGCAGCAGGCCGGCGCAGTCCTGGTCTTTCAGCGCGACGATCAGACGGTCGGCCAGGGCTTGGGCGTCCCTGTCGCCCGGGATCGGCTGGGTGCGGGCGCCCGGCGGGCTCCAAGGCTCGCCGGAGAGGTCCTCGACCAGATCCCAGGTGGGGTAATCCGGATTCCACACGCAGATGGCGAGGGCGGGGCGTCGATCAGGACGGGCGCGGGAATCCGTGTCCACCAAGGGGCGTGGCTCCTGTACGTCGGGATGGCGCTAGGTCCGGCGAGCGTGCCGGTAAAAGCGTTGTGAGGTCAAGCCTGAGCTGTTTTCTCAGCTCAAGTCGCCGACGGCGGCGTCCAGCAGCATGAAGGCGCGGCCTTCCTCCGTGGCCAACCGGGCCTGAATGTCATGGGCGTCGCCGCGCTCGGCCTGGAGCTTTAGGCCATGGGCGAACGCGCGGACATAGGCTTCGGCGTCGGCGCGCAAGCCGTCGTCGCTCAGCACGCGGCGCGAGACGCTGCGGACGGCGGCGGGCGCCACCCGGCGGACGATCTGGCGCGCGCGCGCGGGATCGCGGGCGGCGAACGCCTGGGCCGTCTCCTCGATGCGGGGGCGCGGCAACAGGGCGTTGGGGTCCACGCCCATGCGCCGGATGGCGTCGGTGATGCGCGAAGCCAGGGCGTCGATCTCGTCGGGCGAGCCGATCGGCGCCGGGCTGGTCGCCGCCAGCGCCGGGCCGCTCGCGGTCAGGTCGCTCCAGTCCAGATCGGCGGCGGGCGCGTCCCGGAGGGGCGGCGCTGCGGGCGTCGCATCCCGGGGCGGCTGCGCGGTCCGGATGGGCGGCGCGGCCGGGATCGCTTCGATGTCTCTCTCAGGCGCGTTTTGGGGGCGCAGGCGACCGCGCAGGCCGTCCTGCGGTTGCTCAGGGGACCGCTCGGACATGGCCGCGAGGCTCGAGGGACGCCGCCGCCCCCCTTCGCCGGACACGGCGCCCATCAGGCGCACGGCCTCGGTCAGCATGTCGTAGTTGCGACGCACGCGCTCCTGGAAGCCGCTTTCCAGCGCCTCTGTGTCTTCGGCCGCCTTGCGCGAGGCGGCGCTCAGGGCGGTGAGACCGTTCTCGACGGCGGCCCGAACCGATTCCACGCGGCTTTGCGCCTCCAGCGGCAGGCGGCTGGCGCGCTCATCCATGTCGGCCACGGCCTGTTCGACCTGGCTCAGGGCCTCTGTAACGCGGGTCAGGGTGGCCTGAAGGCTATCGATCAGGCGCTCGCCCGTTTGGTCCACCATTTCAGCGGTCTGGCCGATGATGCGGCGCGCGCCTTCGATGCGCGCCTCGGCGGCGGCGTCGGCCTGCTGGGCGGCGTCAAACAGGGATTCGCCCAGGCGGTCGGCGCGGATTTGCGCCTGCTCGATGGCTTTCTCGGCCGCCTGACGCTGCGCGTCGGCTGTGGCCTGAAGCGCCTCAAGCGCGCGGCGCGTCTCTTCGACCAGCAGGTCGCGGGAGTCGGCGGACAGGGCCTCGAACCGGTCTAGGGCGAGTTTGGTGGCGTGGTCGAAGCTGTCGGCCTCGCGCTGGGACATCTGCACCAGGGCCTGGAACTGATCGACCACGGCCTCGACCTGGGCCTTGATGGCGTTGGCGGCCTCTTCGCCCTTCAGGTTCAGGTCGTCGGCGGCGGTGCGGGTCTGGGACAGGTGATCCAGAAGCTGGGCGCGCTGGCTCTCCACCTGAGCCGAGAAGTCTTCCTGATCGGTGCGCAGAGCATAGGCCGCGGTGACCAGGGCGGCGCGCTGCTGTCCCAAGCCTTCCTCGACCGACTGAATCTGCTCGGCGACGCCCGTACCGGCGGTCTCAAGCCGGATGGTCTGGCGGGCCAGATCGTCGGCGGCGGCGCGGGCGGCGTCCTGCGCCTCGCTGGCGGCGGCGGCCAGGTCGGCGGCGCGGGCGGCCAGGGCGGCTTCGGCCTCGCGCAGCTGCGTCTGAGCCAGGTCTGAGGCGTCGGCCACCATGCGCGACTGGCGTTCGACCGTTTCGACCACCTTTGAGGCCTGCGTTTCCAGACGGCCGCTGAGGCCGTGCATCTGCTCCCGCTCGGCCGACATTTTTTCGGTCAGTTGGCGGGCCGTGCCGCCGGCGCGTTCGGCCGCCTCGTTCAGCAGGGCGGTTTCCTTGGCTAGGGCCTCGCGCAACAGGGCCATGTCGTTGCGCGCGCGTTCGGCGGCCTGGGCGGCCAGCTCGATATCGCCGCGCAGACCGGTCAGCACCTGGCCGGCTTCGTTGGCGGCCAGGGCCGTCGGCGCGACCAGGGCGTTCGCCATCTCGCGGGCGCGCTGGGTCTCTTGGGCCAGACCGGCGCCCTGACGCACGGCGTGGGCCAGCAGGATAGACAGGCCGACCGGCGCTAACAGGATCAGCGCGTAGACCGCCAGGCGCAGCGGATCTAACTCCATCATGCCGGAGCCGAGTTCATAGGCGAACCAGGACGCCAGTCCGCCGACCCACAGGGCCGAGGCCAGGCCGGCGATCAGATAGGCGTGATTGCCGCCGCTTTTGGCCGGTTTGCTGCGAGGGGCCGCTGGCACGGTGAGGGGCGTGGATTCGACGGTGGCGGGCGGCGCGTCGGCGGACTCGCCGAGGATGGCTAGGGTGCGCGCTGCTTTTTCCGCCTCAGCGGCGCGCTGTTCGGCGATCGCTTGCTGCTCGGCCAGGCGACGACGCTGACGCTCGGACATCGGGCGTGGAGGGGCCGCCGCATGCTGAGGCATCGCGTCGGGTGCGACCGCATCGGCCAGCGAGTCGGACGTGACGGCGGAAGCCTCGTCCTCGAGGGCGGGCTCGGGGTCGGTCAGGTTGAGCGGCGGCCGAGGGCGGGATTTCATGGGCGTCGATCTCGATTACTGGTCGCCTGGAGACGCGGGCGAGGTCGTGTGCGGAGCGACCCTAACGACTGTAACGAGAAGCGAAAAGGCTGGAGGGCGTATTATCCGGTCTGAAGCAGCGGCTTCACTGAGCCTAAGCTGTGGATCAGCAGGAGGCCGGGGCGTGGACCTGAATGTGGGTGGACGGGGCGTCGCCGCACTTCTTTTCGACCCGGTGGATCTCGCCGTCCGACTTCTTCGTCGGGCTGAGATCGACGCCGAACTGCGACAGCGCGACTGCGGCGAGCAGTGCGATGAGGCCGATCACCATTTCGATCAGAGCTTGCATGGCGGCCATAATGACAGATCACGGTTCCGGCGACAATGCGGCGAAGTGAAGGAGCGTCGCCATTGACCGTGCTGATGCGAAAATGGAACGATCTGCGGCCGCTCGACCTCTGCTGTAGAGGCCGCGCATCAAGCCGTCACGCGAATCGGCCATCGGAGGGTCATGGGGCCAGATCGTTCTTATGAAGCCAGTCTGATCGAGCCAGGTCCGGGCGTGTGGCGGTCTGCGCCTGCGCATCGTTTCGCGCCGCTGATGGAGAACAAGGCCTATTTCGACGCCTTGTCCTCGGCGCTGCACAAGGCGAAACGGTCGATCCTGATTCTGGGCTGGCAGTTCGATCCCCGCACGCGGCTCGATCCGGAGGGGCCGCTGACCGACCGCCGGGCCGAGATCGGTCATCAGTTAAAGGCCCTGGTGCGGCAAAAACCGGACCTGGACGTACGCCTGCTGATCTGGCGCTCGCCCCTGCTGATCGCCGCGTCGCAGGGCTTCTATCCGCACAAGGCCCAGAGGTGGTTCCGCCGCCGGATCGTGGAGTTCCGGCTCGACGGTCCTGGCATCCTGGGCGCCTGCCATCATCAGAAGGTGGTGGTGATCGACAATCAGATCGCCTTCTGCGGGGGCGGCGACATCTCCACCGATCGCTGGGACACCGAGGAGCATTTCTCGGGCGATCCGCGCCGGTGCGAGCCGACCGGCGTCATTCCGGCCCCGAGGCATGAGGTGATGTGCGTGCTGGACGGACCGGCGGCGCAGAACTTGGGCGACCTGGCGCGCGAACGCTGGCGGCGGGCGACGGGCGAGGTGCTGGAAATCTCCCCGCCGCGCGACGGCGACGCCTGGCCCGATGGCGTCGAGCCGACGCTGCATGATGTTCCGGTCGCCATATCCCGCACGGAACCGCAGCTCCGGGGCCGACCTGAGGTGCGCGAGAACGAGGCCCTGCACCTGCAGGCCATCCGGCAAGCGCGGTCGCTGATCTATATGGAGAACCAGTATTTCACCTCGCCCCTGCTGGCGGCGGCGCTGGCCGAGCGTCTGGCCGAGCCGGACGGCCCTGAGGTGGTGCTGGTCTCCACCGGGCGCAGCCCTAGCTGGTTCGACGGCCTGACGATGGATACGGCGCGGGCCGAGGTGCTGTATCGCCTGGAGCAGGCGGACCGTCACGACCGCTTCACCGTCTTTTACCCCGTGACCGACGAGGGCGAGCGGATCATCGTCCACGCCAAGATGACCATCATCGACGACAAGCTGCTGCGGATCGGCTCCAGCAACCTGAACAATCGCTCGATGGGGCTGGACACGGAATGCGATGTAGCCGTCGAAGCGCAGATGGATCAGCAGCGCGATGTGATCCGGCGCTTTCGCCGCCGCTCGCTGGGCCATTTCATCGGCGTGTCGGGCGAGGCCTTCGCCGAGGCGGAAACACTGCTGGGCTCGGTCGGCAAGGCGATCCAGACCTTTGGCCAGGAGCGGATGAAGCCGCTGGGCGCCGCTGAGCCGACGCGCATAGAGCGGATGTTCGCCGAGTGGCAGTTCGGTGACCCGATGGCGGCGACCGACGCCTGGCGGCCGTGGAAGCGGTTGAACCGCTCGCATCGCACGCGCCCGCAGTCCGAGGGCGGTCAGGCGCCAGGCTGAGGCTCGATCTCGAAGTCGATGACCAGAGGCAGGTGGTCTGACGCCGCTCGGGCCAGAGGCGAGTTCGGGGTGCTGGCGCCCGTCACGCGGATCTCTCGGCTGACGAAGCAGTGGTCGATGCGAATGGCCGGAAAGCTGGACGGGAAGGTTTTGATCGAAGGCCTCAGCCCCAGGCGTCGCTGAGCGTCGTCCAGCCGGCGCGCCAAGGCTTGGTAGGGGCGGGTGATGGAGGTGGCGTTGAAGTCGCCCGTCAGGATGGTCGGCCCCTGACACATCGGATCGCCCAACCAGTCGCGGCCGATCAGGGCGGCGGTTTGAAGCCTCTGCTCGCGGGGAACGAGCCCCAGGTGGGTGTTCAGGATGTTGACGATCACCCCGTCGAAATCGACTGCAGACCACAGCGCGCCGCGCGGCTCCAGCCCCTTGATGCCGCGTAGGGTGGGCAGGGCGGCGGCGCGCACCAGCCGCTCTGGCCTATGAGTCAGGATGGCGTCGCCATAAAGCTCGGCCTCGACCTTCATGGCGGGATGGAATTGCACGCTCATAGCCAGGTGTTGAGCGATGGCGCTGGCCTGATCGACATGGCCTGTGCGGGCGCGGCCGACATCCAGTTCCTGCAGGCAGACGACGTCAGGCTCATACTCGGCGATGACATCGGCGATGCGTTTCACGTCCAGCTTTCGGTCGACGCCGACGCAGCGATGGACGTTGTAGGTCAGAAGTCTCGGCATGGATTCCTTGCCCGCAATCGCAGCGACTGTCGCGGCTCAATGCGGCGGTCGCGAGGCCCTGATAGCCAGACTAGATGACAACCAGTCGGTCGGGGATCTCGTTCTGATCAGCGGGCTTGGGCGGAAAGCGTTCCGCCAGCACCCCGCCGCACAGGTTGATGGCCTGTTCGAAGCCTTCGACCGGGCGGTTGCGGCGCAGCGCGCCGGTCAGGGCGGCGACGGCGTCGGCCCAGACCTCAGGACTGACGCAGGAATGGATGCCCTCGTCAGCCACCACCTCGACCTGATGATCAGCCAGCGCGGCGAAGATCAGGACGCCGGTGCGCGCCTCGGTGACGTGCAGGCCGTGGGCCAGGAACTGCTGCATGGCGGCGCGGCGAACGCGCGTGCGGCGCAGGGCGGCTGGCGTCAGCAGTCGCCGCACCGGGGGGATCAGCGACAGGAGGAAAACGGCCAGGAACACTCCGGCTTGAACCAGTCCATACGCCGCCAGCGCGCGGCCGATCTCTACCGAGGCGGCAGGCGCATGGGCGATTTCCCAGCCCCTGCCGAATGACAGCCAGTCGCCGTTGAAACCGAGAGGGATCAGCCCCAGCGGCAGCAGCAGGGCCGCCGCCGCCGCCCAGCCCAGGCTGATGTCTCGATAGGACGACACCTGCCGCGCCACGACGCAGAAGATCTCGCCAGAGGTGCGCGCTTCGGCCTCGGCGATGGCCTGGGTCACCCGCGCGTGGTCGTCTGTTGTGAACTGCATCACCATCCCCCCGAAGCGCCGCCGCCGCCGAAGCCGCCGCCGCCTCCGCCGAAACCACCGCCGCCAAACCCGCCTCCGCCGCCCCAGCCTCCGCCGCCTCCGCGATCGCGGTCTTTCAGCGCCTCGCTAGCGGCCCAGATGAGGATGGGCGTCAGGCCGTCGCCGCGCCCGCCGCGCCGTTTGCGGCCGCCCGCCGCCGCGCCGATCATGCTGAAGAAGATGAAGGCGAACACCATCAAGATGACGACGGCGGGAATCACGGGCTTGGCGGTCGCCGTCGCCGCGCTCTTGGCCTCTTCCGCTCGCGCCTGCGCCTCGGCCGGGTCGGCGGTCAGCTGGGCGATGATGGAATCGGCGCCAGCGATGATGCCCGCAGCATAGTCGCCCTGGCGGAAGGCGGGCAGGATGTCGTTGCGGATGATGAGCGAGGAATAGGCGTCGGTCAGCACGCCCTCCAGGCCATAGCCGACCTCGATCCGCACCTTGCGCTCGTTCGGCGCGACGATCAGCAGGGCGCCGCCGTCGTTCTCTTTCTGACCGATGCCCCAGTGACGCCCGAGCTGGTAGCCGAAATCCTCGATCTCCTGATCCTGAAGCGAGGGCAGGGTGACGACGACCAACTGGTCGCCGGTCTGCTGTTCCAGCGTCGCCAGCTTGCCCGTCAGCGCCTGTTCCTGTTGCGGCGTCAAAAGCTGGGCATCGTCGACCACCCGCCCGGTCAGCGTCGGGAACTTGATTTCGGCGGCCAGACTGGCGCCGGGCAGGGCCGACAGCCACAGGACGAGGACCAGCATCACCGCAGCGAGCAAGCCGCGCGCGACGCCGGCCCTGCGGGCGAGGACGGAAGGAGTCATTTCCAAGCTTACTGCGCCGCCGGGGCGGGCGCGGGCGGCGTCGATCCGGGCGTGGTCGCAGGTGCGCCGCCGCCGGGTTGAGCGCCCAGGTCGAAGTTCACGCTGGGCGCGGACTGGGCCTCGGACGTGGCGGTGAACAGCTGCATGGGCTTGGAGCCGGCGTGCAGGGTCTTGGCCCAGATCACGCTCGGGAAGGTGCGCAGGGTGGTGTTGTAGTCGCGCACGGCCTCATTGTAGTCGCGGCGGGCTACGGAGATGCGGTTCTCGGTGCCTTCCAGCTGAGACTGCAGGGTCAGGAAGTTCTGGTTGGCCTGCAGCTGGGGGTAGGCCTCGACCGTCACCAGCAGCCGCGACAGGGCGCTGGAAAGCTCGCCTTGAGCCTGTTGATATTGCTGGAAGGCGGCGGCGTTATCGAGGTTGGAGGCGTCGATGTTGACGCTGGTGGCCTTGGCGCGGGCCTCGATCACCTGGGTCAGGGTGGTGCGTTCCTGAATGGCGGCGCCCTGAACGGTGGCGACCAGGTTCGGCACCAGATCGGCGCGGCGCTGATACTGGCTCTGGACGTCGGCCCAGGCGGCCTCGGCCCGCTCCTGCTTGGTCGGAATCGTGTTGTAGCCGCAGGCGCCCACGGCGGGGGCAAGGACGACGACAGCGGCGACGGCCGCGATGCGAGGCGAAAATCCAGCCATGAAGAAGCTCCTGCGGGCGGTCCTCATGACCGCTGATCGCTAAAGACTATCGGGGCCGAAAGGCTCCGCTTCAAGGCTGGATTTTTGCAACTTGATCCGCTCATCCCGGCGGACGCCGGGATCCAGTTCTTTGGCCGTTAGTCGCGCGGCGTGTGAAGTTCTCACTGGACCCCGGCGTCCGCCGGGGTGAGCGGGAAGAGGGAGCGACCCTCAGCCGTTCAGGTCTTCCGGCTCGACCTCCGCCGCGCGACAGGCGGCGGTGTAGGTGTTGGCCAGCAGGCAGGCGATGGTCATGGGGCCGACGCCGCCGGGGACAGGGGTGATGCGTCCGGCGACCTCGACCGCCTCGTTGAAGTCCACGTCGCCCACCACGCGGGTCTTGCCCTCGGCGGCCTTGACCGGATCGCGCGAAGGGACGCGGTTGATGCCCACGTCGATGACGGCGGCGCCCGGCTTGATCCAGTCGCCCTTGATCATTTCGGGGCGGCCGACGGCGGCCACCAGGATGTCGGCGGTGCGGCACAGGGCGGGCAGGTCGCGGGTGCGCGAATGGGCGATGGTGACGGTGCAGCTTTCGCCCAGCAGCAGTTGCGCCATCGGCTTGCCGACGATGTTGGAGCGGCCGACGATGACCGCATTCAGACCCGACAGGTCGCCCAACTGATCCTTCAGCAGCATCAGGCTGCCCAGCGGGGTGCAGGGAATCATGCCGGGCAGGCCGACGGCCAGGCGCCCGGCGTTGACGACGTGGAAGCCGTCCACGTCCTTGTCCGGCGAAATGGCGTCCAGAACGGCGGACGAATCGATGTGTTTGGGCAGCGGCAGTTGCACCAGGATGCCGTGGATGCCCGCATCGGCGTTCAACTGGGCGATCAGGGCCAGCAGCTCGTCCTGAGTCGTTTCGACCGGCAGGCGGTGGGTGTCGGAACGCATTCCGGCCTTCAGCGTCGTCTCGCCCTTATTGCGGACATAAAGCTGGCTGGCGGGGTCTTCGCCGACGATGACGACAGCCAGACCGGGCTTGACGCCGTGGGCGGATTCCAGCCGGGCGGCCGCCGCTGCGACGCGCTCCACCAAGGTCTGTGAGAAGGCCTTGCCGTCGATTACAGAGGCGCGGGCGGGTTCGACAGCCATGTTCGGCTCCATCGGTCGGGAACTGGAAAGCGTGGGCCGCGATTTACAGGCGCTGCGGTTCGGCGTCTATGATGACGCCAGCAAAGAGGTGTTTATGCGTTACTCCCTGTTCGCCGCGGCCAGCGCTGTCGCTCTCATGGTCGCTGGCGGGGCCAGCGCCCAAACGCCGGCTGACGCCCGGCTGGGAGACGACATCCGGGGGCGGCTGGAAGAGGGGGACGCCCGCACGCGCGGCGGGGACGCCTATCGCTATGACGACTATCGGCTGAATCTGCGCGCGGGACAGCGGCTGGAAGCCGAGATGACGGCGGATGATTTCGACGCCTATCTGGAAGTCTACGCCGAAGGCTCGATGCGACAGTCGCTGGCCAGCGACGACGACAGCGCAGGCGATATGAATGCGCGCCTGCGTTTCACCGCGCCGGAGGCCGGGGTCTATATCGTGCGCGCCCGCACCTTCTCGGGGATGGAGACCGGCGATTATCGGCTGTCGCTGAAGGAGCGCGCCGCGCCTCGCCTGCCGCGTCCTGGCCGCGTCGCCATAGGCCGTGACGCCTCTGGCCGCCTGGGCGCCAACAGCGCCGAGGATGACGACGGCAATCGCTACGACGCCTACGCCTTCCGGGCCTCGGCGGGCGAGCGGGTGAAAATCGATCTGGAATCAGATGACTTCGACGCCTTGCTGCGCCTCGGCCGCATTGTGAACGGCGCCTTCGTGCAGATGGCCGAGAATGACGACGGCGGGTCCAGCCTGAACGCGCGACTGGTGTTCACGGCGCCGCAGGACGGAGAATATCTGGTCCGCGCCACCTCCTATGACGGCTCGGCGCAGGGGACGTATCGACTGGCGTTGGAACAGGGGCCGCCCGCACCGACCGCTACGCCCGTCGCGGTCGGGGAGGAAACGCGCGGGCGGCTGACGCCGGACAGCGCCAGCAGCGATTCCGGCGCTCCGGCCGATCTCTACCGGTTCAGCGGCCGGGCCGGTCAACGCATCGCGGCCACCATGAAGGCCGATGGGTTCGACACCTTCCTTGAACTGTTCGACGCCAACCACAACAGCCTGGCTAGCGACGACGACAGCGCCGGGGACCTGAACTCTCGCCTGACGCACACCCTGGCCGAGGACGGCGACTATCTGATCGAGGCGCGCGCCTTCTCCAGCGGCGAGGGCCCCTACACGCTCAAGATCGAGGAGATCGCGCCGCCTCCGCCGCCCTCCGCCATCGCCTTCGGCCAGGCGGTCGAGGGCGAACTGACGAGCAGCGACGCCACCGACAACGACGGACGCCTGTATGACGCCTTCGTCTTCAGCGGGACCGAAGGCCAGCGCATTCAGGCCGTCATGCGGTCGGGCGACTTCGACGCCTATCTGCAACTGGGTCAGGACGAGGACGATTTCAGCGAGCTCGCCAGCGACGACGACGGCCTGGGTCAGGGGACGGACGCGCGTCTGATCTTCACGCTGCCTGCGAGCGGCGACTATGTGCTGCGCGCGCGCTCGTGGTCGCGTGAGGCCAAGGGCCTCTACTCGCTGGAACTGACCGATCTGGGCGGCGAGCCTGCGCCGGGCAGCCTGTTGATCGGAGCGACCGTCCGCGGACAGCTGAGCGAGCGCGCCAGCATCACCGAGGAAGGCGTCTATTTCGACGCCTATCGCTTCAAGGCCAAGGCCGACGAGAAACTGCGCTTCACCCTGATCGCCAGCAGCTTCGACGCGGTGGTCGAGGTCGGGGAGGAGAAGGACGGCGACTACTTCGAGCTGGACACGGATGACGACAGCCTGTCCGACACCCACGCCCGCCTGAGCTGGACCGCGCCGCGCGACGGGACCTATGTGCTGCGCGCCCGCAGCTTCAGCCCCAACTCGACCGGCGACTATGTGCTGATTACGGAGCGACAGCCCTGACCGACGCCAGCGACACCGCCGCCTCGGCCCTGATCCTGGGCCGCAAGGATCAGCATCTGGACGTGGTGCTGGCGGGCGGAGGGCGTCACGCTGTCTCGGCGGGGTTCGACGACTGGCGCTTCGTGCACGAAGCCCTGCCGGACGTGGATCACGCCCGCATCGATCTGGGCGTCGATTTTCTGGGGCGGCGGCTGAAGGCGCCCCTGCTGATCAGCGCCATGACCGGCGGGCCTGCCAGGGCCGAGGCGATCAACGCGCGCCTGGCCGAAGCGGCCCAGCATCTGGGCATCGCCCTGGCCGTCGGCTCGCAGCGGGCGGCGCTGGAAGGCGGCGCGGCCGGCGGGCTGGACTTTGCGCTCCGGCTCAAGGCGCCGGACACGCCGATCCTGGCCAATATCGGCGCGGCCCAGCTGACGCGCGGCTTCGGCCGGGACGAGGCGCGCCGGGCGCTGGACATGATCGGCGCCGACGCCCTGGTCGTTCACCTGAACCCTCTTCAGGAGGCCTGCCAGCCCGAGGGGGATCGCGACTGGTGGGGCGTGGGCGCGGCGCTTCAGGCCCTGATCCGCGATCTGGACGCGCCGGTCATCGTCAAGGAGACGGGGGCCGGGATCTCCGCCGTTACGGCCGAGCGCCTGATCGCCATGGGGGCGGCGGGCGTGGATGTCGCCGGAGCGGGAGGCGCCAATTGGGGCCTGATCGAAGGCGAACGGGCGACCGATCCCGCAGACAAGGCGCATGCCCTGGCCTTCGCCGGTTGGGGGATACCGACGGCCCGCGCCCTGGCCGAGGCGCGCAACGCCCTGCCGGACGCTCTGATGATCGGGTCGGGCGGGGTCCGGGACGGGGTGGACGCGGCCAAGGCGATCCGCCTGGGCGCCGACATGGTGGGCATGGCCTCAGGCGTGATTCAGGCCGCGACCGTCTCGACCGAGGCCGTCATTGACCAGTTCCAACTGGTCATAAGGCAGCTGCGTACCGTGTGTTTCTGCGTAAACGCTTCAAATTTAGCGGCGTTGAAACGAGTTCCGTTGCTTCCTGTCGCCTGAGCGGGGCATTCCCGCCTGTAAGATTCGCGTCGCACCCAAGGAGATTCCCATGCGCGCTGTGTTGATGACGTCGGTTCTGGCGTCCTCGCTGATTCTGGCCGGCGCTGCGGCTGCCCAGAGCTCCATCCGGCCGGGGCAGACCGTGAACGGGAACTTCAGCGCCAAGGACGCGCGCATGGACGACGGTTCGCACTATCGCTGCTACGTGATCCAGACCGAAGCCGGTCAGGCCTATACGGTGACTCTGCGCTCGTCCGATTTCGACACCTATCTGATGGCCGGCGCCGGGACCGACTGCGACGAGACCTCGGTGACGAACGACGACGGGCCGGACATGGGCACCGACTCGCAACTGCGCTTCATCTCGAACGGCGGGAACTGGATCATCCGCGCCAACACCCTGAGCGAAGGCGAGACCGGGTCGTTCCGCCTCACTGTGTCGGAAGGCCAGCGCCTGCGTCCGACCACCCAGATCGTGCCGATCTCGGTTGGTGAGAGCCGCCAGGGTCGTCTGGAGTTCAGCGACCGTCAGGCCGACGACGGCTCGTTCTACGACTGCTATGCCCTGAACATCGGCGCCCGGGGCAATGTGTCGATTCGGATGGATTCGGCGCAGTTCGACGCCTACCTGTCGCTGCACGAAGGCCCGCAGTGCGATGGCGAGAGCCTGGCCGCCGACGACGACAGCGGCGGCGGGACCAGCGCCCTGATCACCGAGACCCTGCGTCCCGGTTCCTATTCTTTCCGCGCCAACAGCCTCAGTTCGGCGCAGGAAGGCGACTACACCGTTTCCGTCACCACCATGCGGTGATGCGCAAAAGGCCCCGGCGAAACCGGGGCCTTTTTCAATAGAACATCTCTTCGGCCGCGGGCCGGGCTTGGGACGGGGGCCGATCCTGCAGGGCCGACTGACGCGCGGCGCGTTCGGCGGCGTAGTCCGGCTGTGGCGTATCGAAGCCGAAGCCGTAGTCGTCGCGGTCCAGCTCCGCCGCCGGTCGGGACGAGAGAGGCGGGCCATGATCGGCCAGCGTGTCATAATAGGGCGGCTGCGACGGTTCCGGCGTCAGTTCCAGCCATGCGCTTTCGACATAGGGCGCGTCCTCGCTGGAAAGGGCCGCGACGCGCTCGGCATCGTGTTCATATCCGTCGCGCAGTTCGCCCACGGCCATGATGGAGCCGGGCGGCAGGTCGGGCTCGATCGGAGGCACGACCTCGACCGTCACGCCGGAATCGGGCGCCCGCCCGCCGTGCGCGGCCGAGGTGGAGTTCCAGACGGCCCAGCCCGCCGCCCCCAGTCCGGTCAGAACCAGGGCGGCGGAGGCCAAAATGACGGCGCGTCTACTCATGATCGGCGGCATCCTGCGTTCGTGCTGATTACGAAAGCGCTCAACCGCCGTCTGGTTCAAGCTGAAGGCAGCAGATCGCCGGCGAAGGGGCGATAGCGGCCAGCACGGACGCCCTCGGTTGCACGGGCGATGTCCGGCGCAAAATAGCGGTCTTCGGTATAGGCGCCGCAGGCCTCGCGCACGATGGCGTAGGTCTGCTCCAGCTGCGGCGAGGAGGTCAGCGGACGGCGGAACTCGATGCCTTGCGCCGCGGCCAGCAGTTCGATGCCGACCACGGTCGCCGTGTTCTCGGCCATGTCCAGCAGGCGGCGCGCGCCGTGGGTGGCCATCGACACGTGGTCTTCCTGGTTGGCGCTGGTCGGCACGGTGTCGATGACGCAGGGGTGGGCGACCATGCGGTTCTCGGCCACCAGGGCCGCGGCCGTCACCTGGGCGATCATGAAGCCCGAGTTCACGCCGCTGTCCTTGACCAGGAATGCGGGCAGGTCGGTCATCTTGGGGTCGACTAGAATGGAGGTGCGGCGCTCACTGATATTGCCGATCTCGCACAGGACCATGGCGATCTGATCTGCCGCATAAGCAACAGGTTCGGCATGGAAGTTGCCGCCCGAGATGACGTCGCCGTCCTCGATGAAGACCAGCGGATTGTCGGTCACGGCGTTGGCTTCGCGCTCCAGCATGGCGGCGGCGTTGCGCAGCACGTCCAGGGTCGCGCCCATGACCTGAGGCTGGCAGCGCAGCGAGTAGGGGTCCTGCACCTTGGCGCAGTCGTGGCGGTGGCTGTCGCGGATGGCGCTGCCGGTCAGCAGTTCGCGCAGACGACGGGCCACATCAATCTGGCCCGGCTGGCCGCGCAGGGCGTGGATGCGGTGGTCGAACGGCGCGTCCGAACCCTTGAGAGCGTCGACCGACAGGGCGCCCGCAGCGATGGCGGCGGCGAACACGTCTTCGGCCGCGAACAGGCCGGTCAGGGCCAGGGCCGTCGAGCACTGGGTGCCATTCAGCAGGGCCAGGCCTTCCTTGGGGCCCAGGACGACGGGCTTCAGCCCGGCCTTGGCCAGGGCCGTCACCGCGTCCAGCGTCTGACCCTGATAGCGGGCCTCGCTGACACCGATCAGGACGCACGACATATGGGCCAGCGGCGCCAGATCGCCCGACGCGCCAACGGAACCCTTGGACGGGATCAGCGGCAGGACCTCGGCGTTGACCATGCCGATCAGGGTCTCCAGCGTATGTCGCCGAACGCCCGAGGCGCCCTTCGACAGGCTGGCGATCTTCAGCACCATCAGCAGGCGGGTGACGTTCTCGCTCAGCGGCTCGCCGACGCCGCAGGCGTGGCTGAGCACCAGGTTCTTCTGAAGGGTTTCAAGGTCTTCCGCCGCGATGCTGGTGTTAGCCAGCAGGCCGAAGCCGGTGTTGATGCCATAGACCGTGCGCCCCTCGGCCAGGATGGCGGCGACGACCGCCGCGCCCTTCTCGACATTGGCCCAGGCGGCGTCGGTCAGACTGACCGTGACGGGGCCGTCGAGGACCGTGCGAAGCTGGGCGAGGGTGAGCGGGTCTTGGCCGATAATGATCTGAGTCATTGGTAGTCCTTTGCCTTCTCCCCTTGGGGGAGAAGGTGGGCGGCGGAGCCGCTCGGATGAGGGGTAGGGTTCAGCAGGCTCGCCAGCCGACGATGAGCATGAGGACGCAGCCCCCTCATCCGCCTCGCTGCGCGAGCCACCTTCTCCCCCGAGGGGAGAAGGGATTTCATGTCAGGCTCGGCAGGTTCAGGCCATGTTCGCGCGCGGCGTCCTTGGCGATGTCGTATCCGGCGTCGGCGTGACGCATGACGCCGGTGGCCGGGTCGTTCCAGAGGACGCGCTCCAGACGTTTGGCGGCTTCCGGCGTGCCGTCGGCGACGATGACGACGCCCGAGTGCTGGCTATAGCCCATGCCGACCCCGCCGCCGTGGTGCAGCGACACCCAGGACGCGCCCGACGCGGTGTTCAGCAGGGCGTTCAGCAACGGCCAGTCGGACACAGCGTCCGAGCCGTCCATCATGGCCTCAGTCTCGCGGTTCGGGCTGGCGACGGAGCCGCTATCCAGATGGTCGCGGCCGATGACGATGGGGGCGCTCAGTTCGCCCGAGGCCACCATCTCATTGAACATCAGGCCCGCGCGGTGGCGGTCGCCCAGACCGATCCAGCAGATGCGCGCCGGCAGGCCCTGGAAGGCGATGCGCTCGCCCGCCATGTCCAGCCAGCGGTGCAGGCCGGCGTTGTCGGGGAAGAGCTTTTTCATCGCCGCATCCGTCTTGCGGATGTCCTCGGGGTCGCCCGACAGTGCGGCCCAGCGGAAGGGTCCAATGCCGCGGCAGAACAGCGGGCGGATATAGGCGGGGACGAAACCGGGGAAGTCGAAGGCGTTGCTCACGCCCTGATCGAAGGCGACCTGACGGATGTTGTTGCCGTAGTCGGTCGTCGGGACGCCCTGGGCGTGGAAATCCAGCATGGCCTGAACGTGGACGGCCATCGACTTGCGCGCGGCGGCCTCGACGGCGGCGGGGTCGCTGACGCGCTTTTCCTCCCACTCGGCGACGGTCCAGCCCGAGGGCAGGTAGCCGTTGACGGGATCGTGCGCGCTGGTCTGATCGGTCACCAGATCGGG
This sequence comes from Brevundimonas sp. M1A4_2e, assembly GCF_053345555.1. NCBI lineage: Bacteria > Pseudomonadati > Pseudomonadota > Alphaproteobacteria > Caulobacterales > Caulobacteraceae > Brevundimonas > Brevundimonas sp. M1A4_2e. Next base: position 546,473 of record NZ_JBKFAI010000001.1, on the reverse strand, counting down.
ACGGACGCCGCGCTTGACCATCTCAGGCAGAAGGTCAGCTGCATTGCCCAACAGGCCGATCGACAAGGGTTTCTTGTCCTTGAAGGACTGCTCGAGCAGGGCCAGGGCCTCGTCCAGGGTCTCGGCCATGACGTCGACATAGCGGGTGCGCAGGCGGAACTCGATGCGGCTGCGCTGGCACTCGATGGTGATGCACGACGCGCCGGCCATGGTCGCGGCCAGAGGCTGGGCGCCGCCCATGCCGCCGAGGCCCGCCGTCAGGATCCACTTGCCCGACCAGTCGCCGCCATAGGGCTGGCGACCGGCCTCCATGAAGGTCTCATAGGTGCCCTGAACGATGCCCTGGGTGCCGATGTAGATCCACGATCCGGCGGTCATCTGGCCGTACATGGCCAGACCCTTTTTATCGAGTTCGTTGAAGTGATCCCACGTCGCCCATTTGGGCACCAGGTTGGAGTTGGCAATCAGCACGCGCGGGGCGTCGGCGTGGGTACGGAACACGCCGACCGGCTTGCCCGACTGGACCAGGAGGGTCTCGTCGGCTTCCAGCTTCTGCAGCTGTTCCACGATGGTATCGAAGGCCTGCCAGTTGCGGGCCGCTTTGCCGATGCCGCCATAGACGACCAGGTCTTCGGGACGCTCGGCCACCTCGGGGTCGAGGTTGTTCATCAGCATGCGCATGGCGGCTTCGGCCGCCCAGGTCTTGGCGGTCTTTTCAGAGCCGCGCGGGCTGCGGACCACTCTTGTATTGGGGCGGGTGCTGGGCGTGGCCATTGAATCCTCCATGCGGCGTCGGCTGCCGTCGTGCGTTGGGCTCAGTGTTATGTCTAGACATTATCGCGTGCAAGGGGCAGTTTCGATCCATGGATCAGGAGCCGCTTCATCGACGGATCGCCGGCGACATCGAGCGCCGCATCGCCTCGGGCGAGTGGCGGCCCGGTTTCCGCATCCCGACCGAGGCCGAGCTGATGGCCGAATACGGCTGCGCGCGGATGACGGTGTCGCGCGCCATGTCGGACCTGTCGGCGCGAGCTCTGGTGGTGCGGCGGCGCCGCGCCGGGACGGTCGTGGCCCATCCGCCGGTGCATTCCTCCGCCCTGGTCGCCATCCCCGACATTCAGTCCGAGGTCGAGGGCAGGGGGCTGGCCTATGCCCACCGCCTGCTGGGCCGCATCGTCCGCCCGGCGCGCCCTGACGAAGGTCTGGGCGAGCGAGTGATCGAGTTGGAAACCCTGCATCTGGCCGACGACCTGCCCTTCGTCTTCGAGCGCCGTCTGATCTCCCTGACCGCCGCGCCCGAGGCCGAGGCCGCCGACTTCACCGCCCAGCCGCCCGGCGGCTGGCTGCTGGCTCACATGCCCTGGACCGAGGCCGAGCATCGCATCTCCGCCGTCGGCGCCGACCCGGAGACGGCGACCCATCTGGGTCTGGCCGACGGCGCGGCCTGCCTGCGACTGGAACGCCGCACCTGGCGCGACGGTCAGGGCGTGACCTGGGCGTGGCAGACCTTCCCCGGCGCGGCCTATGATCTGGTCGCACGCTTTTCTCCGACCAAAGGATGACCCCGATGAGCCAACCGTCTGAAGCCCTGGGGTGGCGTTCTGTCGGCGATCTGGTGGGCCATCATCCCGACGCCCCCGTCGCCCTGATCGGCGCGCCGCTGAACGAGCGGTCGCTGACGCCAGGCCGCTGTGATCTCGGGCCGAAGGCGCTGCGAGGCGTGCTGCCGCGCCTGTCGACCTATGATGTCGAAACGGGGCTCGAGCTGGACGTGCTGGTCCATGACGCCGGTGATGTGGCGCTGAAGGCCGTCTCGCCCTTCGATGCTTTCGAGCCGGTGCGCGACGCGGTGGCGGCGCAGGCCCATCGCGACCTGACCATTCTGGTCGGGGGCAACAACGCCATCACTCGGCCGGGCGCTCATGCTTTCGGTCTCGGCCGCGTCGGCGTGCTGACGCTCGACGCCCATTTCGACCTGCGCGACACGGATCGGGGCCTGACCAACGGCAACCCGATTCAGGCGCTGCTGGATGACGGCATGGACGGCCGCCGGATCAGCCAGGTCGGTCTCGCGCCCTTCGCCAACACCCGCCGCGCCCATGAGAAGGCTGAGGCGGCGGGCATCAGCGTCCGCACCGCCCGCGAGTGCCGCCAGCGCGGTCTGGCCAATATCGTGGTCGAGGAACTGGAGCGCCTGTCGTCTCTGTGCGAGGTCATCTACGTCGATTTCGACATCGACGTGATCGACCGCAGCCAGTGGCCTGCCAGCCCCGGCGCGCGGCCAGGCGGGGTGTCGGTGCATGACTTCTTCGACGCCGCCCGCGCCATCGGCGCCCATGCCAAGGTGCGCGCCGTCGACCTGACCGAATACGACCCGTCGCTGGAAGTCGGCGACCTCGGCTCCCTGACGGCGGGTCGTTGGTTCTGTGAAATCCTCAGCGGAGTGGCCGCGCGATGATCGACGCCGACCTGTTGATCACCGACTGCCACGTCGCCGCTATGACCGAGGGCGGCGAGCCCTATGGCGCGATCGAGGACGCCGCCATCCTGATCAAGGACGGGCGCATCGCCTGGGTCGGGCCGCGCGCGGATCTGCCTGTGCACAAGGCTGTGGAAACCGATCGTCTGGGCGGGCGCTGGGTCACGCCTGGGCTGATCGACTGCCACACCCATCTGGTCTTCGGCGGCGACCGCTCGGGCGAGTTCGAGCGGCGGCTGGAGGGCGCGACCTATGAGGAGATCGCCCGCGCCGGGGGCGGCATCGTCTCGTCCGTGCGCGCCACGCGCGAGGAGAGCGAGGATCAGCTCTACGTCTCGGCCCTGTCGCGGTTGGAAGGGCTCAAGGCCACCGGCGTCACCACGGTCGAGATCAAGTCCGGATATGGTCTGGATCACGACAGCGAGCTGAAGATGCTGCGCGTCGCCCGCCGCATCGGGCGCGAGGCAGGGGTGCGGGTGCGTACCTCCTATCTTGGCCTTCACGCCGTGCCGCCTGAGCATAAGGCCGACCGCGCCGCCTATGTCGACAAGGCTGTGGATGAAATCCTGCCCGCCGCCCACGCCGAGGGGTTGGTCGATGCGGTGGACGCCTATTGTGAACCCATCGCCTTCTCGGTCGAGGAGGTCGGCCGCCTGTTCGACAAGGCTGAGGAACTGGGCCTGCCGGTCAAGCTGCACGCCGACCAGTTGTCGGATGGCGGCGGCGCGGCTCTGGCCGCCCGCTATCACGCCCTGTCCGCCGACCATATCGAGCACACGACCGAGGCGGGTGTAAAGGCGATGGCCGAGGCGGGCGTGGTGGCGGTGCTGCTGCCCGGCGCCTTCCTGATGCTGCGCGAGACGCAGGTCCCGCCGATCGCCCTGCTGCGCCAGCATGGCGCGCGCATGGCGGTGGCGACGGACTGCAACCCCGGCACCTCGCCGGTCGCCTCAATGACGGCGGCGATCAACTTGGCCTGCGTCCAGTTCCGCCTGACGCCGGAAGAGGCGCTGGCGGGCGCCACGCGCAATGCAGCCCGCGCGTTAGGGTTGCACGATGAGATCGGCACGGTGGAGGCGGGCAAGGCCGCCGATCTGGCCGTCTGGGACATCAGCCGCCCGGCCGAACTGGCCTATTGGCTGGGCAAGCCCCTGCTTCACAGCCGCTATCTGGCCGGAGTCTCGTCCCGGGCCTGAGGCCGAAGACGAGGCGGCGCTAACCGCAGCCCAAAAGCCATCATCTTTCCAGCCCTTAGCCCCGGCAGACCGCCGGAACGGTCAAACACGCCTGTAATACAATGTTAAGTTGTTACAATTGACATGCTCGCGTTAAGGTCGTGTTCGTGCGAGGGACAATCTATGGACGTCGAGGCTTTTATTGCGCGCTGGAGCGAAGCGACGATCAGCGAAAGGGCGAACGGCCAGAGCTTCATTATCGAACTCTGTGCCATCCTGGGCGTCGCGGCGCCGGGGCAGCAGGCGGTTGGGGACCGTGACTACTGTTTCGAGCGCACGGTAAAATTCCCTCTCGGCGAGGGGCGCATCAGCAACAAATCCATCGACTGCTTCAAGCACGGTTCTTTCGTGATGGAGCTCAAGCTGTCGCCCCAACAGGCTACGGGCGAGGATATGGACCTGCGTCAGTTGGCAGCCTTGTTGAATGGCCCGGGACGAAAGGCGCCGAAAGGCGGCGTGGAGGCCTTGAATCGCTTGATGGGCAAGGCGCACGCTCAAGCCGAAAACTATGCGGCGGCCCTGCCGGAATGTCCGCCGTTTTTGATGATGGTCGATGTCGGCGCGGCCATTCACCTGTGGGCTGACTTCGAGCGGGCGGGGAGGGGCTATGCGCCGTTTCCAGATGTGAAGAGCAGCCGCATCGATCTGACGGATTTGCGTGATCCGTCGATCAGGGAACGTCTGCGACGGGTATGGGACGACCCGCACAGCCTTGATCCGCAACGCCCGGTGAACGCGGCGACGCACGAGATTTCGGGCCTGCTTGGGCGACTGGTCCGTTCAATGCGGGATCGGGTGTTGCAGGATCCATCGCAGGCGTTTCAGCCGATCACGGATCGCCGCATCTTCATGTTCGTGATGCAGTGCATTCTGGCGATGTACGCCGACAGCGTCGGTCTGATCCGCCACAAGGGTTTTCTGACGTTGCTGGAAAGCTATCGCGGAAATGCGGCCCGCTTTCACCTGAGCGCGGCGACCGTATTCCGCAATCTGGCGCGCGGAGGCCACTGCGCCGCCTTGCGTCAGGATGTGCCGGCATTCGGCAGCGGCCTGTTCCGCGAGGAGGTGGCGCTGCCGCTCAGCGAGGCTGATCTGGAGGTATTGATACGCGCCGCGGCCTGCGACTGGTCGGCCGTAGAGCCTGCTGTTTTCGGAAGCTTTCTGGAGCGCGCGCTGGAACCCGGCGACCGCACCGAACTCGGCGCGCATTACACGCCAAGAGCCTATGTGCAGCGGCTGGTGGATGCCACGATCATAGAACCTCTGCGGGCGGACTGGGAGGCGGTGCGAGCCTGCGCGGTCAGCGATTACGCCCGGGGCGAAGCCGTGGCTGCTCGAGCGGCGGTCCGGCGGTTCCAGCGGCGCCTCTGCGCGATCCGGGTGCTGGACCCCGCCTGCGGAACAGGCAACTTCCTCTATGTCGCCATGACCATGATGAAGGACCTGGAGCGGGAGGTCCTCAGCGTCTTGCAGCGGCTCGGGGGCGAGACGACCGACGGGGCTGTGCGCCGCAAGATCAGCCCGGCCCAGTTCTGGGGCATTGAGAAATCCGATCACGCGGCCTCGATCGCCGAGGTCGTTATGTGGATCGGATACCTGCAATGGCGCGTCCGCAACGGCGAGGCGCCGTCCCAACTGGCCGCTGCCGGCCTACTGGCGCCAAGACGGGGGCGCGACCGTATTATCCGGGCCGACGCTCTGCTGGTATCGGCGGGCGAAGACCTGCGTCGCGATGCGCGCGGTCGCCCGATCAGTCTGTGGCGGTTCAACCAGGAAACAGAGGTCGTGCAATATCGTCAGCCCCAGCCGACCCAATGGCCTGTGGCGCACTTCATCATCGGCAATCCGCCCTTTATTGCGGCCAAGAATCTGCGGCGGGAGCTGGGCGACGGGTATGTCGACGCCCTGTGGCGGGTGCGGCAGGGGCGGTTCCGCTCGGCCGACCTGGTCATGGCGTGGTGGGATCGGGCGGCCGAGATTCTGACGGCGCCGAACAGCCAGTTGCGTCGGTTCGGCTTCATCACCACCAACTCCATCACCCAGGATTTCTCGCGCCGCGTGCTGGAGCATCATCTGAACGGTGAGCCGCCGATGCGGCTGACCTTCGCCATTCCTGACCATCCTTGGAGCAAGTGCGAGGAGCGCGGCGCTGAGGTGCGCATCGCCATGACGGTGGCCGAGCGAGGAGGCCCGAACGGACAGGGGCGTCTGCTGACGATCCGTGAGGAGCGTCCGGATGCCGGGGGCGAGATCGGCCCTCAGTTCGATGAACAGCGCGGCGATATCGGCGTCGATCTGACCATAGGCGGCGGGGTGTCCTTCGCGCAGCCATTGAGGGCGAACGCACTCCTGTGTTCGCCGGGCGTCAAGCTGCACGGCGCGGGCTTTATCGTCTCGGAAGGCGAGGCCGACGAACTGGCGCGCGATTGCGTGGATGCGCCGCCGATCCGCGCCTATCGGAACGGGCGCGATCTGGCCGCCAGCCCCCGCGGCGTGAAGGTGATCGACCTGTACGGCCTGGAGGAGGCCGAAGTCCGGCGCTCCTGGCCACAGCTTTTTCGGCGCCTGGCGGACACAGTGAAGGTCGAGCGTGACCGGAACAGTCGGGCTGCCTATCGCCACAAATGGTGGGTGTTCGGCGAGCCGCGAGGCGCCTTCCGCGACGCCTTGCGCGGGCTGCCCCGCTACATCGCCACGGTCGAGAAATCCAAGCACCGCTGGTTCCGCTTTCTGGATGCGGATGTTCTGCCCGACAACACGGTGGTGGCGGTTGCGTCGGATGATCCGCGCATTCTGGGCGTGCTGTCCTCGCGGGCGCACGGCGTTTGGGCGCTGGCGATGGGCGGGCGTCTGGAAGATCGTCCGGTCTATAACAAGAAGGTTTGCTTCGACGCCTTTCCTTTCCCTCCGCTGGACGGCGCCGTGGGGCACGAGATCGGCGTGATCGCAGATGAGATCGACGCCTTGCGAAATGAGTTGATGGTTCAGGATCGCTCGCTGACGATGACGGAACTCTACAATCGGCGAGATTCACCTCGCTTCGGCGTTCTTGACCACTTGCACCGGCGCTTGGACGCCGAGGTCCAGCGGGCATACGGCTGGCCCTCCGCGATGACGGATGAGGATACGCTGACCGCTCTGCTGGAGCTGAACAAGGTTCGCGCCGATCAGGAGGGGAAGGGGCATGTCCTCTTTCTGCGTCCGGATTATCAGCAGGATCGTGTGAAGCCGGCGCGACGGGACCGCGCGGCGCAGGCGCAGGCGCCGCGCTCGCGTGTGGCCGATGTTAAACCCCTGCCAGAGGCCCCGGAAGAAATGGCCGCAGAGGTTCTGGATGTTCTGCGGCTCGAGGACGGGCCGCTGTCGCTGGGTGAACTGTCGAGCCGTTTCGCCGGGCCGAACGGCCGCCGCAAGATGGATCGTTTGGAACAGATGCTGGCGATCCTGGCCGCAGTGGGGTCGGTTCAGCGCGCGGGAGAAGGTTGGTTCTCACCGCGCGGCTTCTGATTTGACCTAGCCGTGAGCTGCGGCGATCATTAAGTCACTTAAGGGCGGTTCCGGCGGGGCCGCCCTTTGCTTTACCGAAGAATTCCAGCCTCGATCGGCGGCGCATTCGCGCTGCGCCGCGGGGAAACGAGATGACCATGCTTGAGAAGACGTTCGAACCCAAGGCCGCCGAGCCGCGCATCTACGCCCAGTGGGAGGAGAGCGGCCTGTTCGCCCCGCGCGCGGCCAAGCCCACTGACGGGGCTGCAGACGCCTATTCGATCGTCATTCCGCCGCCGAACGTAACGGGCAGCCTGCATATCGGCCACGCCCTGAACAACACGCTGCAGGACATTCTGGCCCGCTATCACCGGATGAAGGGCAAGGCGGTGCTGTGGCTGCCGGGCACCGACCACGCGGGCATCGCCACCCAGATGGTGGTCGAGCGCAAGCTGGCGGCCGAGGGCGCGCCGGGGCGGCGCGACATGGGCCGCGACGCCTTCATCGAGAAAGTGTGGGAGTGGAAGGCCGAATCCGGCGGGACCATCGTGCGCCAGCTGCGTCGCCTGGGCGCATCGTGCGACTGGAGCCGCGAACGCTTCACCCTGGACGAAGGGCTGAACGCCGCCGTCCGCAAGGTCTTCGTCCAACTGCACAAGGACGGCCTGATCTATCGCGACAAGCGTCTGGTGAACTGGGACCCGCATTTCCAGACGGCCATCTCGGACCTGGAGGTCGAGCAGAAGGAGGTCGACGGCGCCTATTGGCACTTCGCCTATCCGCTGGCCGACGGCGTAACCTATCAGCACCCGGTCGCCTTCGACGAGGACGGCAAGGCGACCGAGTTCGAGACGCGCGGCTTCATCGTCGTCGCCACGACCCGGCCGGAGACCATGCTGGGCGACACCGGCGTGGCCGTTCACCCGGAGGATGAGCGCTACAAGGGTCTGGTCGGCAAGTTCGTGACCCTGCCGATCACTGGTCGTCGCGTGCCGATCGTCGCTGACGACTACGCCGATCCGACCAAGGGCTCGGGCGCGGTGAAGATCACGCCTGCGCATGATTTCAACGACTTCGGTGTCGGAAAGCGTGCAGGACTTGAAGCCCTGAACGTCATGGACGCCTTCGGTCGCATCACCGCCGCCGAAACGCCGGACGTGCCCGCCGAGTACGAGGGCATGGACCGCTTCGCCGCGCGCAAGGCCATCGTCGTCCGCGCCGAGGAAGAAGGCTGGCTGCGCGAGATCGAGAAGACCAAGCACATGGTCCCGCACGGCGACCGCTCGGGCGTCGTCATCGAGCCGTGGATGACGGACCAGTGGTACGTCGACGCCAAGGTCATGGCCCAGCCCGCCCTGAAGGCGGTCGAGGACGGCGCGACCGTCTTCGAGCCGAAGTCCTACGAGAAAATCTACTTCGAATGGCTGCGCAACATCGAGCCGTGGTGCATCTCGCGCCAGCTGTGGTGGGGGCACCGCATCCCGGCCTGGTACGGCCCGAACGGCGAGATCTACGTCGCCGAGACGGAAGAGGACGCCCGCGAACAGGCGATGTCGGACTATGATTCTGAGGTCGTGCTGACCCAGGACGAAGACGTTCTGGACACCTGGTTCAGCTCGGCCCTGTGGCCCTTCTCGACGATGGGCTGGCCGGAAAAGACCGAGGATCTGGAGCGCTTCTATCCGACCAGCGATCTGGTGACGGCGGCGGACATCATCTTCTTCTGGGTCGCCCGGATGATGATGATGGGCCTGCATTTCATGGACGGCGAAGTCCCGTTCAAGCGCGTCATCATCAACGGTCTGGTCCGCGACGAGAAGGGCCAGAAGATGTCGAAGTCCAAGGGCAACGTCATCGACCCGCTGAACATCATCGACGAACTGGGCGCCGATCCGCTGCGCTTTACGATGGCGATCCTGTCGGGCACGCGCGACATCAAGTTGTCGAAGCAGCGCATTGAAGGTTATCGCAATTTCGGCACCAAGCTGTGGAACGCGGCTCGCTTCAGCCAGATGAACGAGGCGCGCCGTGTCGAGGGCTTCGACCCGGCCGGCGTGCAGCAGACGATCAACCGCTGGATTCGCGGCGAACTGACCAAGGCCGAGCGCCAGGTGTCGGACGCCATCGAGGGCGGGCGTTTCGACGACGCGGCGGGCGCCTTGTACCGCTTCATCTGGAACGTGTTCTGCGATTGGTATCTGGAACTGGCCAAGCCGGTGTTCAACGGTTCGGACGAAGCGGCCAAGGCCGAGACCCGCGCCATGACCGCCTGGACCATCGACCAGACGCTGAAGCTGCTGCATCCGGTCATGCCCTACATCACCGAGGAGCTGTGGGCCGAACTGGGCAAGGAAGGCCCGGCGCGCGACGGCCTGCTGATCGGCGAGACGTGGCCGGTGCTGCCGGACGCCTTCGTCGATGCGGAGGCAGAGGCCGAGATCGGCTGGCTGGTGGATCTGATCGGCGAGATCCGCGCCTTGCGGGCCGAGATGAACGTGCCGCCGTCGGCCAAGCCGCCGCTGGCCTTCGTCGCCCCGGACGCCGCCACGGCCGAGCGCATCGCGCGCCACCGCGACCTGATCCTGACCCTGGGCCGCGTGTCCGAGGTGGCCGTGGCCGAGGCCGCGCCCGCCGGGGCTGTGACCTTCGTCTCGGGCGGGGCAACGGTCGCCCTGTCGCTGGCCGGGATCATCGACCTGGCCGCCGAACGCGTGCGCCTAGAGAAGGAGATCGCCGCCTTCGACAGCGACATCGGCCATGTGAACAAGAAGCTGGGCAACCCCAATTTCGTCGCCCGCGCCGCCGCCGAAGTGGTCGAGGAGCAGCGCGCCAAACTGGCCGAAGCGGAGGAGGGCAAGGCCCGCCTGCAGGCGGCGCTGAAGCGGTTGGAAGCTCTGTAAAGCGCATGAGGATCGACCAGCTTCTTGTCGCGCGGGGCGTCTTCGACAGCCGCGCCCGCGCCCGCGCCGCCATCGAGGCTGGGTTGGTGAAAGCCGACGGCCGCACGGTCGCAAAGCCGTCGGAAAAGGTCGCGGAGGACGCCGTCATCGAGGCCGAGGCCGCCCATCGCTGGGTCGGACGCGGCGCGCTGAAGCTGGAGCGGGCGCTGGACCTGTGGCCGGTCGCGCTCGAGGGGCGGGTCGTGCTCGACGTCGGCGCCTCGACTGGCGGCTTCACCGAGGTTTGTCTGGATCGCGGCGCGGCCCGGATCTTCGCCGTGGATGTCGGCACGGGGCAACTGCATCCCTCGGTCGCCGACGATCCCCGCGTGATCAATCTGGAAAAGACCGACGCCCGCGACCTGACGCCCGAGATCATCACCGAGGCGCCGTCCCTGATCGTCTGCGACGCCAGCTTCATCAGTCTGGCGAAGGTGCTGCCCGTCGCCCTCGAACTGGCGGCGCCGGGGGCGGACCTGATCACCCTGGTGAAGCCTCAATTCGAGGCGGAAGGCCCCAAGGCGGTTGGCAAGAAGGGCGTGGTCAAGGACCCCGAGGCCCACGCCGCAGCCGTGACCAAGGTGCGCGACTGGCTGGAGGAATGCGGCTGGACCGTGCGCGAGGTCGCCGACAGTCCGATCATCGGCGGCGACGGAAATGTCGAGTTCCTGCTCTGGGCCCAGAAGGCGTGAGCCGAAACGATTTGAGGGCCGCCGGATCGCCGACGGCCCTCTTCACATCGTCGATTGACAGGGGGGCTGAAACTTAATCGACGACGCGATAACGGCCCGATTGGTCCATGCAGGTGCGCACATAGCGCGTCTCCATGCGACCGTCGGGAAGACGGATGTTGCTCTCGGCCAGGCGGCACTGATCGGCGTCGCGGGGCGCAGAGGCGTAGGTGTCGGGGTAGTCCCGATAATAGTCGTAGCTGTCGCGGCGGTCGTCATAACGACGGTCATAGGCGCGATTGTCATAGCTGCGGCTGTCGTAGCCTCGGTTGTCATAACCATAGGCCGGCGGGACATACGTCCCCTGATAGCCGTAGTCGGCGTCGCGGCGGTAGCGGCTGTCGCAGGCGGCCGAGCTGTTGCCCACGCCCGCGCCGATCGCGGCGCCCAGAACCCCGCCCAAGGCGCTGCCCTCGGTGCGACGGCCGCGCGCGGCCATTTGGGACCCGGCGATGGCGCCGATGGCGGCGCCCAGAACGCCGCCGGTCGTGGCGCGCTGACGCTGATCGCGGACGCAAGGATCGTAATAGGTCCCCTGACTGTGCCCGCTGTTGCCGTAACCATAGGCAGGCGGATAGTCGTAGCCATAGCTCTGGGCCGAGGCGACGCCAGGCAGGGCGACGGCCGAGGCGCAGGCCAGGGCGGCGATGGCGGCGGCCGAGGCTTTTTTCGAGATGAGAGCGATCATCGTTCTTTTCCTTCGACGGAGGCCGCACCTGAACGGATCAGGTCGCCGTCTGTTGCAGCCATTGATAGGGCGGCGAAGCTGAACGGCTTTTGAGCGCGTCGTTCATCTTCGTTCATGTTTCGATTTTCGCGCGGAAGCCGCTAGAAGCCGCCTCATGATGCAGACGCTGACCATCGCCCGCATGGGCCATCAGGGCGACGGGATCGCCGACACCGCCGACGGCCCGGTCTTCGTGCCCGGCGCCTTGCCGGGCGAAGTCGTCGCCGCCGAGGTCAAGGACGGCCGGGCCGAGCGCTTCGACCTGATCGAGGCCAGCCCTGATCGGCGCCCGATCCACTCGCAGACCTATGCCGAATGCGGCGTGGCGCCGCTGCAGCACTGGGCCGAGGAACCCTATCTGGCGTGGAAGCGCGAGGTGGTGATCCAGACGCTGGCGCGCGAAGGCTTGGAGACTGAGGTCGAGGCGGCCGTGGCCACGCCGCTGGCCAGCCGCCGTCGCCTGGCGCTGCACGCGCGCAAGCTGCCGGACGGGCGGGTCATTCTGGGGTTCAAGGCGCGCAAGTCGTGGCGGGTGGTCGAACTGACAGACTGTCCATTGTCGGATCCGCAACTGACGGCGGCTCTGCCTGCGCTCGCCAAGATCGCCGCGCCCTTGCTGGGGCATCCCAAATCGGCGCCGACCCTGCATGTCACCCTGACGGACAGCGGTCTGGACGTCGATGTGACCGGCGTGGAGAAGCGGTCAGGCGGCCTCAATGGAGATCAACTGGCGCTCGCCATCGCGGCGGCGGCGGAGGCCGATCTGGCGCGGCTCAGTCTGGATGGCGAGACGCTGGTCATGGCGCGCCAGCCGCGCGTGCGGTTCGGGCGTGCGTCAGTGCCTTTGCCGCCGGGCGCTTTTCTTCAGGCGTCGCCTGCCGCGGAAGCAGCCATGGTCGCGCGCGCGGTCGCGGCGGTGAAAGGGGCCAAGAAGGTCGCCGACCTGTTCTGTGGGGCCGGAACCTTCACCTTCCCGCTGGCGGAGGTGGCCAGCGTCATGGCCGCCGATTCCGCCGCCGCCTCCATCGCGGCCCTGAAGGCGGGCGTGAGTACGGCCCAAGGCCTGAAGGGTATCGAGGCGCAGGCGCGCGATCTGTTCCGTCGTCCCTTGTCACCCTATGACCTCAAGGGCTGCGAAGCCATCGTTCTGGACCCGCCGCGCGCGGGCGCGTTGGAGCAGACGCAGCAACTGCCCGGCACGAAGGCGTCGGTCATCGTTGGCGTGTCGTGCAACCCTCAGACCTTCGCTCGGGACGCGCGGGTGCTGGTCGACGCCGGTTTCCGGCTGGAGAAGGTTACGCCGATCGATCAGTTCATCTGGTCGACTCATATCGAACTGGTCGGCGTGTTTCGGCGCTGATCAGGACGCCAGATCGAACAGGTCCAGTTGCGGTCGGGCGTCTGCCGGGACGCGGAACTGGGTCATGTCGAGCGCATGACGGGGTCCATCCAGCCCATAGCGTTTGACCGCCGCCTTGAAGCGCGCAGCGATCAGTTCGGCGACGGGGCCGGTTCCCTTCATCCGTTGCGACCAGTCGGGATCATAGTCCTTGCCGCCGCGCGTCTGGCGGATCAGGGACATGACGCGCGCCGCCCGCTCGGGGCGGGCGTCGGCCAGCCATTCGCGGAACAGGTCCTTGATCTCAAGCGGCAGGCGCAGGGTCACATACATGGCCGATGTCGCGCCGGCCTTCTGAGCCGCCTCCAGCACCGATTCCAGCTCATGGTCGTTCAGGCCAGGGATGACGGGGGCGAAGCCGACGCCGACCGGGCAGCCGGCGTCAGCGAGGCGGCTGATCGCCTCCAGCCGCTTGGCGGGGGTTGAGGCGCGCGGCTCCATCGCCCGCGCCAGCTTGCGGTCCAGGGTGGTGATGGAGACGAAGGCGGAGGCCAGGCCCTTTCGTCCCATGTCGCCCAGAATGTCGGCGTCGCGCGCGATCAGCACCGACTTGGTGATGATGCTGAAGGGGTGGTTGAACCGCTGCATCACCTCAAGGATCGAGCGCGTGGAAGCTGTCTCGCGCTCGACCGGCTGATAGGGGTCGGTATTGCCCCCTATGTGGATACGCCGACAGACGTACCGGGGCTTTGAGAGCTCTTGTTCCAGCAGACGCGCGGCGTCGGGCTTGAAGAAGATCCGGCTCTCGAAATCCAGGCCCGGGGATAGGCCCATCCAGGCATGGGACGGACGGGCGTAGCAGTAGATGCAGCCATGTTCGCAGCCCTTGTAGGGGTTGATGGAGCGATCGAAGCCGATATCGGGACTCGTGTTCTTGGCGATGATGGTGCGAGCGCGTTCCGGGGACAGGGTGGTGCGAAGCGGGGCCACCGCCTCGTCCTGATCCGTCCAGCCGTCGTCATAGGCCTCGCGTCGGTCGGCTTCGTACCGACCCGAGGCGTTGGAGCGTGCGCCGCGTCCGTTAATCGCCTTACTCATGACTGCAGGATGCAGGACGAGATAGAACAAAGCAAGAACAAATAGCGCGACGGGCGACAGGCGCGCCGATCTGCCTCGGATTAGCGTCGAGCGGAGGCGTTAGGCCTGCGGTCGCGGCGTTCGCCGCCGGGGCGGGGGCCTTCGCGCCGCCAGCGCACGGACAAGGAGGTGTCGCCTTCGCCGCCGAACTTAGAGGCCACGGCGAGGTTGCGGCGCACCTGCCACTCGACGCTGACCGCAGCACCGCGTTCTCCGCCGCCGATGACTTCCAGGTAGACGTCGTCGGTGATGTAGCGGCCGCCCGCGACGGTGAGGCTGGAGGCCTCGCCGCTGAAGGACAGGCGGTCCAGCCCGGCCAGTTCGCGCAGGTTGCCGATCACGTCGAAGCCCCCGCCGCCGGCCAAGGACGCCACCGCCGAGGCGAGCTGGGCCGCCTCGAACGGCGACAACTGCGCCGCCGATCGGCCGAAGAGCACCTGCGACAGGATTTCATCCTGGGGCAGGGCAGGAGTGGAGGTCAGCTGGATCTTGGGTTCGGCCGCGGTCCCGGTGACCTTGATCACGGCGGTGAGCGCCGGGTCTTCGCGGACAGCCTCAAGGTTCAGACGAATCCGCGCCAGGTCGGTCGACAAGGTGACGGAGCCGCGATCATCAAAGACAAAGCGCTTGCCTGCGAACTCATAGTCGCCGCGCACGACGTTGGCCGTGCCGGACAACTGGGGATCGGCGATGGTGCCGCGCACGCGCGCATTGGCGGACAGTTCGACGTTCAGCCCGCGTCCGCGCACGTGGATCTCACGTCCGGTCAGGTTGAGGTTCAGGCCGATCCTGGGACCGCCCCGCGCCTTCTCCTCGGCTTCGACAGGGTCGCCGCCGGGGCGGTTGATCTCGACCACGTCCATTTTGACGATGCCGTTGGAGCCGGGCAGGTTCGGCGAGATCTCGGCCTCGTCGATGTTCAGGTCGCCGGTCAGCTGGATGTTGCCGTCGGCGCCGCGCACGGCGGTCAAGCGGCCGTTGGCGCGGGCCTGGGCGATGTCGTTGTCGATGATGCGGAAGCGCGTCAGCTCTAGGCGCAAGGTCGAGGGCGAACCTTGACGCAGGCCCAGATCGCCATTGCCGGACACCTCGCCTTTCAGCCCATCGGTAGCCTGGAAACGCTCGATGACGGCCTGGCTGTCGTTGAAGCGGCTGGCGAGGGTCACATTCTCCAGGCGCAGGCCCGAGGCGCTGTCGCGGAAGGCGCCTTGCGTCATGTCCAGTCGGCCGTTCAGGCGCGGCGCGTTCAGCGTGCCCGCCAGCGTGGCCTGACCGTTCACCTGACCGGACAGGGATTGGGCGCCGCCCAGGAACAGGTCCCAAATCGGCTGGATCTGCCCACGAATAGCCACCTGGCCCGACATGTCCCGGGTCCGGGCGATGGCTAGACGCAAGGGGGCGGCCGAGGTTTCGACCGGCAGGCTGACGTCGGCTGTCGCCTGGACGGCGGTTCCGTCATGGGCCTGGGCGCGCAGGCGCAGGACGTCGCCGGTCAGATCGGCGTTCAGCGTGCCGTCGACCGCCAGACCGCGCGGCGCGTCGATGCTGCGCAGCTGTCTCAGGTCCACATTGGCCGAGCCGCGCAGAGCGTCGCCTTGGCCTTGCATCGAGATGCGGCCGGTGACCTGACCGCGAAGATCGGGGAGCAGCGAACCCATTTCGACATTGGTCATGTCGGCTTGAATGGCCGCACCCTGCTTGTCCTGCTTCAGTTCGCCGGTCAGGACGCCGCCGCCGACGCCCAGGTCCAGGCGCGCCACGCGGCCATCGCCGTTGATGGCGAAGACTGCGGGGGCGCGGGTGGTGAAGGCGATGTCGCGCACGCGGCCGCCGCCGCGCAGCGTCAGGCTCTGCGCCGGGCCCTGGCGGGAATATTCGCCCGCGCCGTTGAACTGGACCGGATTGGCGCCGCCCACGTCGGCGGCCACGGTGAAGGGCAGGCGGTCCAGCGTGCCCTGGCCCTTCAGCGACAGGTTGCGCAGGGTCCAGTCCTGACCCGTCAGGCGCACGTTGCGGCCGGTCACGTCCAGCACGGCGGTCTGATCGCCCGCGCCCTCGGTCAGGCGCACGCGGCCGTTGGCCTCGCCCGAGGCCAGGAAGGCGCCCTGGCGCGCGGTGAAGGTCAGATCGGCGCTGGAGGGGAAGTTGTTCGACAGGGCCACGTCGCCCTGGGCCGTGACCCCGCCGGCGTTCACGTCGACATCCGACAGGCGCAGACGCGGACCGCCCAGATAGAAGTTGCCCGAGGCGCGCGCCGGTCCGTAGTTCGAGCCGGAGGTCAGTAAGATGCGGCCGTCAGAGGCGTCGGCGCCCTTGCGGAAGCTGAGGATCAAGTCAGCGTTGGTCAGGATCAGCCCGCCCGCAGCCACCCTGTCGAAGGCGGCGCGCAGGTCGGCGCGCGGCTGGGCCAGGGTGCCGGTCAGGGCGCCGTCGCCCGACATGGCGCCGTCGATGGCGACCGGGCCGACGCCGAACGGGCCGCGCGCGTCCCAGTCCAGGGCGAGGCGCAGTTTAGAGCCTTCGATACGCCCCTTGGCGCCTGCGCGTCCGGCGGCGCCGGTCAGTTCGCCGGTGTTGATGGAGACGACGCCGTCGTTCAGCGAACCGGCCAGTTGCAGACGCGGTTGGGCGCCCAGCAGACGATCCAGCTCTTCCATGCCGATGGCCATGCGAGAGCCGCGCCCGTCGAAGCTGAGGACCCAGGGCGCGCCGGCTCTTGCCGAGGAAGCGCGGATCGGTCCGCCGAAGGTGCCCCTAGCGCCGTTTCGGATGCGCGACAGGTCTGTCAGTTCGGCGCGACCCGTAAAGTTCAGGCCGCCGTTCAGGCTGCGTCCGCCCGAGCCGGTCAGGGTCAGGCCCTGGCCGCGTGCATCGACCTTCTTCAATAGCATGGCGCCATCGGCCATGCGGGCGCCCTCCATCTGGATACGCGGCGTCGAGCCCAGGAGGGCCCCGATGATGCCTGCTGACGAACCGCCGACAGCGCGAACGTCTGTCGTCACGTCGATGCGGCCTTTGTTAGCGGCGATATTGACCGGGCCGGAGATGCGCGTGGCGCGATAGGAGGCGATGTCAGCGTTGAGCAGGCTGGCGGAGCCCTGCAGGCTCCAGGCCTGAGCGTCGCCCTTGAAGACGCCGGTATAGGCGGCCGGACCGGCGACCGGGCTGCCGACCAGACGGCTGAGCGACGGCGTCGTCACTTCCAGGTTGATGCCTTCCGGCGCGGTGTTGTCCGTCGTGCGGATCAGGCCGCGCGCGCTGGATTCGATGTTGTCGGCGTACAGGCGCCAGGCCACGCCCTGATAGCCCTCACGTTTGGCGTCCGGCGTCATGGCGAAGCCGAAGCGCGCGGTGCGGCCGATGCGCTCGACGAACGGCTGCAGCAGGTCGGAGCCCGAGAAGTCGGCATAGCCCGAGACCTTGGCGCCGTTGTCGCCATAGGTCCCCTTGACCAGCAGGGGGCGGAATTGGCCGGTCTGCACGGTCACGTCGATGACCTCGCCGTTCACCACGGCGACGGCCGAGAAGGGCTGATCGGGAGAATAGCCCAGCGAACCTGCGATCGGCCCGCCCTGGGCCTCATTGGCGCGCAGGTTGACGCGCAGGTCTTCGGGCTTATCGCCGAAGGCGGCGGCCAGGCGCAGGTAGTCGCCCTTGCGGTTCAGACTATAGGCGTTGACGTTGGCGGTCTTGACGCCCTTGCGCGGAATGGCGGCGTCGCCACTCAGCGTCCAGCGGCCGTATTCCTTGGAGAAATCCTCCATCAATTCGACGCTGGCGCTGAAGCGGTCGATGTCGATGGAGATGGCTTGCGGGCCGCCCGGCTCGGTGGGCGCCTCCAGCTCCGGGCGACGCAGCAGACGGATCTGACCCGCGCTGATTTCGGTGGCGTGAAAACGTCGCGCCAGAAGGGGCCAATAGGACCAGTCGACGCGCACGTCGGTCGCTTCGAGCCAGACGCCCTTTTCGTCGGTCACGGTGATGCGCCTCAGGCGGAAATCGTTGAACAGGTCGCCCTGCAGGCCTTCGACGTTGATGCGTCCGTAGCGGCTGATCTTCTTGCCGGCGACGAAGCTGGTGATCAGTTCGCGGCCCGGATCGGAAACCAGATACATCCGCCCGCCGACCAGGGCGACGATGACCAGCGCCAGAACGCCAGCCGAAACGATCCCTGCGATGAAGGCGGCCAGTTGAAGCCGGGTGCGTTTGCGCTTCGCCTTTTCAGCGGGCGTGTCGGCGACGTCTGCGCCCGTTTCGTGAGGCGGAGGAGTGTCGGTCAAAACGCCTGGCCGATGCTGATGTAGAGCTGGAATCCGGAATCGCCTTCGCGCTTGTTCAGCGGGAAGGCGATGTCGGCGCGGACGGGACCGAACGGCAGCTTGTAGCGGACGCCGACCCCTGCGCCGTAACGCATGTTGCTGAAGTTCGGCGTTTCCTGAAAGCCGACGGCGCCGCCGTCGACAAAGGCGACAGCCTGGAACTTCTCGCCGATATCGCGTCGCACCTCCAGCGAGGTTTCAAACAGCGACAGGCCGCCGCGCGGACGGTTGTCCGGCAGGCGCGGGTTGATGCTCTGATAGGAATAGCCGCGCACCGAGCCGCCGCCGCCGGAGTAGAACAGGCGGTCAGAGGGCACCGTCAGCTCTTCGCCGCCGATGATCGAGCCGATACGGGCGCGCCCGGCCAGAACCGTCTTGGCGCCGTCCTGCAGCGGCAGATAGGCGCTGGCCTGACCCTCGGTGCGCAGGAACATGACCGTATCCTCGCCCGTCACGGCGGTCGGCTGGGCCGAAACGGACAGGCGGTAGCCGGTCGTCGGGTTCAGCGGATCATTGGAGCGGTCCATATAGGCGCTGCCCCGCAGGGTGACGATGGCCAGATCCCGGTCCAGGGTGATCGGTGTCTGCGTCTCGGGATCGAAGCGGTATTCCGTGTATCGCCCGGCGTCCACGCCAACCCCGTAGCTGAACCATGAGGTCTTGCCGAGCCGCTGCGACAGGTCCGCGGCCATGGTCAGGGCGCTGCGGTCATAGGCGTCGGTCTGTTCGTTGACGATGAAGGACGACAGTTTCAGCGTCCGACCCGCACGCCGCCAGTGGGGCTGCGACCACTCGCCGCCGATACGGCTGTCGATGCTGGCGATCCGCGCGCCGTACCGCAGCGTGTCGGCGCGGCCGAATCGGTTGTAGCGGGTGCGGAAGACATCGACGCCGACGCCTTCGTAGGTCGAATAGCTGGCGCCCGCCTCAAGCAGGCTGACCGGCCGATCCGCCAGGGTGACGACAACCGGCCTCAAGCCGTCCGGGCGCGTATCGTCCAGCGACGACAGGGCGACGCCCACGCCGTCATAGACCCCGGTGTCCAGCAGGCGGCGCTCAAGCTCGGCGACGTCTTCTGGATCGTAGCGGTCGCCTTCACGCCAGGGGACAAGGCTCTGGACCCAATCGGGCTTGGTCGGCCCGCGCGTGCGCAACTGGATGCCGTCCAGCCGCACCAGTTCTCCCGACGCCACATTGAAGCCAGGCTCCACCAGAAAAGTCGCGTGATCAACAACGACGCGGCGGGGCTGGGCAACGGCGTCGGCATAGCCGCGCCGGGTCAGATCGGCGATCAAGCGTCCCTCAGCCGCCAGCACGTCGGCCGCTCGGCCCGGCTCGCCGGGCTTCAGCTTGATGTTTTCTATCACCGCCGCGCTGGTGTCTGCGTCCGGGGCAGGCGCGCTCCAGTTGACCTTGGCTTCGCCCAGAAGGAACCGGCGGCCGGGCGTGACCTCGACGATGGCGACAGGCGTTTCCTCGCCTTCGACCTGATCGTGGACCGTGGCCTGATAATAGCCCTCAGACCGCAGCAGGGCCTGCGCCGATTCCAGCGCCGCCCGCGCGCGACGACGGGCTTCAAAGCGATTGGCCGGCGCGCCGTCGACCTGGCCCACCGCCTGTTCCAGCTGTCGTTTCAGATCGGCGTCGATCTCGCCGCGAATCTGGGCCCTCGGCTCGGCAGCCGCCTGTGTGGCGAAGGCGCACAGGGCCGCGGTGGCGAGAAGGAGGGGGAGCCTCGACGTCAAATCTGAACCCTGTGTAGTGGTGAACGCGCCGCACTTAGCCGTCTACGCCGATGGAATCAGTAAAACAGCGTATCGCTTTCAGGCTGCACCGTCTCCTCGGACGACCGCTGGTCGGGCGGCAGGGCCTCGACAGGCGCGGTCGGCGGCGTGTCGGGGGCTTCTGCTGCTGTCGGCGCGGCGGCGTCCTCGGCGGCGGGGGTTTCGGGTTCAACAACCGGCGCGGGAGCAGGGGCCGGTTCCCGGCTAGGCTCCTCACAGGCCGCCAGCGCAGCAACGCCGCCCAGGGCGACGGCGCCGAGCAGCAAACGCTTCGGAATGAATTGGCTCATGGAGATTCCCCCTTTCAGGGGCTGGAAACGTGAAAAAGGGCGCGGAGGTTCCCGCTCGACACGGTGTGGCTCCGACTCTCTGAACGCAATCTGAACCTGAACGATGATTGCGGCGCCTCTTCCAGACCCTTTCCGGCCTGGCATATCCGGGGTGTTTGTTTTCCCACAAATTTTCCGAAATATCGGCTTGCCGGATCAGAAACTCGACCGTATGTTCCGCGCCTCTTCGCAGACGCGATGTGCGCCCCTAGCTCAGTTGGTTAGAGCATCTGACTTTTAATCAGAGGGTCCCCGGTTCGAGCCCGGGGGGGCGTACCACTTCCCACTCAGAAATCATTGCATGGTGAGGCGGCTTGTCGGCGTCGTGACCTGAAACAGCGCCTTGGCGAGACGCTGGTCCATATGTCACGCGCTGAGCGGCAAACGCACCGTGAAGCAACTGCCCCGGCCAGGGCCTTCGCTGACGAGATCGATCGTGCCTTCGTGCAGTTCGACCAACTGCTTGACCAGAGCCAGGCCGATGCCCAGGCCGTCGCGGGAGCGGTCGTCGGGGCCTTTGGACTGGGCGAACAGTTCAAAGATTCGGCCTTTCAGCTCAGGCGAGACGCCGATGCCGTTGTCGGCGACATTAATTCGGATCTGGTCTTCCTCGCTGTCGACGGACAGGTGGATGCGGCCTTTGCACGGGGTGTATTTGGCGGCGTTGGCGAGCAGGTTGCTGATCACCTGGGACAGGCGCGTGAAGTCGCCGTGCAACCACACCGGTTCGGGCGGCACGGAGACCGTTAGCTCGTGCGACGCCGCCTCGATTTTCGGGCGGCTGGTGTCGATGGCGGAGTCGATGACGCTTTGCAGGCTTATCCGTTCGCGTTTGAGCGAAATTTTGCCTTGGTCGATGCGGGCGACGTCCAGAAGGTCTTCGATCAGACGCGAAAGGTGATGAGCCTGGACCTCCATGCGGGCGTGAATCACCGCCTTGCGCTCTTCGTCCGACTGGCGTTGCAGCAGCTGAAGTCCGGCGTGAATAGCCATGATGGGATTGCGCAGTTCATGGCCCAGCATGGCGATGAAATCGTTCTTGCGCCGATCCGCCTCGCGCAGGGCGTTGGCGTATGCCTTTAGTTCGTCGCGCTGGGCGAGGCTTTCCATGCGCTGGCGATACAGGTCGATGAAGACCTTGGCCTTGCTGCGCAGTATGTCCGCCTCGATCGGTTTTTGGATGAAGTCCACCGCGCCCGCTTCGTAGCCCCTGAAGCGGCGCTGAAGGTCGGCGCTCCCAGCCGTGACGAAGATGATAGGGATATGGCGGACGTTCACATTGCCGCGCATGAACTCGGCCAACTGAAAACCGTCCATGCCAGGCATCTGCACGTCGAGCAGGGCCAGGGCGACATCATGAACCAGCAAAAGTTCCAGCGCTTCGTCGCCCGAACGGGCCTTCAGGCAGACGACGCCCTCGCTTTTCAGCAGAGCTTCCAGCGCCAGCAGGTTTTCCTCCAGATCGTCGACCAGCAGGAGATGAATCGGCTGTTCCGTGCTGGTCATTCTCTGTCGAGACCTTTCAGATAGTCGGCGATGCGTTCGAGCGGCAGCACGAGCGCGGCGTTACAGGCCTGATAGGCAGCCTGAGGCATGGCCCGGGCATAGGCGGCCGCCGGGTCCTGCACCAGGGCGACGCCGCCCGCGGCGTGCACCGCCTTGAGCCCGGCTGCTCCGTCATTGTTAGCGCCAGTCAGGATGATGCCGATCAAGCCCTCGCCATAGGCGTCCGCCGCGCTCTCGAACAGCACGTCAATGGAGGGGCGTGAATAGTTGATCGCTTCGTCGGATGACAGGGCCAGGTCGCCGTTTTCTTCAACCAGGAGATGGTAATCGGAGGGGGCGAAGTAGACCACTCCAGGACGGGCCGTTTCCTTGTCCTCGGCCTCCTTCACCTTGAGCCCGCATTTGGCCTCGAAAAGAGGCGCCAGAACATTGCTGCGGTCGGCCGGGACGTGAAGGACGACGAAGATCGGCCAGGGAAAGTCTGCAGGCAAGGCGGGCAGCAGGGCGAGCAGAGCCTGGACGCCCCCGGCGGAGGCGCCGATCACCACGGCCCGGTCCGAGGCGCGGCTCATGGCTCGCGTTTCCTGTAGATTTTTTCTTCGGGCACAAACTCGGTGAAGGCGGCTGCGTGCTTCGAAAAGCGCAGGCTTTCCTTAGACCCCACGCCCAGGAACCCTTGTCGCGCCAGAGAATCCTTGAACAGCCCGACGGCCCGGTCCTGAAGACCTCGGTCGAAATAGATCATCACGTTGCGGCAGGAGATCAACTGCATCTCCGCAAAGACGGCGTCCGTGACCAGGCTGTGATCCGAGAAGACGACATTGGCGCGTAGCGACTTGTCGAAGACGGCCCGCCCATAGTCCGCCGTGTAGTAGTCGGAGAGGGATGATCGCCCGCCTGAATTTTGATGGTTTTCAGTGAATTTGCGGATGCGGTCGAGCGGATATATCCCGGCCTCGGCGGCCCTCAGGGCCTCAGGATTGATGTCCGTGGCGTAGAACAGGGTACGGTCGAACAGGCCTTCTTCGCGAAACAGAATGGCCATGGAATAGAGCTCTTCGCCGGCGCTGCAACCCGCGATCCAGACCTTCAGCGACGGATAGGTGCGCAGGTGAGGCAGAACCTGTTCGCGCAGGGCTCGGAAATAGCCGGGATCGCGGAACATCTCGCTGACCTGAACGGTCAGAAATGCGAGAAGACGCGGCAGCATTTCGGGATCGTGCAGCACGCGTTCCTGAAGAGCCGTCAGGCTGGGCATGTTGAAATGGCTGCGCGCCTGCAACAGGCGACGTTTAATGGACGCCCGCGCGTAGTGGCGGAAGTCGTAATGGTAGCGCTGGTATAACGCTTCCAGCAGCAGGCCGATCTCGATGTCTTCGGTCTGGTGGGGCATGAACGGGCTCAGCGCGGCATCCAGACGCGCACGAGGGACAGCAGCTTGTCCACGTCCAGCGGCTTGGCCATGTAGTCGTTGGCGCCGGCCGCCATGCAGCGTTCCTGATCGTCCGGCATGGCCTTGGCCGTAAGCATCAGCACCGGCAAAGTCTTCCAGCGCGGGTCTTTTCTCAGCTCGCGGGTCGCCGTCAGACCGTCCATGACCGGCATCATCACATCCATCAGAACCAGATCGACCGCCTGGGACGGGTCGGTTGATGAGCGCTCCAGCGCCTCCAGCGCCTCCTTGCCGTTGCGGGCGATCTCGACCAGGGCGCCGCGCGGTTCGAGCACATTGGTCAAGGAATAGACGTTACGCACGTCGTCCTCGACGATCAGAATGCGGCGGCCCTCGAGAACAGCGTCGCGGTTGCGGGCCTTGCGGATCATCTTCTGCTGCTCGGGCGGCAGTTCCGAAACGACCTGGTGCAGGAACAGGGAGACCTCGTCCAGAAGCCGTTCCGGCGACTTGGCGCCCTTGATGATGATGGAGCTGGAATAGCGGCGCAGCTGTTGTTCGTGATCAGGCGACAGATCCCGGCCGGTGTAGACGATGACCGGCGGGAAGCTGTGGCCGGTGTCGCGGCTGAGGGTCTCCAGAAGAGAGAAGCCCGAGGCGTCCGGCAGCGTCAGGTCCAGCACCATGCAGTCGAAAGTCTGGGTCTTGAGTTGCTCCAGACACTCTGCGGCGGTGCCGACGCCGACCGTCTCGACGTCGCCGGAACTCAGCAGACGGCTGACCGCATCGCGCTGAACCAGGTCGTCCTCGACGATCAGGACGCGCCGGACGGTGCGGGTCAGCTTTTCCTCCAGGTTGCGCAGGACCTCGGCGAGGTCTTCCCGCTTCACCGGTTTGATCAGATAGCCGATCGCGCCCAGCGAAAGGGCGGTCTGGCTGTGATCCTCGCCCGAGACGACGTGGATGGGGATGTGGCGGGTGTCGTCGTCGCGCTTGAGTTCGTCCAGAACGGTCAGGCCGGACTGGTCGGGCAGGCCGATATCCAGCACGACCGCGCTGGGGCGATGGCGTTTCGCCAGCTTCAGCGCTTCTTCCGCCGTACCGGCGACGATGCATTTGAAGCCCAGTTCGCGGGACAGATCGCGCACGATGGCGGCGAACCGGCCGTCGTCTTCGACCACCAGCAGCAGCCGTCGGTTTCCGGCGAGGTTGTCCCGGTCGTCCTCAACGCTCGCGGACAGAGGGCGAGGGGCGGCGGGCCTGGGGTTTGACGCCGCCGGGGAAGGCGGCGGGGGCGCGGCCGCGAACGCAGCCTGACGCGAAGCCACCCGTCCGGCGTCATAGGTCCGCGGGAGAACAAGGGTGAACACGCTGCCTTCGCCCACGCGGCTTTTCAGCTCGATTCGGCCGCCCAGAAGACGCGCCAGTTCGCGCGAGATTGAGAGCCCCAGCCCTGTTCCGCCGTATTTGCGGCTGATGGTGCCGTCCGCCTGCTGGAAGGCCTCGAAAACGCCCTTCTGCTGCTCGGGTGAAATGCCGATGCCGGTGTCTGAGACCGCGAAGGCGATTTCGTCGCCAGGCAGGGCGGATATGCCCAGTTTAACCAAGCCGCTTTCGGTAAATTTGAAGGCGTTGGACAACAGGTTCTTGAGAATTTGCTCAAGCCGCTGACGGTCCGTCTCCATCAGATCGACGCTCGCATCCACCTCAATCTCGAACGGCAGGCCGCGATCATCGGCGATGGGCTGGAAGGTCTGACGGAGGTCCTCGGTCAGCCGCTGCATCGAGACGGCTTCCGGGTGCGCCTGGATGTGGCCGGCCTCGATCTTGGACAGGTCCAAGATGTCGTTGATCAGGGCCAGAAGATCGTTCCCCGACGACTGAATGGTGCGGGCGTAGTTGACCTGTTCCTCCGACAGGCTCCCCTCGGGATTGTCCGCCAGCAACTTGGACAGGATCAGCAGAGAATTCAGCGGCGTCCGCAACTCGTGGGACATGTTGGCCAGGAAGTCGGACTTGTACTGGCTGGCTTGCTCCAGTTCGCGGGCCTTGAGCGTGAGGGCGGCGGCGCCGCGCTCCAGGTCGTCGCGCTGGGTTTCCAGTATCTGAGCCTGTTCCTCCAGCTGGCTGTTGGTCTGTTCCAATTCAGCCTGCTGCTGTTCGAGGCGGAACTGGGATTCCTTGAGCGCCCGGCCCTGTTCTTCCAGCTCTTCGTTAGAGACGCGGAGCTCCTCGCTTTGAACCTGGAGCTCCTCGGATTGGCGCTGGGTTTCCTCCAACATATTCTGCAACTGGGCGCGATAGCGGGCCGAGCGCAGGGCGGTTCCGATGGCGGGGCCGACCTCTTCGAGCAGGGAGACCAGTCGGTCATCCGGCGCATGGAGGAAGCCTAGCTCCATCACCGCGTTTACGGCGCCGTCAGCCCGCGCCGGGGCGATAACCAGATGGCGGGGCTTATCGCGCCCGAGCGCCGAGCCGATTGTCAGATAGCCGTCCGGCACATCGGTTATGGTCAGGATTTCGCCCTCTGAGGCCACTTGGCCCAGCAGGCCTTCCCGCTGACCAAATCGCTGGGGAACGGAAGCGTCGGAGGGAACGCCGAGCGCTGCGACTCGCCGGTAAAGGCCGCCCTCGCCCTTGAAAAGCGCCGCCGCCTGGACCCCGGTATAGCGACCGAGATAGGCCAGGATGTTGTCGGCGAGCATCTCAAGCGACTGATCGCCCATCATCGCCGAGGCCAGACCCACCTGGCCTTCATGCAACCATTCCTGCCGCGCGCGGCTGCGTGCAGAGCGGCGGATCAGGGTGAAAACGCTTACGCTCAGCACCGCTCCCAGCAGCCCGGACAACAGGCCGCTGATCAGCGCCGTGCGATAAGCAGCGTCCATTTCGTTCAGGCGCAGGCGCCGGACGCGTTGTTCTTCCTGACGCATCAACGCGATCTGGTCGCGAATGGCGTCCATCTCGCGAAGGCCGTGACCGGAGGACATGCGTGAGATCGCCCCCTGAACGCCTTCGGCGCGGCGGGCTTGAAGCGTGGCGTCCAGCTCGCTCATCTTGGCGGCGAGATGACGGCGCAGCTCATTCAGGTGCGCCTGCTGCGTCGGGTTGTCGCGGGTTAAACCCGTCAACTTTTCCAGCTGGTGCGTCAGGTCGCGCGACGCCGCCTCGTATGGCTCCAGATATTGCACATCGCCGGTCAGCAGATAGCCCCGCTGCCCGGTTTCGGCGTTTTGCGCCGCCGACAGCAGCTCGTCGACGGCGACGATCACCTCGTGGGTGTGAATGATCTGCCGGTTGTTTGCGCGCAGAACATCGACATTGCGCCACGCGACAAGGCCGGTAGCGAGGAAAAACGCCAGGACGAGCGCCATTCCGAGCGTCGCCAGTTTTTCCATCTTCGACCCTGCGGACGGACGGCTTGGTGATTTCATTACGAAGAGCCTCTGTGACGACCGTGCTCGAGCCCCATCCGGGCGCGTCACCGACGCAGCCATATCCTAGGATGGATTCGACGCACAGTACTCGATGCACTTGCGCGGCTGCGCGCCGTCAAAAAGCAGGGCGCCAATGATCAGAGGCAGCTGCCTGGCGTGCCGGAGGGTGTCGTGATTTAACGCGGGCCATGCGATCTCTCATTTTGCCCGCCGTCGCCGTTTCCCTTGCTCTTTGCGGCTGTAACGCGGGCGCTTCTGCGCGCGGGGGCGCGCAGAAGGTCGGAGCTGGGCTGGGCGACGCCGTCACCGCGCCGCTGGAAGACCTGAACCTGCGCCGCGATGAAATCCCGACCATTCTTCTGCAAGCTGAAGCCAATCCCTATGACCTGCGCAACTTGAATAGCTGCCGCACCATCGGGGCCGAGATCGCCCGGCTGGACGAGGCGCTGGGGCCTGACACGGATGGACCGCCGTCGCAGGACGGCTCCTATATGAGCGAGCGGGCGGCCGATGCTGCGGCTGGGGCGACGCTTGACGCCGTTCGCGGGACAGTCACCGATTTTATCCCGGCGCGCAGCTGGGTTCGTCGCCTGACCGGCGCCGACGCGCATAGCAAGCACGTGCAGTCGGCGATTCAGGCGGGCCTGCGTCGCCGCTCTTTCCTGAAGGGCGTGGGGATGCAGCGGAACTGCGCGCCGCCGGCCGCGCCTGCCGGCTTCGTCCCCCGTCGAGGCTAGGCTTTCAGGTGCCGCGCACGGAATTCGCGGCGGAACTGTTCAAACCGGCCCTCGGCTATGGCGGCGCGCATGGCGGCCGTCAGCGCCTGGAAGAAGGCGATGTTGTGCCAGCTGAGCAGGATCTTGCCGAGGATCTCGTCGGCGCGGATCAGGTGATGCAGGTAAGCCTTTGAATAGTCCTGCGACGCGGGGCAGGGAACCTCAGGATCCAGCGGGTCCTGATCCTCGGCGAAGCGGGCGTTCTTGAGGTTCAGCGGGCCGTCCCAGGTCCAGGCCTGGCCGTGACGCCCGGCGCGGGTCGGCAGGACGCAGTCGAACATGTCGACGCCACGATAGACCGCCTCGACCAGGTCGATGGGCTTGCCGACGCCCATCAAATAGCGCGGCCGGTCCTTGGGCAGGAACTCGGGGGCATAGTCCAGCACCTCGCACATGGCCTCATGGCCTTCGCCAACGGCCAGACCGCCGATGGCGTAGCCGTCGAAGCCGATCTCCTGCAGGCGTTCCGAGGATTCGCGGCGCAGGTTTTCATAGGTCGAACCCTGCTGGATGCCGAACAAGGCCTGCGCATCGCGCGTGCCGAAGGCGTTCTTGGATCGCTGGGCCCAGCGCGCCGACAGCTCCATGCCCTCGCGGGCGCGCTTTTCCTCGGCGGGCCAGGCGACGCATTCGTCCAACTGCATGACGATGTCGGAGCCGAGACGGTCGGCCTGAATCTGGATCGAGCGTTCGGGCGTCAGGACGTGCTTGGAGCCGTCGATGTGGCTGGAGAAGGTGACGGCTTCCTCGGTCAGCTTGGAAATACCCGACAGGCTCATGACCTGAAAGCCGCCTGAGTCCGTCAGGATCGGCTTGTCCCAGCGCATGAAGTTATGCAGGCCGCCCAGACGCTCCATCCGCTCCGGGCCCGGCCGCAGCATCAGGTGATAGGTATTGCCCAGAATGATGTCCGCGCCCGTCTGTTTGACCTGATCCAAGGTCATGGCCTTGACCGTGGCGGCGGTGCCGACGGGCATGAAGGCGGGGGTGCGGATGTCGCCGCGCGGCGTTTTCAGCACGCCGGTGCGGGCGCGGCCTTCGGCAGCGGAAATTTCAAACGGGAAAGGCATTAAGCGTTCCTTGCAGCGGAGCCGCGTCTTAGGCCCTCTGTTTCTGAACCGCCAGTCAGCGCAGCAGCGTCGCCAGCCGCTCTGCGCGTTGCAGATCCTTGGGGCGGCCAAACAGGCGGCATTTCTCGATCTGTTCGGCGACCGTGGGAACATAGAGCGTCCCGCCGTCCAGGGCGATCGGCTGGCGCGTGGTGAAAATGACCGGCGTCCAGTCCGCGCCTGCGCGCACATCCATCTGCGCCATCACCTCGACCGGGACGGGCGTGGTCAGGATTTGGCCGAAGACCTGAGAGCGGAACAGGCCCTCGCCGGGGTCTTCGACCGCTTCGCCGTGCAGGGTCTCGATCAGGCGGCGGGCGTCGCGCGGGCTGGTCATGACATCGACGTCCGGCACATGCCATTCCGACAGGCCCGACAGCGCCATGCCTGCGCCGCCGAACACCCACCAGGGGTCCTGAAGCTCGCTCGCCGCAGACGCCAGGATGTCAAAGGTGGCGGCCAGGTTTTCGGGCAGTTGGTCGATCATGGCTGTCTTCTAGGCTGATTTCGTCTCCGGCAGGAAGTGTCTGATCCCCATGACCACCAAGGCGCCGAGCGCGGAGATGGCGGCATTTATGCACAGGCCGAAGACCAAGAGGAAGATGAGCACGCCGATGGCGCCAAGCGCCGACGTCGCTGGAGCGCCGTTCATGTGAAACAGGCCGGGTGATAGAAACGCCAGCAGGACGCCAAGGATGGAGAAAGCGATCTGAAAGGCGGCGGCGACGCCGAATGTCACGGTGAACAGGCCCCCGAACGAGGCCGTCTTCAGATAGTGCATGGTCGTTCCCCTGTTGCGCTACTGTCTGAACAGCAGGCTTCCGTCCCCATAAGAATAGAAGCGGTAACCCCTGTCGATGGCGTGGGCGTAGGCGGCGCGCATCGTCTCCAGTCCCGCGAAGGCGCTGACCAGCATGAACAGCGTCGATTTCGGCAGGTGGAAGTTGGTCATCAGCACGTCGCAGGCGCGGAAGCGGTAGCCCGGCGTGATGAAGATGGCCGTGTCGCCGTGGAAGGGCTGGACCACGCCGTCCTCGCTTGTGGCGCTCTCCAGCAGGCGAAGCGAGGTGGTGCCGACGCAGACGATGCGCCCTCCCGCGGCGCGCACGCCGTTCAGGGCGGCGGCGGTCTCGGCCGAGACCTCGCCCCACTCGGAATGCATCTTGTGATCGGCGGTGTCGTCGGCCTTGACCGGCAGGAAGGTGCCGGCGCCGACATGCAGGGTTACGGCATGGGTCGTCACGCCGCGCGCCCGGATGGCGTCCAGCAGGGCGGGGGTGAAGTGCAGGCCCGCCGTCGGCGCCGCGACCGAGCCGTCATGCTCGGCGAAGACGGTCTGATAGTCCTTCAGGTCCTGATCGTCCTCGGCTCGCTTGGCGGCGATATAGGGGGGCAGGGGCATGACACCGACCTCGCGGATGGCGTCGTCCAGCGCCGGCCCGGCTAGGTCGAAGCGCAGGGTGACGAGGCCGTCCTCGCCCTTGGCGGTGATCTCGGCGTCGACCTGGCCCAGGAAGCAGGCGTTGTCTTCCTCGCGCCCGAAACGCACCCGGTCGCCGACCTTCAGCCGCTTGCCGGGCTTCATGAAGGCGCTCCAGACATCGGGCGCGTCGCGGTGGTGAAGGGTGGCCTCGACCGGCACCGACAGTCGTTCGCCCTCCGGTCCGGTGCGGTGGCGCACGCCGGACAGACGGGCGGGGATCACGCGGGTGTCGTTGAAGACCAGGACGTCGCCGGGCTGCAGAAAGCCGGGCAGGTCGCGGATGACCCGGTCCTGAAGCTCGCCGCCCTTCACCACCAGCAGGCGCGCTGAGTCGCGCGGGTCGGCGGGGCGCAGGGCGATGCACGCCTCGGGCAGGTCGAAGTCGAAATCGGAGGTCCGCATGGGGCGGGGAATGCTCACGCCGCGCCTTTGCGGTCAAGCGAGGCGCAGCCGAAAGTCGACTGGCGAAAACCTATCCAGCCGCTATGTCAGGCGCAGCCAATGGGAGTTTGAGTGCATGACCGATCGCTATCTGGACGACCTGACCGTCGGCGAAAGCTGGACCAGCGAGCCCTTCACCATGACCGAGGCGGAGATCATCGCGTTCGCGACCGAGTTCGACCCCCAACCCATGCACATCGACAAGGCGGCGGCCGAGGCGGGACGGTTCGGCGGCCTGATCGCCAGCGGCTGGCACGTCTGCTCGCGCGTGATGCGTCAGTTCGTGGATGAAGCCTATTTCGGCGACACTCCGCTGCTGGGCATGAACGTCGACGCCCTCTGGTGGGTGCGGCCCGTGCGGCCCGGCGACACCCTGACGGTGCGCCGCGAGATCATCGAGATCCGTCCGTCCAAGAGCCAGCCTGATCGCGGGGTCGTCCGCACCAAGACGACGGTGACCAATCAGGACGGCGACCTGGCCATGAGCTTTGAGAACCAGATGCAACTGCCGCGGAACGCCGAAGCGCAGCTGTAAAACGCGGCTGCTGTTGACCCCGGGCCTTCAAGGCGTCAAAGCCCGGTACATGCTACAGAACCTCGAAACCCTGTCCCGTGAGGCCCGTTCGTGGCCGTTTGAGCAAGCGCGCAACCTGCTGGCCCACGTGCTCAAAAAACGGCTGTCGGACGCGGAGCGTGATGCGGCCAAGCTGCTGATCGACGCGGGCAAGACGGACGAGGCTCTGGCCGCCTTTGAGGCGCTGAACAAGCCGGTGATCCTGGAGACAGGTTACGGCCCGTCGGGCCTGCCGCACATGGGCACCTTCGGCGAGGTGGCGCGCACGACCATGGTGCGCAACGCGTTTCGCGCCCTGACCGGCGATCACTGGGCCACGCGTCTGATCGCCTTCAGCGATGACATGGACGGCCTGCGCAAGGTGCCCGAGGGCATCCCCAACCCGGAGATGCTGCGCGAAGACCTGCATCTGCCGCTGACCAAGGTGCGCGATCCGTTCGGCACGCACGACAGCTTCGGCGCGCACAACAACGCCCGCCTGCGCGCCTTCCTCGATAACTTCGGCTTCGAATATGAGTTCATGTCCTCGACCGAGACCTATCGGTCGGGTCGGTTCGACGCAGCCCTGCTGACCATGCTGGAGCGCTTTGACAAGGTCATGGGCATCATGCTGCCGACCCTGGGCGAAGAGCGCCGGGCGACCTATTCGCCGTTCCTGCCGATCAGCCCGATCACTGGCCATGTGCTGCAGGTGCCGACGCTCGAGCGTAACGTCGAAAAGGGCACGATCGTCTTTGACGACCCTGCGGGCGGTCGCACCGAGGTTCCCGTCACCGGCGGCCATGTAAAGCTGCAGTGGAAGCCCGACTGGGCCATGCGCTGGACCGCGCTCGACGTTGACTATGAGATGTCGGGCAAGGATCTGATCGAGAGCGTGCGCGAGTCGTCCAAGCTGTGCCGCGCCATCGGCGGGGTTCCCCCCGAAGGCTTCAACTACGAGCTCTTCCTCGACATCGAAGGTAAGAAGATCTCCAAGTCCAAGGGCAATGGCCTGACGATGGAGGACTGGCTGCGCTACGGCACGCCCGAGAGCCTGTCCTGGTACATGTTCCAGTCGCCGAAGTCCGCCAAGAGCCTGCACTTCAACGTCATTCCGCGCGCGACGGACGACTATCTGTCCTTCATCGAGCAGTACAAGACGCAGGAACCGGCCAAGCGGATGGACAACGCCGTGTGGCACATCCATTCGGGCCAGCCGCCTGAGAGCGCCTCGCCAGTCTCCTTCGCCCTGCTGCTGAATCTGGTGGGCGTAGCCAACGCCTCGACCAAGGATCAACTGTGGGCCTATTTCGCCAAATACCTGCCGGACGCCACGCCTGAGAGCGAGCCCGTGCTGGACCGGCTGATGGGCTATGCGCTGAACTACTACGAGGACTTCGTGAAGCCCTCGAAGACCTATCGTCTGCCCGACGACAAGGAGAAGGCGGCGCTGCTGGATCTGGCCGAACGGCTGAAGGCTCTGCCGGCCGACACCACCGACGGCGAGGTCATCCAGGGCGAGGTCTATGCGGTCGGCAAGGCGCATGAGTTCGAGCCGCTGCGGGCCTGGTTCCAGGCGCTGTACGAGGTGCTTCTGGGCGCGTCGCAGGGGCCGCGCTTCGGGTCGTTCGCGGCCATCTACGGCCTGCCGCAGACGATCTCCCTGCTCGAGGCGGGCGCCAACGGCGAACTGGCCGCCTGACCTTGACCGTCATCCCGGCCGAAGCCGCAAGGCGTAGAGCCGGGACCGCCCAAAGCTCGAGGAGCAGCGCTTCCCGTGGTCCCGGATAATGGCTCCGCCGTTTCCGGGATGGCGCTGGGGTGGCCTCAAGCAGCGCTATGCGCGGCCGGCCCACTGAGCATGGCCTCAAGTAGCCCGAAGGGCGGTAGGCCCACTGAGCATGGCCTCAAGTAGCCCGAAGGGCGGTAGGCCCACTGAGCATGGCCTCAAGTAGCGCGAAGGGCGGTAGGCCCACTGAGCATGGCCTCAAGTAGCGCGAAGCGCGGTAGGCCCACTAAACATGAACACAACATAACGGCGAGGCTGGGGGAGCCTTCAGCTTCGCCGGTGCATTGTCCCTCCATCGACAACTCGATGACAGGAGAGACATATGTCGAAGATGTTCAAGGCGGGTCTGGCCGCCACCGCAATGTTCGCCGCCCTGGGTTCCGCCGCCGTGCCGATGAGCGCCGCCGCCATGCCTCAGGCCAACGGCATCACCAACTGCGACGCGCCCGGCGGTCGCCAGCAGGCAGGCGCCGCGATCGGCGCCGTTCTGGGCGGCCTGGCCGGCAGCCAGGTTTCCAAGAATGAGCGCGCGCTCGGCGCGGTGGTCGGCGCCGGTGCCGGCGCTGCGGCGGGCTCCTACATCGGCTGTAACCAGCAACGTGCGCGTTCGGCCAATCAGGCGGGCGCCAACTCCTACCGCGCGACCTCCAATCTGCGCATTCGCACGGGCCCGGGCGCCAACTATCGCCAGACCGGCAGCCTGTCGGCCGGTCAGCCGTTCACCGCCATCGGCTCGCAGGGCGAGTGGGTCCAGATCGCCGGCGGCGGTTGGGTGAACGCCCACTACGTCGCGCCGAACTGATCGATTTTCTCCCCCGCATCGATCAGAGCGAAGGCCGTCCCGAAAGGGGCGGCCTTTACGTCTTATTGGCTGACCCAAAGGATGCGCGCCATCCAGAGAATCTGATCGCGCGCGATGGTGCGCGGGGGATATTCGGGGTTGATCGAGGCCAGGACGATCTCTCGCGCGTCCAATAGAGCCGCTTCTTTCGCCAGCGTTTCGCCGCTTCGCGTCCGCAACGCCACGCGGTCTCCTCGCCGAACGTCCGTGGCGTCCAGATCGACAATCACCCGGTCGCCGGGGCGATACAGGGGCGTCATCGAGTCGCCCTCGATCCGCAGGCTGAACAGGCTGTCCTTGCGCGTGGGCAGAGCCGTCTGCTCCCAGCCTTCGGCCAAGGGCAGGCCCGCGTCGTCGAAGAAGCCTTCGTCGCCAGCGCGCGCCAGGCCGAGCAAGGGAATAGGCAGGGCGCGAGGTCCAGCGTCGTCTGCCAGATCCGCGAACTCGCCCAGGCTGAGGCCTGTCGCCTGCAAGACGCGCATCAGGCTTTCGCTGGAGGGCCATCTGGGCCGCGTCGGGGTCCCGGCGCCAAACCGCTTTGAAGGATTGAAGCTGGTGGGATCCAGGCCCGCCCGGCGCGCCAGTCCCGAGGCCGACAGGCCCTCGCGGCGCGCCAGCGCATCAATCGCGTTCCAAATCTGCGTGTGTGACAGGGGCATATGCAACCCTATCACGCCAGGCGGTGTATAGGAATATTAGCCTATTCGGTATCCTGGCCGACGGCTCGACGCTCCTGCCAGGCCAAAAAGGCGCCCACAGCGATTGCGATCATGATGCCATAGGCCGTCATGTTCAGCACGGTGTAGAAGGCGGAAACCGTCGGTTTCATCTTCATGAAAACCATGACGTGGCTGGCCACGGTCAACAACTGAAGCGCACTGGCCCAAACGGGCCAGGAGCGAGGCGACTTCCACACCAAGGCGACGAAAACGCCCAGAACCACCAGATCGATCACGAACATCGGCCACTGGACGCCCGCATAGCCGATGTAGTTCTGGGTCAGGATCGATAAAAACCAAGCGAAAAGCATGGTCGCAGCGCCGATCCGCTCGGGTCGCCCGCCCTTGGCGAGTGCGAACAGCCCTATCGCGAGCATGATCGTCATGCCGACGTACTCGGACATGAAGCTGAACATGAAAAACCCCCTCCGCCGTGAGCGAAGGGGGTATCATGTCACCAAAGCGCAGGAAACGCATCCAACACTATGGCTGGATTAGATTAAATTCACGCAACCCGCAGGTGGCCCATCGGGCGGTCGTCCCACTCGTCGGGCTTGGCCACCGGGCCGGCGGCGTAGACGCCGTAGCCCATGCGGCGGTGATCCTTGGCCATTTCGTTATGGCTGGCGACGATGGCTTCGCGCGCGGCGCTCAGGGCGGCGATGGCTTCCATCGCCTTGGCCTGCGACACCGTTCCGGCCACGGCTGACACGTTGAGCGCGGAGCGGGCGCCGATCATCGACTGCACGAGGGCGGTCGCCTGCACGATCGCGTCGTCGATCGCCTTCTCAGCAGAGTGCAGATCACCGGCGACTGCGGCGATGACTTCGTTACGTTGCATAGCTTACCCCTCATCTAAAGAACGAATAGGCAATAGTTAACATGCATTAACGATCTTCGGTAGTGTTTTGTTTACCATTCTTTACGTTGCGACCGGCTGTCAGACGACCCGGCTCCTCAGGCTGAGGCCGCTTCGTCCAGCAGGAAATGCGCCGTCAAACTGGCGATCGGCTGGGCGTGGTTTTCCTGCCAGGCCTCGGCGATGACATAGGCGACGCGGCGTCCGGCGCGGTTGATGCGGGCGCGGGCGAATACGTCGACGGGCTTGCCCGAGCGCAGATAGGCCACCGTTACGTTGATCGGGCGCGGCAGGCGCAGGCCGGGATAGGTCAGAGAGACCTGGGCCATAGCCGTCATCTCCAACAGGGCGGCGGTGGACCCTCCATGCAGGGCAGGCAGGAGCGGGTTGCCGATCAGCTTGTCGTCAAACGGCATGGTGACGGTGACTTCATCGCCGTTCACCTGTGTCTGGAGGCCGAGAAATTGGGCGTAGGGCAGGGAGTCCAGCAGGGCGGCGGTCATGCGGCGTCCTTGGCTCTGCGGGGCTTAAGATTTGCGCCGGTGCGGCTGTCGCCTTCGGCGCTGACCATATAGGCGGACTGGGCGGCAGCGACGGGGTCGGCAGGATCATCCTCGAACGCCCAGGCCCGCACGAAAGCCAGATTGCGCGTCAGGCGATAGCAGCGGGCCTCGGCCAACAGGTCGCGCCCCGGCTGGGCGGCGCGCATGTAGTCGACCCGCAGGTCCAGCGTCGCGATAGGCCGGAAGGCGTCCAGCGCCACCCAGACCGCCAGACCGCCCGCATGGTCCAGCAGGGTGGTGACTAGCCCGCCCGCCAGCACGCCCGTCTCGGGATCGCCGACCAGATCCTGGCGATAGGGCACGCGCATCCGCACCCGATCGCCCTCCAGCCCTTCATAGGCAAAGCCCAGGGCGTGGGTGTGGGCGGCCCCCGAAGCCAGTTGAGGCAGCAGGGTGGTAAGGAACGATTCCGTCATCAAGGCGTCCTTTGTGAGCGTCGCCTTTGGTCGCCTGCCCGAGGTTGTCTTGTCCAGCCACACTGTGAATCGATGATGCGTCCTCAGGATCTTTTGCGCCCTACGCCCGCAGGCCTTTATTGCCCGCCGGGAGATTTCTATGTCGATCCGGTGCGGCCGGTGGACCGGGCGGTGATCACGCATGGTCATTCGGACCATGCGCGCGCCGGACATGGGGCGGTGCTGGCGACGCCCGAGACCCTGGCGATCATGGCGGTTCGCTACGGCGCGGATTTCGCAGGGCGCACGCAGGCGGCGGGCTATGGCGAGACCATATCCATCGGCGGCGTCGAGGTGCGGCTGATCCCGGCGGGACACGTCCTGGGCTCGGCGCAGGCGGTCGTTAGTCAGAGCGGCCTGATCATGACGGTGTCAGGCGATTATAAACGCCGCCGCGATCCGACCTGCGCTGCTTTCGAGGCGGCGCCGTGTCATGTCTTCATTTCGGAGGCGACGTTCGGCTTGCCGGTCTTCGTTCATCCGCCGGACACAGAAGAGATCCAGCGGCTTGTGTCGTCTCTGGCGCAGTTTCCCGAGCGGGCGCACCTGGTCGGCGCCTATGCGCTGGGCAAGGCGCAGCGAATCATACGGCTGTTACGTGAAGCGGGTTGGGAACGGCTCATCTATGTCCACGGCGCGCTGGAGCGGCTGAACGACCTCTATCAGGCGTCAGGCGTGCCGCTAGGGCCGCTGGCGCCTGCGACGGGGCTGAAGGCCGGAGCCTTGGGTGGGGAGGTGGTCATTGCGCCGCCGTCGGCCATTCAGGATCGCTGGGCGCGCAGGTTCGCCGAGCCGATCGCGGCGTTTGCATCGGGCTGGATGGGCGTGCGCGCGCGCGCGCGTCAGCGCGGGGTGGAACTGCCGCTGGTGATTTCCGACCATGCCGACTGGCCGGAACTGACGCAGACGTTCGAAGAGATCACGCCGGAAGAAGTTTGGATCACCCACGGCCGGGAGGAAGGCCTGCTGCGTTGGTGCGAACTGAAGGGAATGCGGGCGCGCGCCTTGCGTCTTGTCGGCTATGACGAAGAAGGCGAGGACGAGCAGAACGTGCTGGAGGACGCAGGTTGAGCCGAGGTCAGGCGGCCCCGCGATCCTTGTGTGCAACGCTCTCTTCTGCAGGATCCAGAGCCGTGTTCATCGCCAGGCGCAGCCTTTCAGGCTTGATAGGCTTTTCGACCACGGCGGCCATGCCTGCGGCCAGATAGCCCTTGGCGTCGTCCGGATCAGCGTTGGCGGTGAGGGCGATGATGGGGATTTGGCCAGCCGGTCCCGACAGGGCGCGGATTGCGCGCGTCGCGCCGACGCCGTCGAGGCGCGGCATCTTGATGTCCATCAGGATTAGATCGAACGGCCGTGACTGCACGGCTTCGACAGCTTCCTGGCCGTCCTCGACGGTTTCCGAGGTGCAGCCGAACATTTCGCACAGGGCCTGGGCCACGACGCGGTTGGTAGCATTGTCGTCGGCGATAAGGATGTGCGGCTGGGCCTGCAGGTGCAGATGTTCCAGGTCCGCGACGTTGGATGGCGTTTCCTGCTCCATCAAGGCGATGGGGGCTTCGATTTCAAAGGCGAAGGTCGCGCCCCGACCGGCGTTGTGCTCCGCGCGCAACTCGCCGGCCATGTATTGAACCAGACGGCGGCTGACCATCAGTCCCAGGTCGCCGCCCTGTTCGGCCGCGTCGTCGAACCGGGCCGGGTCGGCCGCGCCGTCGTCGCGGACGCGGGCCTCGATCACCACCTGATCGCCTCGAGCGTGAGCCTTCAGGCTGGCTTCGACCATGCCGTGACGCGCATTGCCCAGGGCGGCGCCGATCAGGTTGTTGAACACCTGTTTCAGGCGCTCGGCGTCCAGAATGGCCGCCAGTTCGGTGTCGCCCTCATAGCCGACCATCAGGGTCACGCCGTCCTGGGCGGCGCGCGGAGACCAGTGGGTCTGAAGCTGGTCCATCAGGGTGCGTAGCGGCGTAGGCGCCGGGGACAGCTGCAGCTCGCCCGCCTCGGCCCGAGCCAGGTCTAGGGCATCGTGCAGATTGCCTAAGAGGTCTTCGGCCGATTCCATGATGGTGCGCGCGTGCGCCTTGGCCGCTTCATTCAGCGGATGTCGATGCAGGAGCTCCGCGACGGCCAGCACGCCGTTCATGGAGGTGCTCAGCTCGCGATTGAGCAGGCCCATGAAACGGCTCTTCTCACGGGCGGCGGTCTGCATGGCGTGATCGGCGTCAACGGCGGCGCGGGCCTGCTCTGCCAGCCGCTGGTTTTCATGCCTCTGCTGTTCGTTGACGGCGCGAAGCAGGGCCACGGCCGTGCCGACTCCGCGATAGGCGCCGTTGCGGGTGACGATGAAGCCTCGCATCAGCGCGCCGGGACCGCTTTTCAGGATGATGTCGGCGAAAGCGTCAATGCGAACGCCCGCTTCGACCACCGCCGGTTCCGCGTCCATCAGGTGAGAGACCTCGCGCCCGCCGTACAGGCTGACGCCCAGCGGACCGGCCAGCTTCATCAGGAAGTCGCTGCGTTCGATCAGGCCGACCGGGCGATCTCCGTCCACGACTGCAATCGCCAGGGTGTCCGGCTCCCGCTCGAAACGTGCAAACACCTCTCCTGTCTTGGCAGAAGGGAGTACGGGCTCCGCCCTGTCGGTCAGCACTTCGATGGTCGGCATTCGGCCGGACTCCTACTGAGGCTATTTTACATTCGCTTATGATTGTTTGCTGAACCGTTAAGCCAGCCCCGCAAATGACGGCGGCCGGTTTCTTTTGCGACGCGGACAGGTCTGGTCTATGGGTCTTGACCACCCATCTTCCTGATCCTGGAACGTCCTCTGGATGCGCGCGGCCGACCGGCCGACCGCAGATTTGTCATGAGCGAAATCGACCTTCACCCCGCTGCCTCCGCCCTGATCCTCTTTTCCGGAGGACAGGACAGCGCCACCTGTCTGGCCTGGGCGCTGGAGAGGTTTGAGCGGGTGGAGACTGTCGGCTTTGATTACGGCCAGCGCCACGCGGTCGAGATGGAGGCGCGCCAGGCGGTCCGGCGCGAAGTGACTAAGGCCCTGCCGCAATGGGCGGGCAGGCTGGGCGACGATCATGTGGTCGATCTGACAGGCTTCGGCGCCATCGGCGAGACGGCCATGACCACCGAGCGCGCCATTGAGGCCGACGCGCGCGGCCTACCCAACACCTTTGTTCCGGGGCGGAATCTGATCTTCCTGGTCGCCGCGGCGGCTTTGGCTGACCGGCGGGGGCTGGAAGCCTTGATCGGCGGCATGTGCGAGACGGACTATTCCGGCTATCCCGACTGCCGCAACGACACCATTCAAGCCACGGCCCGCGCCCTGTCGCTGGGCCTGGACAAGCCCGTGCCGGTCGAGACTCCGCTGATGTTCCTGACCAAGGCGCAGACGTGGGAACTGGCCGAGCGGATCGGCGGCCGCGCCCTGATCGAAGCGATCATCGAGTTCAGCCATACCTGCTATCTGGGCGACCGGACCCGCCGCCACGCCTGGGGCTATGGCTGCGGGACGTGCCCGGCCTGCGAACTGCGCGCGGCGGGCTATGCCGAATGGGCGGCCGCATGACCTATTCGGCCAAGGAAGTCTTTCTGACGGTGCAGGGCGAGGGCGGGCAGGCGGGCCGCCCGGCGGTCTTCCTGCGCTTTGCCGGATGCAATCTGTGGAGCGGGCTGGAGCGGGATCGCGCTGCCGCCGTCTGCACCTTCTGCGACACCGATTTCGTCGGCGTGGACGGCGATGGCGGCGGCAAGTTCAAGACCGCCGATCTGATGGCCGATCACGTCGCCGGGATGTGGCGCGGTCGCCAGGGCGACCCCAAGCTGGTGGTCTGCACCGGCGGCGAGCCCTTGATGCAGTTGGACGCGCCGCTGATCGACGCCCTGCATGCGCGCGGTTTCCAGATCGCCATCGAAAGCAACGGCACCATGGCGGCGCCCGTAGGGATCGACTGGATCTGCATCAGCCCCAAGGCCGACGCCCCTGTGGTTCAGACCTCGGGTCAGGAACTGAAGCTGGTCTTTCCTCAGCCGCTGGCCATGCCCGACCGGTTCGAACACCTCGATTTCGAGCATTTCTGGCTTCAGCCGATGGATGGACCGGACCAGGCCGCCAACACGGCCGCCGCCATTGAATACTGCCTGACCCATCCGAAATGGCGGCTCAGCGTCCAGACGCACAAATATATCGGGGTGCGGTAGGCCTTTAGCAGTCCTTGCCGCGCTTCTGTCTCTGTTCGCAGCGGCGTTGCTCACGCTCCCAGGCGCGCTGTTCGCGTTCGCGTTTGGCCTTGGTTTCCTCATCCGAGGTGGTGACGGCGTCGAAGCCTGCACCTACGGCTGCGCCGGTCACCTTGGCCGCGCCGCCGACCACAGCGGCCCCGGCGCCGACGACGGCGCCCGCGACGCAGCCCTGAAGCATCAGGGCGGTGGTCAGGCAGAGGGCGAGGGTAGGTAAGCGCGTGATCATGGGGATAGTCTGCCTGCCCCGGCTGCATCTGTCAGCGTGGAAAAAAGAAAGACCCCGGAGATCGCTCTCCGGGGTCTCTTGCTAGGGTCCGTCCGCTTACCAGCTCCAGGCGTCGCGGACGACTTCGATGATGTAGCCGTCGTAGTCGTCGATCAGATAGATCGCATTGTCGACGTAGACCCACCGCGTGCCGGGAGGCGGATAGCCCAGGCCATAGGTGCGCCAGTCATTCACCTGATAGCGCCAGAAGACATCCGGCAGGTACTGACCGACGGAGTACTGCCGGTTCCAATAGGTGCGCGGCACGCTGTAGTAGCCGTAGCCCGGTGCGAAATAGAAGCCGACGCGCACACCGCTCCAGCCCCGGAAGCGGCTGTCGTAACGCCACCAATCGCTGCGATGACGACGGTCCCAGTCACGGCGCCACTGGTCGCGGTTCCAACGATTGTGGAACTCGCGATAGTCCCGATCCCGGTTCCAACCGGGACGATCCGGCCGGTGCGGACGATTGACGTCAGGGCGGCCCGGGCGGTTCCAGTCAGGACGGTTCGGGCGGCTGGCGTCTGGACGATTCGGACGGTTCCAGTCGGGCCGCTCGGGCCGATCGGGACGCGTCGCACCCGGTCGATCAGGACGGTCCGGTCTTTCCGGCCGTTGCGGACGGTCAGGACGATCCGGGCGGCCAGGCTGGTTCGGCTGATTCCAGTCGGGACGGTTGGGACGCTCGGGCCGCTGTCCTTCTGGACGATCCGGGCGGTTGGGCCGTTGATGATCAGGGCGTTGGCCCGAGGGACGTTCGCCTTCGGGCCGCTGCGGACGCGGGCCGTCCGGCGTTTGGGGGCGAGGCTGATCGGGACGAGGTTGCACGCTCTGGCGCGGGGTTTCGTGACGCTCGCGCGGCCGCATGGCCATATCGCCGCGATCGCGCTGCGGCGCGGCGCGGCGTTCAGAGCGGCGGGGACCGTCCTCGCGGGTCTGGGCGCGTTCAGGGCGCTCCTGGGCCAGGGCCGACAGGGGGGCTGCGGCGGGCACGAGGAAGGCGGAAACCGCCGCGAACATGAGAAGAGAACGTTTCATGGCCAAAGTCCTCGCACACCCAGATTGGGCGGCTTGAACGGAAAATAGACGGCTGAGCATGAACTGCGGCTGAACGGCGGTCACAGATCGCCGTCATGAAAAAGCCCCGCAAGACAAATGCTTGCGGGACTGACCGACTGCGCAGGTGCAGGTTTAGTAGACGTTGTTCATCACGCTGGCGATCAGGCCGGTGGCGACCGCGATCATCAAGATGTCATTGCCGGCGTGGACGTAGCGGTAACCGCGCGGCGCAGGGCGCAGGCCATAGAAATAGGGGTCGCTGACATAGTAGCTGCGATACGCTTGCGGCAGGTATCCGCCCGTGCGCCAGCGATAACCGTAATAACGCGGCTCGACCCGATAGTAGCCATGGCCCGGCGCATACCAATAGCCGTTGCGCGCGCCGCGATAGTCGCGGAATTCGGGGCGTCCGCGCCACCAGTCGCGGTTGTCGCGGCTCCAGCGATCGTAGCGGCGCTGCTCCTGGCGCCACTCGCGCTGGTCAGAGCGACGGTCCTGACGCCACTCGCGACGATCTTGGCGCCATTCGCGACGGTCGTC
The DNA here is from genome assembly GCF_053345555.1 of Brevundimonas sp. M1A4_2e. Lineage (NCBI taxonomy): Bacteria > Pseudomonadati > Pseudomonadota > Alphaproteobacteria > Caulobacterales > Caulobacteraceae > Brevundimonas > Brevundimonas sp. M1A4_2e. Next base: position 503,926 of record NZ_JBKFAI010000001.1, on the reverse strand, counting down.
TCGTCGATCCTGACGCCACTCGCGGCGATCATCCCGGCGGTCCTGGCGCCATTCACGGCGGTCGTGGCGATCCTGGGCCTGCGCCATCATGGGAGCGGCCGTGGTCGCCAGCGCCAGGGCGATGACGGCGGCCTTGGTCAGGCGGTTCATGTTAAACTCCATGCAAAGCGGCGAAACCCTGTCATGAGCCAGCTTCGGCGGTGGCGAATGAACCGCGGCTGAACCGGTCTGTCAGCCTCGCGTCCGCGGGCGCATGGCGCGTTAACTCTAATTTCAAACCGCCGGTATTTGAATGCGGGTCCGACAGCGGCGCAGAATGTGCTTCTCAGGAGGACCTAGCGATGAACGCCCATGATACGGCGCGCGAACAGACCGACTACGCGCCCCTGCCCCTGCCCACGCCGGATATGGACGGCGATGCGCTGTTCCGGTTGGGTCTGGCCTATTCGTCCGGCCTGGACGGATGCCCGATCGACCGGGTGTCGGCCCATATGATCTTCAACCTGGCGGCCATGAAGGGTTCGCTCGAGGCGAAAGGGTATCGCCGCGACCTCAGCCAGGAGATGGAACACGACGAGATCGCCGAGGCCCAGCGCGCCGCGCGTCGTTGGATAGACGCCGGTTCATCGTCTCTGGCGGCCTGATTTCGAGCGGACCGAGACGGCTTCGGCGTCTGGACCGGGCGGCGACGGCGGGGTATGCACCCGGCAAGTTCTCCGTCCGAAGGATTCCGTCCATGCTCGCTCGCATCTATCGCCCGGCCAAGACCGCGATGCAGTCCGGCAAGGCCAAGACGCGCGACTGGCGCCTGGAGTTCGAGCCCGCCTCGGCGCGCACGATCGACCCGCTGATGGGCTGGACCAGCTCGACCGACATGAACGGCCAGGTGCGCCTGACCTTCGACACCAAGGAAGAGGCGATCGAATACGCCGAGCGCCACGGCATCGCCTTCCGCCTGCATGAGCCGAACGAAGCGCCGGTCATCATCAAGGCCTACGCCGACAATTTCGCGACCGACCGCAAGCAGTCCTGGACCCACTAAGGTCCGCCGCGGCCCCTGGCCCCCATAGCTCAAGGGGCGGACTGCGCGAGTCTGACGGCTCCAGCGCTGTGTGCGACCACGGCAGGACGCGCCGCCGCGATGTCTCGCTGCACATATCCATAGAGCTGAGAGCCCAGCCACGCGATTAGGCTGCCGACGATGGCGGCTAGCATCCCAAGGCCGTTCGGATGGCCGTCTTGATGGCCTCCGTATCGCGCTCATGGCTGTCCCCCCGCACCGGCTAAGTCCCGCCGAAACCCGTCAGATGCCCGTAGGCGCTCAGGGTCGCCCTCTCTAACAGCAGCATCGACGCACGCAGCGTGGGCTTGACGAACGGCGCGGTCGGCATCGGTTCCGTCCTTTGTGACTTGCCCAATCGCGGGGCGACGCCAGCGATCAGATCCAGCTTCTGCGGATGGGCTTCGGAGATGCCGCACCATCCGGCAGGGAAGGGTGCTCAACAAAGCGCGCCGACTTTCGTGGGGAAGCCGCCCTTGTTTTTCGCGCGTTACCTCGCCCATAGTTCACCGAACGGAGAACTTGATGAGCGACATTATCAGACTGCCTGGCGGCGTTGAAACCAACCTGCGCCGCCTCAACGTCGGCTGCGGCTTTGACATTCGCCCCGACTACATCAACGTTGATATGAACGACTTCCACAGCCCAGACGTGGTGGCTGACATCGTGGACCTGGACGGCTTTCCCGACGGCCAGTTCGACGAGGTTTTCGCAAAGGACGTGCTGGAGCATTTCCTGTGGCGCATGACGCCCTTGGCGCTCCGGTCCTGGAACCGCGTGCTGCGCGTCGGTGGGAAGCTGGTGCTCACCACGACCTACCTGCCCGGTCTGGCGCAGCGTATTTTCTCCCCAGGCTACATGACCGATCTGCGGACCCAGCACATCACTCTGGTCAACCTCTTCTCGAGCCAAGGGTATCCGGGCGATACGCACTACACCGCCTTTACCGAGCGGCAGTTGCGTTTTCACGCGCACAACGCGGGCTTCGGCGTCGAACATGTTGAGCTGGATGGCGGATGGCTTATCCGCATGACGATGGTGAAGGAGGAGGAGCGCTCGAACCCCGATATTACCACCGGCGACGATGGTGAGTTCGTGCACCGTATGTATCGCGACATCCTCGGGCGAGAACCTGACGCCGAAGGCACGGAAAGCTGGATGCACCGCCTTTCAGCAGGCGAGTTCGATCGTAAGGGTGTCCTGCTTCAGTTCATCGGCTCTACCGAACGGCAAGAGATCGACATGCGGGCGATGGACGCATTTGAACCTGGGCCGCTGACGCTGGGGATTTAGGCGTCAGTCCATATGGTGAATAGATATAAGATCGCCGGGGTCAACGCCAAGCGTGGCGGGGCTTTGCGCCGAAACTCCCCGCCTTTCCGGCGTTGTGGGCGCCACCCCCTCCTGACGATGCTTGCTGCATCGGGGCCCCCGCTGGCTCGACCTTGGCCGTGAAGGCGTCGCGCACGAAACGGCTCGTCGGTCGCGCCGTCGATCGCCGTGCTGATCTGGCGCCCATGGCGCGGGTCTGTAGGCCGACATCAGACGCGACCGCGACAATGGCCAGCGCGAACGATATCCTGAAGGTCTCTATGTCGCGCAACAGCCGCGTGGCGAGGAACGAGCAGCGGAAGCGGGGGCTGGTGGCATGAACATCCAGGACGCACGAGTCCGACGGTCGGGTCGTACGGGAGTCTGACAGTCGCGGTTCGTTCTCTTGCCGCCGTCGCCGAAACCCCTTACGGAGCAACACTTTCCGGCCCTAGGCGCCCATAGCTCAACCGGATAGAGCACCCGCCTTCTAAGCGGACGGTTGCAGGTTCGAGTCCTGCTGGGCGCGCCACGCCTCTAATCCACGCGTCAGATCGGCGAGCAGATCGGCCGGATCCTCCAACCCGATATGCAGGCGCAGCAGTTGGCCGGGCAGGTCGGGCGCGTGCTGCCGATAGGCCAACTGCGGCGTCTCGTAAGTGATCAGGCTCTCGAAGCCTCCCCAGGAATAGCCCATGCCGAACAGGTTGAGCGCGCGCATGAAGGCGTGGGCCGCCGCCTTGTCGCCGCCCTTCATCACCACGCCCATCAAGGACGCCGCGCCGTCGAAATCCCTGCGCCAAAGCGCGTGCCCGACCGAGTCGGGCAGGGGCGGGTACAGCACGCGGGAGACCTCGGGCTGTTCCTGAAGCCATTCAGCGACCTGCAGGGCAGCGCGCGCCTGGGCCTCATAGCGCAGCGGCAGGGTGCGCAGCCCGCGCAGCGCCAGCCAGGCGTCGTCTGGCGAGACATGCCAGCCCATGTCCTCGATGACGTTGCTGATGGCTCGGATGATTTCGGGCGCCTGCGCCGCGACGCCGCCCATCAGAAGGTCCGAATGCCCCCCTGCGTATTTCGTCAGGGCCTGAACGCTGACATCGACGCCGTGGGCGAGCGGGCGAAAGGCCAGACCGGCCGCCCAGGTGTTGTCCATCACCGTCAGCACGCCACGCGCCCTGCAGGCCGATGCGAGAGCAGGCACATCCATCATTTCAAAGGTGAGGGAGCCGGGCGCTTCGATCAGCAGCACCCGCGTCCGGTCATGCACCTGATCCATCACCGCTTCGACAGAGGCCCCGGCCGGGTGAAAGCGCGCGGCGACGCCTCTGTCGGCCATGTGGCGTGTCAGAAACCGCCGCGTTGGGCCATAGACGGCCTCGGTCGTCAGCACTTCGTCGCCCGGCCGCAGAAGGGCGGTGAGGGGCACGGTGACCGCCGCCAGGCCGGACGGAACCAGAAAGGCCTCGCTTGCCCCCTCGAGGTCGGCGAGAGCCGCCCGCAGCTCACGCGCCGCGCTGGTCCCATCCAGCCCATAGACAGGCCCGTCGCTCGGGTCCTGCATCGCCGCCGGATCGTCGCTCAGCATCGTGGAGGCGCGTTCGATCGGCGGATTGACCGGCCGGCGACCCAGGCCGCGTCGCGTGGCGCCGGCGATCAGTCGCGTGCGGTCCGACAGCTTCGGCATAGGGGCTCCGAGTAGTGTGGGCGTTCAAGGCCATGTTGGCGTTCGATGGCGAGGCCGACAAGGCGCGCGATGGCTCGGCGTGGCGGGGGGGGGCTGCCGACCTGAGGCGGGCGGGCGCAGCAACCATTGGAGCAGCCGCCAAGAACTCAGATCAATGAAAATCCCGCGAGCCCGGCAGGATGCGCACGTCGCGCGGGTGCCGGTGGGACGGGTGGCGCGACGGCTGCGGGTGAGCGACGACGTCAGCGCGAGACAGTTGAATGTGGGCCTCGTGGTCCTCCGACAGGCGGGACAGTTCTGCGCTGCGGTCGAGGATGCGGCGGGCGACCACGTGGACGACGCCTTCAGGGCTTTTCTCGACCACGCCTTCGACCTGCATCAGGCGGGCGCCCATGACCTCGCGCCGGAACTGGTCCAGCATCCGCGCCCACAGGACCACGTTGGTGATGCCCGTCTCGTCCTCCAGGGTGACGAAGACGGCGGCGCCCTTGCCCGGCCGCTGACGCACCAGGACCACGCCTGCGACCTGTACGACGGAACCGCCGCGCTTGGCCTCGGTCGCCGCGCAGGTCAGCACGCGGTCAGCGGCGAAGACGGGGCGCAAGATGGCCATGGGGTGGGCCTTCAGCGACAGGCGCGCGGTCTGATAGTCGGCGGCGACGTGCTCGCCCAGCGGCATCAGGGGCAGATGAGCGTCGGGTTCAGCCCCCAGTTCGCGGGCGCCGCGCTCGCGCGCCTCGGCGGCGGCGAACAGGGGCAGAGGATCATCGTCGGGCAGGCGACGCACCGTCCACAAGGCCTCGCGACGGTCCTTACCTAAGGAGCGGAAGGCGTCCGCGTCGGCCAGCTTGCGCATGGCGGCGCCGGGCAATTCGGCGCGTCGGGCCAGGGTTTCGATATCGACGAAGGGCCTTTCGGCCCGCGCTGTCGACAAGGCGTTGGCCCAGTCCTCTCTGAAGCCGTCGATCTGGCGAAGACCCAGGCGCAGAATGGGCGCGTCGGCAGGGCCCTCCAGACTGTTGTCCCAGTGGCTGTATGAGACGTCGATGGCCCTCACTTCGACCTTTCCGACCTCCTGCGCCTCGCGCACGATCTGGGCGGGCGCATAGAAGCCCATGGGCTGGCTGTTCAGCAGGGCGCAGGCGAAGGCCGCCGGGTGGCGGTGCTTGATCCACGACGAAACGTAGACCAGCCGGGCGAAACTGGCGGCGTGGCTTTCGGGGAAGCCGTAGGAGCCGAAGCCCTTGATCTGGTCGAAGCAGCGCTGGGCGAAGGCTGGATCATAGCCGCGCGCGACCATCCGACTGACCATGCGAGTTTCATAGGCGTGCAGTTTTCCGTCGCCGCGGAACGTGCCCATGGCCTTGCGCAGGCCATTGGCCTCGCGGTCGCTGAATTCGGCGGCGACGATGGCCAGTTTCATCGCCTGCTCCTGAAACAAGGGCACGCCGAGGGTCTTGCGCAACACCTGTTCCAGTTCGTCGGGCGGGCCGTGATCGGGGGAGGGCGAGGAATAGACGACCTCCTCCTCCTTGTTGCGGCGACGCAGATAGGGGTGGACCATGTCGCCCTGAATCGGGCCAGGGCGGACAATGGCGACCTGGATGACGAGATCGTAGAGGCAGCGTGGCCTTAGGCGGGGCAGCATGTTGATCTGGGCCCGGCTTTCGACCTGGAAGACCCCGATGGACTGGCCCCGACACAGCATGTCGTAAACGGCTGGGTCCTCGCGCGGGACGGTGTGCAATTCCCAGTCCTCATGCTCATGCGTGCGGATCAGGTCGAAGGCCTTGCGGATGCAGGTCAGCATGCCGAGCGCCAGAACATCGACCTTCATCAGGCGCAGGGCGTCGATGTCGTCCTTGTCCCATTCGATGAAAGTCCGGTTCGGCATGGCGGCGTTGCCGATGGGGACCATCTCGTCCAGCCGGTCCTGGGTCAGGACGAAGCCTCCGACGTGCTGGCTGAGATGACGGGGAAAGTTCAGCAGGCGAGACGCCATCTCGACCGCGCGGGCGATCATGGGGTTGGCGGCGTCCAGTCCCGCCTGAACGACGTGGCGATCGTCGATCTCGGTTCCCCAACTGCCCCAGTGGCTGGCGGCCAGACGGGCGGTGAGGTCCTCGGTCAGGCCCAGGACCTTGCCCACCTCGCGGATGGCGCTGCGGGGGCGGAAGTGGATGACGGTGGCGGCGATGCCGGCGCGGTGGCGCCCATAGCGTTCGTAGATGTGCTGGATGATCTCTTCGCGCCGCTCATGCTCGAAATCGACATCGATGTCGGGCGGTTCGTTACGGTCTTCGGACAAGAAGCGCTCGAACAGCAGATCGGAGTCCATCGGATCCACCGAGGTGATGCCCAGGACGTAGCAGACCGCCGAGTTGGCGGCCGAGCCGCGCCCCTGACACAGGATGCGCTTGTCACGCGCCACGCGGACGATGTCGAAGATGGTCAGGAAATAGGGGGCGATATCCTTGCGGGCGATAAAGGCCAGTTCCTTGTCCAGCAGGGCCTGGACCTTGTCGGGAACGCCGTCGGGATAGCGCATGGCGGCGTGACGCCCCGTAAGCTCTTCCAGCCAGGCCTGTGGGGTCCAATCGGGCGGGACCGGCTCTTCCGGGTATTGATAGCTGAGTTCGGACAGATCGAAGGTCGCGCGCGACAGGAAGGCCGTCGTCTCGGCTGCCGCCTCGGGCGCGTCTTTGAACAGATGGACCATTTCGTCCACGGGCTTCAGCCAGCGTTCAGCGTTGGCTTCCAGCCGACGGCCGGCGGTCTCGATGGTCACGCCTTCGCGGATGCAGGTCAGGACGTCCTGCAGGTCGCGGTCATCGGGCGCGGCGTAGAGGGCGTCGTTCAGCGCCAGCAGCGGAACGTCCGCCCACGCCGCCATGGCCTTCAGCCGGGCCAGCCGGCGCCGGTCGTCGCCGCGCCTGTGCAGGGCGGCGCCCAGCCAGACCGCGCCCGGCGCCGCCTCGGTCATGCGAGTCAGCACCTCTTCCAGCCCTGTCAGCCGATCGGGCGGGACGAGGATCAGCAGCAGGTCTTCAGGATCGGCCAGCAGGTCGCGCAGGCCGATCTCGCACTCGCCCTTTTTCGTCCGGCGATTGCCCAGGGTCAGCAGGCGCGTCAGGCGGCCCCAGCCCGCGCGCGTTTCGGGATAGGCGATGACGTCCGGCGTCCCGTCGTTGAAGACCAGCCGCGCGCCGGTCAGCAGGCGGAAGTCCGCCGCGCGCCGCTTTACCTCTTCGGACAGGGCCGGATCGTTCAGCGGATTCTCGATGAAGGCGATCTCGCCCGGACTGCCGCCCTCGCGCACCTTGTCCGGCGGAGCCAGACCTTCGGCCCGTAGCTCCTTCAGCGCGCTCCAGGCTCGCACCACGCCCGCTACGGTGTTGCGATCGGCCAGCCCCAGTCCGGCGTGGCCGCGCAGGATCGCGGTCAGCACCAGATCCTTGGGATGCGAAGCGCCGCGCAGGAAGGAGAAGTTGCTGGCCGTCGCCAGTTCGGCGTAGGCGCCGTCATGGTCGAGCGCGTTCATGCGAAAAGGCCATGGATGAACCAGCGCGGCTCGGGCGTCTCGCCATAGAGACCCTGGCGGAACAGCCAGAAGCGACGGCCGTCCCGGTCCTCGACCCGGTAGTAGTCGCGGGTGCGTTGGCCCGGAGCGCGCCACCATTCGCCGCTGATCCGCTCGGGTCCTTCGGCGCGCGTCACCTCGTGCAGGACGCGGCGCCAGCGGAACTTCAGAGGATAGCCGTCAGGGACTTCGGCCAGGGTTTCGACCGGCTGGGGCGGATCGAACATCTGCAAGGGCCGCAAGGGCGGATCGTCGGGATCGAGGTCGGGCCAGGTCTCGGCGCCATGGCGGGCCGAGGCCGGAACCAGCCGCGCCGCCCGTTCGGGAATGTGCGAGGCGAAGGGCTCGAAACGCAGCACGGCCTCTGGCCCCAGGCGCGCGGTCAGCCGGTCGACCAAATGACTGAAGGCCTCCTCGCCGGGCATCTCGCGCTCCAGTCCCTGCTGGGCCGGCGCCAGGATCTGGGTCCAGGGCACGGACATCCGCATCTGGTCGAAACCGAAGCCGGGGTCCAGCGGGACGGCCAGGGCCGCCATCCGCTCGCGGAACAGCCGCAGGGTCGCGTGCGCGTCGCGGGTCGGACGGCCGGTGCGGACGGCGATCCGACGCGTCTCGCCGTCCACGCGATAGAAGCCGGCCTCGAAGGCTCGGCCGCCTAGGCCTGTCTGGCTCAGTCGGTCCATGGTCTCGATCAGCAGGTCGGACAGAACCCGCTCGATGTCTTCAGGCGCCGAGATCGGCTCGAAGAAGACGCGGTCGACCACGACGGGTGCGGCCGGACGATGCGGGGAGATGCGCACGTCCTCGTCGCCCAGAACTCGCGCCAGCCGGGCGGGAAAATCGGCGCCGAAACGGGCGGCCAAAGGCGCGCGGGGCCGGTCGTCCAAGTCAGCCAGACGTTTCAGCCCTGCGCGGCGCAGGGCCTGCTCCTCCTTTTGCGGCAACTCCAGAGCGGCGACGGGCAGGCGGCGTGCGGCGGCGCGCTCCTCCCCGGGCTCGAACCGCCCGCCGGATCCGAAACGCGCCAGGGCGCGAGCGACCTGAGGCGTTGCGGCCAGGGCGCATCGCGTTTGAAGCCCGGCGCGTTCGGCACGCGTCTGAACCGTCCGCATCAGGTCCGCTTCGCCGCCGAACAGGTGCGTGCAGCCGGTCACGTCCAGCATCAGGCCGTGCGGCGGGTCGAGCGCGATCATGGGGGTGAAGCGGCCGAAGTCCTCCAACACCCGTCCCAGCAGGGCGTCCTCCAGGTCCGGTCGATGGGCGACGACGCGCAAGGCGGGAGTCCGCGCCCGCGCATCGGCCAGGGCGAGGCCGGGGGTCAGTCCCGCTCGCGCGGCCGTCGGATCGACCGCCGCTAGCCGCAGGGCGCCCTTGATCTTCTCGGCCAGGACGACGGGCGTATCCTCAGGCGGCGCGTCTTCGCGCTGCTCCTGACGCCGCAGTCGGTCGCTGGGCAGCCAGAGGAACCAGACCGCCAGATAGCGGCGTGGGTGCGCGGAAGGTTCGCTGTTCACGATCCCACTCCATGATCCAGGTTCCGGTCGCCCCGCCGCCGCGCCGCCGCAGCAGGGTCGCCGAAAAAGACGGCCGCCCCGGCGCCTCGCCTTCCAAGGGTTCTGAAGCGCAGGACGCCACTGACCAGCGGGTCTCGGCCGCGCTGGGGCAGGGCAGGGCGCCCGCCCGCGCCAGGAACAGGGTCGCGCCGCCTGCCTCGGCCGCCAGAGCCAGTCGCCGGCTGGCCGTCAGGCTGAAGGCCTTGGCCTCGCCCCAGGCGCTCAACAGCACGGCGCCCACGGCGGGACTGCGGAGGGCCTCTTCACCCGCGGCCAGCAGGGTCTGTACGTCGCGCGCCCGCACCAGCAGCAAGTCCCGCGGCGACAGCCCCATCTCATGCAGGCCTGGACCGTGCGGCCGCCCCGCCTCCTGGGCCATCATCTCATGCAGGCCCCAGACGATGGGCCGCTCCGCCGCCGCCCGCAGCGCCATGCCCAGTCCGAAGGCGTTGACCGCCACCGCGTCGGCGGGCGCAGCGGCGTAGAGATCGTGAACCACGCCGGTCGCCAGAGGGGCGAAGACATCCTCACCCGCATGACGTTCAGGTGTAGCGACGCGTCGTGCGCCACATCGCTCAAGCGCCTCCAGCCGCGCCTTCAGCGCAGTCAGCGCTTCTGGTTGTGAACAAATGTTCCTCATTTGTTCTATATGCGCTCCTGCCCATGGGAGGAGTCAAGCGAGGCAGAAAGATTATCCAGCCGTGAGCTTAGGCCCGGCGATCTCCGTTTAGCGCCCTGCAATGATAAGACGGCGGCGCCGCTTTGAGATGATGTTTGGGTGACGGGCGACGTGTTGCCACACGCTACGACTCCTGGGCCTAAGATGGAGCGCGCTTGGTCGTGCTGGGGCAACGCAACGGGGCGGCGGCCCTAAGGTATTTTGGTGCTCGGTTAGGTCATACGGCTTTTCATTCATTTAGCGCTAAGTTAATGAATGGAGGCCGGAGAGGGTTCTAGAGGCCAGCCCGGCGTATGGGAGGCTTCAAAAACGTGACTGATAACACTGTGCCGCTGTGCTCGATCCTCGCTCATCACGCGGCGAGGAATCCTGGGCGCCTTGCGCTCATCATGGACGACCTGCGTCTGACCTATGCGGAGTTGGACGCGCGCTCGACGAAGCGCGCGCGCTTCATGCAGGCTCGTGGGGTGGGGCAGGACGACTACGTCACCGTGGCGCTGCCGAACGGGCTGGACTTCTACGAAACGATCTTTGGTATCTGGAAGCTGGGGGCGACCCCGAACGTGGTGTCCGCTCGCCTGGCGCCGGTCGAGTTGGAGCACATCCTCGACCTGGTGGGGCCGCGCCTGTTCGTCGGCCAATGCCCGCGTGAGGACATCCCCACGGTAGATGGCGCCTTCGACGGGTATCAGGCGCTTTCGGCCGAACCTCTGCCGCCGGCTATCGCCAGGAACTGGAAGGCCATGACGAGCGGGGGGTCCACAGGGCGGCCCAAGGTGATCGTCGACGCCATGCCTGCGCAGTGGAACACCACCGAGGGTTTCCTGCACCAGCAACCCGGCGAGGTCGTCCTGAACCCAGGGCCGCTGTATCACAACGCGCCGTTCCACTGCATCACCATGGCCATCTTCACCGGCAACACCATTGTGGAGATGCAGAAGTTCGACGCCCAGCGGGCCCTCGATCTGATCGAAGAGCATGGCGTAAACTGGGTGACGATGGTCCCGACCATGATGCATCGGATCTGGCAGCTGGGGCCGGAGGTCCTGGGCCGCTACAAGCTTCCGACCCTGCGCATGATGCTGCACATGGCGGCGCCCTGCGCGCCCTGGCTCAAGGAAGCCTGGATCGACTGGTTGGGGAGCGATCGCGTCTGGGAATATTACGGCACCACAGAGGCGACAGGCTCGACCATTATTTCCGGGACCGACTGGCTGCAGCGCAAGGGTTCGGTGGGCAAGGTCCGGCCGGGTTATGACCTCAAAATCCTGGACGCCGATGGCCGTGAATGTGCGGTGGGCGAGGTGGGCGAGGTCTTTTTCCGACCAGAAACCGGACCGTCGTCGACCTACCATTATCTGGGCAGCGACTCGCGCCTGGTCGGCGAATACGAGACCATGGGCGACCTCGGCAGCGTGGATGCGGATGGCTATCTGTATCTGTCGGACCGTCGCAACGACCTGATCATCTCGGGCGGCGCCAATATCTATCCGGCCGAAGTCGAGGCGGCGCTGGAAGCTCACCCGGACGTGCGCGGCAGCGCCGTGATCGGGTTGCCGCACGACGAATGGGGTTCAGTGGTGCATGCCATCGTGCAGCCGATGGACGGCTCGACCCTCAGCGAACAGGTTTTGCTGGAGTTCATCAGCGCGACGCTGAGCCGGTACAAGATGCCGAAACGCATTGAGTTCACCAACGAGGCCTTACGTGACGAAGCCGGCAAGGTCCGGCGCGCCGCTTTGAGGCAGGCGCGCCTGCCTCAATAAGGACTGCGGCCGGTCGGGACGCGCGTCAGCTAGACTGGGGCGCGTCCTTTTTCTTGCTGGCGGCGAAGACGGCGGCGAAGCCCGCGGCCATGAAGGTGACGAAACGCTCCCGCACGGCTTGAAAGTCGTCAGAAATGCAAGCGCCGTTCGATAGCCGGTCAATCCGGCCCGTGCGCGACAGTATGAGGGTGTAGGCGCCGGACGTCAGTTGGAAACACCAGAAGAGGTCTTCGTCGCTCGCATCAGGGACGGCCTTCTTCAGCAGTTCGATCAGGCGCAGCACCAGGGGATCGAAATACTCGTCCATCAGCTCCGTGCCGTAGCCGGGCGCATTGTTGACCTGGGCGAAGATGCGGCCAAAGCTGCGCCAGCCTTCTTCGCCATGGATATAGGCGTCAAAGGCGTTGTCGTAGAAAGCGCGCAGGGCCCCCTCGATGGTCACGTCGTCGCCGACGGCATTGGCGTAATCTTCCAGCCCGGCGATACGCGCCGACACCGCCAGTTCAACCCGCCGCTCCCACACGGACTCGAACAATGACTGCTTGCCGTCGTGGTAGTAGTGGATCAGGGCGGGGTGGATGCCCATGGCGTCTGCGACATCCTTGATCGTGACGCCGAAGTAGCCGCGTTGAGAGAATAGATCCTCCGCCGTGTCGAGAATCAGTTTTTCGGTCGCTGCGCGTTGTTCAGCGCGCGAGCGGCGGACTTTTTTCTCAGGCGTGGTGGCCATTGGGGCGGGACTCTCCAGTAGGCGCTCCGACGTGACGGGCTGGATGAAACGGTACCCATCCGAGCGGCTGGCGCGATGCTCCGTCATGAATAACACGCATTTCATTTAGCTGCGACAAAATGAACTTGACGGGAAAGTTTCATTTAGTGCTAAGTGAATGAATGGGTGGCTGGCCGAGGCGGCGGCCACGAACTAGAGCGGCCAAAGTCGCCATCGGGAGGTCAATTTGAAAGTCGTTCGTCATTCGACGAAGCGCGCAGCCGTGTGCGGCGCTTCTCTGCTCACCCTCATGCTGGCGGCCGGCCAGGTTCAGGCCCAAGAGGCCGGGCCGGACGAAGAGGCTGTCGCCGTCGACGAGATCATCGTCACGGGTACGAGCATCCGCGGCGTGCCCCCCGTGGGCTCCAACCTCATCGGCGTGAGCCGCGCGGATGTCGAGCGTCTTGGTGCGGCCAATACGCCGGACATTCTGGCGTCCGTGCCCCAGCTGAACAGCTTCAACACCGCGCCTGTGGCCGCCAGCGGCGGTTTCGGCACCTTTGCGCCGGGCATGCGCGGCCTGCCGTCCAGCGCCACCTTGCCGCTGATGAACGGTCACCGCCTGGTGGCGGCTGCAGCCAATGACACCGCGCCCGACTATCCGCTGATCCCGGCTCTGGCGATCGAGCGTGTGGAGGTCGTGGCCGACGGCGCCTCTTCGATCTACGGCTCCGACGCTGTCACGGGCGTGGTCAACTTCATCACCCGTCGCCGTGTCGACGGCGTCGAGGCGAGCGCCAACTACGGCGTCGGCGACGCCTATTATCAGGGCCACTTCGGCGTGCTGGCCGGCAAGACGTTCGCGCGCGGCTCGGCGCTGGTCGCCTATCAGTACACCCAGAACGACAGCATCACCGGCGGCGACCGCGACTTTCGTACGCAGGACTTCACCAAACAGGGCGGTCTGGACGCGCGTGCGGTCAACTGCCCGGCGCCGAACGTGCTTTACGATACGAGCTTCTACGCCGTGTATCACGCGGCGCCGGGCCTGGTCGCCGGCACGAAGAACTATTGCGACAACGGCGCCGTGGTCGATCTCTACCCCTCGACCGAGCTGCACAGCCTGTTCGCGTCGGGCGAGTATCTCGTATCGGACAAGATCCGACTGTGGGGCGAGGCCCTCTATGCTGATCGCCATGACGAAATGCGCGTGGGGCTGCCGGTTCAATCGGTGGCGATGAGCGCCGCCAATCCCTTCTTCAGAGGCCCGGCGGGTGGCGCGGCCAATGTGGCCTATGTGCTGTTCCGCCCGGACAACATCGTCGGCGCCGACCACTTCATCAACCGGGACGACAAGCAGGTCTTCAACGGCTCGGCGGGCGTTGATTTCCAGCTGCCGCGCGAGTTTGAACTGACGCTGGGCGGCACGTTCGGCCGGACGGACAACGACGCCTATATTCCGGCCATCAACACTGCGGCGATCACGGCGGCGGGTTTCGGAACCACGGCGGCGACGGCGCTGGATCCGTTCGGCAACGGCACTTCGGAAGCGGTCAAACAGGCCATCCTCTCCAATGCGGCTACGGCTGTGGGCATCACTCAGACCATGGACATGGCTTCGGCCCGTTTGAGCGGTCCGCTGTTCGAGCTGCCCGGCGGCACGATGAAGATCGCTCTGGGCGCCGAGTACCGCAAGGAAACCTTCGAGCAGCGCGGGGTCGTGGGGGCCTCTCCGGTGCCCGAAAAACTCGATCGCGATATCAGCTCATTCTACGGCGAAATCTTTGCCCCGCTGGTCAGCGAAGCCAACGCCCTGCCGCTGGTGCAGAAGCTGTCGCTGTCGCTGTCGGGCCGCTACGACAAATACAGCGACTTCGGCGAAACCTCGAACCCGAAGGTCGGCGTGAACTGGACGCCTGCAGACGGTCTGGACCTGCGCGCCTCTTACGGCCAATCGTTCCGTGCGCCGGGCATGCGCCAGATCGGCGCGACGGTCGGGGCCTACTATCTGGATGCGGCCACGTCGGTCGTCGGCGCCAATGACCCGACGCGCGGATCCAATCAGGTCGCCACCATCTATCTGCTGGGCGGGAACAAGAACCTGCAGCCGGAAGAGGCGGAAACCTGGTCGCTGGGCGCGGACTGGACGCCGTCGTTCGCACCCAACTTCAAGGCCAGCGTCACCTACTACAACATCGAGTACATCAACACGATCGGCGTGCCCTCGGCCGCCATGGTCTTCACCGACCCGACCTTCTCCAAGGTCATCCAGCGCGACCCGACCCCGAGCGAGCTTCAGGCCCTGTTGGCCGGCCATGTGAACGTCAACGTTCCGTCGGCGATCCCGGCGGCCGTGAACTTCCTCGACCTGCGCCTCAACAACTTCGGGATGCGCAGCACCGACGGTCTGGACATGTTCTTCCGCTACAACTGGCCGACCGATTTCGGGCTGGTCTATGCGGACCTGTCGGCCAACTACATCTTGAACTACGACGTCAAACAGACGCCGAACTCGGCGGTGGCCGACAGCCTGGACCTGGGCATTCCGCAAACGACGGCGCGCTTCACCCTTGGCGCCGACGTGGGCGCCTGGAGCGTGGCGAGCTTCGTCAACTTCCGCGGCGAATACACCAACAACTACGCCACCCCGACCGGCGTGGCTCAGTACACTTCGTCTCCGTACGTGACGGTCGACCTGCGCGTGTCCTGGACGCTGCCCGACGCCGGCTGGTCGCAAGGCATGACAGCTTCGCTTCAGGTCAATGACCTGCTGGACGAGACCCCGCCATACTTCCCCGCCACCGACGGCATCGGCGGGGCCTACAACCCCATCGGTCGTTTCGTTGCGCTGAACCTACGCAAGAAGTTCTAAGCAGCGACCTGTGGTGGCGTGATGAGTCATGAAGCACTGGCCCGGTCTCTGGGCTTTCATCCGGAAGCCCTGAAGGCCATTCGCCCGAAATTGCAGGCCTTCGTCGATCGAGACGAACTGGCCGGGATGGTGGCGCTGGCCTCGCGTAACGGGCAGGTCTTCTATGAGGAGCAAATCGGCTGGCAGGACCGCGAGGCTGAAAAGCCGATGCGTCCGGACAGCGAGTTCCGCATCGCCTCGATGAGCAAGCCGGTGACCTCGGTCCTGGCCATGATGCTGGTCGAAGAAGGGCGGATGGCGCTCGAGGATCCGGTCACGCGCTGGATCCCCGAGCTGGCCAATCGTCAGGTTCTGCTCGACCCCGCCGGGCCGCTGGACCAGACCGAGCCGGCTCACCGCGACATCACGGTCGAGGACCTTCTGACCCACCGGTCGGGACTGGCCTATGCGCCCTTCTCCGAAGGGCCCATCCAGGCGGCCTACAACGCGGCGCTTGGGGATCCCGGCATCAATGAAAAGTCGGTCGATGAATGGCTGGCGGGGCTGGGGACGTTGCCGCTGTCGTGCCAGCCGGGGCATCATTTCCACTATGGGCATTCGACCGAGGTTCTCGGCTTCCTGATCGGCCGCGTCCTCGGCGTCTCGGTGCGAGAGGCCATGCTGAAGAAGGTGCTGCATCCGCTGGGGATGATGGACACCGACTTCTGGCTGCCGAAAGACAAGCTGGATCGTCTGGCCAGCCTCTATGCCTATCGGGAGGGCGTGGATGGACTGGCCCGGGTGGACATCCCGGTCTTCGACGCCCCGCCCGAATATACGCCTGCGGGCGGCGGACTGGTGTCGACCGCACCAGACTATCACCGCTTCGCTCGCATGCTGCTGAACGGCGGCGAGCTGGACGGCGTTCGTCTGCTCAAGCCAGAGACGGTCGAGCTGATGCTGACCAACCGCCTGACGCCGGAACAGCGGGCGTATCCGTTCGCGGGCATGGACCTGTGGACCAAGTCAGGCTTCGGCCTGGGTCTGGCGATCACCGAGGACCTGACCGACAACCCCTATGGCTACGGCGAAGTCGGCAGCTTCACCTGGCCGGGCGTGTTCGGCACGTGGTGGCAGGCCGATCCGGCCAACGACATGGTGATGATCTTCCTGATCCAGCACCAGGTGCCGGTTTCCGCCAACAGCGGCTCGACGATCGCCACGGGGCGCGGCGCCGCCGGGCGCAAGGCCCTGCCGGTGTTCCAGCAAGGCATCTATGGCGCACTCAACGGGGCCGGGCGCTAGGCGCGTCTGGCCGTGGAGTTCGGGGCGAAAGCATGTGGGGAGCGGCATGAGTCACACGAGTAATCCAGCGACACGGGCGGCGCTGCGTAGCCAGCCGCTCAAACGCGTTTTCAAACTCACCTACGGTTCGGGAGCCTTGGCCGACGGCATTGTCGTCGCTGGCTTCGGCTTCTTCCTGCTGTTCTTCCTCACGGCCGTCTGCGGCATGAGCGGCACCATGGCCGGGCTGGCCAAGATGATCGCTCTGCTGGTGGACGGGGTGGCCGATCCGGCCATCGGCCTGGCCAGCGACCGGCTGAAATCCCGCTATGGCCGCCGCGTGCCCTTCATGGCGCTGGGCCTGATCCCCTTCGTCCTGTCGTTCGGCCTGCTGTTCTCCATGCCCGAAAGCCTGACCGGAGCGGCGCAGTTCATCTACGCCACCGTCTGTCTGGTGGTGCTGCGGGTCTCCCTGTCCGGTTTCGTGCTGCCCTATACGGCCGTCGGCGCCGAGGTGACCGACAACCATACGGAGCGGGCCAGCATCGTGGCCTATCGCCTGTCGTTCCAGAACGCCGGCATCCTGCTCGGCGTGGTCCTGGGTCTGGGCGTCTTCATGTCCGGCGCCACGGGGATGTTGGAGCGCGAAAACTATGTTCCGTTCGGCTGGACATGCGCCTTCGCCATGTTCCTGGCGGGCATGATCGCCATTCGTTCGGTCTGGTCGGTTCAGCCCCGCCTGCATGGGCCGGAGGAGAGCAAGGAAAACCTGCTGCTGGGCTTCTTCCGCGAGATGAAGGAGTTGAAGCGCAACCGCTCCTTCATGCTGCTGTTCGGAACGGTGCTGCTGTATTTTCTGGCCTATTCGACCCATTCGTCGCTGGCCCTGCATTCAAGCCGCTACTTCTGGGGGCTGGATACGACGGCTATCCAGATGATCCTGCTGAGCGCCTGTCTGGGGCCGGTCCTGGGAGCGCCGCTCAGCACGCTGATATTGCGTCGGATGGAGAAGCGGACGCTGTCGCTGATCGCCTATTTCGCCATTGCCGTCCTGCTGTTCTGGCCGCCGCTTTACCAGGTCCTGTCGCCGGTGAAACTGACGCCGGACGCGGCGGCTATCGTGCTGCTGATCAACGGCATGCTCATGGGCACGGCCATCATGGTCGGCGGCGTCGGCTTCCAGTCGATGATGGCCGACACCGCGGACGAGCATGAGTATCTGTTCGGCGTGCGCCGCGAAGGGCTGTTCTTCTCGGGTCTGACGCTGGCGTTCAAGGCGGCCTCGGGCGTCGGGGGCCTGATCGCCGGCGTGGCGCTGGACCTGATCCGCTTCCCCACGGACATCGCTTCGCGTCCGGATCTGGTGATCCCCAGCGAGGTCCTGACCAAGCTGGCGCTGGCGTCCGGCCCGCTGCCTGCCCTGATCGCCTTCCTCGCGCCGCTGTTCCTGTTTGGCTATCGCCTGACACGCAAGCGCCACGCGGAAATCATCGCCGCTCTGGACGCCCGCAAGGCCGGCGCCGAGTGACGGCGCGGCCAGCCGGGACGGGGCGCCTGGCTGGCCGCTTTACGACAATGGAGAAACCTCGTGATCAGACTTGACGGCCAGGTAGCCATTGTGACCGGCGCCGGCGGCGGCCTGGGTCGCTCCCACGCCCTGCTGTTGGCCAAGCGCGGGGCCAAGGTGGTCGTCAACGACATGGGCGCCGGCGCAGACGCGGTCGTGGCCGAGATCAAGGCCGCGGGCGGCGAGGCGATGGCCGCCATCGGCTCCGTCACGGACGAGGCCTTCATCAACGCCATGGTCAAGTCGGCCCATGAGCAATGGGGCCGGATCGATATTCTGGTGAACAACGCCGGCATCCTGCGCGACAAGAGCTTCGGCAAGATGGACCTCGACTCGTTCCGCCTGATCCTGGATGTGCATGTCATGGGTTCGGTCATTCCGACCAAGGCGGTCTGGGAGATCATGCGGGCCCAGAACTATGGCCGGATCGTCATGACCAGCTCGTCGTCGGGCATTTTCGGCAATTTCGGCCAGGCCAACTACAGCGCCGCCAAGATGGCCGTGGTCGGCTTCATGCAGACGCTGGGGCTGGAAGGCGAGCGCTACAACATCCGCGTCAATGCGCTGGCGCCGACCGCCGCTACGCAGATGATGGAAGGCCTGATGCCTCAGGAGACGGTGGACCTGATCCGGCCAGAGTTCGTTTCGCCGGCCGTGCTGGCGCTTGTGCATGCCGATGCGCCCAACCGCACCATCATCTGCGCCGGAGCCAAGAGCTTTGAGGCCGCACGTATCTCCATGACTCGTGGCATCCACGTGCCGGCCGATGCCGAGGATATCGCTGAGATCCTGGTCGAACGGTTCGACGAGCTGATCGACCCGGCCAACGATATCGTCCCCCATCAAGCCTTTGACCAGTCGAAGCTGGAACTGGGCAAGGCCGGTTTCGGCCCCGGTATCTGAGGATGCAGATGAGCAGTCTTCGATCTTTCCTTGTCGCGGGCGTGTTGTCGCTGGCCCTGCTGCCGGCGACGGCCCTGGCCGGTTCGCCGGTGGCGATGACCACGGCCGGTCAGGTCAGGGGTCAGGTCGAGGGCCGCCTTGCCGTGTTCAAGGGCGTTCCCTTCGCAAAACCGCCCGTCGGCGACTTGCGATGGCGCGCGCCTCAGCCGGTGGAGGCGTGGAACGGGGTGCAGGACGCCACACGCTTCGGCGCGGCGTGCATGCAGGCCAAGACGCCGGTCGCGGACTATGAAGCCATCAGCGAAGACTGCCTTTATCTCAACGTCTGGGCGCCAGAGGGCGCCAAGGACCTGCCCGTGATGGTCTGGATCCACGGCGGGTCGCTGAGCATGGGGGCAGGGCACGAGCCCTTTTACGACGGCGCCGCCCTGGCGCGCGAGGGGCTGGTCGTCGTCACCATCAACTATCGCCTCGGCGTGTTCGGCTGGCTGGCCCACCCGGCGCTGAGCGCCGAGACGCCTGAGAACATCTCCGGCAACTATGGTCTGCTGGACCAGGTTGCGGCCATGGAGTGGGTCAGGGACAACATCGCCGCCTTTGGCGGGGGCGCCGGTCGCGTGACCATCGCGGGCGAGAGCGCGGGCGCGCTCAGCGTCATGTACCTGATGACCTCGCCCAGGGCTGAGGGGCTGTTCCACGGCGCCATCGCTCAGAGCCCCTATATGATCACCTCGCCTGTGTTGCGCGACACGCCCTATGTCGGCTGGCCGGACTCTGAGCTGGCGGGGACGACCGTGGCCACGGCGCTTGGGGCCCAGACGGCTGACGAGCTTCGCGCCCTCTCTGCCGACGAGATTTTGGCCAAGCTGCCGGCGACCGGCTACTTCCCCATGGGGACTGTGGACGGCCACATCCTGCCCAAGCAGGTGATCGACGTCATCGACGCGGGCGAACAGGCTAAGGCGCCGGTTCTGGCGGGCTTCAATGAGGGTGAAATCCGCTCCTTGCGGATTCTCCTGCCGCCCAAGCCCGAGAGCCAGGAGGATTGGGTCCGCGAGATCCGGACCCGCTATGGCGACCTGGCCGGTCCTTTCCTTGACCTGTATCCGGGGGACGACCTCGACGCCTCCATGTTGGCGGCCACGCGCGACGGTCTGTATGGCTGGAGCGCCGAACGGCTGGTCGAGGGACAGCAGAAAGTCGGGCTAAATAGCTATCTCTACTATTGGGATCAGGGCTACCCGGCCCAGGAGGCCCGTAATCTGCGGGCCTTCCACGCTTCGGAAATCCCTTACGTGTTCGGGACAGCCGATCGCCTGCCCGCCTACTGGCCGCGCCCGCCTGCGACCCCGGACGAAGACGGACTGTCCCAGGCTATGACCCGCTACTGGGCCAGCTTCGTAAAGGCGGGCCGCCCTCTGGCTGAGGGAGAGACCGACTGGCCCGCCTATGGCGACGCACGCGCCTATCTGGCCCTCGAAGACAGGCCATTGGCCCGCGTCAACACCCAGAACGGTTACGACCTACATGAGGAGGTGGTCTGTCGCCTGCGGGCCGCCGGAGATCTGGCGTGGTTCTGGAATATCGGGTTGATTGCTCCATCCGTGCCGCAGACTGAAACCTGTTCGCCCGCCTTCAACACCCCTGCCAAGTGAGGACCCGCCATGCGTGAAGCCGTAATCGTCTCGACCGCCCGCACCCCGATCGGCCGAGCCTATCGTGGGGCCTTCAACGACACCCCGTCGCCGACCCTGATGGCCCATGCGCTGAAGGCCGCCGTCACCCGCGCCGGTATTGATCCGGCTGAGATCGACGACTGCATCATCGGCTCGGCGCTGCCGCAGGGCGTGCAGCACACCATCGGCCGCACGGCGGCGCTGGCGGCCGGCTTCCCCGTCAGCGTGGCGGGTATGACCATCGATCGGCAGTGCGCCTCCGGCCTCATGGCCATAGCCACGGCGGCCAAGCAGATCATCACCGACCAGATGCCCATCGTCGTGGCGGGCGGCGTGGAAAGCATCTCCATGGTCCAGGACGCGGCCCTGCGGGTCAGCACGGACCCTTCAGTTCTGGCCCAGGCACCGGACGCCTATATGCCCATGCTGCAAACCGCCGAGGTGGTGGCACAGCGCTATGGCATCGTGCGCGAGGCGTGCGACGCTTATGGCCTGCAATCCCAGCAGCGCACGGCGGCGGCCCAGGCCGCGGGCAAGTTCGACGACGAGATCGTCCCCCTGACCAGCCGCATGAAGGTCGTGGACAAGGCCACGGGCGAGGTCTCCTATCGCGACGTCACGCTGGAGAAGGACGAGGGCAATCGCGCCGACACCACGCTGGAGGGCTTGCAGGGCCTGCGCACCGTGATCGAGGGCGGCATCATCACGGCGGGCAACGCCAGCCAGCTGTCAGACGGGGCCTCGGCCTGTGTTCTGATGGAGGCAGGGGAGGCGGCGCGCCGCGGTCTGCAGCCCCTCGGTCGCTATGTCGGCATGGCCGTGGCGGGCACCGAACCGGACGAGATGGGCATCGGCCCAGTCTTCGCCGTGCCGCGTCTTCTGGAACGCTTCGGCCTCAAGGTCTCCGACATCGGCCTATGGGAACTGAACGAAGCTTTTGCGGTCCAGGTGCTGTATTGCCGCGACCGTTTGGGCATTCCGGATGATAGGCTGAACGTCAACGGCGGCGCCATTTCGATCGGCCATCCCTACGGCATGTCGGGCGCCCGCATGGTCGGCCACGCCCTGATCGAAGCCAAGCGGCGGGGCGAACGTTATGCCGTCGTCACCATGTGCGTCGGCGGCGGCATGGGCGCGGCGGGATTGTTCGAAGTTCTCTGAGTGTGTCTCAAACCGCTGCGTGAGGATTGGCCGAGCGAGGCGGCTTCTTGCGGAGACCGGCAACGACCCTTTCTGCCGGCTATTCTCAATGGCCCGAGGGCCGCCGGAGCTTCTTCAGGGACGGGGAAGGCGACTGGTTTGTGAGGACTTCGGCGGCCTCGGGATAACGCTGGGCCAGGCGCGCCTTCCAGTCGCCTGACTGTGGTCGGGGCAGCCGGGCTTCACGGGGACGCGCCAGAACGAGCGCCGCGGCCTCCCTGTGGGCGGGCCAATCCATCAGCAGCCGCATGGCCGCCTCGAAGTCCGGATGAGCCGCGGCGTAGGCGAACGCCCGGTCCAGCGCTTCGACATCATCGAAGTCGGGCAGTCGCGAAAGGTAATCGCGAAGAACGGGCGCCGACCGGTCGCGCTCGAACAGGCTCCAGCGCAGATCCTGGGCCTCCTGGCGGTGTCCTTCGGCGTCGAGCACGTCGATGGATGCGGCTTCCCAGGCCGGGGTCAGGCGCGGGGCGCCGTCCGTCGGATTGTGGCCGAAGGTCCAGCGACGGTTGAGCGGTGAAGGGGTGAGGGCGCCTTCAAGGGCGGCGCGGGCTTCCGCAACGCGTCCCGCGGCGAGGAGACGGCGGGCGATGTCGGCGGCGATGTCGGGCGACCCGGCCTGCTCCGGCGTGACGAGCGAGAGCCAGAGGTCGAGGTCCTCCGCCTTGTCCGCCAGGCGGCGAAGCAGGTTGCGGCCCGACGGGGTTTTCGTGGCCGAAGCGTCCAGACTGGCCAGCAGCCGACGCGCCGTAAGCGGGCCGAGGGCCTCGCCGGCGGCTAAGACCCAGCGCGCGTAATCCTGCGGACGTCGGCCCAGAGCGTCGATCAGGTCGCGCAATGCATGATCGTCTACGGTCTCGGCAAGAGCGAAGAGATCCGGCGCGGCGGCCTCGAAGGCGGCGGGCAGTTCCCCCTTGGTGTCCTTCACGCGGGCGGCCAGGCCAGGATAGAGGTCGAACCAGCGAATGAGGACGGCGAGCGCCTCGCCCGGGGCCTCGGGCGCCAGGCGCTCCACGATCATGTCGCGGTGCGTGTTCAGATCATCGATCAGTTCGCCGCGCTTGCGCCAGGATACACGCGTGCGGGCGACGGAGACGGCGGCGATGCGCTTGTCGATCTCAAGGGCGAGGAGGTCGGGACCGGCCTCGGCCGCCAGTTCAAGACGAAGGCGGCGCTTGAGATTGGCGTTCCCGGCGCCGGCCTCGATCAGCAGGTCCGCCAGGCGAGGCGCCCCGAGATGGACGAGGTTGGCTGCGGACAGTCTGGCCGAGATCCTGGGTTGTCGCGCCATGAGGTCCCTCGGGAGGAGCGGAGTCGTCCTAAGCAGCGCCTATAGCACGGGCTCCAACAGCGATTCGTCACCGCAACCGGCGTTGCGGGGTGAGGAGGGAGGGGGATCCATGGAGACGGGGCGGCGGCGTCATTTGAGCGCTGCGGTCTCGTCGTGAGATTGTTTTGGGATTTCAATCCCCCGAGTGGCTCCGCGGGTAGGATTCGAACCTACGACCAGCCGATTAACAGTCGGCTGCTCTACCACTGAGCTACCGCGGAACATCCCCTCGGGGGAGGCCGGCGTATAGCAGCGCCTTTTCGATTCATGCAACGGGTAAAACGCAGAAATCGCCAAATTTTTTCGCAAAGCCCTGCGCTACAAGGGTCAGCATGACTCCGATCACTGTTTTCGATCCTGATGATCCCCGCGTCGCCGCCTTTCGCGATGTGAAAGAGCGCGACCTGACCGGGCGGCAGGGGCTGTTCGTCGCCGAGGGAGAGGTGGTTCTGCGCGTCCTGGCGTCCAGGGCGTCGCTGTGCGCGCCTGTGTCAGTGCTGATCGCCGAGAAGCGGCTGGAGGGGCTGAGAGAGGTGCTGGAGCGTCTTCCGTCCGACGTGCCCGTCCATGTGGCGCCTCAAGCGGTTCTGAACGCGGTGGCGGGGTTTGATCTGCACCGGGGCGTCCTCGCCCTAGGCCGCAAGCCGGACCCGGTCGAGCCGGGCGCTCTACTGGATCGACTGCCGGAGCGGGCCGTGGTCGTGATGGCGTGCGGAATCGGCAATCACGACAATATGGGCGGGCTGTTTCGTAACGCCGCCGCCTTCGGAGCCGGGGCGGTGCTGCTGGATCGGACCTGTTGCGATCCGTTTTACCGCAAGGCGATCCGGGTTTCGGTCGGCGCGGTCCTGCGCACGCCCATGGCGACGGGACTGGACGCTGAGGCCATGGTCGATCTGCTGCAGGGTAGAGGATTTGAGGTTCTGGCTCTGACGCCGTCGGCGGATCAGGCGCTGGCCGAGCTGGCGCCCGCGCCACGCACTGCGATTCTGTTGGGCAGCGAGGGGCCGGGCTTGCCGGGGGAGATCATCGCGCGCTGCCGCCCCGTCGGCATCCGCATGGCGGGAGGATTCGATTCGCTGAACGTGGCGGCCACCAGCGCCGTGGCCTTGCATCACATCACGACGGCGAAGTTGGCTGAAGGCTGAAAACAAGAAAGCCGCCCCGAGGGACGGCTTTCTCGATGTTTCATCGCGATGGAGGCCTGACCGGGAATCGAACCCGGGTGCAAGGATTTGCAGTCCTCTGCGTCACCACTCCGCCATCAGGCCGTGGCCCCCGTTTCCAGAGGCCCCGCCATCGCGAGGGCCGTCAGCTATCAGATCGGATTGTCCGCTGCAACGCACGGACCTATAAGCGCGTCACATTTCTTCGCCTAAGCCGACCTGAAGGACTTCGGATTATGGATTTCGCCGCCGCCCGCAAGGTGATGCTGGACTCGCAAGTCCGCGTGAACGACGTCACCGACCGCCAACTGCACGCCGCCATCGGCGCTGTGCAGCGCGAGCGATTCTGCGCCCCTGACCGCGCCTTCTCGGCCTATGCCGACGTCGAGCCGGAGATCGTGAACGGTCGCCGCCTGATGCTGCCGCGCGATGTGGCCAAGCTGCTGCAGGGGCTAGACGCCCGTTCGGGCGAGAAGGCGCTGGCCATCGCCGCCCCCTATGCGGCCGCCGTGCTGGCGCAGATGGGCCTGCAGGTGACGGCTCAGGAATCAGATGCGGCCGTGTTCGACGTGGTCGGCGCGGCCCTGGCCGAGGCCGGCGTCGAGACGGCGGTCGCGCCGCTGAGCCAGCCGCAGGGTGAAGGTTATGACCTGATCGTCAGCGAAGGCGCGGTGATCGAGCGTCCCGATTCCTGGATCGCGGCCCTGCGTCCCGGCGGCCGTCTGGCCGTGGTGGAGCGCGACGGCGCCAGCGGCGCGGCGGTTCTTTATGTGCGCGGCCGTGAAGGCGTGTCGCGCCGCGAACTGTTCGATGCGGCGCCTGACCTGCTGCCGGAAATGACGCCGGCGCCGGCGTTTGCGCTTTAACGCCTGCTTCGCGACGGAACAGGCATCGCGCTGCGTGAAAAAAACTTAACTGGCGTCGGGCGAGGCTAGCCGCCAACTACGCCGTTAGAAGGCACTACAGGCGCGCCGAACGGGGGCGTCAGGCAGGGACAGGTTCATGTTGAAACGCTCGCGCGCGCTCGCTTCGGTCGCTCTGGTCGCACTGACGATGGGGGCGACGCCGGTTCTGGCCGAGTCGCTCCAGGAAGCGATCGGTCTGGCCTATCGGACCAATCCGTCCCTGCTGGCCCAACGCGCCAATCAACGCGCCCTGGACGAATCCATTGTTCAGGCGCGCGCCGGGCTGCGGCCGACCATCAACGCCTCTGCGGGCGTGGATTACAGCCGCACCCGCACGGATCGCGTGACCACGACCATTCCCGGCCAGACCATCACGATCGATACGAACGGCGACGGCGTGCCGGACGCCACGGGCACGCTGCCGGGCAGCACCACCACCAGCGGCGGCACGATCGAAAGCGACGGCGCCAGCGCCAGCGTCAGCCTGAGCCAGAACATCTGGACGGCGGGCCGGGTGTCGCACGGCATTTCGGCTGCGGAGGCCAACGTCATGGCGGGTCGTGAAAACCTGCGTCAGGTCGAGCAGCAGGTGATGACTTCGGTTGTCCAGGCCTATACCGATGTCGTGCGCGATCTGGAGATCCTGCGTATCCGCCAGGAGAACCTCCAGGTCCTGCGTCGCCAGCTGGACGAATCGAACGCCCGTTTTGAAGTGGGCGAGATCACCCGCACCGACGTGGCCCAGTCAGAAGCCCGTCTGGCGCAATCCGAATCCGACCTGGCCGGCGCTCAGGCGCAGTTATCCGTCTCGCGCGCGGCCTACGCCGCCGTGGTGGGGCAGGCGCCGTCCAACCTTCAGGCCTTGCCGATCCTGCCGGGTCTGCCGTCGGATTTCGATGCGGCGATGGATGTGGGCCTGGCTGAGAACCCCGGCGTTCTGGCCGCCCTCTACGCCCAGCAGGCGGCTGAGGCGAACGTGGCCGCCGCGCGATCGGAATATCTGCCTTCGGCGCGCCTGACGGCCTCCTACGGCGGTGCGGCCAACGACCTGTCCGGCTTTGATTTGACGGACCGCACCAGCTTCACCGCAGGGGCTTCGGTCTCGGTGCCGCTGTTCACGGGCGGGCTGAACCGGTCGCGCGTCGCGCAGGCTCTTGAGCGCGCCAACGCCGCCCAGATCAACGTCGAGGGCCAGCGCCGCACCGTGCTGCAAGCGGTCAGCTCGGCCTATGCTCAAAGCGCCTCGGCGAGGTCCAGCGTCGCCGCCGGTCAGGAGGCCGTCCGCGCCGCGTCGGTCGCCGCTGAGGGCGTGCGCCAGGAAGCGCAGGTCGGCCTGCGCACCACTCTGGACGTGCTGAACGCCGAACTGGAACTGCGCAGCGCCGAGGTCGCCCTGGCCAGCGCGCGCCGCAATGAATATGTGGCTCAGGCTCAGCTGCTGGCGGCGATGGGGCGGCTGGGCGGGCCCAACCTGGACCCGGCTATCGACGCCTACGATCCGGCCGACAACTACAACGCCATCCGCAATCGCGGCGCTCTGCCGTGGGACGGCCTGCTGGAGACGCTGGACCGGGTCGCTGCGCCGGCTGTGACGCCCGCTGCTGACGCCGAAGACGCGCCAGTCGACCGCCAGTTGAAGGGCGAAGTCGTTCGCACGGCGCCGCAAGGCTGAGGCCTCGCCCGCGCGGACGGATGAAAACGTTCGTTGATTCCGGCCGAGGTTGATGCGACGACAGGGCAGGGGCGAGGCGAGTCTGTATCGGCCGCGCCCGTTCGCCCTGCGCCCTTTCCGGTTCAGCGGGTGATCACCGAGATCGAGCACCGAGGTTTAAGGCTCCGACATGACCGACCAGTCCGCTCAGGAACCCACGATGGAAGAAATCCTGGCGTCGATTCGCCGGATTATTTCTGAAGACGACGCCCCGGCGGAGACCGCCGCTGCGCCTGAGCCGGAACCTGCCCCTGCGCCCGAACCAGAGCCCGCTCCGATCGCGGCCGCCGAGGAAGACGTTCTTGAGCTGACCGAGCCTTATGAGGCCCCGGCTGCTGAGGCCATCGGCGATCTGGAAGTCGCCGACGCAGCACCCTTCCCGGTCGAGGCCCCTGTCGTCGCACCTGAGCCTGCGCCCGTCGCCGCCGCGCCTGAGACGGACGCCCTGGTCGGCGAAAGCGCCGCCGCCAGCGCCGCCTCGGCCTTCGCCGGCCTGGCCGCCAGCTTCCAGAAGCCGGAACCGGCGCCTGTCGCCGCCACGGGCGACATGCCCTTCATGAGCGGCAACACCGTTGAGGCCATGGTCCGCGAGATGTTGCGCCCGATGTTGAAGGACTGGCTGGACGCCAATCTGCCGGCCATCGTCGAGGCCCAGGTGCGCAAGGAAGTCGAGCGCATCGCCCGCAGCGCGGGCTGATCGCTCGGACATCGCCGAGTTTTTTTCGACGCCCCTCAGTCCGCTGAGGGGCGTTCGTTTTTCCAGTCGAACAGGGCTTCCAGCAGGCGCACGGCCTGGCCGCGCTCGCTGGTCAGGTCGGGATCGCGGCCTAGCAGCAGGCGCGCGTCATCGGCCGCCGCCAGCAGCAGGGAGCGGTGCCGGATCGGGTCGGCGAAGCGATAGGCCGGGAAGCCGCTCTGCTTCAGGCCCAGCGGGTCGCCGCCACCGCGCAGACGGAAGTCCTCTTCGGCGATGACGAAGCCGTCCTCGGTGCGGCGCAGGGTCTCCAGCCGCTCCTTGGCTGTCTCGCCCAGCGCGCCGTCCTCGCCGCCATACAGCAGGATGCAGGAACTGGCCTTGGCGCCGCGCCCCACGCGCCCGCGCAACTGGTGAAGCTGCGCCAGACCGAAACGGTCAGCGTGCTCGATCACCATGATGGAGGCGTTGGGCACGTCGACGCCGACCTCGACCACGGTCGTGGCGACGAGGACGGGCAGGCGGCCCGCCGCGAACGCAGCCATAACCGCCTCGCGCTCGGCCCCCGGCATCTGGCCGTGGGCCAGGCCGACCTCGGTTCCCAGCAGTTTGCGCAGGTCGTTGGCCCGATCCTCGGCGGCGGCCAGGTCGATGGCTTCGGATTCGGCCACCAGAGGACAGATCCAGTAGGCCTGAGCGCCCGCCTCGACCGCCGCCTTCAACCGTTTCGCCACCTCGCCGATACGCGCCAGCGGCAGGACGGCCGTGGTGACAGGCGTGCGGCCCGGCGGCTTCTCCATCAGGCGGCTTACCTCCAGCTCGCCGTACTGCGTCAGCTCCAGCGTGCGGGGGATGGGCGTCGCCGACATGGTCAGCAGGTGGACGCCGCCCAGGCGCGGGTCGCCCTTGGCCTGCAAACGCTGACGCTCGCGCACGCCGAAGCGGTGCTGTTCATCGATGACGGCCAGCGCCAGCCGGTGGAACTGCACCGCATCCTGAAACAGGGCGTGGGTGCCGATGGCGACCTGAGCCTCGCCGGAGGCGAGCGCGGCCAGCTTACCGCGCCGTTCGGCCGGGGTGTCGCGGCCTGTCAGCAACAGGCTGGACACGCCCGCCTGATCCAGCAGGGGCGAGAGCTTGTCATGGTGCTGGCGCGCTAGAATCTCGGTCGGCGCCATTAGTGCGGCCTGAAAGCCGCTGCTGGCCGCGTCGGCCAAAGCCAGCGCCGCGACGGCTGTCTTGCCGGAACCCACATCGCCCTGCAGCAGCCGCCCCATCTGTTCGCCGGAAGCCAGATCGGCGCGGATTTCGGCGACGGCCTGTTCCTGTGCGCTGGTCAGGGCGAAGGGCAGGGCGGCCAGCAGGCGGGCGGAGACTTCGCCCGGCGCGATGCGGGCGGCGGGCGTGATCTGGCGGGCGCGACGGCGGCGCGCCAGGGCCAACTGGTGCGCGAACAGTTCGTCATAGGCCAGACGCTGGCGCACCGGGGCGTCCGGCGTCAGGTCGGCCTCGTTCGTCGGGGCGTGCAGGGTCTCCAGCGCCGCGCGCCAGCCGACCCAACGCCGCGCCGCAAGCCAGTTCGGTTCCTGCCACTCGGGAAGCTCGGGCGCGAGGGCCAACGCCCCCTGCGCCAGCTTGCGAATCTGGCGCGAGGTCAGCCCCTGCGTCGCTGGATAGACGGGTTCGGACAACGGAATCTCATCCGCCTTCTCGACCGGCAGGATGTAGTCGGGGTGGGCGATTTGAACTTCGCTGTTGAAGCGCTCGACCTTGCCCGTCACCAGACGCCGGGACCCGCGCGGAGCGAGGCTCTCAATATGGCGCGGCGACCCGGCGAACCAGATCAGATGGATGAAGCCCGTCTCGTCGATAGCGCGCACCTTGATCGGCGCCCCGGGCTTGTGCGGTGGAATCAGGCGGTCGATCACGACCTCGAAAACGCCGATCTCGCCATCGACGGCCTCCATCGCCGTGGTGCGGCGCCGCTGGATCACGCCGCTGGGCGACAGGAACAGCACGTCGCGCACCAGCGGACCCGCCACCTTCTGCACTAGGGGCGCGCTGCGCGGCCCCACGCCTTTCAGCGTGGTGACGTCCGCGAACAGGGGAAAGAGAATCTCGGGCCTCATGATGGTGCAGCATAGCTGGCGCAGCGGCGTCTGGAACGCTATCTGATCCGCCTCTTACCGAAGTGAACGGACAGGCAAGGAAACAGCGTGGCCGATATCGACGCACGTCCTGAGGACGCCCAGAACACCGACGACCGCAAGACGCGCCTGGGGCGCCTGTCCTTCCGCGCCTGGCGCCGGGGCTTTCGCGAGGCCGACATGGTGCTGGGGCCGTTCACCGACCAGGTCGCGCCGACGCTGAACGACGACGAATTGACCGAACTCGAGACCCTGCTGGATGAAGAGGATCAATACCTCTACGCCTGGATCATCGAGCGCGAACCGACCCCGCCTGAGTTCGACGGACCGATGATCGCCCGCATCCGCGCCTTCATGCGCGAGCACGTGGCGGCCGAAGTCGCCAAGGGCATCGGCTGATGGACGGCTCGCCGGCGCGGGCCGACATGGAGCTGGGCGGCGCGCCTGAGGGACTAGACGCCCTGATCGTCGCTGATCGCATCAAGGCGCAGGGCGGGACCGCCCTGTTCGTGGCGCGCGATTATCAGCGTACGGGAAACTTCATTCAGGCGTTTCGTTTTTTCGACAAGGATGTTGAAGTTCTTGAATATCCGTCTTGGGACTGCCTGCCTTACGACCGGCTGAGCCCAACGGCTTCGGTCGCCGCTCAGCGCATGGCGACGCTGACCCGGCTGGCGGCGCGCGATCCGGCGGACAGGACGCCGCTGCTGGTGGTCGCCACTGTCGCCGCCGCCGCCCAGCGCACGCCGCCGCGCAGCGCCGTGACCGGCGCGGGGTTCGCGGCCAAGGTCGGCGCCGATCTCGATACGGCTGCTCTGGAACGCTACGTTTCGACTAACGGCTATATGCGGGCCTCGACTGTGTCTGAGCGTGGCGAATACGCCATTCGCGGCGGGGTGATCGACGTCTTCCCGCCAGGCTTCGACGAGCCGGTCCGCCTCGACATGTTCGGTTCGGAACTGGAATCGATCCGCGCCTTCGATCCCGAGACCCAGCGCTCAACGCGCCAGCTGAAGGCGGTTTCCCTGTCGCCGGTGTCGGAGGTGCTGCTGGACGCCGACGCTATCTCGCGGTTCCGCAGCGGCTATCTAAACCTGTTCGGCGCGCCCGGCGACGAGCCGATGTACGCCGCCGTCAGCGAGGGCGCGCGCCGTCAGGGCGTCGAGCACTGGTTGCCCCTCTTCTACGACCGGCTGGATACGCTGTTCGATTATCTGCCAGACGCGGCGCCGGTTTTCCTAGACAGCCAGACGGAGCAGGCGCGCGCAGAGCGCTGGAACCTGACCGTCGACGCCTATGAGGCGCGCAAGGAGGCGGCGCGCGGCAAGGGCGGGGCCGCCTATCGCGCCCTGCCGCCCGCGCGGCTTTATCTGGACGAGGGCGACTGGAACAGCGCCCTGGCGGGTCGCGCCGTGCGTCGTCTGTCGCCGCTGGCCGCCGGTTCGGGCGAGGACGCAGGCGGCCGTCTGGGCCGCAGCTTCGCCGCCGAACGGTCGCAGGACAGCGTCAACCTGTTCGCCGCCGTGGCCCAGCACGCCGAGGCGCTGAAGGCGCAGGGCAAGCGCGTTCTGTTCGCCTCCTGGTCCGAAGGTTCGGCCGAGCGTCTGGCCGCCATGCTGGGCGATCACGGCCTGACGCACGTCGTGGCGGTGCGCGACTGGGACGACGTGCAAGTGGCGCCCGAGGGGGTCTATCTGCGCGCGGTGCTGCCGGTCGAGCACGGCTTCGTGACCGACGACCTGGCCGTCATCTCCGAGACCGACATCCTGGGCGACCGGCTGGCGCGGCCGAAACGCAAGCGGCGGGCGTCCAACTTCCTGGCCGAGGCCTCGGCTCTGACGGCGGGCGATCTGGTCGTCCACCTGGATCACGGCATCGGCCGCTACGAGGGCCTGCGCACGCTGGAGATCCAAGAGGCGCCGCACGATTGCCTGGAACTCCTCTACGCCGGTGAGAGCAAGCTGTACCTGCCGGTTGAAAACATTGACCTTCTGACGCGCTACGGCACAGACGCCGAAGGGGTTCAGCTGGACCGTCTGGGCGGCGCGGGCTGGCAGGCGCGCAAGGCCAAGGCCAAGGAACGCCTGCGCGCCATGGCCGAAGGACTGATCGCCCTGGCCGCCAAGCGCGCGCTGCGGGTGTCCGACGCAATCACGCCGCCCGCCGGTCTGTTCGACGAGTTCTGCGCCCGCTTCCCTTACGAGGAGACGGACGACCAACTGAACGCCATCGGCGACGTGCTGGAAGACCTGGGCAAGGGCACGCCGATGGATCGTCTGATCTGCGGCGACGTCGGCTTCGGCAAGACGGAGGTCGCCCTGCGCGCAGCCTTCGTCGTCGCCATGACGGGGCAACAGGTCGCCATTGTCTGTCCGACGACGCTGCTGGCCCGCCAGCACTTCAAGACCTTCAGCGAACGCTTCGCCGGTTGGCCGATCAAGGTGCGTCACCTGTCGCGCATGGTCACGGCCAAGGACGCCAACGAGACGCGCGCCGGCCTGAAGGACGGCAGCTTCGAGATCGTCGTCGGAACCCACGCCGTGCTGGCCGATCAGGTCGGCTTCAAGGACCTCGGCCTCGTCATCGTCGATGAGGAGCAGCACTTCGGCGTGAAGCACAAGGAGAAGCTGAAGTCCCTGCGGGCCGATGTTCACCTGCTAACCCTGACGGCCACGCCGATCCCGCGCACCCTGCAGATGGCGCTGTCGGGCATCCGCGAGATGTCGATCATCGCCACCCCGCCGGTCGACCGCCTGGCGGTGCGGACCTATGTGACGCCATGGGATCCGGTGCTGGTGCGCGAGGCCCTGCTGCGCGAGAAGTATCGCGGCGGCCAGGCCTATTACGTCGCGCCGCGCCTGAAGGACCTGCCGGACATCGAGCGATTCCTGCGCGAACAGGTGCCAGAGGTGAAGTTCGTCGTCGGCCACGGCCAGATGAGCCCGACCCAACTGGAGGAGGTGATGAGCGCCTTCTATGACGGGGAGTATGACGTGCTGGTCTCGACCACCATCGTCGAGAGCGGCATCGACATTCCGACGGCCAACACCCTGATCGTGCACCGTGCTGACATGTTCGGTCTGGCCCAACTGCATCAGATCCGGGGCCGCATCGGCCGTTCCAAGGCGCGGGCCTTCGCCTATCTGACGACCGATCCGACCAAGCCGCTGAGCCTGTCGGCCGAGCGGCGGCTGCAGGTGCTGCAGTCTCTGGACAACCTAGGCGCGGGCTTCCAACTGGCCAGCCACGATCTGGACCAGCGCGGCGGCGGCAATCTGCTGGGCGACGAACAGTCGGGCCACATCCGCGAGGTGGGCGTCGAACTGTATCAGCAGATGTTGGAAGACGCCGTCGCCGAACTGCGCGAGCAGGGCGAGGCGGCGCCGGATCGCGGCTGGTCGCCCTCGATCAATGTCGGCGCGGCTGTATTGATTCCAGAGGATTACGTCCCGGACCTCAACCTTCGCCTCAGCCTTTATCGTCGCCTGTCGGACGCGGAGAATATGGAGGATCGCGAGGCGCTCGCGGCCGAGCTGATCGACCGGTTCGGCCCGCTGCCGGACGAGGCGCAGCAACTCTTGCGGATCGTCGGCGTCAAGGCCAACTGCCGGACGGCCTGCATCGAGAAGATCGACATCGGGCCCAAGGGCGCGGTGCTGACGCTGCGCAACAACACCTTCCCCAACCCGATGGGCTTGGTGGGTCTGATCCAGAAGAACCACGCCTTCTGGAAGATCCGGCCGGACCAGAAGATCGTAGTGAAGGGCGAATGGCCCACGCCCGACGACCGTCTGAGGGTCGCCGAGCGCATCACCGCCGATCTGGCGCGGGTGGCGGGTGCGGCCTAGCCCGCGCGCCCCCTCATGCTGCGCACAAGGGCGCCGAACAGATTGACGTAGTCGTCGGTCCAGGGGCGCACTTCGGTCGGCTCCAGCTTGCGCCAGCGACCGTCGGCCTTGAAGTCGGCCAGACCGTCGGGCGTAGGCGAGATGACCAGGGCCTCTGTCGACGCTTCGGCCATCAGGGCGGCGTCGGGGTGCTCGATGTAGATCTGGTGCAGTTCGGTGGCGCCGAGTTCGCGCGCGGCGGCGACGGCGGGCAGGGTGATCTCCAGGTTGCGATTGGACAGGTGCAGCACCACGACGCCCGTCGGCTTCAGGAGCTTGAGATAGCCCTCGATCGCCTCGCGCGTTAGCAGATGGGTCGGCACCGCGTCGGATGAGAAGGCGTCGATGACCAGCAGATCGTAGGAGCGGGGAGCTTCCTTGTTCAGCGTCAACCGCGCATCGCCCAGGACGGTGCGGACCGGGCCTTGAGCGCAGTTCGAGATGAAGGTGAACCACTTTGGATCGCGCGACAGCCGGTCGACCATCGGATCGATCTCGAAGAAGGTCATCTGATCCGAGGCGCGCTTATAGGCCGCCATTGCGCCCGAGCCCTGACCCACCACGCCGATAACGGCGCCCGGGCCGCGGGCCTGGATCAGTTCGGCCGCCTGCCCGAGAGGCGTGGTCTCGGCATAGTACATGGTCGGGGCGCAGGCGAAGTCGGGGTTGCGCGCCTGGGCGCCGTGCAGGGTCGTGCCGTGCATCAGCACGTGAACGTCGCCGCCCATCTTGGGGTCGGGCGTGACTGCCACACGCATGACGCCGAAGAAGCTGCGCTCGGACAGGCTCCAGTCGTAACCGCGGCCGATGTAGTGGGCCGACAGCGTCATGGCGGCGACGACAGCCGTGAACATCAGCACGCGATCGCGGATCAGGAAGGCGCAGATGGCGGCGCCGCCGAGGATGATCTGCGCCGTTGCAGTCAGGCCGAAGTCGCTGAACACTGTGCGCAACGATGCATCATAGCGCATCATCTCGAACAGCAGCGGTACAGATACGGCGATCGTCAGGCCCGCCGTCATCAGCCAGACTTCATGTTTGGCGGGACGTCCTCCCAGCCACGGCCGCGCCAGACAGACCAGCACCATGACCAGCGGATATTCGAGCACGGTCTCGAACAGCGTCGGCGCCAGCAAGGCTGTGAATGCCCCGCCCAGCACCCCGCCCAGCGACATCAACAGGTAGAACTCGGTCAGCCGGTCCGGCGCCGGGCGTCGGGCGGCCAACTGCTGGTGGCACATCAGGGTCGTGAAGAAGAAGGCGGCCAGGTGCGCCCCCAGCAGCATCAGCCAATGCCCTGTCGTCATGCCGACCATGGCGCCGATCATCACGGTGAAGGTCGCCTGCAGGATCAGGCTGACGGACAGAGGAATCCACGGCCGCGTCTGGAAGGCGATGACGAAGGTCAGCAGGTAGAGCGCCAGCGGCGCGACCCACAGGAAGGGGGCCGAAGCCACGTCTGTCGAAAGGTGCGCAGTCACCCCCAGCATCAGGCTGGAGGGCGTAGCGGCCAGCAGGATCAGGATAATCTTGCGCGTCCAGGGGATTGGCGGGCTACGCTCGTCCGAGGCGGCGGTGCGCGCGGCGCCCAGACCGCGCGGCAGGAGGACCGCCAGCACCACGATCATGGCGGCGAAGACGCCGTATCCCACCGTCCAGCCGATCCTTTGCCCGGACAGGGACGCCAGCGGCTCGATCAGGACCGGATAAGCCAGAAGCGCCAGAAAGCTGCCGAGGTTGGAGGCGGCGTACAGCACATAGGGGTTGGCTCCGTCGGGGCGACCGACGCGAGCGCGCGCATACCAGGCCTGCAGCAGCGGCGCGGTGGCTGACAGTATGGCGAAGGGCGCGCCGACCGATAGCAACAGAGCTCCCAGCAGCCAGCCGATCGGGGCGGCTGGATCAGGATCCCCCAACGCCTCAGTAATGCTCAGCGGCAGGAAAACGGCCGCCGCCGTCAACAGCGCCAGATGCGTCACGGCCTGCCACCGGACCGACGGTATCCGTTGCAGCAGGTGGGCGTAGAGATAGCCCGCCAGCAGCGCCGCCTGGAAGAAGACCATGGCGGTGTTCCACACCGACGGCGATCCGCCCAGCAACGGCAGCACCAGCTTTGTCGCCATCGGCTGAACCAGGAAAACCAGGCTGGCCGAGGTGAAGATGGCGACGGCGAAGGCGGCAGGTGTTATCGCGTCGATCCTGCGATGCGCCGGGGACAGGACGTGTTCGGTCATGCGCTGCTTTTGACCTCGAGCGGGTGATTCCGCAGGTCGAGGCTAGGACGACTCGAGGATGGAGCGAATTCCCATGTTGCCGCAGGATATCGAGGCGACCGCTGGAAAGGTGATCGGCCATGCGATCAAGGCTGGTCTGATGATCGCTACGGCCGAAAGCTGCACCGGCGGGCTGGTGGCGGGCGCCCTGACGGCGATCGCGGGGTCTTCGGCCGTCGTGGATCGGGGCTTCGTCACCTATAGCAACGAGGCCAAGATGGAGATGGTGGGCGTGCCGCAGGACGTGCTGGCGCGTTTCGGGGCGGTGTCGGAACCGACGGCGCGGGCCATGGCCGAGGGAGCGAAGGCGCGCTCGCGGGCCCAGGTCGCGGTGTCGGTCACCGGCATCGCCGGGCCAGGCGGCGGCTCGGATGATAAGCCGGTCGGCCTGGTTCACTTCGCCATCGCGCGGGCCGACGGGTCCGTCGCCCATGTTGAAAAGCGCTTCGGCGCCATCGGGCGGGACCAAGTGCGGTTGGAAAGCGTGCGCGTGGCCTTGGGCCTGTTGCACGACGCCGTGGCGGGATGAGCGACCCGATCGTCGTCGACGCGCGCGGTCATAAATGTCCCGTGCCCAGCCTGAGGCTATGCAAGGCGATGGAGGGAGCCCGCGCGGGCGAGCAATGGACGTTGCTGGCGACCGATCCGATGGCGCGGATCGACGTACCCTTCCTGATGCAGGAGTTGGGCGGTCAGGTCATTGGGATCGAAGAGTCGGACGGCGTGCTTCAGATCACTGTCGAGAGCGGCGACGCTCGGACAGGCTGACAACCGTATCGGGATAGGCCTCGGGCGGGGGCAGGGCGGCGCGCTTTTCCCAGTCGATCTCCAGTTCCGTGGCGAAGGCGCCGCCATAGAAGACGGCGTTCACGTTCCACGATAGCCAGATCAGCAGCACCACCACGGCGCCGACCGAGCCGTAGGTCGCGCCCAGATGTACGATCTGCTCGACATAGATGGTGCACAGCCACGAGAAGAAGCTGGACATGACCGTGGCGACCAGGCCGCCGATGACGGCGGCCTTCCAGGCGACGCGCTTGGCGTGCGCCATGGCGTATCGATAGAGCATGGTCAGCCCCAGCCACAGCCCGAGAGCGGGCCACAAGCCATCGAGCGGCAGGGTCATCCAGCCGCCTGGTTGGTCGACATAGGCGTGCTCCATCAAGCGCGAGGTGACGACGGCGCCCGACACCACGGTGAACAGCACGAAGGCCGCAAGCGCGACCAGGAAGGCCAGCAGGTTGAACTTGAAAAAGCCCAGCGGCTTGGTCTCGTCGTGGATCAGGTTCAGCCCCGCCAGCAAGGCCTTGAAGCCCCGATGCGCGGCGTAGGCGCCGATCACCAGGGCGATCGCGCTCTGCAGCGACACGGTCCGCGCCGAAGTATTGGCCAGGCGGTCGATCTCGTTCAGGAACAGGGTGCGCGCGGCCGAGGGGATGACGTCCGCCAGCGCCGCCGCCTGCTCGCTCACCTGTCCTATCGTCAGGACGGCCTTATAGAAGCCGATCAGGATGGCGATGGCCGGGAACAGGGCCAGCAGGGCGAAAAAGGAAACCCCGCCGGTGTAGAGCATGACGTCCCGGCCCCAGCTTCTGGCGAAGGCGCGGCCTGCGAGGCGCGCCATGTGCACGGGCAGGTCCGCGAGCGGTAAGGGCTGGGTCAATCCAAGGCCTCGTCGTCGAACAAGCGGGGGGATTAACCCCATTCGGCATGAAGTTGGAACCCCTGATCCGTCGCCCGGCGATATGTCGCCTTGCCCATTGCGGGCGGCCGCTGCGCCGGTATCATGCCCCAAGGCTCGGATACGGCGGCGGGGGCGGCCGGTCGAAGCCAGGAGATCCTTGCTTGCATCCCAATCCGCGCGTGCTGGTCGTCGCCGGCGCTGACGACTCCCTGGATTCTCTGTGCGAAGGCCTGGATCAACTGGGTTGGCGAACCCTGACCGCGCGCGATCTCGATGCGGCTGTCCTGGCGCTGGACGACCTGACGATTGACGCCGCCGTGGTCGATACGTCGCTGCTGGACGCCTCGGCGATCGCGCGGCTGCGATCCGCGACCGACGCGCGCTATCTGACCATTCTCGGCGTCGGCGCGCCGAGCGGGGCCGGTCTCAACGGCTGCGATCTGACGCTGTCCAAGGCTCCGCACCCCGCTCAGGCGGCCATGCGTCTGGAGCAGATGACCCGTGCGGCGGTGGCGGAGGAAGAATTCGTTCTGCGCCAGGCCACGTTCAGCCAGCACGGCGTCAACCTGGCGGCGCCTGACATGGAATCGGCGCCGCTGAACATCCTGACGGCTGGTGCTGCAGATCGTCGCTTCCTGGCGCTTTCTAACGCCCTGGTGGCGTTGGGGGCTGAGGTGGTGGCGGCGCCGACGCCATATACTGCGTTTGACTATCTGCATGAGCGCGCGTTCGACGGCGCCGTGCTGTGGGGCGATCGCTCTCACGCGCCGGCCTTGGCGATCGCTGCGGGAATGCGCCGCAACACGCGTCTCTATCATATCCCGCTGACGCTCTACCTGCGGGACGAGGAGGCGGGGGAGGCCCTGGGCGACCTTTACCGGCGGGGGTTCGCCGACGTCGCCGATCCGACCACGCCGGAAGAAGACGCCGCAGCCCGCATTGTCGCGCTGGCGCGCAACCATCGCCGCCAGCAGGGACTGCGCCGGGCGCTGGATGCGGTGCGTAGCAGCGAACTGATGGACGCGGCGACGGGGCTGTTCAGCCGCGACCTCTTCGCCTCGCATCTGGCCCGACTGGCGGACGGCGCCCGACTGCGCTCGCGGCATTTGTCTGTGGGCGTTCTGCGCGTCGCGGAACGTCAGCAGTTGGGCGAGCTGCGGGCGGGCGGTTGGCTGGAGAAGGCCATGCCCCAGGTCGGCGCCATGGTGTCGCGCCTGGTGAGGGTCGAGGACACCGCTGCGCGCCTGTCGAGCGAGACGTTCGCACTGGCCTTGCCCGCCGCCGACGAAGCCTCGGCCCGCGTCACGGCTGAGCGGATCGCGGCCGTCATCGCCTGCACCGCCTTCGACGCCGGCAAGGATCGCCCTCCATTCGTCGTGGAACTGGACGTAGGGGTGGCCCAGTTGAGGCCCGACGACACAGCGCTGACCCTGCTTGAGCGAGCCGCCGCCGGACTGGCGCGCGTCTGAAGCCTTAGCCGGGCAGTTCGACCGAGGCGGCGGCCTGGGCCGCCAGACCTTCGCCGCGTCCCGTTAAGCCAAGGCCCTCGCTGGTGGTCGCTTTCACGCTGACGGCGTCCAGCGGCAAGTTCAGCAGATCCGCCAGGCGCTCGCGCATCGCCTGTCGATGAGGCTTCACCTTGGGCTGCTCGCAGATCAGGGTGACGTCCACGTTGACGATGCGCCCGCCGCGCGCCGCCACCCGCTCGGCCGCATAGACCAGGAAACGGTCCGAGGCGGCGCCCTTCCATTGCGGGTCGCTGGGCGGGAAATGGTCGCCGATGTCGCCGTCGGCGATCGCGCCAAGAATAGCGTCGGTCAGGGCGTGCAGGCCCGCATCGGCGTCCGAATGGCCGATCAGGGTCTGGTCGTGCGGAATCTCGACCCCGCACAGCCAGACCGACGAACCGGGGCCCCAGCGATGGACATCGAAGCCCTGTCCGATGCGAACGACAGTGCGGGGAGCGGCGAGCGCCTCGGCCATGGCGAAGTCCTCAGGGTAGGTCAGTTTCAAAAGGCGGGGATCGCCGGGGATCAAGCGGACGCGGCCGCCGGCGCGCTCGACCACGGCGGCTTCGTCGGTCGCCGTCTCATTGTTCGGCCATGCGGCATAGGCGTCGCGGATGGTCTTCAGGCGGAAGGCCTGCGGCGTCTGGGCGCGCCAGAGGTTGTCGCGATCGACGCCGCCGACAATGAAATCATCCTCGGCGCGACGCAGGCTGTCGGCGACGGCAAGGGCGGGCAGGGCGCCGTCGGCGTCCTTAAGGCCCTGCAGCAGCGCCTCTATGATGTCGGCGCTCAGGAACGGCCGGGCGGCGTCGTGGATCAGCACGGGCTCGGCGTCATCCGCCGTCAGCGCCGACAGGCCGGCCTGAACCGAGGCGGCCCGGGTCGCGCCGCCGGGCACGGCGCGCCAGCCGGACAGCGCGGCCAGAGCCGTCTGAGCCATCGGCGCGGCGTCGGCGGCGATCACCACCACGACCTCACGCGCGCCGGCCTTCAGCAAAGCCTCGACCGACCAGGCGATGACCGGGCGTCCGGCGACGACGCGCCACTGCTTGGCGCCTCCGGCCCGCGAACCCGAACCGGCGGCGACGACAATCGCTGAGAATCCCATGACGGCCTTCTAGGCGTCCCGGTTCCGCTTGACGAGAGGGGGCGCCTTCGGTGCTAAGGGAGCCGTATGAAGACTGGCCTGCAAATTGGGGACGTAAGGATCGACGGGCGGGTGCTGATGGCGCCTATGACCGGGATCACGGACCTGCCGTTCCGGGTGCTGGCCTCGCAGCTGGGCGCCTCTTACGTGGCGACCGAAATGGTGGCGGCGGCCGAGTTGGCGCGCGCGCGGCCGGACGTGGTGCGGCGCGCCGCCGTCGGCGGGGGCCTGCCGCTGACGGTGATCCAGCTGGTCGGCGGCGACGCCGAGGCGATGGCCGAGGGCGCGCGTATGGCGCAGAAGGCCGGCGCCGACATCATCGATCTGAACTTCGGCTGTCCGGCGAAGGAAGTCACCGGCGCCGCCTGCGGCTCGGCCCTGATGCGGACGCCGGATCAGGCGGCGCGGATCATGGAGGCGGTCGTACAAGCCGTCAGTCGGCCGGTGACGGTCAAGATGCGGCTCGGCTGGGACGACAACAGTCTGAACGCCGCCGATCTGGCGCGTCGGGCCGAGGGGCTGGGCGTGGCGGCGGTGACGGTGCACGGCCGCACCCGCAAGCAGTTCTACACCGGGATCGCCGACTGGGACGCGGTAGCCGAGGTGAAGCAGGCGGTAGGCGTTCCCGTCATCGTCAACGGCGACATCATCACCGCTGAACAGGCGCGCGAGGCCTTGGCGCGATCCGGCGCCGA
Source organism: Brevundimonas sp. M1A4_2e (assembly GCF_053345555.1). Taxonomy (NCBI): domain Bacteria; kingdom Pseudomonadati; phylum Pseudomonadota; class Alphaproteobacteria; order Caulobacterales; family Caulobacteraceae; genus Brevundimonas; species Brevundimonas sp. M1A4_2e. The sequence continues at coordinate 462,956 of NZ_JBKFAI010000001.1, read as the reverse complement.
CGCCCTGATGCTGGGTCGAGGCGTCTATGGGCGGCCGTGGCTGGCCGCGCATCTGGAGCGCGCCCTGATCGACGGGACGCAACTGCGCGAGCCGGATCGGGAGGAACGGCTGGCGATCGTCATCCGGCATCTGCGGGCGTCGGCTGACTTCTACGGCCTGCCGCTGGGGCTGAAGATGTTCCGCAAACATCTGGGCTGGTACATCGAACAGGCGCCCTGGCCGGCCGATCCAACCGAGCGACGAGCGGCCAAGGCGCGTCTTTGCCGGCTGGAGACGCCAGAGGAGGTCGAGGAGGCGCTGACGGCGCTGTGGCTTGATGTGAAGCATTCTCGCAACTTGGCTGTTGAAAATAAGCCACAGGTGGTTGAAGCTATCGCTTGATGTCGAACCCCGCCGCCCCGGCTGATCACCACAACTCGGAGCTTTCGCTCTGGGGGCGGTTGGCTGGCGGTCGGGCGCGCGCCCTGTTCGGCACAGCCTATGCGATCGCCTTCATCGTCACGGCGGCGGCGATCTGGCTGGTCGCCATCGCGCCCGGCGCGACCGTCGGCGGAGATGCGCGCTCAGCGGCCAGTCAGGCCGTGCTGTTCATCTTGCTGGCCAATCTGGTCCTGATCTTCGGACTGGCCTTTGTGATCGGCGGTCGGGTGCTGCGCCTGTTCCGTAACCGCTACAACCCGGGCGCGCGGCTGCATCTGCGCTTTGTGACCCTGTTCTCGCTGGTTTCGGTCGTGCCCGCCGTTCTGATCGCCCTGGTGTTCGGGGTCCTGGTCAACCGCGGCGTCGATCAGTGGTTCAGCGCCAATGTCCAGTCGGCGGTCAGGAACGGGGCCGAGATCGGCCGGGCCTATGTCGCCGACGTCGGCAGCGGACTTGAGGCGGACATGGAGACCATGTCCACCGAACTGGGCGGGGTGCGGGGCCTGTTCGACAACCGTATCCAGTTTTCCCGCGCCCTGGCTCAGATCGGCGACTTCTTCGGCTATCCGGCGCTTTATATCTTGGACGAGAACGGCCGCGTGCTAGCCAGTGGCGAGCGGCCCGGGGCCCCGCCTTATGTCGCGCCGCCCCGCGAAGCCTTGGAGACGGTCGCGGGCGGCGAGGTGGCCCCCACGACGGTGACGGAGAACCCCGACACGGTTCGCGCCCTCTATCCGCTGCCTGACTATGGCGACGCCTATCTCTACGTCGTGCGCCCGTTGGCGCCGGGCCTGATCCAGCGGATGCGCAACGGCGAGGAATCCATCACCGCCTATCGCGAGGCCGAGGAAAGCCGCGCCCGCATCCAGGCGGCTTTCGCCCTTAGCTATCTCGAGACGGCCCTGCTGGTGCTGGTCGGCGCGGTGTGGCTAGCCATGTCGGCGGCCAGTTCGATTTCGGCGCCGATCGGGCGATTGGTCCGGGCGGCCGACCAGGTCGCCGGCGGCGATCTGGACGCAAGGGTCGACAATGCCGAGGCGCCGGCAGAGCTGATCGTCCTGTCCGAAGCGTTCAACCGCATGACGCAGGACATCAAGACCCAGCAGGCCGCCTTGAAGACCGCGTCCGACGAGGCTCAGGCCCGAAGCCTGTTCATTGAAACCGTGCTGTCGGGCGTCAGCGCGGGCGTCATCGGTCTGGATCGCAAGCGCCGCATCTCGGCCATCAACGACAGCGCCAGCTATCTGTTGGGGCTGGACGCCGAGCATGTGCAGGGACGGCGGCTGGCCGAGGTGGCGCCGGAATTGGGCGAGCTGTCCGAGCGCGGCGAGGCCCATATCGAAGAAGACATCGACATCGACCGCAACGGCGATGCCCTGCGCCTGCGGGTCCGGATCGAAGGCGGGCAGGGCGGCGAGATGGTGCTGACCTTCGACGATATCACGCGTCTGGTCACGGCCCAGCGCAACGCCGCCTGGCGCGATGTGGCGCGGCGCATCGCCCATGAAATCAAGAACCCGCTGACCCCGATCCAGCTGTCGGCCGAACGCTTGCGTCGCCGCTATCGCGAGCAGGTCGGCGAGGATGTCGAAGTCTTCGATCGCTGTACCGAGACCATTATCCGCCAGGTCGGCGATATCGGACGGATGGTGGACGAATTCTCGTCCTTCGCGCGGATGCCCGCGCCTCGTTTCTCACGCGAGAACCCGGCCGAAATGCTGCGCGAGGCGGTGTTCGCCCAGCGCGTTGCGGCGGGGGATATCGGCGTCGATCTGATCGAGCCCCTGCCGGACGTCGTGATGCAGGCTGACGGTCGCATGGTGCGTCAGGCCCTCGCCAACATCCTGAAGAACGCAGGCGAGGCGGTGGCCGGTCGACGCGAGCGGGACGGGGTGACGGAGCCCGGTCTGGGCATCATCGCCCGTCTGACGGTCGAGGACGGTTTCGCGTCCTTCGTCATCGAGGACGACGGCGTCGGCCTGCCGGCCAAGGATCGGGACCGGCTGACCGAGCCCTATGTGACCACGCGCGAGAAGGGGACGGGCCTGGGCCTGGCCATCGTCAAGCGCATTTGTGAAGACCACGGCGGAGAGCTGAAGCTGGCCGACGCCGAAACCTTGTCAGGCGCGCGCGTGTGCCTGACCTTCCCCCTGAGCCAGGATCATAAGGCCGTCGCTCGCGCGTCTAGCGCGATGCGGACGGCGGAGTAAGAGAGGCGTCATGAAAAGCACCGGTGCCGACATTCTGGTCGTCGACGACGAAGCCGATATCCGCGAGCTGGTTTCCGGCCTGCTGGAGGACGAAGGCCACGCGGTCCGCACGGCCGCCAACTCGGACGAGGCCCTGGCCGCCATCAAGGCGCGCAAGCCTTCGCTGGCGGTCCTGGACATCTGGATGCAGGGCGGCGGACTGGACGGCCTGGAATTGCTGGATGTCGTGCGCGAACTGGATGAGGACCTGCCGGTCGTCATGATTTCGGGTCACGGCAATATTGAAACGGCGGTCAGCGCCCTGAAGCGCGGCGCCTATGACTTCATCGAAAAGCCGTTCAAGTCCGACCGGCTGGTGGTGGTGGTCGAGCGGGCGCTGGAAGCGGCGTCCCTGAAGCGCGAGAACCGTCGCCTGCGCGCCCAGACCCTGACGCCCACCGGCCTGATCGGCAAGTCTGTAGCGGCGCAGGCGCTGCGCAGCACCATCTCCAAGGTGGCGCCCGCCAACAGCCGCATCCTCATCGCCGGGCCCCCGGGCTCGGGCAAGGAACTGGTCGCGCGCCAGATCCACGACGCCAGCCCGCGCGCCAGGGCCGAGTTCGTAGCGATCTCGGCCGCCGGGATGACGCCCGAGCGCCTTGACGTGGAACTGTTCGGGGAAGAAGGCGGCGATGGGCGCCCGCGCAAGATCGGCGTCTTTGAACAGGCTCATAACGGCACCCTGTTCCTGGACGACGTGGCCGACATGCCCCGCGAGAGCCAGAGCCGTATCCTGCGCGTTCTGGTCGAGCAGCGGTTCCGCCGCGTCGGCGGCGAGCAGGATGTTCAGGTCGACGTGCGGGTCATCAGCTCGACCTCGCGCGATCTGCGTCTGGAGATCAGCGAAGGGCGCTTCCGCGAGGACCTGTTCCACCGCCTGAACGTGGTGCCGATTCGCGTTCCGCCGCTGTCCGAACGTCGCGAGGATATCAGCGAACTGGTCGAGTATTTCGTCGATAACCTTTCCGCGTCGCAGGGGCTGCCGCATCGCCGCATCGCCGATGACGCCCTGGCTGTGCTGCAGGTCCACCCGTGGCCCGGCAACGTCCGACAACTGCGCAACAATGTCGAACGCCTGCTGATCCTGGCGACCGGGACGGCGGACGAGCCGATAACGGCGGACATGCTGCCGCAGGAGGTGGCGTCGTCCGCCAGCCCCGCCTCGCTGAGCGCCGATCGCATCATCGCCCTGCCGCTGCGTGAAGCCAGGGAGGTGTTCGAGCGGGAATATCTGTCGGCGCAGATCATGCGCTTCGGCGGCAACATCTCGCGCACGGCCGCCTTCATCGGCATGGAGCGGTCGGCGCTGCATCGCAAGCTTAAGTCGCTGGGCGTGTCGCCCGCACGCGGCGGAGACGAAGAAGGAGAGGGCGCCTGATGTCCAGGGTCGCCTATGTAAACGGCGTTTATCAGCCGCACGGTCAGGCCGTGGTTCACATCGAGGATCGCGGGTTTCAGTTCGCCGATGGCGTCTATGAGGTTTGGTCGGTGTTTGACGGCAGGCTGGCTGACTATCAGGGCCACCTGAGCCGGTTGGCGCGCAGCCTGACCGAGCTGCGCATCGACATTCCCATGTCGGCCCAGTCGCTGGGCATCGTGCTGCGCGAGACGATCCGCCGGAACCGGGTGCGCAACGGCATCGTCTATATCCAGATCACGCGCGGCACGGCGCCCCGCGATCACGCCTTCCCGACAGACGTGGCGCCCAGCGTCATCATCACCGCCAAGTCGATCGACCTGAAGAAGGGCGAAGCCCTGGCGGCCAAGGGGGCGGCAGGCGTCACGCATCCGGACCTGCGCTGGGGCCGTTGCGACATCAAGACCGTCGGCCTGCTGCCCAACGCCATCGCCAAACAGGCGGCTCGCGAGCGCGGGGCCTATGAGGCTATCCTGTTCGACGAAATGGGCATGGTGACCGAGGGCTCCTCGACCAACGCCTGGATCGTTGACGAGAACGGCAAGCTGCGGACCCGCGACACTCAAGCCAACATCCTGCGCGGCATCACCCGCGCGGCGATCCTGAAGCTGGTGGAGGCGGAAGGCATCGAACTGGAAGAGCGCGCCTTCAGCGTCGAGGAGGCCAAGCGCGCGCGTGAAATCTTCGTCACGGCGGCCAGTTCTTTCGTCATGCCGATCGTGTCTCTGGACGGGGTCCGCATCGGCGAGGGCAAGCCCGGCCCGGTGGCGACCCGTTTGCGCGAGATTTATCTGGAACAGGCGCGCCGCGAGGCCATTTAAGGCGTTGCCGCACCGGCGAGGGGGTGGCTAAGGTCGCTGACGCGGGCGGCGCGTCCGCCTCGGCCTCCCTGCCGATGAAAAAGACCAAGAACAGGATCAACCTGCCATGTCGCAAGACAAACGACAGAACCTTCAGGACACCTTCCTGAACAGCGTCCGCAAGACGAAAACTCCGCTGACCATCTTCCTGGTGAACGGCGTCAAGCTTCAGGGCATTGTGACCTGGTTCGACAACTTCTGTGTGCTTCTGCGTCGGGACGGCCAGTCGCAACTGGTGTATAAGCACGCCATCTCGACCATCATGCCGTCCGCGCCCGTGCAGTTGTACGAGCCCGACGCCGAAGAAGACTGATTGACCTCCAAACTCATTGACCACGCCGTCCCGCTGATCCGGGCCGTCGTTATCCATCCCGACCGTCGCGGCGACAATGCGCGCCACGCTTCCGAACGCCTGGAAGAAGCCGTGGGCCTGGCCCAGGCGCTGGATCTTGATGTCCGAGCGCAGGAGATCGTTCGCCTGCGCTCCGTCACGCCCGCCACCCTGATCGGACGAGGCAAGCTGGAAGAAATCGGGGCCCTGATCCTGGCGGCCGACGCCGAGGCGGTCGTCGTCGACGACCAGCTGACTCCGGTGCAGCAGCGCAACCTGGAACGGTTCTGGGACATCAAGGTCATCGACCGGACCGGGCTGATCCTCGAGATCTTCGGCCGTCGCGCCCGCACGCGTGAAGGTCGCCTCCAGGTCGAGCTGGCCCGGCTGGAATACGAACGCTCGCGCCTTGTCCGCACCTGGACCCACCTGGAGCGCCAACGCGGCGGCACGGGCGGCGTCGGCGGTCCCGGCGAAACCCAGATCGAGCTGGACCGGCGGATGATCGCCGACCGCATCGTCCGGTTGAAGGCCGAACTGGAAGAGGTGCGCCGCACGCGCGGCCTGCACCGCAAGGCGCGCAAACAGGTCCCGTTCCCGTCTGTCGCCCTGGTCGGTTACACCAATGCTGGGAAGTCCACGCTGTTCAACCGGCTGACCGGGGCCGAGGTGATGGCCAAGGACCTGCTGTTCGCCACCCTGGACACCACCCAGCGCACCATCCGCCTGCCGCAGGGGCGTCCGGCCATCATCGCCGACACCGTGGGCTTTGTCTCCGACCTGCCGCACGAACTGGTCGAGAGCTTCCGCGCCACGTTGGAGGAGGTGGGCGAGGCGGACCTGATCCTGCACGTGCGCGACATCGCCTCGCCCGACAGCGCCGCCCAGGCCAAGGACGTCGAGACGGTGCTGGAGCAGATCCCGACGCCGGAAGGCAAGACGCGCCGCATCCTTGAGGTCTGGAACAAGATCGACCTGCTGGAACCAGAGACGCGGGAAACCGTGGGCGGTCAGGCCGAACGTCTGGCGCGCGAGGGATCGGCGGTGGCTGTGTCCGCGTGGACAGGCGAGGGGATCGAGGCGCTTCGCGAAACCATCGCAGCCCTGATCGACGACGACCCCGAGACGCAGCTTACGGTCGAACCGCATCGCGGCGACCTGCTGGCGTGGCTCTACGCCAACGGCCGGGTGACGGGGCGCGAGACGGATGATGACGGCCGGGTCCATCTGACGGTTCGACTGCATCCCGCCGCGCTGGGGCGACTTGAACGGTTGTATCCGGACGTGATCGACTGATCCCGTCATGCACCTGATCGAGACCATCCTCTTCCTGTTGCTGGCCGTGGTGCTGTCGGGATGGGTGGCTCGCATCACGCGCATCGCCCTGCCTCTGGTGCAGATCGCGCTGGGGGCCGGGGTGGTGCTGATCACCGGCGAGTCGGTCGATCTGAAGCCGGACGTCTTCTTCCTGCTGTTCCTTCCGCCGCTGCTGTTCGTGGACGGCTGGCGCATCCCCAAGGAGGCGCTGTTCCGCGACCGGGTGGTGATCCTGGAACTGGCGCTGGGACTGGTGGTCTTCACCGTTCTGGGGCTGGGCTTTCTGATCCACTGGATGATCCCGACCATGCCCCTGGCGGTGGCCTTCGCCCTGGCGGCCATCCTGTCGCCGACCGACCCGATAGCCGTCCAGGCCATCGCTGGGCGGGCGCCGATACCCAAGCGGCTGATGCACATCCTGGAAGGCGAATCGCTGCTGAACGACGCCAGCGGCCTGACCTGCATGCGGATCGCCGTGATCGCGGCGACGACAGGCGCCTTTTCCCTGAGCAGCGCTTTTGGGACCTTCGCCTGGCTGGCTCTGGCGGGCGTGGCGGTCGGCATCGGCGTCACCCTGGCTATAGGGCTGGTGAAGGCCTTCATCAGCCGTCGCTGGGGCGAGGATGTCGGCGGCCAGATCCTGATCAGCCTGCTGATGCCCTTCGCGGCCTATCTGGCGGCGGAAACCATCCATGCTTCGGGCATCCTGGCGGCGGTGGCGGCGGGCGTGACCATGAGCTTCGCCGAGCGGCAGGGATCGGCCCTGGCCGCGACCCGCATTCGCCGCGCCGTGGTGTGGGACACGGTCCAGTTCGTCGGCAACGGCCTGATCTTCGTCATCCTGGGCGAGCAGATGCCCTCCATTATGGCGCGCGCGGCCGAGGTGATCCGCACGACCCAGCACAGCGAACTATGGTGGCTGGCCGTTTACGTCTTCGCCATCGTCGCGGCCCTGGCCGCGTTGCGCTTCGTCTGGGTGTGGACCTCGCTGAAGCTGACCCTGTTCCGCCGCAAGGGCCGTCGCGCCCAGCCCAAGGTCGGTTTGAGGCTCGTGGCGGTCATGTCTCTGGCGGGCGTGCGCGGAGCGATCACCCTGGCCGGTATCCTGACCTTGCCCTTGTATCTGGGCGACGGGTCGCCGATGCCGGCGCGCAACCTGGCCATCTTTCTGGCGGCGGGCGTGATCATCGTCTCGCTGGTGCTGGCGACCATCGCCCTGCCGCGCCTGTTGAAAGGCGTCCAACTGCCGCCCGAGGATGACCATGAGGCCGAGGAAAACCGCTCTCGTGTCGCCGCCGCCTGGGCCGCCATCCGCGCCATCGAGGACGCCCAGCACTTGATGGCCGAGGGCAAGGCGGACCCCGACTTCTACACCGAAACCGCGACACGGGTCATGGAGGTCTATCGGCACCGCATCGACATGCGCGCCAGCATGGAGGATGACGCCGTGGTCCAGGCTCGCCGCTCCGATGACATCGAGCGCCGCCTTCGACTGGCAGGGCTTGCCGCCGAGCGAGAGGAACTGGTCCGCCTCGGCCGCCAACGGCTCATTGATGAAGAAACGGCCCGCAAGCTGATCCGCGAGATCGACCTGCAGGAGTTGCGCTACATCTAGCTCAGGCTCGCTCGGCCGCCTTTGCGGCGTCCCACAGGGCGTCCATTTCTGGCAGGTCGGACTGTTCCGGCGTACGGCCGTCCTTTTTCAGCTCGGTTTCAATGAACGCGAAGCGACGCACGAATTTTGCGTTGGCGGCGCGCAGGGCGTCTTCCGGTTCGACTTCCAGTTTGCGGGCCAGGTTGGCGACCACGAACAGCAGGTCGCCCAACTCTTCACGCGCCTTGTCCTTGTCGCCCGCCGCGATTTCGGCGCGCAGTTCCTCGACCTCTTCAGCCAGTTTGTCGAACACCTCGTCGGTCGAGGGCCAGTCGAAGCCGACGCGGCCTGCGCGCTTGGTCAGCTTGGCGGCGCGGGTCAGGGCGGGCAGGCCGACCGGCACGTCGTCCAGCACGCCATGCTGTTCCTTGGCCTTGCGCTCGGCGGCCTTGATGTCTTCCCAGCGGGCCTTCTGGGCCGGGCCGGTGGCCTTGGCGGCCTCGTCGCCGAAGACGTGCGGATGGCGCCGGACCAGCTTGTCGGCCATAGCCTCGGCCACGTCCTCCAGCCGGAAATGTCCGGCCTCCTCGGCCATGCGCGAGTGGAAAACGACCTGGAACAGCAGGTCGCCCAGTTCGACTCTCAGCTCGTCCATGTCGCCGCGCTCGATGGCGTCGGCGACCTCATAGGCCTCCTCGATCGTATAGGGGGAGATGGTCTGAAAGGTCTGCTCCACGTCCCACGGGCAGCCGCCGTTCGGATCGCGCAGGCGAACCATGATCTCTTTCAGGCGGTCGACGGGATGGGTCATTCAGGCGTGTCCGGCGTCTCTTTGCGCCAGGGCGGCGCGGATTTCATCGTGCCGCTGAGCGGTCAGGGGATAGCCCTTCAGCACCCAGGCGGTGGCCGCCAATAGCAGGCCCGGCACGGCGATGAACAGGATCTGCAGGATCAACAGCGAGAAGTCGCTGTTCCCCTCTGGCCCCGGCAGAGGTTTGAACCCGACCAAGGGCAGGATTGCGTAGGGCAGCAGGGCGAAGACGTGTCCCATCTTGGTCGTGGCCGACAGAATGGAGAACATCAGGCCGGTGCGGTCCACGCCCGTCTCCAGCCGCACCTCGTCGCCGGCGTCCGCCATCATGGCGCGCAGCAGGAACAGGCCCGCCGCATAGGGCAGGCCGGCGATGAACATGGCGACCGCCGTCAGGGCGAAGTTCCCGCCTGGAACCAAGGTCGCGCCTACGTAGAAGACGGCGAAGATCAGGCTGGCCACGGCCAGGGCGCGATCCTTGCCGATCCGGGTCGCCAGCCAGGCCCAGATGGGCGCGCCTACCAGCCCGGCCATGAAGTAGATCAGCATGAACAGCGACGCCTGGGTGTGGTCGTAACCCTTGATCTGTCCGAAGAAGAAGAACAGCAGCGACCCGGTGATGCCCGGCGCAATGCCCAGCAGCAGGTCGGCGATCAGCAGCTTGCGCACCGTCTTCATCCTGAACAGGGCCAGATAGGCGCGCGGACCGCCGTGCGGCGCGGCGCCTGCGTTGACCGGCTCGGGCACGGCCGCCATCGCCAGGCCGATGGTCAGGGGCAGGGCGATGATGATGGCCCAGCCCATGATACGCACCCCGTCGACGTAGTCCCCCAGGCCCGTCTTCACCACGATGGTCGGCAGGATCAGGATCAGGATCACGCCGATGATGTTGAACACCTGCCACCAGCCATAGACGCGGCTGCGCTGGTCGTACTGAGGCGCCAGAACGGCGGCCCAGCCCAGCTGGCCCAGCGTTCCCATCGAAAAACCGAGGTAGAGCACCAGCAGCCAGGCGAACAGGTAGATCGGCCCGGCGCCCGGCTGGACCGTCACGAACATCATCAGCGCGGCCAGCATCAGGATGGGCGTCGCCACGGCCATCCATGGGCGATAGCGGCCCAGCCGCGTGCGCGTCCTGTCCATGCCCCAGCCGATAAAGGGGTCGAAGACGATATCGATCAGCCGCACCGCCATGAAGACAGCCGCCACCATGCCCATCTCGATCCCGACATGGGTGGCGTAGAACTCCGGCAGGGTGACGGGCAGGGCCACGCCAAATGCCGCCAGCGGCAGGCACGGCCCTGAGAAGGCGGCCAGGATGGCGTTGGAGCGGCGCGGCGCGTCGGGCGCAGCTGTGGCGGACGAAGGCGCGGCGGTTGCGGTCATGCGGTCACAGCCCGGTCGCGGCGCGAGTCGGCCGCAATCCTCAGCATGCAGGTTTTCGGCGCAGGCGCGAAGACCGCGAGGGCTTGCGGCGACTCTCATCCTGAGGCCTGCTGCGGGCATGTGGAAAGCGTCTGCCTTCGTTATCGCCGCCTTGGCCGCCGCCGTCGCCGGACAGGCTTACGCCGAGGCGCCCGAACCCGCACCGACCGCCCAGATCTGCGACCGGGCGCCCGGCGCCTGGGACGATACGGCCGAGGCGAACGCCATCTCTCTCTATGCGCTTGAGTGGGTTCCGTTCGGGCCGTCGGAACTGGGCTGGGAAGCCTATGTGCCGCTGATCCAGCATGAGGTCGGCTCGCCCTGCGATCCGACATCGGCAGGGTTCGCGGAGGCCTTGGCGGGGTTTCAGGGGCGTTACGGACTGGCGGCCAGCGGGCGCTTCGATCAGGCGACGTTTCAGGTGTTGCGGGGCCTGTGGCAGGAGCGGCGGCCCTTTGTCATGGCGCGGGTGAGGGGAGAGTGCCCTGATCCGCCGCCCGTCTCCGACCTGGCCTATCTGACGACAGGCGAGGAACACGCCGAGCGTCTGACGCGCCTGCTGCGTCGCGACGTGCTGGACGCCTATCGCGCGATGGCCGCGGCGGCGCGCGCCGAAGTCCCCGAGATCGCCGCCGAGCCGGAACTGCTGCGCGTCTTCTCGTCCTTTCGCGACCCGGAGGCCGACGCCTCTAGATGCGCGCGCGACGGCAATTGCGACGGCCTGCGCCGCGCCGTCTGCTCGCCCCACCGGACCGGCACGGCGCTGGATCTGTATGTCGGCCACCTGCAGGGCATGGGGGTCGATTCCACCGATGTTCACAGCCGCCGCCACATGAGCCAGACGCCGACCTATCGCTGGCTGGTCAAGAACGCCGGGCGGTTCGGCTTCGTGCCCTACGTCTATGAGCCCTGGCACTGGGAGTGGGTCGGTCGATGATCCGCCCCTTGGCGCACGGCGAAGCGGCGCTGGCGCGCGAGGTGTTCGGACGCGACCTGCGGCTGGACGACATCCGCTTTCTGGGCTCGCCCTGGCCGTTCGATCGCGCCTTCGTGCCGGGGCGCTGGTTTGGACGTCACTGGATCGTCTGGCCCAGTGCGACGCTGGCGCCGGACCTGTCGCAGGCGCCGCTAAGAACGCAGGCGGTTTTCATCCACGAACTGGTTCATGTCTGGCAGGCGCAGAACGGCGTCAATCTGCTGACCGGCAAGCTGAAGGCGGGCGACGGGCCGGGCGCCTACGCTTATCCGGTTGATGACCGCTGTGAATGGATCGGCCTGAACATCGAACAGCAGGCCATGGTGGTCGAGCATCGCTTTCTGCTGTCGCGAGGCGCGCGGGTTCCGGGCGAGCCGGCGTTCTATCAGCGCATCTGCCCCATCGGCCTGGAGGATTCTTGATGGAGCCTCTTGCCGCTCCGGATAGAGCGCCTAGATTAGGCACCAACACAGTTGCTGTATAAGCATCGTATTTCACTCTCCCCGGAGCCGTAACGCCCAAGAAGCAGCACGGTTAAGATCATGCGCCAACCCGCAGTCTTTTTTGGTCATGGTTCGCCCATGAACGCTCTAGGCGGCCCTTTCGCCCACGCCTGGCGGACCTTGGGGCAGGAGATCGGAAAGCCGACAGGCGTGGTCATGATCTCGGCTCACTGGGAGACGCAGGGTCTGGGCGTGACGGCGCAGGAACGACCGGAAACTATCCATGATTTCGGTGGCTTTCCGGCTGAACTTCATGCCATGCAATATCCCGCGCCAGGGTCTCCCGCCTTGGCCAGTCGCGTGTCGGAACTGACCGGCGCCGTGCAGACAACCCAGTGGGGCCTCGATCACGGAACCTGGTCCGTGCTGGCGCACGTCTGGCCCGACGCCGACGTGCCCGTGGTGCAACTGTCGCTGGATCGCACCATTGACGCCCGTGGTCATTATGAACTGGCCAAGCGCCTGCGCCCCTTGCGGGACGAAGGCGTGATCGTCGCTGGTTCGGGCGACTTCGTGCACAATCTGCGGACGTGGAAGCGGGCGGGCGGCGAGCCGTACGACTGGGCGGTCGATTTCAATGAGGCGGTGAAACGCGCCTTCATGGCCGGCGACCATGACGCCCTGATCGACTGGGTCCATCTGGCCGAACAGGCGCAGCTCAGCGTGCCGACGGACGAGCACTATCTGCCGCTGCTTTATGTCGCCGCCCAGCAGGCGCCCGGCGAGCCCTTGAGCTTCTTCAATGATGTGATCGACGGCGGTTCGATCTCGATGACGGGCGTCCGGATCGGCTGACCGGACGCCGCGTCGCGCGTGTCAGCGTCGGCCGCCGCGCAGGGCGCTGTCCAGAGACCACGGCCCCGGCCCCGCGAAGACCAGATACAGAAAGACGAAGCAGTAGAGGGCCGCCAGCTCCCCGCCGTTGTTGATGGGGTAGGGGCTCTGCGGCGCGTGCACCATCCAGTAGGCTGCGGCGGTGAAGCCGGACAGGATGAAGGCGGTCGGGCGGCTGAACAGGCCCAGCACCATCAGCACGCCGCCGACCAGTTCGATTGGTCCGGACCAGCCCGCCAGCGTCGACAGGTCAATCCCGCCGCCGCGTCCGCCGGGGGGAAAGCCGAGGACCTTCTGCGCGCCGTGCTGAAGCAGCAGCAGGCCGGAGACAAGTCTGAGAAGGCTGAGGAAATGCGGCTCCCAGCCGGCCAAGGATGTCGAACGTCGAGCCATGAAGTCTCCTCGGTCGTGGCGTCCCGAGAGCGGGACCGAACCGTCGAGGTTATGACACTGGCGGCGAACGGCAAGCGCCTTGTCAGGCGCCCTTCAATTCATCCTCGACCCGCTTCTGGATCGTCACATAGTCGGTCTTGCCCGTGCCCAAGACGGGAATGCTGTCGACCTTGATGATCCGCTTCGGCACGGCCAGTTCGGGCGCTCCGTTCTCGCGGGCCCACTCCGTCAGCTGGGCGCTCTCGGCTCCTGCGACGTCGGTGACCAACACCAGGCGCTCGCCCTTCTTGCTGTCAGGGATGGCGACCACCGCGTGGTGGCCAACCGGCCAGACGGCGCCGGCCATGCCTTCGACGGCGGTCAGAGACACCATCTCGCCGCCGATCTTGGCGAAGCGCTTCACGCGCCCCAAGATGGTGATGTAGCCCTCGGCGTCGATGTCGACGATGTCGCCCGTGTCGTGCCAACCGTCTGCCAGAGGCTCCAAATTGTCCGGGTCGTTCGGCGAGATATAGCCTTCCATCACGTTCGGGCCGCGCAGGAACAGGCGGCCGCCGACCGCAATGCCCTCGACCGGTTCGATCCGGTACTCCATGCCCGGCAGGATCTGGCCCACCGTGCCCGGCCGGTTGCGGTCGGGATGGTTCACGGCCACGACCGGCGCCGCCTCGGTCGCGCCGTAGCCTTCCAGCAGGGTCAGGCCGCCGAACTTGGCGTCGAAGGCGGCGCGGGTTTCTTCGCGCACCTTCTCGGCGCCCGCCACGGCGAACTTCAGGGTGGCGAAGTCGCCGGCCTCGGCCACGCGGGCGTACTGGTTCAGGAAGGTGTCGGTGGCGAACAGGATCGACGCCTTCACCTGGGGCAGCAGGTCGGTGATCTGCTTGGCGTGCAGCGGAGAGGGGTATTCAAACGCCTTCAGCCCCTGCAACAGGGGCAGCAGCACCCCGCCGGTCAGACCGAAGCAGTGGAAGGTCGGCAGAGGGTTGAACATGACCCAGTCGGGGTCCAGGTTGATGTGGGCCGCCACCTGACGTGCGTTGGCGACCAGGTTCTTCTGGCTCAGCACCACCCCCTTGGGCGCGCCGAAGCTGCCCGAGGTGAACAGCACGACACCTGCCGAATCCGGGTCGGTCTTCACGCGAAACCGCTTGGGCGCCATGCCGGCGCTGAGGCCGTACAGCTTGTCGGCCAGGCCGATCGTCTTGCGGATGTCGTCCAGCCAGACGATCTCGGAGACCTCGCCGAGGGTCTCCATCAGGTCGTCCAGCTTGGCCTGGGTCACGAAGCGCTTGGCCGACAGGATCTTCTTGACGCCCGCCGTCTTCAGCGCAGCCTTCAGATTGGCCTCGCCCGAGGTGAAGTTCAGCATGACCGGCACCCGGCCGAAGGCGTGCAGGGCGAAGAAGGTCACCACCACGCCCGCGCTGGACGGCAGCAGCACGCCGACGCGCTCGCCCGGCTTTGTCAGTTTGGCGATCTTGCGGCCCAGCACGAAGGCGGCGCGGATCAGGCCTGTATAGGTCAGGGGGTGGCGATCCTGGTCCTCCAGAATCTCCTTGTCGCCATAGCGGGCGCGCGCATCGACCAGCGCGTCGAACAGGGTCTCTTCATAGACCTTGGGGTCCAGGGCTGCCCGCAGCAAGCACGTCCTCCTTCGGAGGGCTCTAAAGACGGCCCTCTCGGTTACAAGAGGCCGGAACCTAGTGACGTAAGGTCTGCTTGAAAAGATGCGTAACGCCGCGTGAGGCTGTTCCGGCGTCGGACTGAAACGCAGTGTGCCTTGCGTTTGCACTGCGGAAAGCCGACATAGCATCGGAAATCCGGCCGCCCTCGAAAACAGGATTCAGACCACCGACAATGGTCACGCTGATCGACACCTTGCAGAAGAAGCCGTCCGAGCTTCGTCACCCGGAAAAGCAGAACCGGCCGGATTCGGTCGTGCTGAAAAAGCCGGACTGGCTGCGCGTGAAGGCGCCCGGCTCGGGCCAGTATAACGCGACCAAGGAGATCGTGCGCTCCAAGGGGCTGGTGACGGTCTGTGAAGAGGCCGCCTGCCCGAACATCGGCGAGTGCTGGAGCCAGAAGCACGCCACCCTGATGATCATGGGCGACACCTGCACGCGGGCCTGCGCCTTCTGCAACGTCAAGACCGGCCTGCCGCAACCGCTCGACCCGGAAGAGCCCGCCAAGGTCGGCCTGGCTGTGGCCCAGATGGGCCTGAACCACGTCGTCATCACCTCGGTGGACCGCGACGACGTGTCGGACGGCGGCGCCGCCCACTTCGCCGAGGTGGTGCGACAGATCCGCCTGCAGGCGCCGAACACCACGGTCGAGATCCTGACGCCTGACTTCCTGCGCAAGGACGGCGCGGCCGAGGTGATGATCGACGCCACGCCCGACGTCTTCAACCACAACCTCGAGACGGTTCCGCGCCTGTATCTGAAGATCCGGCCGGGCGCCCGCTACTTCCACTCGTTGCGCCTGCTGCAGATGGTCAAGGAGCGCGACCCGAACCAGTTCACCAAGTCGGGCATCATGGTCGGTCTGGGCGAGACCAAGGAAGAGGTCATGCAGGTGATGGACGACATGCGGTCCGCCGGCGTCGACTTCATCACCATCGGCCAGTACCTGCAGCCGACGCGCAAGCACGCCCCGATCGACCGCTTCGTCACGCCTGAAGAGTTCAAGGCCTATGAGGCGATCGCGCGGGCCAAGGGCTTCCTGATGGTGTCGTCGTCGCCGCTGACGCGCTCGTCGCACCACGCGGGCGACGACTTCGCCCGGTTGAAGGCGGCGCGCGAGGCTCAGCTGTCGTCCCGGAACGGCCGCTGATCCTTTGGCCGTCCATCGCGTAACGCGCATTCTGCCCTATGCGCCGGAACAGCTCGCCGCCCTGGTGGCGGACGTGCGCGCCTATCCCGACTTCGTGCCGTGGATCACCTCCATGCGCGTCTGGAACGTGCGCGACGAGGCGCCGGGCCTGCATCTGCTGGACGCCGAGGCCGGCGTCGGCTTCGCCTTCCTGACCGAGAAGTTCTCGACCTGGGTCCGCCATGACGTCCATGCGCCCAAGGTCGAGGTCGGCCTGATCCGCGGCCCGTTCAAACACCTGAAGAACCGCTGGGAGTTCCATCCCCACCCCCAGGGGACGCGCCTGGAATTCTTTATCGACTTCGCCTTCAAGTCGCGCATGCTGGACATGATGCTTCAGGCGAACTTCGACCGGGCGGTCGACAAGCTGATCCAGTGTTTCGAGGGCCGCGCCAAGGCCCTCTACGGCAAGAGGTAAAGACCATGGGCGCGCCTTTCGACTTCGATGCGACGGTCGTGGGCGCGGGGGCTGTGGGGCTGGCCTGCGGACGGGCGCTGTCGCGGCGCGGCCTGACGGTGCTGGTCCTGGAGAAGGAGGCGCACATCGGCCAGGGCGTCTCCTCGCGCAATTCCGAGGTGATCCACGGCGGGCTGTACTACCCGACCGGCTCGCTGAAGGCGAAGTTCTGCGTCGAAGGGCGGCGCGCCCTCTATGACTTCCTGGAGAGTCGCAAGGTCGATCACTGGAAGTGCGGCAAGCTGGTCGTGGCGACCGAGGAAGCCGAGGTCGAAGGCATCGAGGCCATCTTCCAGCAGGCCGTGACCAATGGCGTCGAGAACCTGGAGCACCTGACCGGCGCGCAGGCGCGGGCGCTGGAGCCGGAACTGAACGCCCACGCCGCCATCCTGTCGCCCGAGAGCGGGGTGTTCGACAGCCATGGCTATATGCTGGCCCTTCAAGGCGAGATCGAGGACGCGGGCGGCTCGGTCGTCGTCTCGGCGCCGTTCGAAGGCGCCGAAAGCCTGCCGGCCGGCGGCTTTTCAATTCGCGTGGGCGGGGAGGGGGCGATGACCCTGACCAGTCGCCTTCTGATCACTGCGCCCGGCCTGTCGGCTCAGGATGTCGCGGTCCGAATCGAGGGCTATCCGGCCACGGATGTTCCCGCGCGTCATCTGGGCAAGGGAATCTACTTCCGCCTGACCGGCGCGGCGCCGTTCAATCGCCTGATCTATCCGCCTCCCATTCCCGGCGCGCTGGGCACCCATTACCGCAAGGATTTGGGCGGGCAGGGCGTGTTCGGCCCTGATCTGGCCTATGTCCAAACTGAGGACTATTCCGTCGATCCAGCCAAGGCGGAGGAGTTCGCCCGCTACATCCGCCGGTTCTGGCCGGGCGTGACAGTCGAGCGGCTGACGCCCGACTACGCCGGCATCCGGCCCAAGCTGCACGGGCCGGGCGAGCCACAGCCTGACTTTCAGCTTCACGGCGCAGCGAATCACGGAATCGATGGGCTGATGGCGCTTTTCGGCATCGAAAGCCCCGGTCTGACCAGCTCGCTGGCCATCGGCGAGGCCGTGGCGCAAAGCCTGACGGCAAGGGTTTGACGGCCATTGGAACTGACGGTTCCGAGGGTCTTGAAATCGGCTGCGTCTTCATGCATAAGCCCGGCCTCGCGTGGCGGCTCTTATCGGGGGGCCGCCGCTGTTGTTTTCGCGTCTTTACCGGCGCACCGACTTAGAGATTGAGACGGACATGGCCGTTCCGAAGCGCAAAACTTCCCCCTCGCGTCGCAACATGCGTCGCGCTCATGACGCCCTGGGCGCCAACACCTATGTCGAAGACAAGGACACCGGCGAACTGCGTCGTCCGCACCACATCGACCTGAAGACCGGCATGTACAAAGGCCGTCAGGTCCTGACCCAGCAGGAAGACTAAGTCTTTCGGGTCTGACCGGCTTCGGCCGGGCGAAAGTTTTGACGGCGCGCGATGACATCGCGCGCCGTTTTCGTGCGTTATGGCCGGCGTGTCCCAGAAAGAGCGCCATTCATGATCCGTAACGCCGTCCTCAGTTCCGTCGCCCTGTTGGCCTTGGCCGCCTGCAACGCTCCGGAAACCGCCAAAACGCCTGAAGCCGAATCCCCTGTTTCTGTTCCAGCGGCCCCGACGGCTGCTGCGGATGTTCTGACGCCTCAAGGGTATGGGCCGCTCCGAATCGGCATGACCCAGGCTGAGGTGGACGCCGCCGTCGGCCCGCCTCCCGCAAACGCCGCCGACGCCGAGCCTTCGGAATGCCGTCAGTATCAGCCGCCGCGCGGCCCCAAGGGCGTTCTGGTCATGCTGGAGCAGGGCGTCCTGACGCGCCTGACCGCCATCAAGGGATCGGATGTGAAGACCGAGACCGGGATCGGCGTCGGCTCTGACGGCGAGCAGGTGAAGGCTCTCTACGGCGCCGCCGCCGAAGTGACGCCTCACAAGTATCAGGACGCGCCGGCCGCCTATGTCACCATCTGGCCGGGCAGAAACGATCTGTTGAACACCCACGTCATGGACCCCGCTGCCCGCGGCCTGCGTTTCGAGATCGGTCAGGACGGCAAGGTCGCCTTCATTCACGCGGGCGGGCCCAGCATTCAGTATGTCGAGGGATGTTCCTGATCGCGGGCGGCGGTTGGAGATTCCGCACGGTCGGGCTAAACGCCTCGAACAACTCCCACCATTCACTACAGAGTGTCTTTCATGACCGACATCGTCGACATCGTCGCCCGCCAGATCCTCGACAGCCGGGGCAATCCGACGGTTGAAGTGGATGTGATGCTGGAAGACGGCAGCTTCGGCCGCGCGGCGGTGCCGTCGGGCGCTTCGACGGGCGCGCATGAAGCCGTTGAGCTGCGCGACGGCGACATGGACGTCTGGGGCGGCAAGGGCGTCGAGAAGGCGGTTGACGCCGTCAACGGCGAAATCTTCGACGCCCTGTCCGGCATGGACGCCGAGGACCAGCGCCGCATCGACGATGCCCTGATCGAACTGGACGGCACCGAGAACAAGTCGCGCCTGGGCGCCAACGCCATGTTGGGCGTGTCGCTGGCCGTGGCCAAGGCCAGCGCCATTTCGGCCGGCCTGCCGCTGCACCGCTACATCGGCGGCGTCTCGGCCCGCATCCTGCCGACGCCGATGATGAACATCATCAACGGCGGCGCCCACGCCGACAACCCGATCGACATCCAGGAATTCATGATCATGCCGACCGGCGCCGAGAGCTTCTCGGAAGGCCTGCGCATGGGCGCCGAAATCTTCCACGCTCTGAAGAAGGCGCTGAAGGATGCAGGTCACAACACCAACGTCGGCGACGAGGGCGGTTTCGCCCCGAACCTGGCTTCGGCCGACGAAGCCCTGACCTTCATCACCAAGGCGGGTCAGGCGGCCGGCTATCTGGCGGGCGAGGACTTCCACCTGGCGCTGGACGTCGCCTCGACCGAGTTCTTCAAGAACGGCAAGTATGAACTGACCGGCGAGGGCAAGTCCTTCGACGCCGAGGGCATGGTCAACTACCTGGCCGACCTGGTCGAGCGCTTCCCGATCGTCTCGATCGAGGACGGCTGCGCCGAAGACGACTTCGACGGCTGGAAGCTGCTGACGGACCGTCTGGGCGACCGGGTGCAACTGGTCGGCGACGACCTGTTCGTGACCAACCCGCGCCGTCTGGCCGCCGGCATCGGCGAAGGTCTGGCTAACTCCATCCTGATCAAGGTGAACCAGATCGGCACCCTGTCCGAAACGCTGGACGCCGTCGATATGGCCCACCGTGCGGGCTACACCGCCGTCATGTCGCACCGTTCGGGCGAGACCGAGGACTCCACCATCGCCGACCTGGCCGTGGCCACCAACTGCGGTCAGATCAAGACCGGCTCGCTGGCCCGTTCGGACCGGACCGCGAAATACAACCAGCTGCTGCGCATCGAAGAGATGCTGGGCGACCAGGCCGCCTATTTCGGCGACGGCATGCTGCTGAAATAAGCCTCATCACAACGATGCGCCGGGCGCCGCCTCCGAACCTCGGGGGCGGCGTTCGCAATTACGGCCAAGCTACGGTTCGTTAGGCATTTTCGGTCACTGATAGGTCACCGTGTTTGTGCGCGCTCAGAAGGAGCGTCCGTTGTGCCCGAGCAGATGAAGCCATACCTGCCGACCGTGCTGTTGCTGCTGCTGATCGCCTATCTGGGCGTGCAGGCCCTGACGGGTGAGCGCGGTCTGCTAAGCGGTTCGGAACGCGACGCCCTATTGGCCAAGCGCCAGGCTCAGCTGGCCCGCCTGAATGAGCAGCGTCAGGATCTGGAGGTGCGTGTCCGGTATCTGCGCACCGAGAGCCTTTCCAGGGACCTGCTGGAAGAGCGGGCGAGGGCGGTCATCGGCTTCGCTGACCCGCGCGACTATGTCGTGCGGCTGAACGGCCCCGCAGGACGCGCCTCTGAGGCGACGCGCGCCTCCTGAACTATTGTTACAGCGTAGCCGGCTGCTTTGGTTTCGGGAACGAAGGCTGCTAAAGCCCCTTTCCGTAACGATAAGAGTCCCTGATACAGGGGTGTAAGCCGGGAGATGCCGGATGGCGAAAGCCGCCGCTCAGAAAAACTCGCCCAGCGCGGGCGACAAGATTCCGAATACGCCTCAGGCTTCCAAGGAAGACCTGCTGCGTTTCTATCGCGAGATGGTCCTGATCCGACGCTTCGAAGAGCGCGCTGGCCAGCTGTACGGCATGGGCCTGATCGGGGGCTTCTGCCACCTGTACATCGGCCAGGAAGCCGTGGCCGTCGGCGTTCAAGAGAGCGTCAAGCAGGGCTACGACAAGATCATCACCGGCTATCGCGACCACGGCCACATGCTGGCCGCGGGCATGGATCCCAATGAGGTCATGGCCGAGCTGACCGGCCGTATCGGCGGCTCGGCGCGCGGCAAGGGCGGGTCGATGCACATGTTCGACGTGCCGACCGGATTCTACGGCGGCCACGGCATCGTCGGTGCTCAGGTGGCGCTGGGCACCGGCCTGGCTTTCGCGGGCAAGTATCGCGGCGACGACTCGGTCAGCTTCGTCTATTTCGGCGACGGCGCGGCCAACCAGGGCCAGGTCTACGAGAGCTTCAACATGGCCCAGCTGTGGAAGCTGCCGGCCATCTACATCATCGAGAACAACCAGTACGCCATGGGCACGAGCATCGAGCGCTCGTCCTCGACGACCGAGCTGTACCAGCGCGGCGCCAGCTTCGGCATCCCGGGCGAACAGGTCGACGGCATGGACGTGCTGGCCGTGCGCGACGCCGCCGCCCGCGCCGTCGCCCGCGCCCGCGCCGGCGAAGGCCCCTATATCCTTGAAGTGAAGACCTACCGCTATCGCGGCCACTCGATGTCCGACCCCGCCAAATACCGGACCAAGGAAGAGGTGGACGAGGTCAAGAAGACCCGCGACCCGATCGACCATATCAAGATGCTGCTCGCCGCCGCCAAGGCGACCGAGGAAGAGCTGAAGGCGATCGACAACGAAGTGAAGGCCATCGTGGCCGAAGCTGTGCAGTTCGCTCAAGAAAGCCCTGAGCCGGATCCGTCCGAGCTCTACACCGACGTCTACGTGGAGGCCTGATACGTGACGGACATTCTGATGCCGGCGCTGTCCCCCACGATGGAAGAGGGCACGCTGACCAAGTGGCACATCAAGGCTGGCGACGTCGTGTCGGCCGGTCAGGTGATCGCCGAGATCGAGACCGACAAGGCGACGATGGAAGTCGAAGCCGTCGATGAGGGCGAGGTCCTCGAAATCCTGGTGCCGGAAGGCTCCGAGGGCGTGAAGGTCAATACGCCGATTGCGCGCCTGGCGGGCGAAGACGGCGCTGCTGCGCCCGCGCCCAAGGCCGAGGCTGCTGCGGCCGCCGCCCCCGAGGTCAAGGCGGAAGGCGCGCCCGCCGACGCCCCGGTGAAACCGAAGGTCGAACTGCGTGACCCGGAAATTCCGGCGGACGCCAAGCTGGTGAAGACGACCATCCGCGACGCGCTGCGCGACGCCATGGCCGAAGAAATGCGCCGCGACGAGAACGTCTTCCTGATGGGCGAGGAAGTCGCCCAGTATCAGGGGGCCTATAAGGTCAGCCGCGACCTGTTGCAGGAATTCGGCGACCGCCGCGTGGTCGACACCCCGATCACCGAGCACGGCTTCGCCGGCCTGGGCGTCGGTGCCGCCTTCGCGGGCTTGAAGCCGATTGTCGAGTTTATGACCTGGAACTTCGCCATGCAGGCGATCGACCACATCATCAACTCGGCGGCCAAGACGCTGTACATGTCGGGCGGCCAGATGGGCTGTCCCATCGTGTTCCGCGGCCCCAACGGCGCGGCCTCGCGCGTGGCGGCCCAGCACAGCCAGGACTATTCCGCCTGGTACGCTCAGATCCCGGGCCTGAAGGTCGTGGCGCCCTATGACGCCGCCGACGCCAAGGGCCTGCTGAAGGCTGCGATCCGCGACCCGAACCCGATCGTCTTCCTCGAACACGAGATGATGTACGGCCACGAGTTCGACGTCCCGGACGTCGAGGACTACATCGTGCCGATCGGCAAGGCCAAGGTTCGCCGCGAAGGTACGGACGTGACGATCACGGCCCACAGCCGCATGGTCGGCTTCGCCCTGCAGGCCGCCGAACAACTGGCCGGCGAGGGCATTTCGGTCGAGGTCGTCGACATTCGCACCCTGCGTCCGCTGGACCACGAGACCATCGTCGAGAGCGTCAAGAAGACCAACCGCCTGGTCTCGGCCGAAGAGGGCTGGGGTCCGATGGGCGTCGGCGCCGAAGTGGTCGCCCGCGTGATCGAGCACGCCTTCGACTACCTGGACGCCCCGCCGCTGCGCGTGCACCAGGAAGACGTGCCGCTGCCCTACGCCGCCAATCTGGAGGCCCTGTCTCTGCCGGGCGTCGACAAGATCGTCGCCGCCGTGAAGAAGGTGATGGCGTGACGGAGGCCGCAGAGTTCGAACTGGCCGTGCCGGACAGCGTCGCTGCTGACGCCGCTGCGGTCGAGCTGCTGCGCATGTGGTGGTCGAACAACGAGCCGGTGATGTCGGTGAAGCCCGCCTTCGCCGACCCCATCAAGTTCGGGGAACTGCTGGCTTATGCCGCGCGCCACATGGCGCATGGCTACGCCGTGCGTCACGGCCACAATGAGAAGGCCGCCTATGACCGCATCCTTCAAGGGCTCAGCGACGTGATCAAGGCCGATAACGTCCGCACCGTCGCCGAGCCGGTTTCACCGCAAGCGGGGAACGCCTGATGACCGATATCCTGATGCCAGCCCTGTCCCCGACGATGGAAGAGGGCGTGCTGGCCAAGTGGCACGTCAAGGTCGGCGACACCGTCTCGGCCGGCGACGTGATCGCCGAAATCGAGACCGACAAGGCGACGATGGAAGTGGAAGCTGTCGATGAAGGCGAAGTGCTGGAAATCCTGGTGCCGGAAGGCTCTGAGGGCGTGAAGGTCAATACGCCGATCGCCCGCCTGTCCGGCGACGATGTGGCGCCCGCGCCCAAGAAGGCTGACGCTCCGGCAGAGGCCCCCAAGGCTGAAGCGCCGAAGGCGGAGGCTCCCAAGGCTGAGACCGCGCCCGCTCCGGCCGCGCCGAAGTCTGACGACGGCGGACGCATCTTCGCCTCGCCGCTGGCGCGCCGTCTGGCCGCCCAGGCCGGTCTGGACCTGAAGACCGTCAAGGGGACCGGCCCGCACGGCCGCATCGTCAAGCGCGACGTGGAGGCCGCAGGCAAGGGCGGCGCTCAACCGGCCGCCGCTGCTGCGCCCGCGACCTCCGCTGAACCGCGCAAGGCTCTGTCGTTGGCTCAGATGGGCATTGCGGACGGAACCTACGACCTGATCCCGCTGGACGGCATGAAGAAGGCCGTCGCCCGCCGCATGGTGGACAGCGTTCAGAACGTGCCGCACTTCCCGCTGTTCATCGACGTCGAGATCGACCAGCTGATGGCTGTCCGCGCCAAGGTCAACAAGATGCTGGAGCCGCAGGGGATCAAGGTCTCCGTCAACGACTTCGTCATCAAGGCGGCCGCTCTGGCGCTGAAGATGGTGCCGGAGGCCAACGCCTCCTACACCCCCGAAGGCATCGCCATGCACCACAACGCTGACGTCTCGATGGCGGTGGCGATCGACGGCGGCCTGATCACCCCGATCATCAAGAAGGCCGAGACCAAGGGCCTGGCGCAGATCGCGACCGAGTCCAAGGACCTGGCCAAGCGCGCGCGTGAGCGCAAGCTGAAGCCGGAAGAGTTCCAGGGCGGCACTTTCTCGGTGTCCAACCTGGGCATGTTCGGCATCAAGCAGTTCACCTCGATCATCAATGAGCCGCAGGGCTGCATTATGAGCGTGGGCGCCGGCGAACAACGCCCGGTCGTCAAGGACGGTCAACTGGCCGTGGCCACGGTCATGACCGTCACCCTGACCTGCGATCACCGCGTGGTCGACGGCGCGACGGGCGCTCGCTTCCTGCAGGTGTTCAAGCCGCTGATCGAAGATCCCGTGGCGATGCTGGCGTAAGGGAGCCGAGAGGTCATGGCGTCCGTCTATGACTTCTCCGCCCGGGCCATCGATGGCGCGGACGTGTCGCTGGACCGCTTTCGCGGTCAGGCGCTGCTGATCGTCAATACGGCGTCGAAATGCGGCTTCACCGGCCAATACGCCGGGCTGGAGAAGCTGCATCGCGATCTGATTGACGCGCCGTTCGAAGTCCTGGGCTTTCCCTGCAACCAGTTCGGCCAGCAGGAGCCGGGCAGGGCGGCGGAAATCGTGGCTTTCTGCGCCAGCAGTTTCGACGTGACCTTCCCGTTGTTCGACAAGGTCGAGGTCAACGGACCGGCGCGCCACCCGCTTTACGCCTGGCTGACGGCCCAGAAGAAGGGCTTCCTCGGCTCGCGCGCCATCAAGTGGAACTTCACCAAGTTCCTGACCGACCGCGAAGGCCGCGTCGTCGCGCGCTATTCGCCCCAGACTGAACCCGAGGCCATCAAGGCCGACATCGAAAAGTTGATCTGATCATGGCTGCTGAATTTGATCTCGTCGTCATCGGCTCGGGCCCCGGCGGTTACGTCGCGGCCATCCGCGCCAGCCAACTGGGCCAGAAGGTCGCCATCGTCGAGCGCGAGAACCTCGGCGGCATCTGCCTGAACTGGGGCTGCATCCCGACGAAGGCCCTGCTGAAGTCCGGCGAGAAGTTCGAAAGCCTGTCGCATTTGAAGGACTACGGCCTGTCCGCCTCGGGCGCGTCCTTCGACTTCGACGCCATCATCCAGCGTTCGCGCGGCGTGGCAAAACAGCTGAATCAGGGCGTGGGCTTCCTGATGAAGAAGAACAAGATCGAGGTCATCGAGGGCGAGGCCAAGCTTCAGAAAGGCGCCGCTGCGCCCAAGGTCGTCGTGGCTCTGAAGGCCGGCGGCTCGCGCACGATCGAAGCCAAGACCGTTATGCTGGCCGTCGGCGCCCGCGCCCGCGCCCTGCCGCAGATCGGGCTTGAGGCCGACGGCGACAAGATCTGGGCCTATCGCGACGCGCTGGCGCCGAAGAAATTGCCCAAGACCTTCGTGGTCATCGGCTCGGGCGCCATCGGCATCGAGTTCGCCAGCTTCTATCGCGCCCTGGGCGCCGAGGTGACGGTCATTGAAGCCGTCGACCGCATCATGCCGGTCGAAGATGAGGAGGTCTCCAAGGCCGCTCAGAAGGGCTTCGAAAAGCGCGGCATCAAGTTCAAGCTCGGCGCCAAGGTGACGAAGGTCTCCAAGGATTCCAAGGGCGTGAAGGTCGATCTTGAAATCAACGGTAAGGTCGAAAGCCTGGAGGCCGAGGTCTGCATCTCGGCCGTCGGCATCACCGCCAACACCGACGGCATCGGCCTTGAGGCGCTGGGCGTCGAACTGGACCGCGGCCATATCAAGACCGACAGCCACTGCCAGACCAATGTGAAGGGCCTGTACGCCATCGGCGACTGCGCCGGCGCGCCCTGGCTGGCGCACAAGGCGTCGCACGAAGGCATTCACGCCGCCGAACACATCGCCGGCTACAAGACGCCGAACGTCCATTCGCCTATCGCGGGCTGCACCTACGCCCAGCCGCAGGTCGCTTCGGTCGGCGTGACGGAGCAGGGGGCCAAGGCCGAGAAGCGCGAGGTCAAGATCGGCCGCTTCCCGTTCAAGGTGAACGGCAAGGCCATCGCGGCGGGCGAAACCGAAGGCTTCGTCAAGGTCATCTTCGACGCCAAGACCGGCGCCCTGATCGGCGCCCATATGATCGGCGCCGACGTCACCGAGATGATCCAGGGCTACGTCACCGCCATCACCATGGAAGCGACCGAGGAAGACATCCACGGCATCGTCTATCCGCACCCGACCATGTCCGAGGCCATGCACGAGGCCGCGCTCGACGCCTATGGACGCGTCATCCACATCTAAGGCCGGTTGTTAGAAAATCTGAACTGTGGCTAAGAGGAGCGCTCCTCCCCATGGTTCGGATTTTCCATGATTGTCGCGCCTGACGTCCTCGGCCTGATCGGCAACACGCCTCTGGTGCGCCTCAAGCGCGCCTCGGAGGCGACGGGCTGTGAAATTCTGGGCAAGGCCGAGTTTCTGAACGTCGGGGGCTCGATCAAGGATCGCGCCGCGCTCAGCATCATCCGGGCCGCGCGGGCGTCTGGCGCTCTCAGGCCCCGCGGGACAATTGTCGAAGGCACGGCCGGCAACACGGGCGTGGGCCTGGGGCTGGTTGGCGCGGCCCTGGGCCACCCCGTCGTCATCGTCATGCCGCGCACCCAGACCGAAGAGAAGAAACGCGCCGTCCGCCTTCATGGCGCGCGCCTGATCGAGGTCGATCCGGCGCCCTTCGCCAGCCCCAACCACTTCGTCCATTTTTCACGGCGTCTTGCAGAAGAACTGAACGAAAGCGAACCGAACGGCGCCTTCTACGCCGACCAGTTCGACAATCAGGCCAACCGCCTGGCCCACTATGAGGCCACCGGCCCGGAGATTTGGAAACAGACCGACGGCCGCGTCGACGCCTTCATCTGCGCCGTCGGTTCGGGCGGAACCCTTGCAGGCACGGCCGCCTATCTGCGCGAACGCAAGGCTGATGTGCGCATCGGTCTGGCCGACGTGCCGGGCGCCTCGCTCTACAGCTGGTTCACCGAGGGCGTGCTGAAAGGCGAGGGGACTTCCATCGCCGAGGGCATCGGCGTCAACCGCATCACGGGCAATCTGCAGGGCCTGTCAGTCGACCATGCCTATCGGATCGAAGACGCCGAATTCCTGCCAATCCTGTTCGACCTGGTGAGAGAAGAAGGCCTGTCGCTTGGCCCGTCCAGCGGCGTCAACATCGCCGGCGCCATCCGACTGGCCCGCGATCTTGGCCCCGGCCGCACCATCGTGACGGTGCTGTGCGACTCTGGCCAGCGCTACGGCAGCAAGATCTATGACCCGGCCTTCCTGGCCGCTCGAAACCTGCCCACGCCCCAGTGGATGAGCTGAGATGACGCGCCGCAAGACCCCATCCGCGCAGGAAAGCCGCATCCCGCCGCTGAATGCGCTCAAGGCGTTCGAGGCGGCGGCCAGACGCCTGAACATCACTCGCGCGGCCGAGGAACTGTCCGTCACGCCCGGCGCCGTCAGCCAGCAGATCCGCATCCTCGAGGAACACGCCGGAGCGCCTCTGTTTCACCGCGATGGCCGTCAGATCGCCCTGACTGAGCTGGGCGCCGAGCTCTATCCTTTGCTGCGCGACGGTTTCGACTATCTGAAACGGGCAGGGGACCTGCTCTATCGTCCAGAGCG
This sequence comes from Brevundimonas sp. M1A4_2e, assembly GCF_053345555.1. Classification (NCBI taxonomy): domain Bacteria; kingdom Pseudomonadati; phylum Pseudomonadota; class Alphaproteobacteria; order Caulobacterales; family Caulobacteraceae; genus Brevundimonas; species Brevundimonas sp. M1A4_2e. The sequence goes on along the minus strand of NZ_JBKFAI010000001.1, from coordinate 435,171 downwards.
TCGCCACGCCCTGTCGATCAGCGTGCCGCCGTCGTTCGCCGCCAAATGGCTGGCGCCGCGCATTGCGCGCTTCTCGGCAGCCCATCCCGAGGTCGAGGTCTGGATGTCGGCCGACATGCGGCTGGCTGACGTCAGCGGAGGCCGGGTCGATGTCGCGGTGCGCTATGGCCGGGGCGATTATGCTGGCGTGCGATCCGAATATCTTCTGAACGCCGACGTAACGCCGGTTTGCGCGCCCAGCCTGATGGCGGGCTCAAGGCCGCTGCGAAAAGCGGCTGATCTGGCGCAGCATGTGTTGATCCACCTGAGGCCCAGCGAACTGGAAGAGCCGCGCCCGGATTGGAGCGCCTGGCTGAAAGCACGCGGGCTGGGCGACATCGATGTTCAGGCTGGACCGCGTTTCGATCAGACAGCCCTGGCGATCGAAGCAGCGGCTCACGGTCAGGGCGTCGCTCTGGCGCCATACGCCTTCGTCGCCGACGACCTGGCGGCTGGCCGACTGGTAGCGCCGTTCGCCGATGGAGCCTTGACGACCGATTTCGCGTACCACGTCCTAATCAAACGCAGCGGGGCTACGGCGGCCGCACGGACGTTCGTGACCTGGCTGAAAGACGAAGTGCGCGCAGCGGCTGAGGCCGGAGTGGACGATCTGTAGGGAGTTAGATCCGGTTGTCGCCTAAGGTATATTATGCGAAATGAAAGGGACCTGAATGCTCCCCTTCAGTCCGATCCTCGCCGGATCGTCTCTCGCGGACGAAGGGATGGATGAGGCCGAAAAAATGCAGCCACTCCGTTCGCAAGGCCATCCAGACAAAGCTTACAACCCGGTCTGTCGAGACGCTCAATAGCTCCAGCGAACGCCCAGGCGCAGGTTGCGCGGCGGGCTGTAGCCCTCGACGCCGGTTCCCGTCTCGGACACCTCGACCGCTTCGTCGAACAGGTTGTCGGCGGCGACCCAGATCATGGCGGCGGGCGTCAGCCTCCATTCGGCGCGCGCGTCCACCGCGACGGCGGCGTCCAGAACGCGGCTGTTCAGATCGTCTTCGAACCGTTTGCTCTCATAGCGAGCCTGGGCGGCCAGGGTCAGGCGGTCGCTGGCGCGCCAGTCCAGCCCCGCTGTGGCGCTCCAGATCGGCGCCTGAGCCGGACGCAGGCCCGTCAGCTGCGGCGCCGCCGAGCCGCCGTCCATGCGGGCGTCGGTGACGGAAACGGCGCCGTCCAGGCTCAGACCGCCGGGCAGGCTGCGGCGCGCCGTCAGCTCGATCCCTGTCGCCTCGATAGTCCCGGCGTTCTGACGCTGGCGCAGCACGCCGCCGGCCGGAACAAAGCCTGCGCGCGGGAAAGTCCCCGCACCCTCGCCGATGGTCACATTGACGATCGCGTCCTCGATCCGGTTCCAGAACAGGGTCGCGCCGAAGGCCGCGATCGGCCCCTCATAGGCCAGCCCTGCCTCCACGCCCTGAAGGGTCTCGGGGACCAGGGCGGCGTTGGCCTCGGTCAGGTCGTTGCCGACCCGGAACGGGCGGTGCAGCTCGTTCAGGGTGGCGGGCCGAAATCCGGAATAGGCCGCCGCCCGCCCCGCCCAGCCGCCGCCGAGGAAACGCCGCGCCGCCAGACGCGCGCTGACCACCTCGCCCGAGCGGTCGGGATCGGTCTCGTCCAGGGTCGCCGCGCCGTCGGCCCGATCACGCTCCAGACGGCGGCCGTTCTTATTGTTCCAGCCGTCCAGACGCAGGCCCCCGGCCACCAGCCACAGATCGTCGCGCCACGACGCCTCGCCATACAGACCCGCCACTGCAGTCTCGCCGCCCGCGATGCGGTCGCGGGCGAAGGCGCCGTCCATGAAGCGGAAGCGTTCGCGGGTCTCGCCTTCGTTGAAGCGGGCGTCGGCCCCCAGCTCCCATTCCAGCCGCCCGCCCGCCAGATCGCGCGAGGCGCGGCGCAGCGCGGCGTTGACGCCCCAGCCGGTTGCAGGCGTCTCATACTGATCATTGGCGGGCGTGGTCGCGTTGCGGTCCGCCGCAACCGCGACGGAGGTGTTGGCGAAGTCGCTCGCGCGTCGCCAGGCCTGCAATCGCCAGCCATAGTCGCCGTCCTGCGGCCGCTTCGCCGCCGTGGCCGACAGCAGGTGGCCGCTGGCGCTGGACCGCGCGCCCATGAGGCCCGAGCCGCGCTCTTCGTCATAGGCCGAGGCGCGCAGCGACAGACGGGCCTCGCCCAGCGGCGCGTCCAGCCGCAGCGCCGCCGCCTTGCTCGTCAGATCCAGCGGCGTGTCCGCCGCCCCGGCCGCCGCGCCGCGCACGGGCGTATAGCCGTCGCTGGTCTCATAAAGAGCCGAGCCCGTCAGGCGCAGCGGGCCGGCGTCGAGCCCGCCCGCCCCGGCCAGGCGCGCCCCGCCCCTTTCGGCGATCGAAGCGTCCAGCACCCCGCCGCGTTCCCGTTCGCGCAGTTGGATCACCCCGGTCAGGGCGCCCGCGCCATAGGGACCGGCCCCGGCGCCGCGTATGATATCGAGGCTTTCCAGGGCCTCAGTCGGCAGTTGCGACCACAGGACCCAGCCGCCGAACGGATCATTCAACGGCACGCCGTCCAGGGTCACCAGGGTGCGCCCCGCCCCTGACGGCGCGATGGCGCGCAGGGAGATCCCCTGCGTCGTCGGATTGGCGGACAGGCTGGTGGTTCGTCGGAACAGGGAGACCGCAGGCACGCTGGCCAGAGCCTCGTCCAGCCGCGCCGAGCGATCCAGCGCAAGCCCATCCAGCCGCACGACCGAAAAGGCCGCCTCCCCCGCCGCCGGCGGCAGACGCGCCGCTGTGACCACGACTTCGTCCACGGAAACCGGCTGAGACTCGAACACTCTACTTCTCCTGAGACGCTACCTGGGCGGCAAGGCCTTAGCGAGATACGCGATGACGGCGTCGATGTCGTCCGCCGAGGCCGGCGTGCCCTTGGCTTCCATCCGAGCCACGATGGAACCCCACTCGGGCTCTGTATGTCCCGCCGTCAAAAGGACGAGGGCGCGGCCCGATGACCTCGTTCACATAACCACGCGCGACGCTGTCCTGCCCCGTCTTTGAAAAGCACCGGGATGCCTTGCCCCGCTAGCACACAACGGCGCCCGGACGCGCCCGCCCGTTCTGTCTGAGCGGGATCCTGTCGCCAAGGTCGGATGCTTCAGCCCGCGTTGATGATCACCTTCAGCGCCTTGGTCTCGGCCGCGCGGCCGAAAGCGTCATAAGCCTCCAGGATTTGGTCGAGCGCGAACCGGTGCGTGATCAGGCGGGTCGGGTCGATCTTTCCGGATTGCACCGTCTTCATGAGCATCGGCGTCGTCGAGGTGTCGACCAGCCTGGTCGTGATGGCGATATTGCGCGACCATAGGGTTTCCAGGTGCAGCTGGGCCGGCTTGCCGTGGACGCCGATGTTCGCGATGACGCCGCCGGGAGCCACCAGGGACTCGCACAGTTCAAAGGTGGCCGGGATGCCCACCGCTTCAATCGCGGTATCGACGCCGCGCCCTCCGGTGAGCTTCAAAACCTGGTCGGCGGCATCGACGGCGCTGCTGTTGATTGTCTGCGTAGCGCCGAAGCGACGCGCAACGTCCAGACGGTTGTCATCGAGATCGATCATGATGATCTCGGCGGGAGAGTAGAGTTGGGCGGTCAGCAGAGCGGCCAGCCCGATCGGCCCCGCCCCGACGATGGCGACGCTCGCGCCCGGCGCGACCTTGCCGTTTAGAACCCCGCATTCGAAGCCCGTCGGCAGAATGTCGCTGAGCATCGCCATCGCCTCCTCGTCCGCACCATCAGGCAGAGGATAGAGACTGGTCTCCGCGTGAGGGATTCGAACGTATTCGGCTTGGGTCCCGTCAATGGCGTTTCCCAGGATCCAACCGCCCGTCGAGCAATGGGAATACATGCCCCGGCGGCAGTAATCGCACTTTCCGCAGGACGAAATGCAGGAGATGAGAACCCGGTCCCCAGGCTTGAAGGTCGTGATGGCTGCGCCGACCGTTTCGATGATCCCCACGCCTTCATGGCCCAGAATCCGCCCCGGCGCGCAGGTTGGAACATCCCCCTTGAGAATATGCAGATCGGTGCCGCAAATCGTGGTTTTGACCATCTTGACGACGGCGTCGTCAGGAGCCTGGATTACGGGGATTGGACGGTCCTCGAGCGCCTTCTGGCCGGGCCCTTTGTAGACAAGCGCCTTCATAGCGGCCTCCTCCGGCATGATATTGAAAAGCCGCATCACCAGCGGCTTGGCCCAATCATCGCGCCTTGGCGCCAGTCCTGACTTGATCGACGTCAAGTTTTGCGATCCGCAGGGCCGAATTCGAACGCAGGCGGCCGTCCGCCCATCCAGATTAGCCGACAGAGAGATCATCTACCCGGCGGAATGAGCACCCCTGCCCCGACAAAGGCGCCGCGGCGCAGGTCGTCAAGCGCCTGATTAGCCCGGAACAGCGGATAGGTCGTGACCGTGGGGCGCACGCCGGCCCGCGCGGCGCGGGGAAGATAGTCTCCGCCGTCCTGGCGGGTCAGGTTGGCGACCGAGACGAGCCGTCGTTCCTCCCACAGCAAGGCATAGGGAAACGAAGGTATATCGCTCATGCAGATGCCTCCGCAGACAACGACGCCGCCCTTGCGCACCGCCTTGAGCGCGAGGGGAACCAAGTCTCCGACCGGCGCGAAGATAACGGCTGCATCGAGGGCGACAGGCGCCGCTTCATCAGAGCCCCCCGCCCAGCTGCAGCCAAGCGTGAGCGCAAGCTCCTGGGCGGCGACGTCGGCGGGCCGCGTAAAGGCGTAGATGGACTGTCCCTCGAAAATCGCCAGTTGCGCCAGAAGATGGGCCGCCGCGCCGAAGCCGTAGAGCCCCAGATGACGCACCGGCCTGTGCTCGCAGGCCTTGCGCCAGGCTCGAAACCCGATCAGGCCGGCGCACAACAGGGGCGCCGCCTCGACATCGCCCAGGGCTGATGGGATGGGCAGGCAGTAATCCGCGCGTGCGATCATCTGGTCGGCGTAGCCGCCGTCGCGGGTCCAGCCGTTGAAGGCGGGATGATCGCACAGGTTCTCCTCTCCATCCCGGCAGTATCGGCACAAACCGCAAGTCTGGGCGAGCCAGGGAGCGCCGACCCGGTCCCCGATCTTGAGCCCCTGCGCCTGCGAGCCGACAGCCTCCACAATCCCGACGACTTCGTGACCGGGAACAAGCGGTCTTCTCCGGGGAGGAAGGTCGCCGTCCACGACATGAAGATCTGGCCGACACACGCCGCAGGCCCGGACCTGCAACCGGACCTCGCCCGGCCCCGGTTCGGGGTCCGGTCGGGCGACCTCGACGAGCCGCATGCCGGGCGCAGACAGAGACATGGCGATCGTCGCCTCATGAGACTCCGTTTCCCCATGCTCGCCTTGACCATCGTCAAGGCGGCGGCTCGCGGCAGACCTCAGACTCGACAATCCGCGAGGTCGCTTGTTTTCTCGCTGGGCCCATGGGAGGCGAAATCTTGAACGCAGGCCGCCATCGGTTTGGGGTGCGCGCCCTGATCCTGGACGTCGACGGCGTCTTGCTGGATTCTCCTCATGAGCAGGCCTGGCGCGACGCCCTGACGGGGCTTGTCGATCCTTCGCGGTTCACCTCTCGGATCTACCGGGAAGAGGTCGCCGGAAAGCCTCGGTTGCAAGGCGCTGTTTCCGCTCTAGAAGCCCTAGGCGTCGCGAACGCCGAAGGCGAGGCTGACGACTATGCAGTCCGCAAACAGGCCCGACTGGAGGCCCTGATCCAAAGCGGCGGCGTTCGGCCCTTTCTGGATGGGCTGCGTTTTGTCGAGCGCGCCGCTGCGGCCGGCCTGCCGATGGCGGTCGCCTCCGCATCCCGCAACGCAGACGCCATGCTGAGACGCTGCAAGCGCTCGGACGGCGGGTCCTTGCTAGAATACTTCAGCGTCAATCTGAACGGCTGTGACGACGGTCCCGGAAAGCCAGATCCCTGGATCGTCCTGCGCGCCGCCGCTGAACTCAGGATCCCGCCGCGGGCCTGCCTGGTCGTAGAAGACGCGCCGACGGGCGTGAGGGCGGCGCGCGCTGCGAGCGCCCTGGTGCTGGGCGTGGCGCGATCGGGCGACGCCGGCCCCCTCCGCGCAGCCGGCGCCTGTCGCGTCGTGTCCAGTCTGGACCCGGTCGATATCGAAGGCCTGACGAGCGGCCTGTGGATGGACGCTTGCGCATGAGCCGAGTCTGGGTCCCCGAAGCCGTTTTCACCCCAACCGCCGATCCGACGTGGCGGCTGTCGCAGGTGGGCTACGACCCCCTGCGTGAAAGCAGCCAAGCCTCGCGCTTCGCGGTCAGCAACGGCTTTCTCGGCATCAGGGGCGAGCGATCCTTCACACGGGGCCGCCGGGGGCCTTCCCGAACGCCGCCTATGTGGCGGGCCTTTTCGACCGCACTGGCGAAGCTGGCGGCGTCCCTGTGCTGTTGCCCATCGCTGACTGGCTGCAGGTGCATCTCCAGATCGACGGCGTCGGCTTCGTCGAGGACCCGGCTGACGCGCCATCCCACAGGATGGAGCTGGATATGCGCCGCGGGATGGTCCTCAGCGATTGCATCCACGTCGTCGGCGGCTTGCGCGCCCGCACCCGCACGCTTCGTCTCGTGTCGCTCAGGGATCGCGCCATAGGACTTCAGCTGATCCGGATGGACATGCTGGACGGCGCGCAGGAGGTGGTCCTGGAAGCGTCGCTCGACGGGGCGCATCACGGCCTGGTTCACCGCGTCACTGAGCCGGGCCTGACGCTGTGGCGAACGCGACGGTCGGGCATCGAAATCGCCATCACAACGGCCCCGACTCTGAAGATCGATGGATGGACGTCAGCGCCGACAATGATTGGCCCCCTGCGCTCCGTCTGGGCGTGGAAGACCCAGCCCGGTCAGGTGGTGGAGTTCCAGCGCATAGTCAGTGTCGCCCGCGCCGGCGATGACGCCGCCGCCGCCGCGCATTCAGCGCTTAGCCGTGCCGTCCGGCGCGGCCCGGCAGGCCTGGTCGCGGATCATGAGACGGCCTGGTCAGAGCGCTGGGCCTGCAGCGCCATTGAGATCGACGGCGACCCCGCAGCCCAGCGCGCCCTGCGCTTCGCCGCATACCATCTCAACAGCGCCGCCAATCCAAGCGACGCCCATGTCTCCATTGGCGCTCGGGGGCTCACAGGGAGCGACTATGGGGGGCATGTCTTCTGGGATACGGAAATCTTTCTGCTGCCCTTCTACTGCGCCGTCTGGCCCGAAGCGGCGCGTGCTCTGCTGATGTATCGCTTCCACACTCTAGAGGCCGCCCGGCGGAAGGCGGCGCGTCTGGGCTGGCGCGGCGCCCTGTACGCATGGGAGTCGGCCGACACCGGAGATGAGGCCGCCCCCCCCTTCTCCATCGCGCCGGATCGCCAGGTTCTCGGCATCCTGACCGGAACGCGGGAGCAGCACATCAGCGCGGATGTGGCCTACGGCGTTTGGCGGTATTGGATCGCCACCGGGGATGAGGGATTTTTACGCGAAGCGGGCGCTGAAATTTTGCTGGAGACCGCTCGGTTCTGGGTCAGCCGCGCCGTTCCAGAGCCGGACGGTCGCCGCCACATCCGCAATGTGATCGGACCAGACGAATATCACGAGGGGATCGACGACAACGCCTTCACCAATCTTATGGCGCGCTGGAACATCTATCGCGGGATCGAAGCAGCTTCCCTTCTTCAGAGTCGGTGGCCCCGGCGTTGGACAGAACTCTCCGACCAACTGGAATTGGAGGCGGGCGAAATCGACCAGTGGCGCATCGCGGCCGAGACGATAGAGACAGGCTTCGACCCGGGCGCCGGCCTCTATGAGCAGTTCGCGGGTTTCTTCGACCTGGAGCCGATCGATCTCTCCCGATATGCGGGACGCAGCGTGCCGATGGACATTGTCCTGGGACGAGAGCGGACGCGACGAAGCCAGGTGATCAAGCAGGCGGACGTACTGGGGTCGTTTGCGGGAGGGGGCGGAATCCTACGCTAAGGCTTTGGCCAGCGATATTCTCCGGTGAGATTGATGTGTTCCCATCCGAGCGGCGAAACATGGGCCAAGAGATCGGGCGATAGCAGCTTTCCATCGCGTTTCTGGTTTGCAACGACCTCGCCGAGCTTCATGGTGTTCCAGAAGATGATGATGGCGGCGAGCAGATTCATGCCGGCGATGCGGTAATGCTGGCCTTCGGCGGAACGGTCGCGGATTTCACCGCGGCGGTGGAAGCTGATTGCCCGCTTCAGCGCATGATGAGCTTCGCCTTTGTTGAGCCCGATCTGGGCACGCCGTTGGAGTTCGGCATCCAGAATCCAGTCGATCATGAACAGGGTGCGCTCGACGCGACCGACTTCCCGCAGGGCTGTCGCGAGCTCGTTCTGCCGCGGATAGGAGGCGAGTTTCCGCAGAATCTGGCTTGGCGCGACGGTCCCGGCAGCAATGGTGGCGGCGATGCGCAGGATGTCGGGCCAATTGCGCTCGATCATGGCTTGGTTGACCTTTCCGCCGATCAACGCTCGCAGGTGCGCCGGGGCGGCCGACGGATTGAACGCGTAGAGCCGTTTGGATGGCAGGTCGCGGATGCGCGGAGCGAACCGGTAGCCGAGAATGGCACATGCGGCAAAGACGTGATCGGTGAAGCCGCCCGTGTCGGTGAACTGCTCGCGGATATGGCGTCCAGCATCGTTCATCAGCAGGCCATCGAGGATGTAAGGCGCTTCGCTTGCCGTTGCAGGAATCACCTGGGTTGCGAACGGCGCATATTGGTCGGAGACGTGGCTATAGGCTTTCAGGCCCGGGGTATTGCCATATTTCGCGTTGACCAGGTTCATGGCCTCACCTTGCTCTGTAGCGACGAAGAACTGTCCGTCGCTCGAAGCCGACGTGCCCATGCCCCAGAACCGGGCCATGGGTAACGCTGCCTGTGCCTCGACCACCATGGCCAGCGCCCGGTCATAGGCTTCGCCCTCGACATGCCACCGTCCAATGCGGATCAATTCCCAGAAGGTGTGGGTGTTTGTCGCATCCGCCATTTTGCGCAAGCCGAGGTTGATCCCTTCCGCCAAGATAACGTTCATTAGCCCGATCCGGTCAGCGCAGGGTGCTCCTGTGCGCAGATGGGTGAACGCTTCGGTGAAGCCGGTCGCCGCATCCACCTCCAGCAGGAGATCGGTGATGCGCGTGGGCGGGATCTGCTTGTAGAGATCGAGCACCAGATCTTCGGCGCCTGTCGGCGCGGCGGCTTCGAGTTTCTCGATATGCAGAACGCCGTTTTCAATCGACCCGCCCGGGATCGTGCCTGCGCGAGCGGCACGGCCAAGCTCGCGCAACCGCATGTCGAGGCGAGCTTGCCGGTCTGCCAGCCATTCCTCCGGCCGCAATGGCACAGCGAGACGACCGCCTTCCGCGATGGATTGTGCCGGAACGAGTGCGTGTTTCAGATCGCCATAGCGCCGGGACCTAGTAAGCCAGACATCTCCGGAGCGGAACGCATCGCGCAGATGGAACAGCACCGCGATCTCCCATAGGCGAGCGTCGCCAGCCCTCTGGGCCCGAAGGTGGCGATGCCATTTCGAGCTGGGCCGCAAGAAGCTGGTCATCGCGGCATCGTTCAAACCGGTACGAAGGGCCGTCACCGCTTCCAGAAGCGGCAGTGCAACGGGCGCAGCTCGCAGATCGAGCAGGCGCAACATGCGTGGAGCGTATCGGCGGAAGCGGTGATAACCGTCGAGCACATGATTGAGCGGATCGTCGGCCATGGTGGCGGTCAGCCTGGTTGCCATTGCAACAAGGGTTTTTAAGCCGTCCCACCCTGACCCACTCGCGATGACATCGCCCAGCGGCTGGCCATCATCCTGTGCATCGACCAGGGCGCCCCCGATCTCGGCGAAGGATTTCAGGGTGTCACGCACCACCCCCGCTTCGTCTGCGACCTTTGCATGGCAAATACGCTCCGAAGCACGGTAGAGACGGCCGACGATCCGGTCGTGGGTTTCGACCACTGCGTCGGCCAACATCGCCTGCCATTCCGAGACGCAAACAGCCAAGATCGCAAGCCGCCTGTCCTCCGGGAGATCGCGCATGCCGTCGGCATAATACCGTTCACCCTGCCTGCGCAGACGAGTCACCCGATGGGCAGGAACGCCGGCAAGCAGATCCTCGGGGAGATCGATGCGTTGCAGATATTCGAGCCGGTCGAGCAGCCGGTTGGCCGACGAAGAGTTCGAGCCAGGCTCGAACTGGCGCAGCCACACAAAACGGGTCACCCGATCATCAGCCGTCTCCTCGAGCAATGCCAGCAACTGTTCTCGGATCGACATAGGCAGCCGACTGGCGATCCTCGTCTCGATGCGTCGCTCGGCATCGACGAGAGCCGCGGCACAAAGCCGCTCGATCGTGGATGTCGCGGGAAGGACAGTGCGGGTGCGTCGGCACTCGGCTACGAAGCGACGGGCGATATCCTCGTTCGACACCGCCATCTCGGCTTCTCGGAACAACCATTCCTTCAGCTCGCTCGCACCACGTCCGGAGAAGGTGCGGAAGCCGTAGAGCCCCCGTAACTCGGCAAGATGCTCGTGCCGTGTTTCCTCGCGGGCAGCATAGTCTACGAGATCGTCGGCACCCAGGCCAAGCTGCGCTCCGATAAATTCGATGACCTCTGCAGGGATCAGTTCGCCTGGAGCCAGCACCCGGCCGGGATAGCGCAGGACACACAATTGCAGGGCGAAGCCGAACCTGTTGTGAGCGCGCCGACGCAGCCTGATATGCCCAAGGTCTTCATCACTCAGCGTATAGTGCTTGAGCAAATCCGTCTGTGAAGTCGGCAAGCGCAACAGCGCGTCTTTCTGCCGATCGGTTAGAGTGACGCGACGCGGCATACATGTTCCTTTTTCAAAATCTGATAGCGTTCAAGACGCTTTGTTTATGAAGCTGGTTGAGATACATTTCCAGAGGTCAATGCAATCGTGGCCGAAGCGCCGCCTCAAACCAACGTTTGTGATACATGCTGATCGGATATGCCCGCGTCTCCAAAGCCGATGGCTCGCAGTCTCTCGACCTGCAGCACGACGCCTTGCGCGCCGCAGGTGTCGAACGGGACAATATCTATGATGATCTTGCTTCCGGCGGTCGTGATGATCGCCCTGGCTTGACTGCCTGCCTCAAGTCATTGCGTGACGGCGATGTGCTGGTGGTCTGGAAGCTCGATCGCCTCGGACGATCGCTTGCCCATCTGGTCAACACGGTGAAGGAGCTGTCAGACCGCAAGATCGGCCTGCGGGTTCTGACTGGAAAGGGCGCTCAGATCGACACCACGACTGCGTCCGGTCGCATGGTGTTCGGAATCTTCGCCACCTTGGCCGAGTTCGAGCGGGATCTGATCCGAGAGCGCACCATGGCGGGTCTCGCCTCCGCGAGAGCGCGCGGTCGCAAGGGCGGACGAAAATTCGCGCTCACCAAAGCTCAGGTGCGTCTCGCGCAAGCCGCCATGGCCCAGCGCGATACTTCAGTTTCCGATCTCTGCAAGGAACTCGGCATCGAGCGCGTCACTCTCTACCGATATGTCGGTCCCAAAGGCGAGCTCAGAGACCATGGAAAGCATGTTCTCGGACTTACGTAGCAACTCGTTTCTTTTCGCAGGTTGAGCCACCTCCGCGCTTCATCAGAAAACTGAAGGAACCTCCATTGAATCGAACTAATATTTTTTTTGGTGAATCGCATTCTGACTGGTTGCCTGTCAGAGGCGGAGAATCTGGTGATTTTGTTTTTCGACGTGGTGACGGGCATGCCTTCGCGAAAATCGCACCTGCTTCCCGCCGCGGTGAGCTCGCTGGAGAGCGTGACCGCCTCATTTGGCTCAAAGGTCGAGGTGTGGCTTGCCCCGAGGTGATCAACTGGCAGGAGGAACAGGAGGGTGCATGCTTGGTGATAACGGCAATTCCGGGAGTACCGGCGGCTGATCTGTCTGGAGCGGATTTGCTCAAAGCGTGGCCGTCAATGGGGCAGCAACTTGGCGCTGTTCACAGCCTATCGGTTGATCAATGTCCGTTTGAGCGCAGGCTGTCGCGAATGTTCGGACGCGCCGTTGATGTGGTGTCCCGCAATGCCGTCAATCCCGACTTCTTACCGGACGAGGACAAGAGTACGCCGCAGCTCGATCTTTTGGCTCGTGTCGAACGAGAGCTACCGGTGCGGCTCGACCAAGAGCGCACCGATATGGTTGTTTGCCATGGTGATCCCTGCATGCCGAACTTCATGGTGGACCCTAAAACTCTTCAATGCACGGGTCTGATCGACCTTGGGCGGCTCGGAACAGCAGATCGCTATGCCGATTTGGCACTCATGATTGCTAACGCCGAAGAGAACTGGGCAGCGCCAGATGAAGCAGAGCGCGCCTTCGCTGTCCTATTCAATGTATTGGGGATCGAAGCCCCCGACCGCGAACGCCTTGCCTTCTATCTGCGATTGGACCCTCTGACTTGGGGTTGATGTTCATGCCGCCTGTTTTTCCTGCTCATTGGCACGTTTCGCAACCTGTTCTCATTGCGGACACCTTTTCCAGCCTCGTTTGGAAAGTTTCATTGCCAGACGGGACTCCTGCAATCGTCAAGGGATTGAAACCTATAGAAGACATTGCTGATGAACTGCGCGGGGCCGACTATCTGGTATGGCGCAATGGGAGGGGAGCAGTCCGGTTGCTCGGTCGTGAGAACAATCTGATGTTGCTCGAATATGCCGGGGAGCGAATGCTCTCTCACATCGTTGCCGAGCACGGCGACTACCAGGCGACCGAAATTGCAGCGGAACTAATGGCGAAGCTGTATGCCGCATCTGAGGAACCCCTGCCTTCTGCCCTTCTCCCGATCCGGGATCGCTTTGCAGCTTTGTTTCAGCGGGCGCGCGATGATCAAAACGCAGGTTGTCAAACTGACTACGTCCACGCGGCGATTATAGCCGATCAAATGATGAGCAATGCCTCGGAACTGCGTGGGCTACATGGCGATCTGCATCATGAAAACATCATGTTCTCCAGTCGCGGCTGGCTGGTGATAGATCCCGTCGGTCTGGTCGGTGAAGTGGGCTTTGGCGCCGCCAATATGTTCTACGATCCGGCTGACAGAGACGACCTTTGTCTCGATCCTAGACGCATTGCACAGATGGCGGACGCATTCTCTCGTGCGCTGGACGTCGATCCGCGTCGCCTGCTCGACCAGGCGTACGCTTATGGGTGCCTTTCCGCAGCTTGGAACGCGGATGGAGAAGAGGAGCAACGCGATCTAGCTATCGCGGCCGCGATCAAGCAGGTGCGACAGACGTCATACTAGATATCAAGCGACTTCTCCTATCCCCTGGGAACACATCAATCTTACCGGAGAATATCGTTGGCCAAAGCCTTAGCGTAGGATTTCGCCCTCTCCCGCAAACGACCCCCAGAAGGTCGCTGCCTGGGCGCTGGACTACAACACACGCCGGCCGCACTCATCGATCGGCTACCTCACCCCGGAGGCTTTTGCCGCCAGCCTGACCGCAACAGGCCGACCCGCTGCGCAGTATGAAAGCTGCGCGGCCCGGCCTGTTGCTCACCCCACGCTGCGAGGCGTAACTAACCCAAGGACTCTGGTCGCCGCTGGATGAAAACTCAGAGGCACGTCAGACCGAACATGATTTCGATGCGGTTGCGTCGTTTGTATCTGCGCTTGTCATACCGGATGGGCTCGGTGCGGGTTTTACGTCCGGGAATGGGCGTTCCCGGCTGACACGAAGATCGTCAGCGGAGCCTACCTCAAGGGCTACCTCTACCTCGTCATCAACCGCAACGATGGCCTGTATCTGGAGCGCATCGATCTCCAGCCGGGGGCGCATCCGAAGGAGACGACCAACCAAGTCCATCTGGATCGCCGGGCCGCTGTCCAAGGCACCTACCATACGGCCGAAGATCGGACTGAGTTTGTCCTGCCCTATGCGCCGAACCGCTCGACCTTCCAAATCGTGCGGGGCGACGGGTTCGTGAATCGTCGTGAGACGCTGATCGATCCTGAGACCTACCAATGGGTGGCCGCTACGGTCGTCTCGGTTCCGGGTGACGAGCGAGCCGCTAAGGTGGTGATCGGCGAAGGCTATGACTTCGCCTTCGAGTTCTCGACGCAATATGTCCGCACCCAGCGCGGCGAAGCCATCACCACGGGACGAACCCAGCTTCGGACCTTCACCGTGAACTTCACCGGCACGGCCTACTTCAAGACTGAGGTTTCACCCCACGGTTTCAATCCGACCGTTGAGGAAGTGCTACCCGCCAAGCTGGCGGAATTCACCGGCAAGACCCTTGGTTCGGAGAGCCTGAAACTGAACGTCCCTGCCTATCGAACGGGAAGTTACCGATTTCAGGTTTACGGGCAGAACACCTCGGCCCGCATCCGCATCAGCAATGACACCCATGTCGGCTCGACCTTCGTCAGCGCAGAGTGGGAAGCGCAGTATCACAACCGTTCAAGAACAAGCTGACCGCCTTCGGGCGGTTAGTTTCGGCCTCGCCGGGCGCGAGCAGCGGCCTTGCTTTCTTCATTGAACATTTCTGAAAGAGTCGAAGCGATTGTGTCCGATGAAAATTCACCGTCGCAAGCAGCAAGAACTACACTGTTACCCAACGAATCTGGGGGAGGGACTTTAAAGCCTTCAGTCATTTCAGAGCTTCTGACTAGAGAGCCGTCGGCTCGATAATTGTAAAGATAGGCCATTCGCATAGTTCCAGAGGAACAAATAAACTCAGTCCGAACGACAGCGAAATCTATGTCAGGATCAGGGTCAGTATTAGTCCGGTCCGACCCATAAATAAAACCAACCCAAGCTGATGTCGAATAAGTGCCGGAGCGTAACGAAGAGGCGTCAATTAGAGTGATGGCATTATCGCTAGCTCCAACCACACGCCAATCTCCCGCGTGAGCGGCGCCAGCCACCAACGACATCGCCATCACGGCGCAAGCCATCAACTTCATTTTCGCCCCCGTTTCAGACGCCCTCTGATAACAGCGGCATCAAAATAAATCATGATTAAATTCCACAACCTCGCCGGAGTGTCGGCCGAGCAGGTCCACGCATGGCTGGAAGTCATCGCCGCCGATCTGCGCCCCGGCGACCGTGACGAAATGCGCGCCACCAGTCCGCTCCTGACCATCGGCGATCCCGATCCGGTCCTCGTCCTCATGGTGTCGATCATGCAATCCGAGGATGCGTGGATCATCAAGTTCCTCGACCGCCCCGGCGAGAGCGGCAACTGGCACTACTACGTCCAGATTTTCTTCAACGTCGGCAACATGAGCACCCAATCGGTGACGGCTCGCTACGGCAAGCTGACCGAGATGAAGAACAACACCTCCAACCTTGGGCCGGGCACCGGCTCTGGCGCGGGCGTTGGCTCCGGCGGGGGCGTTGGCTCCGGCGGGGGCACAGGCGGCGGTGGCGGCGGCGGGGAAATCGACCCCGGCGGACCGGGCGGCGGCGGTGGAGAGATTGAGCAGCCCATCATCAACTGAACTTAGTGAGCGGACTTATCGCTTTCGCCCAAACCATAAATAAAACAACACCTTCAACTGCCTTGGAGAACTATGTCGAACCCTTCCGCTGCTGAGCAAATCCAGCAGATCATCCAACAGCAATCGTCGCTCCTGACCCAAAAGGCCTTGCTCACTGAGCAACTGGAAATGACGAGCAAAAACCTCAACGAAGTGCGAGCCGTCCTTCACGGCATCGAACTCGGTCGCCAGTTCGCACAGCAAGAAGCTGAGCGGGCCAACGAAGCGGCTTCCACCCAAGGCGATTAAGCCATGAGCGGGTCAATCACTCCCGCTCTCGTCCAGCAAATCCAAGACTTGATGAACGTCTGGAACACGCACCAAGCGCAGCTTGGCACGTGGCTGCGATGGGCGACAGCATGTATGTTATAGCGGCCGCCCGCCTCATCCCCAGCGCCCCGCGCCTGCGTGATCAGCTTCTGCCTCTGCTGGACAATATCTGGGGCGCATTGAACGACAACGACCACACCCTTGCGCGGATGGGTCCATGGAGTCAGCTGTCCACTAGAGCGGCTGTTAAGGCCGGTCCGGACGAGTGACCGCTAGGGGGGAGAAAAGTTGGAACATGTCGTCCCAGGAACCGGTGCCGGGGTCACTTTTTCAGAGAACGCTAAAAAACGTGGGGGGGTCGAACGGTCAGAGCCATGGAGTCATTTGTCCCATGGTTCCCGCGCATCGTGAGGATTCTGTCCATGGAATCGTCGACTCCATGGTGGTCGTCGAGAGCAAACGCGGACGTACTACGACGACCCCGCCCGTTCGGATGAAATTCCCTGCGCCATCGCGACACGCGCCTACATCCAACGGAAATCAGCGCCGGAGCGGTCGCGCGCAGTCCACGTCCGGTTCTTTCCTGAATGCATCTCCGATCATAGCCTCGGCACCGAGTGAACCGTGACACCCCCGACTTCAGCGCGGGAGCTCGAGCAAACTCCATGCCGCCGGTATTCAGCCTTCGTGGCCGTCCCGTTTTTTCGCCGGCCGGAATTCAATCGCCTTCGAGACAGTGCCCTGCCGCCGCAGTAACGCGGCTGCGTCGGCGGGATATATCATCGGTCGCTTTACGAAGTCGTTTTCGTGCGCTTACCTGTCCTTTGGGGGGGGCGTGGTGGACGAATCTGAAATTACGGCGGAAATCGCTGCAGCAAAGCGCTCGGGCGACGCTGCTCGGTTGAGAACCATTGCGGCGGGCCTTGATGGCCGCACCGAAAGTTGGGTCACCTTGGCCAAGATCAAGGCGATCGCAGCTGGTCGTGCTCTCGAGGCTGCCCACGCGGGCGGACAACCACCAGCAACGACCATTCCGGATCGATCGCACTGGCTAAGCCGATACGGCCTGCCGCGACCGGATGGCCGCCCTCTCCACCGTTATGCCCTGAGTGACGCGGCGTACGCGCAGGTCGAGGCGGACCTGAGGGCCAGGGCGGCCAGTATCAATGCGGAACTCTCCAGCGACCACGATGCGGCCCTGTTCGTCCTGTGGGCCGCCGAATGGTTTCGTCGCAACTATGCCGGCGGTCTGCAGCGTTGGGCGGATGTCGGCCGTGCGGTCAATGTAAGCCTGGAACAGTCCTCCTGGCGGAAGCTGGCGGATCGCGGCCTGAGGTACTGGCGTTTGCCCGAACTCCGACTGAACGGCATGCACCGGCGGCTTGCCGCGATCGCCCGTCAGGGAGGATTTCCGGTCGCGGCGATCGGCGGAGCTCAGGGCGGATGGGCTGCAAACTTTCTACAGAAACTCATCGTGCAGCTTCTGGAGCATCCGGAGCCGACGACAGCAGTGGCGGAGGAGCTCGGCCGAGAGCATGAGCTCGCGATCCCTGGGCTATGGCGGCACGAAGAGATCTTTGCGGTCTCCGCTGAACTCGCCATCGGCATCGTTGAACTGCGTCGTGAGGCCGAAGCGGGCGGCGTGACGGAAGGTGTTTTGATCTCAGCATGGCTGGACAAGACGCATCCCGACTGGCGCCGGAACCTGCCTCTAGCGGTCGACGACGCGGGCGCCCGCCAGTTGGTCGACGGGCTGATAAGCGTCGAGCGCCTCAAGGGCGGAGCGGGAGCAATCCGCGCTCGCCGTTTTCTCTTGGCTCAAGGGAGCGTTTGGCGCGAACAGGTAGAGCTCCACCTGGACGGAGATCTCGTCAGCGCCGACCCGACTCATAGCTTCAAGTCGCTTGCTCGGGACTGGAGCCGTCTGCGGCTGTTCGCCTCGGACGAAGCAGCCCAGTACATTTCGGGCGAACTGGCGGTCGTAGAGCCCTCCCAGGACGGTCGGTGGACCTGTATGGCGTCGCGTCCTTCGCTTCGCTTTGATGTGCCTGCCCATGTGCCGCTGACGGCCGAACTCCGCGGCGAAGGCGTGCGTGTCATGGCCCCGTTCCTTCTTCCCGGGGGGGAAGCGGGCGGAAGAGAGCTCAGGGTCTGCACCGCTGAAGATGTCGCGCCCGATGGTTCACCCACCCGGCTGGAGGTCATCGGTTACGGCAGCGGCGGCTATCGCGCCGAGCCCATCTATCTGGACGCTCCCGCAACATGGGTTGCGGAGCCGCACGAAACCGACAGCGCATGCCGCGATCTGAGCTCGGATGCGAATTCCGACCGAAGACTCTGGGAAGTCTTCGGCGCCGTCGTCGTAGGAGGAGAGGACGGCGACCGGTTCCTCGTAAGGGCGGGGCAGACAGGCGATCAACGCGATCAGATTGTTTTAGACGGCGCAGCTCCTGAAGGCTGCGTTTCAGGCGATGGCCGCGCATTGTACTGCGGCGTCCCCACGATCCGTCTTCGCCAGGGCCCTCAGATGCGTATGCCGCGAGGCCGGGAAATCTGGTGGCGTCTGAAGGGCGAGAGAGAATGGAGGTCACAGACCCAAGGCCGCCCCTTGGGGTCCTGCGAGTTCGCGTGGAGGGACGAGGCCACGCTCCATGTCCGGTGCAAGACCGAGGCGATAGTTCTGCCTGTCGACTTCGGGGTTCGCCGAAGTTTGTCCGGCCCTTGGGTTATGATGACCATCGACGGCTGGCCCCACGACGTGACGGCGACCTGTGGAGAGCCGAACGGCGGGCTCGAGTGGCGTTTCCATCGCGAGCACACGGCCTTCAGCCATTTCGAGTTCGACCTGCGGTTTCCTGGCGGGAGTGAAACGGCGCAGATCCGCGCCCCGCTCAAGGGTCATGCTTGGATATATGAGTGGACCGGACGACGGCTGCAGCGGGATGGGCGGCTTTCATTGGCGACGCTGAACCAGTTCGTCGCCCGCACCCCGAGCCGTATCGAGCTGTGGGCCGAGTTGCTGGACGCCAACAGGCGCCCGGTTCCTCAGGCCAACGCCCGTTGGATCATCGACGAAGAACTGCCCATGTCGGTGATCGCCGACGACCTGGCGGTCATGCTGCGATCTAGTGGAAGGTTGGACGCCAGGGTGCGTCTGGATTTCAACGACAGCCAGGATCATCACTGGTACGTCTCCGAGTTCGCCCATGAACTCGATAGTGATCCTGCAGGGCTGACGCCGCGCCCCGCGGTGTTGGATCCTCTGGCCCGCATAGTCGGTCGGCCTTTCGCCGATGCGGCCCGAGAGACCGATTTCGGTCCGTACGGCGAGCGCGAACAGCTCAATCCTCGTCCTATCGATCTCAACCCCGGCCCGGGCGCGTGGTTGATATATCTACGCGCCAATGACCGCGTTCTAAGCCGGCCCCGCGTCGTGAACGGATCGGAAGCCCCGCGGATGGCGCCGACCGCCTTGGGCCGGGCGATGTTGAGCGATCCGTCAGAGCGATCCGCCGTCCTGGCCGCGCTTGTGGATCGCGCTCTGGCGGATCCGGGTCATGAGGACTCGCGGGAAATCATCCGGTCCATCGCAAAGCTCGCAGTTTCGCTCAACGGCCTGCCGCCCAGCACGTTCGACGTCTTCAGGCTGCTGGAGACCTTCCCTCTCCTCGGTCCGATGATACTCTACGGCGCCGCGGCCAATGAGATCGAACCGATCCTCCGCCTGGCCGATAACCTGAAAATGGCTTGGTGTCTGGTGCCCCAATCCTATTGGAAGGAGGCTTGGGAGGTCTGGGGCGAACATTTCTCCGCGACGTTCCCCGACAATCTCGGTGACGTCGCGAAGCTGATGACAGGCAAGCGGGCCGCACTGCTTCACCATGAGCCCTCGCTGGCGCCGCTTCTCGGCATGTCCGGCTCTTCCGAGCCGATCACCGTGATCGCCAATAGCTTTCTCAACCGATCGGGAGATCGCATCCGCACGGAAATCTCCAATCCTTTCCGGCCGCGCTTCGAAGCGCTGCTGCCGAACTGGCCGTTCGGACGACAGTTCTGGCGCGCTGCGGATGCTCCGATCCTGGCCGCCCGCATCGCGCGTGGTGAAATGACCGAACCCTTGGGTGATGACGAGCTCACCGCCATCAAAGATATAGCCCGCGCTCATCCGCGTTACTTCACCGCCGCCTTCGCGGCCCAATTCGGAGCCTGGTGAATTGTCGTCCAGCTTGAGCCCTGCGTCAGTGCCTTCTCCCCTGGTGATCGACCGCCGCCTTCGTGAACGGATCGCCGATGCGGTGATCGCACAGGCGAACAGTCGTGATGCAGATCTGAATGCCTTTTTGCGGGAACGGCTGTCGGGGCGGGACATCAGCCGCGGCGCCTTGCTGTCAGAGCCCGTCTTCGAGGGGGCGGCGGGTTACCGGTCTTCCGGCCGAACGCCGCAAAGCCTGGCCGGAGAGGTGCTGCATTCCGACGTTGCCGCAGCCTTGGCTGCGGGTGCTCCGGGCGACGACTACCGTTTCGACTATCCGGCCTACGAGCACCAGCTCGCGGCCTGGAAGCTGCTGACCGCAGAGCAGCGGAACTCGGTGCTCGTTTCCAGCGGCACGGGTTCGGGTAAGACCGAATGCTTTCTGGTGCCTTTGCTCAACGATCTCGCCATTGAGAGCGCTCAATCGGGTCGGCTTTCAGGCGTGCGCGCACTCATGCTCTATCCGCTCAACGCGCTCATTGCGAGCCAGGAGGAGCGGCTTCGGCAATGGACCCGTCCGTTCAACGGCCGCATCCGATTCGGTCTCTACAACGGGCTGATGCCCGACCGTCGGAAGTCGGATCGCGAGCGCGATGAGGCGTCTACGCCCGAGCAGGTGCTCTACCGGACGACTCTCCGCGCCGATCCGCCGCCGATCCTGGTCACGAACAGCACGATGCTGGAATACATGACCATCCGTAGGCAGGACAAACCTCTCGTTGATCGGTCCCGCGGAATGCTCCGCTGGATCATTATCGACGAAGCCCACAGCTACGTCGGATCCGCCGCCGCTGAGGTTTCGCTTCTGCTCAGGCGGGTTCTGCACACCTTCGGTGTAAAAGCCTCCGACGTCCGGTTCGTCGCCACCTCAGCCACGATCGGCGGTTCGGATGATCAGGCGAAACGTGATCTGCAACGGTACCTCGCCGATCTCGCCGGCGTCGATATCGATCGGGTTCATGTGGTCTTCGGCCACCGCGAAGTCGTCGCCCTGCCCCCGCCGGGTCCGGCATGCGAGCTGACGCCAACCGGAGGCTCGAGCGAGTTGGCGCGGAACCCTGCGGTCCAGGCTGTCGTCAGACAGGCGGAAGCGGGGGCTATCGCGTTGTCCGACGCCGTCCGACATGCCGGTTCCGCAGGAACAACGGCCGAGGCGCTCTTGGAAAGCATCGCGGCCAAGCCCGAGGATGAAAAGCGCCCTCTGCTGCCGATGCGGGTTCACAACTTCGTCCGTGCCGTTCCAGGGCTTTGGTCCTGCCTCGACACGGAGTGCCCGGGCGACAAACCTGTCGGCTGGCCCTTCGGCGGTATCCTGTTCGATCGATCCGATGTCTGTCCGCATTGTGCTGGAGCCGTTTTCGAGCTCCTGAACTGCACGGAGTGCGGCGAGCCATGGCTCAACGCCTATGACTACGGCGATCGCCTTTCGCCGCTCGCAACCTCGGTCGGCGAGGACGACTTCGCGACCGCCGGGGCAATGAGCACGGGCGCATTCGAGACGGACGAAGACGGCGATGTTCCGGCGGCGGCCGAAGCCTCGGTATCACTAGGGCGCAGAAGGCTTCTGGGGCTTCGTCCATTCGCCGGATGCAAGGAGGTGGCGGTCGACCCGAAAACGGGAACGCTGCTCGAGCGACGCACGGCAGGGAGCACCGTGTGGGCAAGCCAACAGTTGGTCGACGACGCCTGCCCGAGCTGCGGCGTGGGCACGACCGCCGAGACCCGCTCCCCTCTGTGGCCCTTCCGCTTCGGAGCCCCCTTCCTGCTCCAGAACGCCGCGCCCACGCTGCTGGAGGGCGTCAACGCCCATTCGTCAGATCAGAAGCTGGTCCCCGGCGAGGGCCGTCAACTCTTGTCGTTCACCGACAGCCGCCAGGGGACCGCCCGGTTTGCGGCCAATATCGAAACCCAGTCCGAGCGTGGGTACGTCCGGGCGTTCATTTACCATCTGACTCAGAAGGCGCTTGCGAAGGGCTCGGATCCGGAAAAGCGTGCATCCATCGAGATGAGGATCGCTAAGTTCGCACCGCTTGCTGCGGACGATCCCGACTTCGCGCAGATGCTGGATCAAGCGCGCGAAGAGCTTGCCGCTCTGGACAAGGTGCCAGCTGTTGCCTGGGCCGATGCTGTACAGGGGCTCGCCGATGATCCGACGGTCAAGCAGTGGATTCGAAAAGTCTGGTCAGGGCGGGACGAGCGCTACCGTGACTCTCCCGAGGCCTTCGCTGAGTTCCTCATGCTTCGCGAACTCGCCCGCCGCCCCCGGCGCGCGAATGCGGTCGAGACCATGGGTCTGGCGCGACTGAGCTTCGCTTCGATCGAGGCGCTCTCGGAGCGCGCCCTTCCCTCTCAGTTCCGGGAAAAAGGCCTCAGCCTGCAGGATTGGCGGGACTTCCTCTATTTTCTGATCGATGTCTCCATCCGCAACCTCTTCGTCGTGCGCATGGATCGACGGGACGCACGGTGGCTGCTGCCAAGACAGGCCTTCCTGAAAAATATCGTCGGGCCCAATGATCTTCCTGCCAACGCCTCGGATCGCTCATGGCCCGCTGCGCGGGCGGGTTCCGCCAAGTCGAACGCCGTGAAGCTGTTGGAGCGCACGCTGAAGCTGGACGCCGCCGACCCGGCCGACAGAGCCGTCCTGAACGAAGTTCTGGAGCGCGCATGGCAGGGCGTGCGTCCGGTGCTCGAGAGCAATGCCAGCACCTATGCCCTCGACTTCTCGCGAGCCTCGCTCGAACCTGTCCTGGACGCCTGGCTTTGTCCGGTGACCAACAGGGTTCTGCCCAGGCCGGCTCTCGGAATTTCGCCCTATGCCCTACGGAGCACCCTGCCGGCGGCGCAGAGAAAACCCGAGCCGATCAGAATGCCGATCCTGCCGATCGCATTCCCACGCAACGCCGAGGACCGCAGCGTGATCTCGGATTTCTTGGTGGAAGACCCAGTCACAGCCGAGCTTCGGGATCGCGGCGTCTGGAGCGACCTGCACACCCGCGCGGCCACCTTCGCCCCCTACATCCGGGCGGAAGAACACTCAGCGCAGCAACCGCCGAGCCGCCTCCGTGGATTTGAAGAAGAGTTCAAGCGTCACGAGATCAATCTGCTGGCCTGCTCGACAACCATGGAGATGGGCGTCGACATCGGAGCCGTTGAAGCGGTCCTGAACACGAACGTCCCGCCCTCCATCGCCAACTATCGTCAACGGGTCGGCC
Source organism: Brevundimonas sp. M1A4_2e (assembly GCF_053345555.1). NCBI lineage: Bacteria > Pseudomonadati > Pseudomonadota > Alphaproteobacteria > Caulobacterales > Caulobacteraceae > Brevundimonas > Brevundimonas sp. M1A4_2e. The sequence continues at coordinate 411,824 of NZ_JBKFAI010000001.1, read as the reverse complement.
GCGCCGGTCGCCGCGGGCAGAGCTTCTCGACATCACTCACCTTTGCTCGGGACACGCCCCTGGATCGAGAAGCCTTCCTCAAGCCGATCGATTACCTGAAGCGTGAGCTGCGCGCGCCGCTCGTGAAGCTCGATTCCGTCCGAATCGTGCAGCGTCACGTCAACGCGCTTCTCCTGGCGCGCTGGTTCGCCGAAGCTGACGGCCAACTCGTGAAAACAAAGAGCGGCGATTTCTTCGGCTGCCCCCCGATTCTGGCCGCCGAGAAAGCGGTCGATTCCCCGGTGGCGCTCTTCGCCCGCTGGCTCGATGAACCGAGCACCGAGCAGATCCTGCGGCCATCGATTGCCGCCCTTACCGTGGGCACGATACTTGAGTTCCGGCGCGATCTTCTGGAAGTCGCCCGGGACGCGTTTCTGGATGCGGCAACCGCATTTGAGAAGAGCTGGACGACGCTCCAGGAGCAGGCCCGCGACGTTGCGCCGGAGGCCGTCGCCAGCTTGGAGAAGCGGATCCGCCGGATGTGCGGAGAATCGCTCCTCAAGGAGCTGGCCAACCGTTCGCTACTTCCCGGTCACGGTTTTCCCACTTCGGTGGTGCCGTTCGTTAACGACTGCGCAGAGACGCGGGATCAGGACCGTGCCGCGCAGGATGGCGACGACGATCGGCGTAACGACCGCCGCTACGACTATCCGAGCCGCAACGCGGATGTGGCCATCCGTGAATATGCTCCCGGCGCCGAGGTCGTGATCGACGGACTTGTCTGGACATCCGCCGGCGTGACCCTGAACTGGCAGCGGCCCGCCACTGATCTGGAAGCGCGGGAGGTTCAGAGCCTCCGCTGCTTCTGGCGCTGCGAGACCTGCAAGGCTCCCGGCTCCGGCCATTCGCTTCCAGCTTCCTGCCCGGAATGCGGGGCCGACGGTCTGACGTTCCGTCGGTTCCTCGAGCCTTCAGGATTCCGCGTCGCCTGGTCGGACAAGCCTCATGCCCACACGGACTCGGCTCAGTACATCGAGCCCGAGCCGCCCTCGGTTTCAGCAGCCGGCGCCGCCTGGGCTCCGCTCCTGGACGCCGATCTGGGCCGATATCGGTCGAGCCACGAAGGACGAGTCTTTCATCTGTCGAACGGCCCCGCGAAGGCGGGCTATCGCGTCTGTCTGGAATGCGGCCGCGCCGCTTCGGACTCCGGCCCCGGTCTGGCCGAGCACGATGCGCTCACGCCTCGTAAGGGAACCTTCGGACGCTGCCCCGGCAACGATCGCACCTACGCGATAACCGAACCGATAGCCCTGGGCCACGAGGTTCTCACCGACGTCGCCGAGCTACAGCCATCGGGTCTGTCCGATGCAGGAACCGCTTGGGCGCTGGCTTCTGCATTGCGGGAATCCCTGGCCCGCTCGCTCGGCATCGAGACGCGGGAACTCGGACTGGCCGTGGAGCCTCGTTCCGGCCTCCTCGGCGATCTCACCCACTCCATCTTCCTGTTCGACCAATCATCGGGCGGGGCCGGCTATGCGCCTCAGCTTTTCGCCGACATCCCGAGGCTCCTCGCCGCCGTGGCCCAACGGTTGGATTGTTCCGCCCGCTGCGAACGAGGGTGTTCGTCCTGCGTCCTCGCTTCCGACCTCTTCGCACAGCAGGAGATCGTCGATCGCAAGGCGGCACTGGAATTTGTGACGCAGCTGCGGAGCGAGCTGGCGGCGCCGAAGGACGACGACAAAGTCGCCGCGCACGCTGCGCTGAGCGGGCCCGTCGCAGACGCCATCGTGCGGAAACTGAAGAGCGACCAGATCATAACCCTGCTCATGTCCGAGGACCTCGACGTATCGGCGCTTTATCAGCCACCGCTGTCGAGCTTGTTCGAGAAAGCTCACCGGCTCGGCGCAGAAGTACGACTCGCATTGCCTCAGGCAGCGTTCAGCGCCATGGACGATGCGACCCGTCGCGGCCTGCGGAACGCTTCACACCGCTTCTGTTTCGTGCCGGTCATCCTGGATATGCAGCCGGCCGCCAACGGCGCCTGGCTGGTCGCCTCGACCGAGGATCGCGAGGGCGGTCTCGGCTACTATTGCCGCGATCCCCTGAGCCGCGCGGCCGGAGACCGATGGGGCGTCGGCATCGAACATCCGATCGTGACGGTGCGCATGCAACCGCCGTCAGGCGTTCCGATCGGAGAGGAAGATCTCGAGCGGAGCGAAACGACAGGCGATCGCGTAAGGGAACTGAAGGCAGCGCTTTCGCGGCCGGCGCACCAGTTCGGCGAGGGGCTGGTGAAGAACCTTCTCAAGCCCGAGCTCGAAGCGGCCGACCTCTGGAAGGCAGGGCGGCTTACCTCCATCGAATACACCGACCGCTACCTTGTCGCGCCTTTGCCGGCCCTGCTGATGGCCCGCACGCTTGCCGTGTTTCGCGATCAACTAGCCCCGAGAGGCGCTTCGCCCGAAGTGACGATCATTACGGCGCCGATGCGCAAGGACAGCTTCCGGGGGCCGCCGACACAGTTGAACAACAACTGGCTCAACGAAGAGGATCGGGAACAGACCATCCGTGCGCTCCTTGCGAACTTCAACCTCGATGCCCGCTACATGGGACGGGGGGCCGCTCATCACCGCCGGCTCATGCTCGAATACGACGACGGCTCCACGGCCGTCATCTTTTTCGACCAGGGCTTCGGCTATTGGCGGGTGGCGGCCGGCGGCCGGCACGATTTCAATCGAAGTCCTGCCGCACAAGCCAAGGCGTTGAGCGAATGTTCGGCCTTCATCAGCGGTCAGGGGGAGAGCTTCGTCGCCGTAACTCGTCGGTGATGACGGCGTCCCCAGCAGCCTGATCCGTCGAGCCCTGGGGGCCTATTTCTTCCGCTTTCGTCCGGCCGCACAGCGATGGGGTGCCAGGTGCGGGAATAAGCTGCGGGCCCGTCGAGACGCTGTGCCTCTGGCACAGCGCTCCTCCCCCGCAGTTAGCCATGCTGCCCCACTGCCTCGAGGTCGCCAACGCGCGGCCCTAAGCCCCATAGGGCCGTCGGTGCCGGGTCAAACCTTCAGTTCCACACGCGTCATTAGCCCGGAAATCGGCTGATGGATCCAGTATTCTATCCGAGCCTTCCCTGTGATCCGCGTCAAGGCACGACCATAGGCGGAAAGCTGGCCGCCCACGGTGCGAAACCGGTGGTCATCCAGGGCAAGGGCGCCGGGGAAACTCTTGTGATCGACGATGGCATAGCCGTCATCGAGGTCGATAAGTAGGTCCGCGCGTCCCGCCAGGACCTGGATCCCATCGACTGCGTGCACCGGCCATTCAGCCAGCCGCGGGGCTGTCCCAAACCGCGCTTGCGCAAACGCGCTCAAACGATCGGCAATCAACACCAGGTCGGCAGGCGGCATCTGGGGCACGCCCCAGCGTTCCAGCGTCGCGGCGGCGTGCGCCAGCCGCCCCTCGCTGTCGGCGGCAGCGTTGTCACTGGCAAGATAGCGGTGGATGGCCTCGCCGAGCTGCCGCAGGTCCGGCCCTCCCACCAAGGCGATCCGCTCCCCAAGACTGTGAGTTTCGGCGATCGTCGCTGCGCCTTGCGCCAGCATCATGTCACTGGGCCTAAGGCGGAGCGGCGGGTGGTCGCCGCCCATGACCAGGCGGGTGTACTCGACGGCGTCGTCGGCGCCGCAAGCCTCAGACGGCTCGGGTGCGCCGCGAGCGGGGAAGGCCTCCGAGCCGACCATGATGGCGTCTTCTCCCAGCCGCACCAAAGGCTGATCATCGTCTCCGACCAGTTCGTCGAGCCAAGCCTGCGAGCCGCCGGTCGTCGTCAACGCCAGGTGGTCGCGGGCTCGGGTGAGGCCGACGTAGAGTACCCGGGTGCGCTCCAGGCACTCATCCGACAACGCGGCCACGCCCTCGGGGCTCAACGGCGCGGCCACATCGAGCTCCAAATCCTTTTTTTGCTCGCCGTAAGGCCATGGCCAGAAGCGCAGGACGCGCTGGCCTAAGGGGACGCGCCAGTCAGGCTCGCCTTCATCGACCGCGAACAAGCCAAACGGTGAGCCCTTTGCGCTGGATTCGAGTTCGGTCAGGATGACGATCGGCCATTCCAGCCCCTTAGCCTTATGATATGTCATGATGTTGACGGCGTCGGGGTGGCGGCTGGGCGGCTGGGAGGCCTCCTTCTGAGCTGACAGCCATTGGCAAAGGCCGGTCAGCGTCACGGCTTGGCGCTCTGTCCGCTGCTCATCTTGATAGGCCTTAATCCGATCTCTCACGGCCTCGAGGTTCTGCAGCCGTTGTTCCGCGCCTCCCCATCGCATGACCGTGGCCAGCAGCGTGTCAGCGTGCAACAGGGCGTCGAAGGCCTCCAGCGGCGTCAATTGGCGAGCCCGGTCACGAATGGCGTCCAGGGTGGCGACCAAGGGCGTGCGGGCGGCAAGGCCGGTGCGCGCATCGTCCTCGAAAACAGCGTCGAACCAGCCGTCGTCATCCGTCGCCAGACGCGTCAGTTCCGCCAAGGCCAGGGTGTCGCTGACGTCGGCGAGCCAACGCAAGGCTGCGAGCGTGAATTCGACCTCCGGCTGATCCATGAGGCCCGAACGCTCGACCGCGACCCGCACGCCCAGGCCGGAGAGCGCCGCCCCGAGGCGCGCGACTTCCCTGTTGCCCCGGCACAGCACGGCAATGTCACCGCCCTGCGCCGCCCGGCTTGCGCCGTTCGGCAGCGCCACCGGCCAGGTGCCGGGATCACCAAGCAGACCGGCGATGCGTCCGGCCAGCAGCGCCGAACGCACGTCTTTATTGGGGCCGGGAATGGACCATGTCGAAAGCGCGGGCGGCGCGCCGTGAGGTTCTTCACGGGCGCAGGCGTCGAACTTGATCTCCGCCTCGCTCATGCCGACCCGCAGCATGTTCGGAGCGATAGCCGCGTTGACGAACTCGGTCAGCATGGGGCGCGAGCGGTATGAGCGTTGCAGGTAACGGGTCTGGCCACCCGTCGCCGCGACGATCGCCGCTGAAGCCGCGCTGGTCAAAGCCGGGTCGGCGTCGCGAAAGCCGTAGATGGACTGTTTGGGATCGCCCACCCAGACATTCTGCCGGGCGATGCGGGACAAGGCGGTGAAGATGGCGATCTGGATCGGACTGGAGTCCTGGAACTCGTCGACGAAGACCGCGCCGATCATCTCGCGCAAGCGGCTCGCGTTGGCTGGATCTTCGATGATCTGCAGGGCGAGCATTTCCTGGTCGGTGAAGTCGAGCAGGCCGCGCGCATGCTTGTAAGCCGAAAAGTCGGCCATGCAGTGCGTGGCGCAATCGAAAATCCGATGGATATAGTCCTCGAGATCAGCCCTCAAACGCGGGTGGCGGGCATGGGCGGCCGCCGCTGCGCGGACTTCCGCGAACAGGGGCGCGTCGGCCTTCGTCGCACCGGGCTTGGCCAGGCGCGCCCAATCCGGCCACGCTATCGGTTCGCCCGCGGCGACGGCTCTGATCGCCCGCTCGACGACGGGCACGTCGGTTTTGAGCGTACCGCTCTTCAGGGTCGCACGATTGGCTTCGATCCGCTGCATACAAACGGCTAGGGCTTGGGCGAGCGCCTCATCGAGCGCCTGCGCCGTCTCGCCGGGCGCGGCCCGGGGCAGCAGGCCCAGCAGTCCGGCGGCCGAGAAGTCGGCGCACTGCTGCAATCGGTCCGGCGTGATCCCGTTGGATCGGGCCAGGTTCACGGCCGTGCGCACCTCGTCCTGCCAGCCGCGGACATAACGTTCATGGGCCGTATAGCCGCGCGCCCGGATTCCGAAACGGTCGGCGATGCTTGAGATGGCCTCGCCGCACGCGTCGATCGCCGGTCCCGTGGCACGTGCGAAAACTGTCTCGTGGCTGTCCTCAGCGATCACCTGAGTCAGAGGCGAGCGTCCAAGCTCAAAGGCGAATTCAGCGATCAGAGCGCCGCACACCGCGTTGATCGTGCCGATCCTGGCGGAGAGCATGGACACCGCAAGATCGGGACGTCCACGCTCGATGAGCACGGCCCGGATACGCCCCTGCAGCTCGGCCGCCGCCGCCTTCGTGAAGGTGGTCGCCACCAGACGGTGGGGTTCCAGGCCGCCCTCGACGGCCGCGACGATGTCTTGGACCAATCGATAGGTTTTGCCGGTGCCGGCGCTGGCGATGATGGTGTCGACACGATGTTGCACGGCTGCCTCTTCGGTCATGCCAAGCCCTTTACGCGACAGAGGGTGGAGTAATCGCAGTAGTCGCAGCGTACCTCGCGGCGCACCGTCAGGCCCGCCGGGAGCACGGATTCATAGCCGTCGACACCGGACGCCAGGAGCCGGCCTTGGCCGGCGCTCTGCCGCCACGCCGCCCAATCGCTTCGAATGCCATCCCAGGTCTCAGCGAACGATCGCGAGCCGTCGACAAGGCGACCGACAAGGCCGCTGTTGCGCAGAGTTAGGAATTGGCGCTGGTTGAGAAGGAAGTAGCCCGCCCGGTAGGGGGCGTCGCGAGACAGCAGCGCGCCGTAGGTGGCCAACTGCACAGCCAAGCCCTCCTTGAGTTCGGCGACGCGCTTGACCTCGCTGCGCGTCCATTTCAGATCGATGATCACGATCCGTCCGGAACGATCGCGTGTCACCAGATCGATCGCCCCCCGCAGCGACAGCAGGTTTTCGAATGCCTCGCTGACCTGGAGTTCGGCGGCCTCGACGACGAGGTCATTGTCGGCCAGCGAAAGGGCCAGCGCCGCCATAGCCGCCGGCAGGCGTTGCCGGGCGAAAGTCAGTTCCGTCGCGGCTTCGGGATGCCGAAGCGGCGCGGCCAGTTCATCGATGCGCCCTTCCAGCAGGGCCGCGGCCTGGGCCGAGGCGGCCTGTGGGTCCGGCGGCGGCCCGGGCGTGAAGACCTCGCGCGCGATTGCGTGCGCGAGATTGCCGAGCAGCTGGTTGGCGTCGGAAATGGAGCGGACCCGCCCAGGACGCAGTCTTGCAACATGCCGCAGAGCCCACATCAGCTGGCAGGATAGCAGGCATTCGAGCGAGGTCGCCGACTGCGTGACGTTGTCGGCCCGGGCCGAGAACCCTTCCGGTGCCGTCCATTCGAAGCGGGCCGCAGGCAGGGGCCGCGGCACGATGGGCAAGCGCTCCAACGGCACGCCGGCCAAGGTGAGGACCGGCTGCCTGAGCGCCGTCTCCAAAGCCATGCGCACGCCGACGACGTCCAGAGCGGCCTTGAGGCGATGGGCCAGGGGATGGACCTGCTCGTCACTGCAACAGTCCAAGCCGCCGGCGAAGAGGGTCAGGGTCTCACGCGCGTTCAGAACCGCGCGCTCCCAGGCGGCGCTCGCGGCGGCCGCCGGCAGCGTCGGCGGATCCGAGCGGCAACCGGCCGCGATGAGCTCGTCGCGCTCGGCCTGCGTCCACGGCGTCTTGGCGGCTCCTTCGACGGTACGGGTGAAGTTCCACCACACCAAGCGGGACGTGGGTCCCCATACGGCGCCGGCGTGCAACACGGACCGCCAGGAAGAGGCTTCGGCGAAGGCGCCCGGATTGGCGAGTCCGTCAGCCATGGCCTGGTCGATTACCCGCTCGACCAGCAGCCTGGGGAGCCTCTCGCGACCGAGAGCCGCCAGGGCGCTGCGGACCTGTCCCGCCAAGCTGGCCGTGGCCGCATGTAGCGCGTCTTGTGTCGCCGCCAGACGTCGCGCGGCCCAAGCGCCTACCTGGTCGCAAAGCGACAGGGCCTGGGCGAGCTCCATGCCGGCGATGGGGTCGGCGACTTGCGGCTCGGCCCACGCGCGCCAGCGCGCCAGCCTGGGCGCGATGAGGGCCAGTCGGTCAGCATCGCCGTCGGCAAGCTCGTATTCGCGCTCTTCGATTTCCGTCCAGGAGTTCGTCCATTCAGGACCGCCTCGCCCGGGTGCCTCCTCGAGCGCGCCGGCCAACCGGCGGGCAGCTCGCGGCGCGATAGGCGAGTCCGGGAAAACCAACAGCTCCATCAGGGCGTGTGGATTAAACGGCGCCCAGGCGCCCTTGAAGGCCAGCAGCAGAAGTTGAAGGGAACCGCGGTGCACCGATCTGATGCTGCGACCTGCCCTCGGCTGCCCCGCGCTGGCCAGGCCGTGGTCGAGCAGATCGGTGTCGGCGTCTTGAGCGATGAGCGTCGCTCCGCCTTCGCCGACCTGCGCGAACCATTGCCCGACGACCTCGGCGGCCAGGGGCCCGCTGGCCGATGACGCCAGGGTGACAGTCCCGTCGGCGCGTTCGGCGTCGGTGATCTCGCAGGCACCCAGAAGCCACCGCTGCAGCTTACCCAAGGACGTGTGAGGCGGGGCGGCGGGTGCCGGGTGGATGACCTCGATATTGCAGCCTAGCGCGGCCAGCCGCTCGACCAGTCGTCGCAGCGGTGAGGCCATCACCTCCGGTCGATCGATCAGGCGAAGCCTCGCCAGAGGCGCCAACGTACGGACTTCTAGACAGCGCAGGAGGCCTGCGATCCGGTCCGTCAGGCCGTCGGGCATGAATTCCGCGGCCCGCGAGACGGCCGCAAGGTCGCGCAACCTGGGGGCCGTCCAATCGCGGTCATGGCACCAGCCAAGTCCGACCAATTCGTCGCGCCAGGCGAGCAGAGTCTGGGCCGTGGACCAAGGGTCGGTCGCCAATGATGACGACCAGAAGCGGGTCCCGTCGAGACTTTCGAGCGCGGCTTGGAACGCGGCCACGCGAACGACCTGCGGTGCGGCCGGCCCGCCGAGGCCCAGCTGGGTCTCAAGAAGATCGACCAGTCCGAGCGGTCCCAGGACCGGCTGGCCGAGCGCGCCGGTCGGCCCACCGCCGTGGTCCGGACTCGCGCCGCCGTCCGCCCATAAGCCGAAAACCACGTCCATCGCGCCCTCCCCTTCCGCGCGCGCCTGAGCGCCGTCGCACAGCTGCAGAAAGCTAGACTATACGCGAGGGTCAGGCCATCCATCGGGTCTTCGACGCAGCATGGTCCCACTACCTCATCGGCACGGCCAGGTCCTTTGACTTCTGCGTTCTCCGGCGCAGAGGCACTGGAATCATGCCGGCGCATATCGCCCGCCACTTGGCCCGCGACGTTAACCCGCCTCCTGATGGATCAGAGCCTGGCAGAGGCTGCTGGAACTCGGCCGGCGACTTTTTGAAGTCTAAGGGTCAGATTCGGCCGCGACGGGCGCTCTGTATTTAGGTCCAGCGAAGCGCCCAGCAGCGGCCCCCAGTTCAGCGACACACCCGCGCCCTCCAGAACTGCGGCGCCGCCGACGATGGCACTATCCATTTGTGACTAAATTTGTGACCAAGGGGCCAAATTGCGAAGGGGCCGCCTGGAGGCGACCCCTTAACCAACCGATTTTCCTAAGGAAAATGGTCGGAGCGACAGGATTCGAACCTGCGACCCCTTGACCCCCAGTCAAGTGCGCTACCAGGCTGCGCCACGCTCCGAAGGCGCTCCGTATAGACGGGGGTTTGTCGCTCCGCAAACCCTAAAACGCATTATCGACAACAACTTCCGCCCTATCGGCGCAGAACCACCTCAAGCCGCGCATGCGCCGCTTCCAACTCGGCTAAAACCCGCGTCAATCGCTCATGATCAGGTGCTGACGAGACCGTTGGGGCGTCCGGCGCAGGTGAAAGGCCCGAATCAATTTCCAGCGTTGCGCCCGGGTCGCCATAGGCGGCCACGCGCGCCAAGCCCTGATCCTTCACCAGGCGCTGGACGCCGCGAATGGTCAGGCCCTCGTCATGCAGCAAACGTCGAACGGCCTTCAGCACCATCACATCATCCGGGCGATAGAAACGCCGTCCGCCCGCCCGCTTCACCGGGACGATGAAATCGAACTTCGTCTCCCAGAAGCGCAGAACATGCTGAGGCGCGCCGACTTCTTCGGCGGCTTCGGAGATCGTGCGGAAGGCGCTGGGGCTTTTAGCCAATGAACTCAGGTCTCTACGACGGCGTCGTGCACCCGGCCCTTCATGATCTGAGAGGCGCGGAAGCTGATGACGCGACGGGGGTTGATGGCGGCGGGTTCGCCGGTCTTGGGGTTGCGCCCCATGCGAGCGCGCTTTTCGCGCACCTGGAAGACGCCGAATCCGGACAGTTTGACCGTCTCGCCGCTTTCAAGCGACTCAACGATCAGTTCAAGCGTCCGTTCGACCATGCCGGAACATTCCTGGCGCGACAGGCCGACCTCTTCGTGAACGGCCTCGCACAGATCAGCCCGAGTAAGGGTCTGGGACACTGGCATCTCCCCGCTTTCCAATGGCGGGGCATTGAAGGGCAAAATGAATGAAAATCAAAGCCCTCAATGAAAATCTAGAATCGGAAGGCGCAGGCGCCCCACGTCAGGCCGCCGCCCATGGCCTCGACCAGCACCAGATCGCCCTTCTTGATGCGTCCGTCCCGGATGGCGACATCCATCGCCAGCGGGATGGAGGCGGCCGAGGTGTTGGCGTGCATGGCCACGGTCGAGATGACCTTGTCCTCGTCCAGGCCCAGGCGGTCGCCGACGCCCTTGATGATCCGCTGATTGGCTTGGTGCGGCACGAACCAGTCGATCTCGGGGATATCGACGCCCGCAACCTCGGCGGCAGCGGTGATCGCCTCGGCGATGTTGACCACGGCGTGGCGGAACACCTGGTTGCCCAGCATCCGCAGGTGGCCGACCGTGCCGGTCGTGGCGGGACCGCCATCGACGTAGAGCATGTCGGACTTGGCGCCCTCGCAGCGCAGGGCGAAGCCCAGCACGCCGCGATCATCCTTGGTCCCCTGCCCTTCGCCGGGCTCCAGCACGAAGGCGCCGGCGCCGTCGCCGAACAGGACGCAGGTGGTGCGGTCCGTCCAGTCCATCAGCCGGGTCATTTCCTCGGCGCCGATGACCAGGGCGCATTTGGCCTGGCCGCGCGCGACGAAGCCGTCGGCGATGCTCATGGCGTAGACGAACCCTGAGCAAACCGCCTGAACGTCGAAGGCGATGCCGACGGGGGCGCCCAGCTTGCGCTGGACGATGGCGGCGGTGGCGGGGAAGGTCTGGTCCGGGGTGGTCGTGGCGACGATGATCAGATCGACGTCCGCCGCCGTCTTGCCGGCGTCGGCCAGGGCGCGCTCGGCGGCCTTGAGCGCCAGGTCGCTGGTGGGCTCATCGTCACGGGCCTTGTGGCGCTGGCGAATGCCGGTGCGCTCGACGATCCACTCGTCGGAGGTGTCGACGATTTTGGTCAGATCGGCGTTGGTGACCACCTGTTCGGGCAGGAAGGAGCCGACCCCGGTGACGACGCTGCGGATGACGCTCACGACTGGATCTCTCCCGTTTGCTCTTTGTCGGACGCGGCCTCAGCCGTATCCAGAACGGCCGACAGACGCGCGAAATTGGCGCTGACCTTGGTCAGATAATCACTCCGGGCCAGATCGACAGCCACACGGATGGCGTTTCCATAACCCTCGGCCGTGGCGCCGCCGTGGCTCTTCACCACGATGCCGTTCAGGCCCAGCAGGGGGCCGCCGTTGACGCTGCTGGGGTCGATGCGGCGCGCCATCTTCTTCAGCGCGGGCATGGCGATCAAGGCGCCCATCTTGGCCATCGGGCCCGAGGTCAAAGCCTCTTTCAGCAGGCCGGAAATGAACCGGGCCGTGCCTTCGGCCGTCTTCAAGGCCACATTGCCGGTGAAGCCGTCGGTCACCACCACGTCCACCGTGCCGGCGGCGATATCGTGGCCCTCGACAAAGCCGGTGTAGTTCACAGGCACCGCATCGGTGCGCAGGACGGCATGGGCCTCGCGAACCTCTTCATGACCCTTCATGTCTTCGGAGCCGACATTCAGAATGCCGACGGTAGGCTTCTCCACGCCGTGGACGGCCGACTGGAAAGCCTCGCCCATGATGGCGAACTCGACCAGCTGACGCGCATCGCTGCCGATGTTCGCGCCGACGTCGAGCACGGCGGTGAAGCCGCGTTTCGTCGGCCAGCTGGCGACAATGGCGGGCCGCTCCAGCCCGTCCACCGCCATACGCAGCAGCAGCTTCGAGATAGCCATCAGGGCGCCGGTGTTGCCGGCCGATACGGCGGCCTGAGCTTCGCCGAGCTTGACCGCCTCAATGGCGTTCCACAGGCTGGAGCCCTTGCCCCGGCGCATGGCCTGGGCGGGCTTTTCGTCCATGCCCACGACCTTGTCCGTGTGGCGGATTTCGCAGACATCCGCCGGCAGGCCATTGCGCGCGACCTCGGCGCGGATAGCCGTCTCATCGCCATGCAGTTGAAAACGAACGCCTTCGCCGCCGTAACGGTCGATATAAGCCTTTACGCCCCCCACCACGACGGAAGGCCCATGGTCCCCGCCCATGGCGTCGAGCGAGATCAGTATCGGTGATGCCAAGTGAAAATCGACTCCGTCGCCGTCTTGCCGCGGCGCTTCAGTTTAAGGCGAGCGGACGAAAATGTCGCACCGTGGATGAGGCTTGAGCGACCTAAGGTCAACTCTTGTCGGTTTGCCCGTTTGGCTTCAGCGCCTTGAGCACGCCGAAGGGTGAGATTTCTCCGGGCTCCGGCGGCTGTTGGAACACCGCGCCTTCCTTGCGGGGATAGGGATCCAGATGCAGGGCCAGTTGCTCGACCGCATACTGGCCCAGGTCGATCTGACCATTTTCCACCACGTCGGCCGAGTCGTCGTCCAGCTCCAGATCGATCTCGCCTTCCTCGTTGGCCTGAATCTCGGGCGCCGTTTCGGTCAGGTTGATCGAGAACGTCTCATCAATGACGACAGGCAGCGGCTCTAGCGTCAGGACACACGCCTGAACGGCGTCGGCCTGGACCCGGCCGTCCATGCGCCAACCCGACACGGTGGGGACGATCTCCATATCGGCGACGAATCGGTCGAGCGATTTCAGGCTCAAGGCCCGCGCGATTCGCGCGCGCGCTGCGTCGTCCGGTTCCAGCCGGCGGCTCAGGGATACGCCGACCTGATGCAGGCGGATAGGTTCGCTATAGGGGAGAGCAGGAAGGGTCATGCGACGATCATCGCCCAGTCCGGCGCCTTTTCCACGGCGGCCGACGGCTGTCGGGCCAGCCTTTCATGCGAATCGATGGTGTAGCGCGCCAGCGCCGCGCCAGCGGCGACGTCTTCGCTCTCAAAGACATTGCGGGCGATCGAGGCCTGAAGGCCCTCGCGATCCCCTGCCCTCAGCGCCTTTTCATAGGCGCTCATGCGGCCATAGAGGGCTTCGCCCAGCTTGCGCATCTTCTTGCCCACCGAGACATCGCCCACGCCCAGTTCGCGCAGCACGTTGTCCAGCGCCGACACATAGGCGTCGAACAGCTTCTGGGACAGGCCAGCGCCACGCTCTCCGTCCTGCTTCAGCCGCACGAACAGCAGCAGCACATGCAGGGTGTAGAGTTCGAAACGCGCGTCGATGCGGTCCGCAACGCCCAGGCGCGTGTAAAAATCAGGCTGGCGGGCCTGATCGACGGCCAGGGCGTACAAGGCCTGGACATGGCGATCTTGCGTCTGGCGCTTGAAGAGTGTCTTGAACATAGGATTTCACGGCCCCTTTTCCGCCGCGCCGTTGCACTAGGACGCAGCGACGGTTAGGTCAAAGACCTTATTTCTTGAGGCCCATCGCCGATGCCCCGTTTTACGTCGCTCATCATCGCCGCCTCGCTCGCCGCCGCCGCCGGCGCCTGCGCGCCAGTCGTCGCCACCCAGGGCTTTCAGGCCGTGGACGTCAAACCTCAGGATATCGAGGCTGGCGTCGACACGCGGGAGACCGTGCTGACAAAGCTGGGCACGCCCTCCACCGCCTCGACCTTTGAGGCGGAGAACGTCTGGTACTACCTGACCCAGACGACCCAGCGCTACACCTACAACAAGCCGAAGGTGTCGCAGCGCACGGTGACGGAGATCACCTTCAACGAGGCGGACGGCAAGGTCGCCACGGTGCGCAATCTGGGCCTGGAAGACGGCCGCCAGATCGCCATGGAAAGCCGCGAGACCCCGACGCGCGGCCGCCAGCTGACCATCCTCGAGCAACTGCTCGGCAACGTCGGCCGCGGCCAACTGCCGCGCACCGAAGACGACGTTCCCGGCCAGCGCCGCCCGGACTAACGGCCACAGCATACGGTCGCCCTAAAGCCGCGAGCGACCGCGTCACGAGCATAGGGCGCAAAAAAAGATAACGCCCCGGAGATCGCTCTCCGGGGCGTTTTCAGTTCCAGCTGAGCGCTGTCAGACGATCTTGCCGCTCGCCAGCACCGCCAGCAGCAGCAGCGCCACGATGTTGGTGATCTTGATCATCGGATTCACCGCCGGGCCGGAGGTGTCCTTGTAGGGATCCCCCACAGTGTCGCCGGTGACGGCGGCCTTGTGCGCTTCCGAGCCCTTGCCGTGGACCACGCCGTTTTTGTCAGTGAAGCCTTCCTCGATCAGCTTCTTGGCGTTGTCCCAGGCGCCGCCGCCCGACGTCATGGAGATGGCGACGAACAGGCCCGTCACGATCACCCCCATCAGCATGGCCCCAAGCGCAGCGAAGGCGTTGGCCTTGTCCGGCTGGATGAACAGGATGACGACGAACAGGACGATCGGCGAGAGCACCGGCAGCAGCGACGGCACGATCATCTCGCGGATGGCCGCGCTGGTCAGGATATCGACCGCCCGGCCGTATTCCGGCTTCGTTTCGTAGGTCATGATTCCGGGATTTTCCCGGAACTGACGCCGGACCTCGGCCACAACGGCCTCTGCGGCGCGCCCCACGGCCGTCATCGCCAGCCCTCCGAACAGGAAGGGCAGCAAGCCGCCGAACAGCAGGCCGACCACGACATAGGGGTTGGACAGATCGAACGCGACCTCCCCCAGACCGTAGAAGAAGCTGCCCGGCTGAGCCTCGGCTGCGAAGAACTTCAGGTCCTCCACATAGGCGGCGAACAGGACCAGCGCCCCCAGGCCTGCTGAACCGATGGCGTAGCCCTTGGTCACGGCCTTGGTGGTGTTGCCCACGGCGTCCAGGGCGTCGGTCGAGACGCGCACTTCCGGCGGCAGGCCCGCCATCTCGGCGATGCCGCCCGCGTTGTCCGTGACCGGTCCGAAGGCGTCCAGCGCCACGATCATCCCCGCCACGCCCAGCATGGTCGTGGTGGCGATGGCGATGCCGAACAGGCCCGCCAACTGGAAGGCCGCGACGATGCCCACGATGATGGTCAGGGCCGGAAGCGCCGTGGACTCCAGCGACATGGCCAGGCCCTGGATCACGTTGGTGCCGTGCCCCGAGACCGAGGCGTTGGCCACCGACTTAACCGGACGGAAGCCCGTGCCGGTGTAGTATTCGGTGATGACCACGATGGCCGCCGTGACCAGCAGGCCGACGACGCCGGCCCAGAAGAGGCTCATCGGCTGGATCAGCAACCCGCCCGAGGTTTCGACCGCCCCCGGTAGAAGCTGGTTGATCACCCACCAGACGGCGACCAGCGACAGCAGGCCGGTCACGATCAGCCCTTGATACAGGGCCCCCATGATGTTGCCGCTCTTGCCCAGACGGACAAAGAAGGTGCCGATGATCGAGGTCACGATGCAGACGCCGCAGATCGCCAGCGGCAGCAGCATCAGCACGTCGACATAGGGCTGGTTGCGGAAGAAGATGGCCGCCAGCACCATGGTCGCCACCGTGGTGACGGCATAGGTTTCGAACAGGTCGGCGGCCATGCCGGCGCAGTCGCCGACGTTGTCGCCCACATTGTCCGCGATGGTGGCGGCGTTGCGGGGATCGTCCTCAGGGATGCCGGCCTCGACCTTGCCGACCATGTCGCCGCCGACGTCGGCCCCCTTGGTGAAGATGCCGCCGCCCAGTCGCGCAAAGATGGAGATCAGCGAGGCGCCGAAGCCCAGCGCCACCAGGCCGTCGATGACCTCGCGGCTGGTCGAGGCATGGCCCATTCCCTGGGTCATGAAGGCGTAGTAGCCGGACACGCCCAGAAGAGCGCCGCCCGCCACGAACATGCCGGTGATGGCGCCCGAGCGGAAGGCCAGGTCCAGGCCCTTGGACAGACTCTGCGACGCGGCTTGGGCCGTGCGGACGTTTGCGCGCACGGAGATCAGCATCCCCGCATAGCCCGCCGCGCCCGACAGGACCGCGCCGATCAGGAAGCCGAGCGCCGCCCATATCCCGATAAGAAAAAAGGCCGCGACCAAGATCACGACCCCTACAATGCCAATCGTTGTGTACTGACGCTTCAGATAGGCGGATGCCCCTTCCTGGATCGCCGCGGCGATCTCACGCATCCGTTCATTACCACTGTCGGCCTTCATCAGGGCGGCAGTCTGGACGGCGCCGTAAAGCACCCCCAAAGCGCCGGCCGCGATGACCAGCCAAAGATATGACGTCATGGCGTTTCCAAGCCCTATGCAACTAGACGCGCGGATCCATGGGCTGCGCTACGGGCGTTGTCGCCTCTCGGCCGCCTTCCGGTCCCCCCGTGCGCTTACAGACGTAAATTCACGCCCCTCGGGAATTGCGGCTAAATCGTGCCAAAAGCAGAGCCGTGGCGCAACAGCGCTCTTTTAGAGGGCGCGCACAGTCGTGCGGCGGCGCGCGGCCTGGCTGACGACCTCGACACGGGCGATCGCCCCCTTGCCGATCAGGCTGTCGGCCTCGCGGATCAGGCTGGCGCTCAGCGCTGCCGCGTCCAACTGATTCCAGTCGTCGGCCAGAACGAAGGGGGTCCGGTGCCCGGCGCGGACAAGGGCGTCGCGCAGATGGGGCTCCTTGGCCCTGACCGCATCCAGGGTTTGGCCCTCGCCCAGATACAGTTTCAGTTCTGCAAAGACGTAGTTGCGGACGCGGCCGCCCACGATGATCGGCAGGCCCACGCCGGTGAGGTTGAAGCTCGCGGGCTCGGCGGGCGTTTCCGCCGACGGCGAAGCGAGCGCCGAACCCGACAGGGCGGCGACGGCGACGGCGAGGATCAGGGCGCGGCGGTTCATGAACTCAGACTGACCCTTCCCCGTTAGGATTCCGTTGCGCTCAGCCGTGGGTCCAGCCGGTGCGGGTCGGGGTGATGGCCTGGCCCAGATAGCGAGGCGACAGCCCCCTGCCCTCGGTCACGCGACCGATGCAAGTCAGGCGCAGGTGGCGGCGCTCGGCCTCGCGGCGCAATGCGTTCTCGGCGCCCGCCGGGACGGTCAGCAGGATCTCATAGTCGTCGCCGCCGCTGGCCAGCAGCTCCAGCGCCGCCTGAGGGTCGACACGTCCCTCGAACCAGGCCTGGGCCGCCGCTGACATCGGCAGCACCTCCAGATCGATCTCGAGTCGCACGCCGCTGGCTTCGGCGATGTGGGCGGCGTCGGCCAGAAGACCGTCGGACACGTCGGCGCTGGCCGTGGCGAGGCCCAGAACGACGGGCGCGAACTCCACGCGCGGCATGGGGGTGCGATAGGCGGCCTCCAGCGCGTCCATGCGTTCGGGCTCCAGCGTCAGGGTCGCCTGGGCGGCCTGAAGGCCCAGCCAGCCGTCGCCGATGGTTCCGGTGACGAAGACCAGATCGCCCGGCCGCGCGCCCCCCCGGCTGACCGCTGCGCCTGAAGGCGCCCAGCCCATCATCGTCGCCGAGAAACTGGCCGGGCCCGGCGTCTTCACCGTGTCGCCGCCCAGCAGGAAAATGTCGAAAATGGCCTGATCGCGCCGCAGCCCGGCGACGAAAGCCTCGCGCTCGGGCCAGCCGCAGCGCTCTGACCAATGACAGGCCAGCAGGTAGCCGAACGGCTCGGCGCCCTTGGCCGCCAGATCGGACAGGTTCACGCGCAAAAGCTTCTGCGCCACCGTGTCCAGCGGGTCGTCGGGCAGGAAGTGGACGCCCTCGACGATCGCGTCCTTGGTCAGGACCAGGTCGTGTCCCGGTCGCGAGGGCAACGCGGCCACGTCGTCGGCCAGCCCCCTCGCCCATTCCGGGTGCGCCAGCGGCTTCAGCAGCCGCTGGATGGTCTCGAATTCACCCGCGACGTCAATCGCGGGCATCGCGCGCCACGCCATCCAGCGCCGCGTTCACGAACTTCGCCTCCGCGTCGTCGAAGAAGGCCTTGGCCAGTTCGACGTACTCGTCGATGACGATTTCACGCGGCACGTCCGGCTTGTGCTTCAGCTCCCACGCGCCGCAGCGCAGCAGAGCCCGCAGCGTGGCGTCCAGACGCTCCAGCCGCCAGTTGGAGGCCAAGCGCGCCTTGATCGCCTCATCGATGCCGCGCTGATCCTCGACCACGCCGTGGACGATCTCGGAGAACCAGTCCTCGTCAGCTTCGGCCAGAGGGGCGCCGTCGATGTCGGCGTCGAAGCGGTGATTGCGGAACTCGCGCACGACGCTGTCGACGCCCTCGCCCGCCAGCTCCATCTGATACAGGGCCTGAACGGCGGCCAGACGGGCGACCGTGCGGGCGCGGCGCTGGCGGCTGGTCAGCTGGGGTTCGGCCCGGGCTTTTTCAGCCTCGGCCAGTTGAGCCATGACTTCGGCGACGGTCGCCGGGGCGCTGGTCGGTTCGGTCACGAGGCCAGGCCCCCACGCAGGCGTTTACGGATAGAGATCAGGTCCAGGCAGGCGCGGGCGGCGAAGCCGCCCTTGTCGCCCTCGCTGAGGCGGGCGCGGGCCCAGGCCTGCTCCTCGTCCTCGGTCGTCAGGATGCCGTTGCCGATAGCCACGCCCTTGAGGCCCAGGTTGCGGATGCCGGCGGCCGACTGGTCCGAGACGATCTCGAAGTGGTAGGTCTCGCCGCGGATCACGCAGCCCAGGGCGACATAGCCGTCGTAGCGCGGCGCGGTCGGATAGCGCCCGGCCTCCTCGGCCATGGCGATCACGGTCGGCACTTCCAGAGCGCCGGGCACGGTCACGACGTCATACTGTACGCCTTGCGCGCGCAGGGCGTCCCTCGCCCCTTCCAGAAGGGCGTCGGCAAGTTCGTCGTAGAAGCGCGCCTCGACGATGAGGACGCGAGTGGGGTCGTTCAAGATTGGTCTTCTCCGTCCATGTCGCGCCAGCCGACGATGCGCAGGCCATAGCCCTCAAGCGCCGTCGGATTAGGTCGCGTCGAACTCATCACGATCATGTCTTTGACGCCGAGGTCGAGCAGAATCTGCGCCCCGACGCCATAGGCTTTCAGCGAACGATCCGCCGCCGCGGGCTTGGCCACGCCGCCGAGCCGTTCGGCCAGACCATGCAGGTCGGGATCGCGCAGGAAGACGACGACGCCCGGGCCGTCATGGGCCGCCAGCGCCTGCATCGCCTTCGGAATATAGTCCTGGCGGGCCTCGACATGGCCCAGCAGGTCGGCGGCGAAGTCGATCTGGTGCATGCGCACGACAGTCGGCTTGGCCGGATCGATATCGCCGCGCACCAGGGCGACGTGCTCCGCGCCCTCGATGGTGTTGCGGTACAGGATCAGCTTGAACTCGCCGCCGTGGACGCTCTGGAACGGCGTCTCCATCACGCGCTCGACAAAGCGCTCGGTGCGGCGGCGATAGGCGATCAGGTCGGCGATGGTGCCGATTTTCAGCCCGTGCAACTGGGCGAAGGCGATCAGATCAGGCATCCGCGCCATCTCGCCGTCGTCCTTGATGATCTCGCAGATCACCCCGGCGGGGATCAGGCCGGCCATGCGGCTGATGTCCACAGCGGCCTCGGTGTGGCCGGTGCGCACCAGGACGCCGCCGTCGCGCGCGACCAGCGGGAAGATGTGGCCCGGCGAGACGATGTCGTCGGCGGTGCGCGACGGGTCGGCGGCCACCTGGACCGTGTGAGCGCGGTCAGCGGCCGAGATGCCGGTCGTGACGCCTTCCTTGGCCTCGATCGAGATGGTGAAGGCCGTGCCCATGCTCTCGCGGTTCTCGGCGGCCATCGGGGGCAGGCGCAACTGCTTGGCGCGCTCGGCCGTCATGGCCAGGCACACCAGCCCGCGCGCATAGCGGATCATGAAGTTGATCTGTTCCGGCGTGGCGAACTGGGCCGGAATGACGATGTCGCCCTCGTTCTCGCGGTCCTCGGCGTCCACCAGGATGTAGGGGCGGCCGTTGCGGGCGTCCTCGATAATGTCCTCGATCGAGCTGATCGGGCTGTCGGTATTGTGGACGGCCAGTTTCATCATGCGGTCTCCTGCCACCGCGCGAGGTAACGCGCCAGCATGTCGATCTCCAGATTGACCCTTTCGCCGACCTTCAGGCCGCCGAGGGTGGTCGCATTCCACGTATGCGGGATGATGTTCACGTCGAAGCGGCGCTCATGCACCCCATTCACCGTCAGGGAAACCCCATCGACCGTGATTGAGCCCTTTGGGGCGATGAATCTGTGCAGGGGCGCCGGCGCTTCGATCACGATGCGGTGCGATCCGCCCTCGGGCGTGATGGACACGACCTCACCCAGACCATCGACATGGCCCGAGACGATATGGCCGCCCAGCTCGTCGCCCAGCTTGGCGGCGCGTTCCAGATTGATGCGGCTGCCCTCGGTCCAGTCGCCCAGCTTGGTCTTGGACAGGGTCTCGCCCGAGACCTCGACGGCGAACCAGCCTTCGCCCTTTTCCGTCACCGTCAGGCAGCAGCCCGCGTGGCTGATCGAGGCCCCCAGGTTGATGCCCGCCGTGTCCCACACGGTCTCGATCTCATAGCGACGGTCGCGGTCGGTTTGGCGGACGCTGCGGACGCGGCCGATGTCGGTGACGATGCCGGTAAACATGGAAACTCCGGTCCCTTCGGACCCAAAAAACATAGTCTGAATAGTCTGAATCGCCTGAAATCAGCCGTCGAAGCGCGCGTAGCGTTCCCACAGGTCGTCTCCGACAGGCTCGACGCCCAGACGACGGAACTTGGGGGCGTCGGCCAGCTTTGCAAGCGCCAGGGAGGCGACGCAGGGCCGCCCCTCCCCGCCCAGCAGGATCGGGGCGCGGAACCACTCGATGGCGTCGACTGCGCCCGCCTGGATGAAGGAGGCGGCGACCCGGCCACCTCCTTCGATCAGGACGGAGGTGATGGCGCGGGCGGACAGGGCGTCGAGGACGGCGGAAATGGCGGGGCGGCCGTCATCTGCGGCGACGGTGATGACGTCGGCTTGTCCGATGGGATGGGGCGTCGCCGTGGTGAAAATCACGGTGTTTCCGCTCGCAACCTTGGCCGTCGCGGGTGTTCTGAGCCGACTGTCCAGCACGACTCGTAGCGGGTTCCTTCTCCCCTCGTGGGAGAAGGTGGGCGGCGGAGCCGCTCGGATGAGGGGGACGCCAGATGCGCCCTCATCGTCAGCCGTTTCATGTGAGGACAGAACCCCCTCATCCGTCCCGCTGCGCGAGCCACCTTCTCCCCCGAGGGGAGAAGGAAGACGGACGGTCAGTTCGGGATCGTCGGCCAGCACCGTCTCGACGCCGACCAGAATGGCGTCATGCGTCGCGCGCAGGCGGTGGCCTTGCAGACGGGCTTCGGGCCCGGTGATCCACTGGCTTTCGCCCGTGGCCGTGGCGATGCGGCCGTCCAGCGACGTGGCCAGCTTGAGGGTGACGCGCGGGCGCATCAGTCCTGGCCGGACTTGGTCTCGTCGAAACCCTCGTCGCCGAGGAATTTGGCGAAATCGCTGGTGTGGCGGAAGTCCTTGTAGACCGAGGCGTAGCGGACGTAGGCCACCTCATCGACCGACTTCAGCGCCTTCATGATGAAGTCGCCGACGATGCTGGACGGGATCTCCGTCTCGCCCAGGCTTTCCAGCTGGCGCACGATGCGGCTGACCAGCAGCTCGACCTGATCGGGCTGGACCGGGCGTTTGCGCAGGGCGATGCCCAGCGAGCGTTCCAGCTTGTCGCGGTCGAAGGGGGTGCGGCGGCCGTTCCGTTTCAGGATGACCAGTTCGCGCAGCTGCACCCGCTCGAAGGTGGTGAAGCGCCCGTTGCACTGCGGGCACGACCGACGGCGCCGGATGGCCGCGCCGTCGTCAGACGGCCGGCTGTCCTTCACCTGGGTGTCGGCGTTTCCGCAGAAGGGGCACTTCATCCGATGGACCTCTTAGCGATAGATCGGGAAGCGCGCGGTCAGTTCGCGCACCTGAGCCGCCACGCCCGCCACGACGGCTGGATCGGCTTCGTCGCCGCCGTTCATCGAGGAGACGACGTCGGCGATCCAGTGGCCGATCTGCTTGAACTCTTCCTCGCCGAAGCCGCGCGTGGTGCCCGCCGGGGTGCCCAGACGGACGCCCGAGGTGACGGTGAAGGGCGCGGTGTCGAACGGCACGCCGTTCTTGTTGCAGGTCATCAGGGCCTTTTCGAGCTCATGCTCGGTGGCCTTGCCGGTCACGCCCTTGGGACGCAGATCGACCAGCATCAGGTGGCTGTCGGTGCCGCCCGAAACGATGGCCAGGCCGCGCTCGACCAGCACGCCCGCCAGGGCCTGAGCGTTCTTCACGACCTGCTGGGCGTAGAGCTTGAACTCGGGCTTCAGCGCTTCGCCGAAGGCCACGGCCTTGGCGGCGATGACGTGCTCCAGCGGGCCGCCCTGCAGGCCGGGGAAGACCGCCGAGTTGATCTTCTTGCCCAGGTCTAGGTCGTTGGACAGGATCATGCCGCCGCGCGGGCCGCGCAGGGTCTTGTGCGTCGTGGTGGTGACGACGTGGGCGTGGGGCATCGGGTCGGGATAGGCGCCGCCCGCGATCAGACCCGCATAGTGAGCCATGTCGACCATCAGATAGGCGCCGACGCTGTCTGCGATCTCGCGGAAACGCCTGAAGTCGATGTGGCGGCTGTAGGCCGAGGCGCCGGCCAGAATCAGCTTCGGCTTTTCCTTCTGGGCCATTTCGGCGACGTGATCATAATCAATCAGATGGTCGTCTTCGTTCACCTTGTAGGTGACGGGGCGGAACCACTTGCCCGACTGGTTGGCGGGCGAGCCGTGGGTCAGGTGGCCGCCGCAGGCCAGGTCCATGCCCAGGAAGGTGTCGCCCGGCTGCAGCAGGGAGAAGAAGACGGCCTGGTTGGCCTGGGCGCCCGAGTGGGGCTGGACGTTCACATAGGCGGCGCCGAACAGCTCCTTGGCGCGCTCGCGGGCCAGGTCTTCGGTGATGTCGACGAACTCGCAGCCGCCATAGTAGCGACGACCCGGATAGCCCTCAGCGTATTTGTTGGTCAGGACCGAGCCTTGCGCGTCCAGCACCGCCTGAGAGACGATGTTTTCCGAAGCGATCAGCTCGATCTGCTCCTTCTGGCGACCGAGCTCGCCCTGAATGCCCTTGAAGATCGCCGGATCAGCATCGGCGAGGCTCTTGGTGAAATAGGAATCGTGCGTGAAGGCGGTCACTGGAGGCATCCCGGAGGCTGAAGGCTGAAACGGCGCTCCCTTCTAGGCCGCGCCGCCGAACACCACAACATCTAGGGGGTCAGCGCTGTGACAACGCTCGTTTCAGTTTGGCGATCGCCACGCGTTCGACCGCGCGCGGCTCGGCAGCGGGGCCTATGGCGGAGACCTCCACGCCCGTGGCCGTGTGGACGGCGGAGCATTTCACATAGGGGCCGTTTCGGACGAACTCGACGATGATCTCGCCGAGGTCAGCGCCGGCCGTCACGCCGCGACCGGACGCCGCGCAACGTTACAGTGGGACCACAGCTTGTCCATCGCATCGACCAGCTTGTCGATCATCGCATCATCATGATCGGGCGACGGAGTGAAGCGAAGGCGCTCGGTCCCCTTGGGCACGGTGGGATAGTTGATCGGCTGGACGTAGATGCCGTGTTCTTCCAGCAGCATGTCAGAGATCAGCTTGCAGTGCACCGGGTTGCCGACGTGGACCGGCACGATGTGGCTGACGCTGGGCACGACCGGGATCCCCGCCTCGGACAGACGGCGCTTCAGGGTGGCGGCGCGCTCCTGATGGGCGTCGCGCAGTTCGGGGTGCGCCTTCAGGTGACGCACCGAGGCCAAGGCGCCGGCGGTCAGGGCGGGCGGCAGGCTGGTGGTGAAGATGAAGCCCGAGGCCCAGCTGCGCACAGCGTCCACGATCACCGCGTCGGCGGCGATATAGCCGCCCATGACGCCGATGGCCTTGCCCAGGGTGCATTCGACGATGTCGATGCCGTCCAGCACGCCGTCGCGCTCGGCGACGCCTGCGCCGGTCGCGCCGTACAGACCCACGGCGTGGACTTCGTCCAGATAGGTCAGGGCGCCGTATTTCTTGGCCAGGGCGATGGTGCCCGCCAGGTCGGCGATGTCGCCGTCCATCGAATAGACGCTCTCGAAGGCGATCAGCTTGGGCGCGTTGACCGGCGCGGCCGCCAGCAGTTCCTCAAGATGTTCAAGGTCGTTGTGGCGGAAGATGTGGCGTTCGCCGCCGCCGTTGCGGATGCCCGCGATCATGGAGGCGTGGTTCAGCGCGTCCGAGAAGATGATCAGGCCCGGCAAAATCTTCTGCAGCGTCGATAGCGTCGCCTCATTGGCCACATAGCCCGAGGTGAACAGCAGGGCGGCTTCCTTCTGGTGCCAGCTGGCCAGCTCGGCTTCCAGGTCGACGGCCGAGCGCGTGGTGCCCGAGATGTTGCGGGTGCCCCCTGCCCCGGCGCCGCTGAGATCGATCGCCGTCTTCATCGCCTCGACCACGGCCGGATGCTGGCCCATGCCGAGGTAGTCGTTCGAGCACCAGACCACCACATCCTGGTGCGTGCCGTCCGCGCGCCGACGGCGGGCAAGAGGAAATTGCCCGCGCACCCGCTTCAGATCGGCGAAGACACGGTAACGGCCTTCGCTGCGGACCTGATCCACAGAGTTCTGAAAGGCGGACTTATAGTCGAACAAGGCGGCGCTTCTTTCGCTTATGCAGCTTTGCGAGCCTAATTGCGCGCGCCGCCCGGTCTTGTCCATGTCAGGCGCAGGACAAAACGTCTCAACCCCTTAATTGATAACGGTTCTCAGCTTTGGAAAGCCCGTGATTTCCTCCCCATGCCAAATGGGGAGGTGGATCGGACGCGGAGCGGTCGAGACGGAAGGGCTGCTTGGTTCCGCCGTCGTCAGGCCCCCACCACTTCGTGGTCCCCCTCCCCATTGGCATGGGGAGGAAAGCCATGGCTCAGCTCAGCGTATCGATCCGCCCGCGCAGCATCTGGACCATGGCGGAGAAGTCCTTGCCGCCGTAGCCGAGGCCGTTGAACAGGGCGTAGAGGGCCTCGGCCTGGGCGCCCAGCGGCGTCGAGGCGCCGGCCTTGGCCGCGGCGTCCTGAGCCAGCTTGAGGTCTTTCAGCATCATGGCGGTGGCGAAGCCGCCTTCATAATCGCGGTTCGACGGGGCGGTCGGCACCGGACCGGCCCAGGGGTAGTAGCTGGTCACGCTCCAGCACTGGCCCGACGACTTGGAGGCGATCTCGAAGAAGCGCTCGGGTTCGAGCCCCAGCTTCTCGGCCAGGGCGATGGCCTCGCAGGTCCCGATCATGCTGATGCCCAGCAGCATGTTGTTGCAGATCTTGGCCGCCTGCCCTGCGCCGTGGTCGCCGGCGCGGATGGTGATGCGGCTCATCGGCTCCAGCGCCGGTTCGACGCGGGCGAAATCGGCCTCGTCGCAGCCGACCATGAAGGCCAGGGTCCCGGCGTCAGCGGCGGCCGTGCCGCCCGAAACGGGCGCGTCGGCGAAGGCGTAGCCCGCTTCCTTGGCCAGAGCGGCGACCTTGCGCGCGGTTTCCACGTCAATGGTCGAGCAGTCCAGCAGGAGCGCGCTGGAGGGCGCCGCGCCGATGATCTGTTCGGAATAGACGCTGAGGACGTGCGGCCCGGCGGGCAGCATGGTGATGACCACCTCGGCGTCCTTCACGGCCTCGGCGACCGAACCGACGGTGCGGCAACCAGCCTCGGCGGCGCGCTCCAGCGCGGCGGGCGACAGGTCGAAGGCGGCGACGTCATGCCCGGCCTTGGCCTGATTAGCGGCCATGCCGCCGCCCATGTTGCCCAGGCCGATGAAGGCGATGCGAGTCATCTGTGCGTTTCCCTTATGGATTTTGGCCGAGGGTTAGCGCCGCACGACCCGCTTCGCCAGTCACCAATTTGAGACGAGACGCCTCAGTTCGGCTTGCGGAAGCGATAGACGAACTGGTCGGTCTTGCCCCGGATCGCCTCGTCGAAGACGTTCAGGCTGTGGTCGTCGGCGGAGTTGGCGACGGCCGTGCTTTCGCCGTCAAAGACGAAGCCGGCGGCTTCGACCTCCTTGCGAAGCTGGGCGCCCTCGATTCGGTGCAGGGTCTCGACCACGGTGTTGGCGGCGCCAGGCGCGGCCTGGTGGTCGATGACGACATAGAGGCCGCCGGGCTTCAGCGCCTTGAAGATGTCGGCGTTCATCTTGGCCACGTCCACGCCGAAACGGGGGATGTGGAAGTCGTGATATTCCTGGCTCATGAAGACCAGATCCAGCGGCTGGTCGAAGCTCATGGCGTCCAGGTCGCCGTTGACGCGGCTGACGTTGGGATAGGCGGCGACCAGGGCGTCGGCGCGCGGATTCTCGCGCTCGGCCGTGCGGTTCGGCACGAAGGCGTAGACGTGGCCGCCCTCGCCCACGACGCGCGCGAACAGGCGGGTGAAATAGCCCGCGCCGGGGCGGATGTCGGCGATGCGCTGGCCCGGCTTCACCTGAGCGAAGGCCAGCATCTCGGCGGGATGACGCAGGGCGTCGCGCTCGACCTCGTCGGCGGGGCGTAGAGAGTCGGCGACGGCGGCCTGATAGGCAGGCGCGGCGGCGTCCTGGGCCACAACAGGCGCGGCGGCCAGGAAGGCGGCGGCGACGGCGGCGGCGAGCAGATGCGGTTTCATGACGAATTCCTTGATCTTGCGGCTGCCCCGGTCGGGGCCTTCAGACATCATAAGGCGCGGGGTCGGAGGGGCTGGCAAGCCGCCTCGTCGCATATCAGCCGGCCGTCATGGCCGCCGCGGCCTGCTTCTCTCTCAGTGTGACCAACTCCTCGGCCATCGTCGGGTGAACGGCGCAGGTGGCGTCCCACTGAGCCTTGGTCAGGCCGGCCTTTACGGCGATGGCGGCCAACTGGATCATCTCGGGGCTGTCAGGGCCGACGATATGGCAGCCGACGACGCGCTGGGTTTCGGCCTCGACCACCAGCTTCATCAGGACCCGCTCGTCCGAGCCCGTGAAGGCGTATTTCATCGGGCGGAAGCGGGTGACGTAGACGTCCACCTCGCCCGGACAGGCGTGGCGGGCCTCGGCCTCGGTCAGGCCGACGACGCCGACGGGCGGCTGGCTGAACACGGCTGTGGCGACGGCTTCATAGTCGAACCGCTGAGGGTTGTTCTTGAACACCGTCTCATGGAAGGCCACGCCCTCGCGGATGGCGACGGGGGTCAGGTTCATCCGGTCGGTGACGTCGCCGATGGCCCAGATGTTGTCGGCCGTAGTCTTGGAATATTCGTCGACCTTGATGGCGCCGTTCTCGTTCAGCTCGACCCCGGCGGTTTCCAGCCCCAGCCCCTCAACATAGGGCGCGCGGCCGGTGGCGAACATGACCACGTCGGTCTCGATCTTCATGCCGTTTTCGAGATGATTGATCAGGCCCGCCTCGGTCTTCTCGATCGATTCATGCTGGCAGCCGAGGATGACCTTAATGCCGCGCTTCTCGATCTCGCCCGCCAGATGGGCGCGCACGTCGTCGTCGAAGCCGCGCAGGATGTTGGGTCCGCGATAGATCAGGGTCGTCTCGACCCCCAGCCCGGCGAAGATGCCCGCAAACTCCACCGCGATATAGCCGCCGCCGACGACGAGGACGCGCTTGGGCAGTTCGGGCAGATGGAAGGCTTCTTCGGAGGTGATGGCGTGTTCGATGCCCGGCAGGCTGTCCGGCTTCCACGGGCGGCCGCCGGTGGCGATCAGGATCTTCTCGGCCGTGATCGTCTGCTTGTCGCCGCCGTCCTTGCCGATGACCTCGACGGTGTGGGCGTCCTTCAGAACGGCGCGGCCATGCAGAAGGTCCACGCCCGCCTTGCCCAGATTGGCGGCGTAGATCCCGGACAGACGGGCGATCTCGACATCCTTCGCCTGAAGGAAGGTCGGCCAGTCGAACTTGGCGTTCTCGAACGACCAGCCGTAGCCCTCGGCGATCTCAAGCGCGTGGCTGACCTCGGCGGCCATGACCATGAACTTCTTGGGGACGCAGCCGCGAATGACGCAGGTGCCGCCCACCCGATACTCTTCGGCGATGGCGACCTTCTTGCCGCCCAACGCCGTCAGCCGCGCCGCCCGCACCCCGCCCGAACCGGCGCCGATGACGAAGAGGTCGTAGTCGTATTGGCTCATCGGGGGCTCCGGCTGGCTGGACCCAAAAAAAATAGAGTCCAATTCGTCTGAATCGTCTGAAATCGCGCGGTTGAACCGCAGCGCTGACCCCGACTTAGGCGCCCGGATGCGAGGGGGCAAGGCGCGAGGCAGGCCCGTGTCAAAGAAGCCCGAGCGGGCGAAGGACAGCCACCGCCCCGCTTTCACCAGACGCGGTTATGAAATACTGTGGCTGGGTCAGAATATGTCGTGAGGCCAGGTGATGATCGCAGCCCTTCTCGCTCTTGCGCTCAGCGCCAGCGCCCCACCCGCTCAGTCAGCTCAGTCGGCCGCGCCCGCCCCTGAGGATCAAGCGGTTCGGCTGGAAGATATCCAGGTCTCTGGCCGACGCCTTGACGACCTGATCCAGAGCTTCGTCAGCGAAGTCGCAGCGCCCAATCGCGGGCGCGGCATCGCCCGATGGGACCGCAGCGTCTGCGTGGGCGCCGTCAATCTGCGCCGCGAAGCCGCGCAATATCTGGTGGACCGCGTTTCGACCGTGGCGGAAGACCTTGGATTGAATGCGGGCGACCCCGGCTGCACGCCCAATCTGCTGATCGTCGCGACCGCCGATGGCGACGCCTTTGCGCGGGAGCTGGTGGAACGCCGCCGTCGCGCCCTGCGCATGGGCGGCTCCGGCATGGATCGCGGCGCCGCGGCGCTGAGAGACTTCCAGGAGACGAGCCGCCCCGTCCGCTGGTGGCAGGTCAGCATGCCGGTCGATTCCGAAACGGGCCAGCGCGCGGTCCGCATTCCCGGAGAATGCGCGGACGCCTGCTCGGGGCCGATGGACTATGCTCCGGCCATCAACGTCTTCGCAGCTTCGCGGCTGACGACCCAGATCGTCGACAACATCTTCCGGGCCATCATCGTCGTCGATGTCAGCAAGACCGGCGCGGTCAATTCGGTGCAACTGGCGGACTATATCGCCATGGTGTCGCTGGCGCAGATCGACCCGACGGCGGACACCAGCGCCTATGCCTCGATCCTGAACGTCTTCAACGATCCGGGCAGCGCTCCTTATCTGACCGAGTGGGACAAGGCTTATCTGGACGGCCTGTACGGCGCCCAGCGCACTCGACAGAACGTGCGGGCGGGCAAGTCGGAGATCCAGTCCTCGATCCGTCGCGCGCATGCCCGACTGGCCGATGAGGCGCCGCCGCCTACGGATTGATCGTATAGACGCCCTCGTCCGTGCCGATGACGGCCAGGTCAGTCAGGTCGAGGAACAGGCCATGCTCGACCACGCCGGTCAGGCTCTTGAGGTCGGAGGCGAGGCGGGTCGGCTCGGCGATCAGCTTGCAGGCGGCGTCGTAGATCAGGTTGCCGCCGTCGGTGCGGATCAGGCCGCGCTCGGCCTCGCGCACGCGGGCCGGCGAAGCGATGTCATGATCGGCAAGAACGTCGGCGATGCGGTTGGCGGTCGTCTTGTGGCCGAAAGCGACGACCTCGATCGGCAGGGGGAAGGTTCCCAGCGCCGGAACCACCTTGGCCGCGTCGGCGATGCAGATGCAGCGGGCGGACGCCTCCCACACCAGCTTCTCGCGCAGCAGGGCCGCGCCGCCTCCCTTGATGAGGGCGAGGCCGGGGCCGATCTCGTCGGCGCCGTCGACGGTCAGGTCGATGCGCGGCGTGTCCTCCAGCGTCGACAGGGTCAGACCCAACTCGCGCGCCAGATCGGCCGTGCGCTCGGACGTCGGGACGCAGCGCAGGTCGGGCAGGTTGCGGGCGGCCAGCGCCTTGACGAACCAGGCGGCGGTCGAGCCGGTGCCCAGGCCGACGACCATTCCGGCCTCGACGTATTGAGCGGCGGCTTCGCCGGCGTTCTTCTTCTGCAGGTCGCTCATTGGGATTTCGCCGCCTTCTTCGCGCGCATGGTTTCCATGAAGCGGGCGGCCCAGCCCGGCTTCGTCGTCTGCTGACCGCGCGCCAGGGCCAGGTCGCCGGGCGCGACATCCTTGGTCACCACGGAACCGGAGCCGACCATGGCGCCTGCGCCGATGGTCACGGGGGCGACCAGCGAGGCGTTCGAGCCGACGAAGGCGCCCTCGCCCACCGTGGTGCGGTGTTTGAAGAAGCCGTCGTAGTTACAAAAGATCGTGCCGGCGCCGATGTTGGCTTTCGCCCCCACCTCGCCGTCGCCGAGGTAGGCCAGATGATTGGCCTTGGCGCCCGCGTCCATGCGGACGTTCTTGACCTCAACGAAGTTGCCGATCTTGACGCCCTCGCCCAGGTCAGCGCCGGGGCGCAGGCGGGCGTAGGGGCCGATCTCGGCGCCGCTGGCGATTTTGGCGCCCTCGATATGGCTGAAGCTGCGGATGCGGGCGCCCTCGGCCACGCGGGCGCCGGGGCCGAAGACGACGAAGGGCTCGATGGTCGCGCCGGCGCCGATGTCCGTGTCCCAGGCGAAGTGGACGGTGTCGGGGGCGCTCATGGTCACGCCCTGCGCCAGGAAATACTCGCGCTGGGTCTTCTGGAACAGGGCCTCGGCCTGGGCCAGCTCGCCTTGGGCGTTGACGCCCATGACGGAGTCTTCGGCGGCGAAGACGGCGCGGGTCGGGGCGCCGCGCTTGCGGGCCAGTTCGACCACGTCGGTCAGATAGTATTCGCCCTTGGCGTTGTCGTTGCGGACCTCGGCCAGCAGGTCGAACAACAGGCCGACCGGCGCGGCCATGACGCCCGAGTTGCAGGCGGTGACGGCCAGGACGTCAGCAGACGCCTCCTTGGCCTCGGTGATGGCCAGCAGGTCGTCGCCGTCGAGGATCAGGCGTCCGTAGGCCCCGGGATCGCGGGCCTCGAAGCCGATGACGGTGACGCCTTCATGAGCATCAGCGAAGACCGGCTCGATGTCAGCGGCCTT
Organism: Brevundimonas sp. M1A4_2e; assembly: GCF_053345555.1. Taxonomy (NCBI): domain Bacteria; kingdom Pseudomonadati; phylum Pseudomonadota; class Alphaproteobacteria; order Caulobacterales; family Caulobacteraceae; genus Brevundimonas; species Brevundimonas sp. M1A4_2e. The sequence goes on along the minus strand of NZ_JBKFAI010000001.1, from coordinate 380,688 downwards.
CAGTAGGGGCACGTCGCCGTAGGTGACGACCACATGGCCGACGAAGTCGCCCAGCACGGCCTCGGCGGCGCGGACGGCATGGCCGGTGCCGAGCGGCGGGTCCTGAACGGCGATGCTGTCGGCGCCGAGGCGCTTTTCGACGTGTGCGCGGACCTCGGGCGAATGAGAGCCCACCACGACGACGATGCGTTCGCAGCCCAGAGCCTCGGCCGCGTCGATGGCGTGGTCCAGCATGGCGCGGGCGCCGACCGGATGCAGCACCTTGGGCAGCGGCGACTTCATCCGCGTGCCTTGCCCCGCGGCGAGGATGATGGCGGCCCTAGGATGACTCTGGGGATGGGGTGCGGTCATGAATCGATCCGGCGACTTGTCGTTGCCTGCGATCTAGCCCATTGCCGGCGTCTTCGCGAGCCGGGAGACAGATGAGTGAGCATTGAGCGCGACCTGGAAGGCTGGACCATCGCCTTCGATCTGGACGGGACGCTGGTGGACTCGGCGCCCGACCTGATCGGCACGTTGAACCGGATGCTGGCGGAGTATGAGTTGCCGCCCGTGCCCATGTCTTCGACCCGGCATCTGGTCGGGCACGGCGCGATGGCCATGTTGCGCCACGGCTTCATGGAAGCGGGCGCCGCCTGGGACGAGGCCCATGCGCCCGGTCTGTTCGAGCGTTTCATCGAGGACTACCTGGCCCATATCGCCGACGAGAGCCGCCCGTTCGACGGCTGCGTCGCGGCGTTGGACCGCTTGAGCGCGCGCGGGGCGATCCTGTGCGTGGCGACCAACAAGAGCACGGACCTGTCGGTGGCGCTGATCGAGGCGCTGGGGCTGACGCGCCATTTCGCCTTCGTCGCTGGCCCGGATGCGGTCTCGGCCCGCAAGCCCAGCGGCGCCCACATCATCGAGGCGGTCCGCAAGGCGGGCGGCGATCCGGCGCGGTGCGTCATGGTCGGCGACAGCACCACGGACACCAGGGCGGCCAAGGATGCGGGCGTGCCCTGCATCGCCGTCAGCTTCGGTTACAACGACGTGCCGCATAATGAATTGGGCGGCGATGTGATGATTGATCACTACGATGCGTTCGAAGCGGCGCTGGCTGAGGTGATGAGAGCATAACTCTCCCTTCTCCCCTTGAGGGAGAAGGTGGCCCGTCAGGGCCGGATGAGGGGTGTCTGCGCGACGGTTGAAAGTCGCGTGATCGTGCGGCTGTTGGATCGGATACGAGGCGCCGGCGCCCCTCATCCGAGCGCCTCCGGCGCCCACCTTCTCCCTCAAGGGGAGAAGGAAAAACTATCGAACACTTTAGAACTTCTGCACCCCATCTGGGCCCGTCGCTGTTGCCGTCTTCGCGTCTGCGAAACACATAGGTCGACCTGTTCCTCCCCAAGGGTCGTCATGCTTCGTCGCTTCTTCGCCATTCCCCTGTGGCAGCGCACCGCCGCCGGTTTCGCCCTGGGCATTATCGCCGGCCTGATCCTGCGGGAGCAGGCGACCGTCTGGCTGCAGCCCATCGGGGACGTCTATCTGAACCTGATCCGCATGGTGGTAGCGCCGCTGGTGCTGTTCACCATCGCCAGCTCGATCGCCAAGCTGGGCGAAGGCGTCGGCGCGGTGCGGCTGGGGGTGCGGACCATCGTTTGGTTCGCCGTCACCTCCCTGCTGGCCGTGCTGGTCGGTTTTGCGTTCGGCCACATCATCAATCCGGGCGTCGGCCTGTCCGACCTGCCGCTGGGCGAGGTGAAGGCGCGCGAGATCCCCTCGCCGTTGCAGGTGCTGCTGGGCGTCGTGCCGACCAATCCCTTCGCCTCGCTGGCTGAGGGCAAGGTGCTGCAGATCATCTTCTTCTCGGCGCTGCTGGGCGCGGCGCTGGTGGCGCTGGGCGACCGGGCGCAGGCCGCGCGCAGGCTGGTGGATGAGGGCGCGGCCCTGATCTTCCGCATCACCCGCTGGGTGATCCAGCTGACCCCGTTCGGGGTGTTCGGCCTGATCGGTTCGGTCGTCGGCGGCTACGGCTGGGAGGCGCTGCTGCCGCTGGGCAAGTTCATCTTCGCCATCTACGCGGCCTGCCTGTTCCACATCTTCGTCGTCTATTCGGGCCTGCTGAAGCTGCACGGTCTGAAGGTGGTCAGCTTCTTCCGCGGCGCGGGCGCGGCCATGCAGACGGCCTTCGCCACCTCCTCGTCTCTGGGGACCCTGCCCGTCACCCTGCGTCAGACGGTCGAGCGGCTGGGCGTGCCGCAGGCCTACGCCTCCTTCGCCGTGCCGCTTGGGGCCAATGTGAAGATGGACGGGTGCGGCGCCATCTATCCGGCCATCGCCTCCATCTTCATCGCCCAGTATTTCCAGATCGAGCTGACCCTGACCCAATACGTCCTGATCGGCCTGACGGCGGTGCTGGGCTCGCTGGGCACGGCGGGCGTGCCGGGGACCAGCATCGTCATGCTGACCCTGACGCTGTCGACAGCGGGCCTGCCGCTGGAAGGCGTGGGCTACATCATCGCCATCGACCGCATCATCGACATGATGCGCACCGCCACCAACGTCACCGGCCAGATGGTCGTGCCCGTCCTGGTTGCGAAGGAAGAAGGCATCCTGAACCAGGACATCTATGACGGCCACGTGGCCTGGCTGCCCGGCGATCCGGAGGACGAAACGCCGGACGGCGTGCGGGCGGCGGGAATCTGAGCAAGCGACGCACCGATTTGATGAATTGAGGCTTGCCGTCGTCGGAATCGCGGGCTATGTCCCCGCCTCCCGACGGCGCAGTCACTGAATGCCCCGTTCCCAGGCGGACGCGTAGCTCAGCGGGAGAGCACCTCGTTCACACCGAGGGGGTCACAGGTTCAATCCCTGTCGCGTCCACCATTCCTCCTCCCGATGATTTCTTGCTTCCGACAAGCTGCCGTCAGCTTGACGCTTAAGAACGCTCGTCTTTACAGTTTTCCTGTTTCAACAGCAGGCCGTGCACCCTTTCCGCGCGCGTTGCGTTAGGGACCCAACAGGACGGGGGGCGTGTTGAAGACACTGGCCAAAACGATTGACCTAGTCGCGGCCTTCGACGCCTCGCCTAACCCCTATATGCTGCTGGATCGCGACCTGAGATTTGCAGGGATGAACCAGGCCTATCTGGATGTCACCCAGCGCACGCGCGAAGAGCTGATCGGCGCCCACGTCATGGACGTCTTCGGGGCGGCGGCGGACGGCCCTGGTCGTGAAGACAGCCAGCGGCTGGAAGCGTCCTTCAGAAAAGTGCTGGGGAGCGGGCAGTCCGATCATCTGGCCCTGCTTCACTATCCGATCCGGACGACAGGGGCCCACGGCCAGGCCGTGTTCGAAGAGCGCTACTGGAGTTGCACCCACACGCCGATCAAGAACGATCAGGGCGAAGTCACCCACATCCTGCAGCACACCAGCGATGTCACCGACCTTATCAGGGCGCGGCCGACCCAGGATGGTTCAGGCAACGCCCTCGATGAAATGCTAGGCGGCGGGGTCTTCCGTCGCGCGCTGAAGGTCGAGGCCGACAATCAGAGGCTGGAGGCCGAACGGCGGCAGCTATCGGACGTGCTGTTGAACGCGCCAGGCTTTGTAGCCGTTCTGAGCGGACCAGATCATGTCGTGCAGTTCTGTAATGAGGCCTGTTACCGGCTCGTCAATCATCGCGACATCCTGGGCAGCACCGTCAAAGACGCCCTGCCCGAGTTGGGCGAGCAAGGTCATCTCGACTTCCTGAACGACGTTTACGAGACTGGGGAACCGGTCATGGGCCGGCAGCGCGCGTTCAGCCTGCAGCATTCGCCCGACGGACCGGCCGCCAATCGCTACATCGACTTCGCCTATCAACCCATTCGGGACGAGAACGCGCGCGTGATCGGCGTGTTTGTTCAGGGGCATGACGTGACGGATGTCGTCATGGCCGCCGAACGGCAGAAGCTGATGATCGACGAGCTCAATCATCGCGTGAAGAACACCTTGGCCACCGTTCAATCGATCGCCATGCAGACGGCGCGCACCCATCAGGACCCCCGCTCGTTCGCCGAAGCCTTTGAGGCGCGGCTGATGGCCCTGTCGCACACCCACGACCTGCTCACGAAGAGCCACTGGGAAGGAGCGGACCTGCGCGCGGTGTTGGAACATGAGACGTGGGCGCATGGCGTGGGGCGACTGAGCCTGAACGGGCCTCACATCGCCTTGTCGCCCGCCCGCGCCCTGTCGCTGGGCATGATCTTCCATGAACTGGCCACCAATGCCGCGAAGTACGGCGCCCTGGCTCATGGCGACGGTCGGGTGTCGGTCGACTGGCGCGTGATCCCTCATGCCTCGCCCCAGTTGGAGATCATCTGGAGCGAAAAAGTCGGTCGGCCTGTGAAGAAGCCAGAGCGGCGCGGTTTCGGCACTCGCCTGATCGAACGCAATGTTCGTCACGACCTGCGCGGCGCCGTCGATATGAGTTACACAGAAGACGGCCTGAGCGCCCGATTCACCCTGCCGCTGGAGACAGAAGCCTGATGACCGATATCTTTTCCGGCAGACGCGTGCTCATCGTTGAGGACGAGTCCCTGGTGGCCATGCTGCTGGAGACGATCCTGGCCGATCTGGGCTGCGACGTGGTCGGCCCGGAATCCAACATCGAGGACGGGCTGAACGTCGCGTCAGGGACCGCGCCGCTCGACGCCGCCCTGCTGGACGTCAACGTCGCGGGGCGAGAAATCTTCCCGGTGGCCGAGGCGCTGAAGGCCAGGGGCGTGCCGTTCGTGTTCTCGACCGGCTATGGCGAGGCGGGGCTGCCGGAACATTGGCGCGGCAACCCCACAGTGCAGAAGCCCTTCACTGAAGGCGCCATTCGCGACGCCTTGATGACGGCGCTGAACATGCAAAGGGCCTGAGCGCCGAGGGGCTGACGCGCGCTTATGACGGATGCAGCGCCGACCATGCCGAAAGGCGGGCCATCGCATCCGCTTCTATGTCCGCATAGAAAGGGTTGTAGGGCGGGATCTTGCGCTGTTCCGCCCAGGCGCCGGTCGGTCGGAAGGACTCTGAACTCAGGCGTGACCGCCACAGGACGCCGTCGCGGCACTCGGCGGCGACGATACGACGCTGCAGGGCGGGACGTACGCCCCACTCCAGATTGGTGGCGTTGGTGGCGCCGCGGCTTTCGCGCATTTCAGAGCGCGGGGCGTTCGCTGATCCCGTCACCGGATTGACGCAGGCCGAGGCCAGGCCGTCGAACGTCACCAGAGTTCCCCGGTCGTCCCATGTCAGAGCCCGCCGCAGCGCGCGGCGCGCCTCGCTCTCGTTGTTCTCCTCCAGCGAGCGCCAGGTTATGACGCAGCCAGCCTGCTCGCGGCTGCTGCACAGGGGAATGGTGGTGAAGCGAGACGTCGGAGCCAGGTGCTCCATCAGGTAGGCGGCGACCAGACGCGAGCGCAGGGCGGGATCGGGCGCGATCCGTTCATGCAGCAGGCGGTCGGCCAGTTCGGCGCCCTGCTCTACCCCGGCCAGGATAATGGGGCCGTCCGGATGGCGTTTCAGCCAGGCGCCGAAGGCGGCGGATATGTCCTGATAGGCGAAGGCGCGCGCCTCTCGGGCGTCTTCGCGCAGGGTCAGGCGGGTGTAGAGGCTGGCCTGGCGATACAGGGGCGCGCTGACGTCTCCAGCCAGGGCCAGAGGCCCGGCGTAGTTGGGCAGGACCGCGCCGCGCAGCCCGGCCAGGGCGCGGGCGTCATCAACGGCCCCGTTCCACTCCTTGCCGCCGTTATAGGTGGTGGAATGGACGAAGAAGACGTGTGCAGGACCGGCCGTCGGCGTGCGCGCGTCCAGCAGCGCCCAGGCGTCCGTCTGCGCATAGTCAGGCGTGGCCGGCGGCTGATAGGTCTGGAACGGCACCTGCGGATCCAGAGCTGAGCGCAGGATATCGCCGCGCCAGACGACGACCGCCGCCGTCAGAATGAAGACGAGCGCAAAGCCCGCGTAGCCGACCCACTGGCGCGCAGTCAGCCGGGGCAGCATCAGCGGTACGTGTCCGACTGGGCCAGGAAGTCCTGGACGTAGCGGCGGACGCCTTCCTCCAGTGGGGTCGACTGGCCGCCGTAGCCGAGGGCGCGGATGCGATCCATGCGGGCCTCGGTGAAGTACTGATAGCGGTCGCGGATCGCCTCGGGCATGTCGATATAGGCGATGGACGGCTCCTTGCCCGCCGCGGCGAAGGTCGCCCGCGCCAGATCGGCGAAGGAGCGCGCCTGGCCGGATCCGGCGTTGAACACGCCCGAGATGTCTTCACGCTCCAGCAGCCACAGGATGATGTTCACCACGTCGTCGACGAAGACGAAGTCGCGCAGCTGGCCGCCGTCGGGGTAGTTCGGGTTATGCGAGCGGAACAGGCTGACCGTCTCGCCCGCCTGAACCTTGGGCCAGATCTGGGCCACGACCGACTTCATGCCGCCCTTGTGGCCCTCGTTCGGGCCATAGACGTTGAAGAACTTCAGCCCCGCCCACTGACGCGGCGCCTCGTCGCGATCGGCCTGCCGGACGGCGTATTGGTCGAACAAGTATTTCGAATAGCCATAGGCGTTTAGGGGCCGAAGCGAATTCAGGCTCTCAGGATCGTCGCGATCCTCGAACCCCGCCTCGCCGTCGCCGTAGGTGGCGGCCGAGGAGGCGTAGATCATCCGCACGTTGCGCACCGCGCACCAGTCCCAGATGTCGCGCGACAGGCTGAAGTTGGTGCGCAGGATCAGGTCGGCGTCCGGCTCGGTCGTCGAGGAGATGGCGCCCAAGTGGATCACCGCCTCGATGCGGTCGGCGTGACGCTCCAGCTGGTCGAACAGCTCTTCGGGCGCCCACAGATCGGCGATGGGGTGTTTGGCGATGTTCTTCCACTTGGCGAGGTCGGCCGTCTCCAGCCGGTCGCAGACGACCACGTCCCAGGCACCGCTCTCGCACAGGCGGGCGACGATGTTGGAGCCGATGAAGCCCGCGCCGCCGGTCACCACAATCATGCGAGGCGTCATTTTTGATCCCCTACCGCTGCGCTGCTTAAGGGGGTCATTCGGGAGCTCCGGTCATCTTCTCGATGGTCTTGGTCGTGGAATAGCCGTCGGCGAAGTCGGCCAGACGGACTTCGCCGCCCCAGCTTTCGACCTCGGCGGCGCCGACGACCTTGTCCTTGGTGTAGTCCGCGCCCTTGATCAGCACGTCGGGCTTCAGCCGCTCGATCAGGGCGATGGGGGTCGGGTCGTCGAAGGCGGTGACGCGATCGACGCTGGCCAGACCGCCGATGACGGCGGCGCGGCTGTCGAGGTCGTTGACGGGACGGCCCTCGCCCTTCAGGCGGCGCACCGAGGCGTCGGTGTTCAGCGCCACGACCAGCCGGTCGCACCAGCTGCGCGCTTGGGCCAGATAGGCGACGTGGCCGCGGTGGAGGATGTCGAAACAGCCGTTGGTGAAGCCGACCTTCAGGCCCTGACGCTTCCACGCTTCGACCTGATCGGCCAGTTCGTCCAGCGGCGTGACCTTGGACTGGGCGAGCGCCGCGTGCTGGCTCATCTCGGCCTCGATAAGTTCGGCCGGGGTGACGACGGCGGTGCCGCTCTTGCCCACGACGACGCCCGAGGCGAGGATGGCGAACTGCACCGCCTGTTCCAGCGTCGCGCCCGCGCCCAGCGCCAGACCCAGCGCGGCGAGGCAGGTGTCGCCCGCGCCCGAGACGTCGAACACTTCGCGCGCCCGGCCGGGGAAGTGGGTGACGCCCCCACCCCGCCTCGCCAGGGCCATGCCCTTGCCCGCGCGGGTGACGATGACGGCCTTGGCCGTGGTGGCGTCCAGCAGGGCGGCCAGCGCCGCCTCGACCTGTTCGTCGGTTTCGGTCGGCAGGCCGGTGGCGCCCGCCAGTTCGCTGGCGTTCGGCTTGATGACGTCGACCGCGCCATAGCGGGCGAAGTCGCGGCCCTTGGGGTCGACGATGACCGGCGCGCCGTATTCAGCCCCGGCCCACAGCGCCGCCTGAATGGCGCCGTCGTCCACCACGCCCTTGGCGTAGTCGGACAGCAGGATGGCGCCCGCGCCCTGGAACACCGCCTTGTCGGCATAGCCCGAATGGGTCGCGGCCTCGTCGTCCAGACGGAGCAGCTGCTGGCCGGCGGCGACGAAGCGCGTCTTGACGATGGTGGCGGCGCCTTCGGGCCGGATCAGGGCGTCCTCTATCCGGTCCTCGGCGGCGATCAGCTCGGCCAGTTCGGCGCCGGCCGGGTCATGGCCCGCGACCGCGCCCAGACGGGCCCGACCGCCCAGGGCCGCGACGTTGCGCGCCACATTGCCCACGCCGCCGGGCATGGCCACGGTGCGGCGCGCGCGCAGGACCGGGATCGGCGCCTCGGGCGAGATGCGGCTGACCTCGCCATAGACATAGCGATCCAGCATCAGATCGCCGACGCAGGCGACCTTCAGGTCGTGCACGCGCTCCAGCAGGGACTGCAGGGCGCCGAGATCGAGAGAACGTTCAGCCATGACGCCGAACTAGCGGATTCACGCCGTCTTCGCCATCGGCCCCTTGTGACCCAGCTTGATGGCCAGGTCGTCGAAGGCGATCAGTTCGGCGGCCAGGGCCTCGAACTGGCTGAGCGGCACCATGTTGGGGCCGTCCGAGGGGGCGTTGTCCGGGTCTTCGTGCGTCTCCATGAAGACGGCGTCGACGCCGACCGAGACGGCCGCGCGCGCCAGCACCGGCACGAACTCGCGTTGGCCGCCCGAGGAGGTCCCCTGTCCGCCCGGCTGCTGGACGCTGTGGGTGGCGTCAAAGACGACCGGACAGCCGATCTCGCGCAGGATCGGCAGGGCGCGCATATCGCTGACCAGGGTGTTGTAGCCGAAGCTGGCGCCGCGCTCGCAGGCCATGACGTTGGGGTTGCCGGCGCCTGTGACCTTGGCGATGACGTTCTTCATGTCCCAAGGGGCCAGGAACTGGCCCTTCTTGATGTTGATCGCCTTGTCCGTGGCGGCGGCGGCCAGCAGCAGGTCGGTCTGGCGCGACAGGAAGGCCGGGATCTGCACCACATCGACAGCCTCGCCCACGGGCGCGCACTGGGCCTCGGAGTGGACGTCGGTCAGGGTCGGCAGGCCGGTGACTTCCCGGATTTCGGCGAAGATCGGCAGGGCGTCCTTCAGGCCGATGCCGCGCGCGGCGCTGGCGCTGGTGCGGTTCGCCTTGTCGAAGCTGGTCTTGTAGATGATGCCGAGGTTCAGCCGCTCGCCGATCTCCTTCAGCTGATGGGCCGTCTCAAGCGCGTGCTGGCGGCTTTCCATCTGGCAGGGGCCGGCGATGAAGACGATGCGGGCGCCGCCGCCGATGACGACGGGGGTCTTGAGGCCTTCGGACAGGGTGATGACGGCGTTCGGAGAGGTCACGGCGGCGCTTTCGACTGGTTTCAACGGCGGTTCGCGAGCCTATGCCGCGACTTTGAGTCGGACAGGTGGCGTCGCGGATGCGTTTGCGCAACTTATCCGGCGACTCGGGCCCTGACCATCGTTCGCGCGATCGTGGTAATCTGAGGCCATGAACACGCCCGACACGCCCCTGATCTCGACCGAAGCCCTCGCCGCGCAGATGACCAAGCCGGACCTGCGCATCATCGACGCCAACTGGTGGCTGGATGGACGGGACGCGCGCGCGGATTTCGAGCGCGAGCGGCTGCCGGGGGCCGTCTTCTTCGATCTGGACGCACTGTCGGATCGGGAAAGCCCCTATCCCCACATGCTGCCCTCACCGAACGCCTTCGCCGATGCGATGGGGGCGATGGGCGTGTCCGAGAGCGACGACATTGTGGTCTATGACGCGCAGGGGCTGTTCTCGGCGGCGCGGGTCTGGTGGACGTTGCGGACGATGGGCGCCGAGCGCGTGCGCGTGCTGGATGGCGGGCTGCCGAAATGGAAGGCCGAAGGGCGACCGCTGGAAGGCGGCGCGGCCGGGGCGCCGGTCCCGACGCCGTTTGAAGCGCGGTTCGATGCGGACGCCGTGGCGGACTTCGGTCAGGTCGGCGCCGCGCTGGCCGAGGGGCTTCAGGTGGTCGATGCGCGCGGGGCGCCCCGCTTTCGGGGCGAAGCGGCCGAACCGCGTCCCGGCGTGCGCGCGGGTCATATGCCGGGGGCGCTGAACCTGCCGTTCGGCGATCTGCTGAATGCGGACGGGACGCTTAAACAGGGTCAGGCGCTGGAAGGCGCCTTTCGCGCGGCGGGCGTCGATCTGGAGCGGCGGGTCATCACCAGCTGCGGCTCGGGCGTGACGGCGGCGATCCTGACCCTGGGGCTGGCCGTGCTGGGGCGGCCGTCGCGGCTTTATGACGGGTCGTGGGCCGAATGGGGCGCGCGGCCGGACGCGCCCCTGGCGACCGGCTAGGCCGCGCCTGCCGCCAGCGGCGGCGCGGGCGCGTCCGGCTCGTCTTCGTCGGTTTCGCCGCGCGAAACGATGGTGGCGATCACCAGGTCGCCGGTGACGTTCAGCGAGGTCCTGCACATGTCCAGGAAGCGGTCGACGCCCAGGATCAGGCCGATGCCCTCGGGCGGCACGCCCACCATGGCCAGGATCATGGCGATGACCGGCAGGCTGCCGGCCGGCACCCCTGCCGTGCCGACCCCGCCCAGGATGCAGACCAGCATGACGATGACCTGCTGACCCAGCGTCAGGTCGACGCCGAAGAACTGGGCCAGGAACAGCACCGTAACGCCCTCGAACAGGGCGGTGCCGTTCTGGTTGGCGGTGGCGCCGACGGTCAGGACGAAGCGGGCGATCTTGCGCGGCAGGCCCAGTTCCTGCTCGGCGACGCGCAGCGACACGGGCAGGCTGGCGTTCGAGGAGGCGGTGGAGAAGGACACCACCATGGCCTCGCGGATGGAGCGGAAAAACTTCACGGGCGACATGCCGCCGGCCAGCCACACGAACAGCGGATAGACGACGAACATGTGGATCGCCATCGCGCCCACGGCGACGGCGACGAAGGCGCCTAACCGGATCAGCAGATCCCAGCCGAACAGGGCCGCCAGGTTGAACATCAGACAGGCGATGGCGATAGGCGCGACGCGGATGACGAGGTTGATGAGCTTCATCATCACTTCGAACAGGCCTTCGATCGTCTGTTGCAGGCGGTCGGTGGCCGGACTCTTGGCCATGACCAGGCCGACGCCGAAGAAGAGGGCGAAGACCATGACCGGCAGGATCTGGTTCTCGGCCGCCGCCGTGAAGACGTTCGAGGGGATCAGGTCGAGGAAGAAGTCGCCGGCCTGGACCGAGGTCGGCGCATTGCCGATGATGGAGGCGGCCCCGGCGCGCCCCTGATCCAGCAGTTGCTGGGCGAGGACCGGATCCACGCCGTCGCCCGGCCTGAACACATTGACCATGACCATGCCGATCAGCACGGCCATGGCGGAAATCACTACGGTGTAGATGAGGCTGCGCGATCCCGCGCGGCCGAGGGCCTTGAGGTCGCCCATCTCGGCCACGCCGATGACCAGGGCCGAGAACAGCAGGGGCAGCACCAGCATGAACAGCAGGCGAAGGAAGATCTGGCCTGCCGGTCCTGTAATGTTGGAGGTCAGCCACTGAACCCAGCCGACATCGCCGCCGACGGTCAGATTGACGATGAGGCCGCCGATGAGGCCGACCAGAAATCCGATCAGCATCAGCATGTGAAGCGGCAGTCCGCGCTTGGCTGTAGTCTCCATCCGGTCCCTTCCCTGCTCCCCCCTTACAGGACTAGCGGACAGGAAGGCCGTAGATCAACCCGCCAGGTCGAGCGGACCATTGAGCATTTAGTCCCCGCTCGAGATCAAGCGACGACTGTTCGCCCAGGTTTCGATTGAAGATTTCGCCGTAGTTTCCGCTGGCTGTGATCGCATCCAGCGCCCATGTGCGCGGCAGATCGATGCTGGGGCCGAAGTCGCCTTCCACGCCAAGCAGGCGTCGCACTCTTGGATCCGCCGAATTCTTCGCCAGGTCAGCAGCGTTGTCGCGGGTGACGCCGAGTTCCTCAGCCAGGATCAACGCATTCAGCGTCCAGCGGATCACCGCCAGCCAGCGGTCGTCTCCACTGCGCACGACCGGTCCCAGCGGTTCCTTGGAGATCACGTCGGGCAGGATCATGTGTTGCTGCGGGTTGGGCAGGGTCGTGCGCGCAGCGGCCAGGGCCGAGATGTCGGCGGTGAAGGCGTCGCACGCCTCGCGCGCGTAGGCCTGCCGCGCCTCGCCTTCGGTGGCGACGACGACCGGGCGGTATTCAATGCCTCGACGACGGAAGTAGTCCTCGACGTTCAGTTCGGTCGTCGAGCCGGATTGGACGCAGATGCGCGCGCCGTTCAACTCGGCCGCGCTGGTCAGGTTGAGCGAGCGGCGGACCATGAAGCCCTGGCCGTCATAGTAGTTCACGCCGGCGAAACTGAGATCCGAAGCCGTGTCGCGGCTCATGGTCCAGGACGTATTGCGCCACAGCACGTCCACGCGACCGGCGCGGACGGCGTCGAAGCGCTGCTCTGTCGTGAGCGGCGCGAAACGCACCGCATCCGGGTCGCCGAAGATGGCCGCCGCCGTGGCGCGGCAGAAATCCACGTCAAAGCCCCGCCAGGCGCCCCGGTTGTCGGTATAGGCGAAACCGACCAGACCTTCGTGCACGCCGCAGTTCAGGCGGCCGCGCTGGCGGACCGCCGCCAGGGTCGGACTTTCCTTGACCTCGGGCAGGGCCGCGGGGGCGCGGGGGGTCGGGTCGCGCATAGCGTCGGTCTGCGGTTCGTCCTGCTTTCCGCAAGCTCCCAGAAGCACAAGCGTCGCCGCCAGTCCCGGTCCGATCCACTGCGCCTTCATGCCGTTCACCGCCTCTTACTCGCCCCGCCTCTAGTTAGGCCGCGCCGAACGCGCACCGCAACCCGCACGGAACGACAAAGCCGCCGCCTCTGATCCCTTGCAGTCGAATCGGGCGGGCCGTAAGAAATCGGACTTCGTAAAGGTCGTTCCTTGATGCCGCTCTCCGTCGCAGACAAGCCCCGGCGTCGCCGCCGTTCGCCTGACGAAGCCCGCCGCGAAGCCATCAGCTCGGCGCGAGACCTGCTGCTGACCCAAGGTCCGAGCGCCGTCACCCTGACCTCCGTCGCACGCGAGATCGGCGTCACCCATGCCAATCTGATCCATCATTTCGGCTCTGTCGCCGGGCTTCAGTCCGCCTTGATGGCTTCGATGACTGCTGATCTGAGCGACGCCCTGGACGCCGCAATCGTTCGGCTGAGGACCGATGACGGCGCGCCGCTGGAGGTGGTCAACGCCGTCTTCGCCGCCTTCTCGACCGGCGGCGCCGGGCGGCTCGCCGCCTGGATCGCGATGTCGGGAGATCTGTCTCACCTCGAGCCTGTGCGGGCGGCGGTGCGCAACCTGGTCGCGGCCATCAAGGAGAAGATCGGCGCCAGCGACGGCCAGGCGGACGGCGTCATCGGCTCGGCCGTCCTCTTCATCGCCCTGAGCGCCTTCGGCGACGCCCTGATCGGCGATCCTCTGCGCGATATGCTGGGCCAGGACGCCGACGCCGGACGCCAGGTCGTCGCTGGGCTGCTGGCGCGAATGTTGGCCGATTACTCAGCCCTGTGACCCAAAAAAGAGAGCCCGACGCCAGGCGCCGGGCTTAAAGTCATTCGGTGATGGTGGGTGTCCTCCCAAAAGAAGACAGCCCGTAGATCAACTGGTTTGGTTAATGCGGCGTTAACGACGTTTCGGAAGCCGCCGTGGAGCCCGCCCTGTCGGGAAACCAGCTGGTCTGGCGCGCGGCGTCGGACAAAGCGCGCGTGACCCGCCATCCCTTTCCGGCGCGTTCCGCCCGTCCTGTCGCAGGGCCCGGTCCGGGATAGGCGTAACGCTCGCCCCCGACCTCGATCTGCACCGCTCGGTCCCCGGCCCGTGAGAGCGGCGCGGTCCACAGGCCGGCTTCGTCGGCCACGGCCACCGCCGTTTCGCCTTCGCTTTTCACTTCCACGCGCTGGCCCGGCGTTGAACGGCCGGACGCCAGCAGGGCGCGGCCATCGCCGTCCACCGCGTCCAGAGCGGGTCCGTCCGTCAGTCGACGGCTGGGACCGCCGTCGATCAGCAAGGCGGCGACGATGGCGCCGTCTCCGGCCAGGAAAAGGCGTTCCGGGCCCGGAGTCGGGGTCTGGCCGATCTGGATTTCGGGGGTCAGGACATGGCCGAGCGCTTCCCGGCCGACCCGCAGTTCAAAACGCCCCTGCGAATCGGCGCCTGCCGCCATCGCCTGGCCCAGGGCGTTGCTGAGAATGACGCGCGCGCCCGCCGGAGCCTGGCCGCTGACCACAACGCCGGAGCCCTGTAGGGTGACCTTATCGATATGCGGCGCGGCGGCCCAGTTGTCCTGATCTGCCTGCTTCGGCTCTTCCATGGGCTGACGCGGCCCGCTGCAGCCGACGATGGTCAGGCCGAGACACGTGGCCAACGACAGCTTCAGTCCGCCTCGGCCCCACGCCGCCATCGCCTTCATCTCTTCGCCCTTCGTTCGTTCCATCCTGGCTCGCATCACTATAGGTTGCTACCTCATCCAGGCCAGCCGGTTCGTGCTGGAGCTTAACCGTAAAGGTCGTCAGACACTCCATGTCCCTGCCCCCCGTCAACATCGCCCCCTTCGAGGGTCGCTCTGTCTGTCTGTTCTGCGGCTCGTCCGATGGCACGGACGCCAAATATGTCGAGGCGGCGGCGGCCTTCGGCAAGGCGACGGCCGAGGCGGGGTGGCGGTTCGTTTACGGCGGCGGCGGCGTGGGGCTTATGGGCGCCTCGGCCCGCGCGGCCCATGCGGCGGGCGGCCGCGTCGTCGGCATCATGCCCGCCTTCCTGCGCAGCCGCGAGCGCCTGTTCGACGAGGTCGAGACGATCGTCGTCACCTCCATGCATGAGCGCAAACAGCTGATGTACGACGAGTCCGACGTCTTCGTCGTCGCGCCCGGCGGCGTCGGCACGCTAGAGGAAGTGGTGGAGCTGCTGTCGTGGAAGCGGCTGGACCTGCACGCCAAGCCGGTCATCTTCCTGAATCTGGACGGCTTTTGGGACGGCTTCTTCACCCTGATCGAGCACACGGTCGAGAAGGGCATGACGCCGCGCAGCTTCCTGGACGCCTATGTCAGCGTCGATTCGGTCGAAGGCGCGATCGAGGCCATGAAATCGGCGCAGGACACGCCCCACTTGCAACATGATCGCCGGTAAGTAAACGTGCGTCAGTAACGCCGGTCCGTCGGGCGAGAAGCTGGATTGACAGTTTTCTTAAACAACGGTCTATGGCGTTGCTGGGCGTGCGCCCTACCCTTATCGGAGACTGTCCATGCGTGCTCTTCTCGCCGCCGCCGTCCTGTTCGCGGCCGCTCCCGCCTTCGCCCAGGCGCCCGTTACCAGCGCCACCCTGGCGGACGCCGCCAGCGCGCCCTCGGGCCGCGTCATTGTCGACGGCGCGACCTGGCGTTGTGAAGGCGACGCCTGCACCGCCACGGGCGGCTCCAGCCAGCCGGCGACGCGCGCCTGCCGCCGCGTGGTCGCCAAGCTCGGCCCCGTGACGAGCTTCACCTACAAGGGTCAGAGCCTGAACGAAGAAGAAATCGCCGCCTGCAACGCGGCCTGATCCAGACTTCAGCGCCAGATAAAAAAGGCCGCCTTCACGACGAAGGCGGCCTTTCTTGTATCCGTGAGACGAAGCCTGTCAGGCGGCCTCGCCCTTCAGCCGCTGAACCAGACGGGCTCGGCCGATCAGCGGGATCATGGCGGCCATGTCCGGTCCATGCGCCTGACCGGTCAGCGCCAGACGCAGCGGCATGAACAGGCCCTTGCCCTTGGCCCCGGTCTTGTCCTTCACCGCTGCGGTCCAGGCCGACCAGGCGTCGGCGTCGATGGTGTCCGGCAGCAGCTCCAGGGCGGCGGCGGCGAATGCGGCATCCTCGATCACCGGCGTGACCGGCCCGGTGACGATCTTCGCCATATCAACGACATCGCCGAACTTGTTGAGGTTGCCCTTCACCGTGTTCCAGAAGGTCTCGCCCAGATCGACGCCCAGAGCCTCCAGGCGCGGCTTGGCCTCGGCGTAGTCGATCGCGTGCACCGCCTGGGCGTTCAGACGATCCAGATCGGCCGTGTCGTACCGCGCGGGCGAGCGGCCCATCTTGGAGAAGGCGAAGGCGGCGCCCAGGTCTGCCAGCGAGGCGGCGACTTCCAGATTGTCCGAGGTGCCGATCTTGCCCAGGTGGCTGGTGATGGCGATCGGCTCATAGCCGTCGGCGCGCATGTCCATGATGGCCAGCGAGCCCAGACGCTTGGACAGGGCCGTGCCGTCCGCGCCGACCAGCAGCGGCATGTGAGCGAAACCGGGAACCTTGGCCCCCAGCGCCTCGAAGATCTCGATCTGTGCGCCGGTGTTGGTGACGTGGTCCTCGCCCCGGATGATGTGGGTGATCTCCATGTCGATGTCGTCGACGACCGACGGCAGCGTATAGAGGAACAGCCCGTCCTCGCGGATCAGCACCGGGTCGGACATGGAGGCGGTGTCCACCTCGGCGTGGCCGCGCGCCAGATCTTCCCAGGCGACGCGCTTGCCTTCCAGCTTGAAGCGCCAGTGCGGGCGGCGGCCTTCGGCCTCGAAGGCGGCCTTCTCAGCGTCGGTCAGCGACAGGGCGGCGCGATCGTAGATGGGCGGCTGGCCGCGCGACAACTGCACCTTGCGGCGACGGTCCAGTTCGTCGGCGGTTTCATAGCAGGGATAGAGGCGGCCCTCGGCCTTCAGGCGGGCGGCGGCCTCTTCATAGCGGTCGAACCGCTTGGACTGATTGTAGCGCTCGTCCCAGGCCAGACCGAGCCACTTCAGGTCGATCTCGATGTTGTCTTCCGACTCCTGGGTCGAGCGGACAAGGTCGGTGTCGTCGATGCGCAGCACGAAGCTGCCGCCCTGCCCCTTGGCAAACAGCCAGTTCACCAGAGCCGTGCGGACATTGCCGACGTGCAGCTTACCCGTGGGAGACGGAGCGAAACGAACCTTGACGGACATGGGGATCAACGACCTCGATAGGAAGGCGGCTTGGTCGCGCCGCCGTCCGCTCAAGTCAAGCCGAACCGCCCGTAAAGACGTCAGTCGTCGCGGTGGACCCGCTCGCGGCGTTCGTGACGCTCCTGCGCCTCGACCGACAGAGTGGCGGTCGGGCGGGCCTCAAGGCGTCCCAGGCCGATCGGCTCGCCGGTGTCTTCGCAATAGCCGTAGGAGCCGTCCTCGATCCGGCGCAGGGCCTCATCGATCTTGGAGATCAGCTTGCGTTGACGGTCACGGGTCCGAAGTTCCAGCGCACGATCCGATTCCGACGAGGCCCGGTCCACCAGGTCGGGGTGGTTTTCGGTCTCGGCTTTCAGATTGGTGACCGTACCCTTCGATTCACGAAGGATATCGTCCTTCCAGGCCAGGAGCTTGTTCTTGAAATAGGCGACCTGCCGCTCGTTCATGAACGGTTCGTCGTCGGACGGCCGATAAACAGCCGCGTCCCCAGACACTACAGAGGCCAATGCGGTCATCGCACTCACACTCATTTCCCTATCGCGCCCCCCTGCGGCGCATGGGCCGTATAGGCAAGGGCAAGAGTCGCGGCAATGGCGTTCGCGTTTCCGTGATATGGCTAAGCTGCATTCACCCTGAGGTAGTGTGACGAATTATCCTCACAAAGCCGATCTTGGACGATAAAAGACTGAAGTTTCGTCGCCTTTAGGCGCGAATGCGGCTCATTTCCGCTTTGGCCAATTCCACCGAGGCGCGCAGGTCGATCTGGTCCAGCACGGCGGTCAGACCCGGCTCGACCTCTTCGTCACGCTGTTCCCGAATATCGCGGGCCAGACGGCTCAGAGCCGCCCCGCCGTCCTGACCGCCCAGCAGTGCCAGCTTCAGTTCGTCCAGACGGTCCAGCAGGCCGGAGCCGCGACGGATGGCGCGGCGCCGACGCTCGGTCGGATCCTCGACGCCCTGGAGCGCCATCAGGGCTGCGGCGCCCGCCACGCCCGAGGCGGAGGATGTCGCGCCGGCCTGCGCTGAGGCGGCCGCGCCGCCCGTGGCCGGCAGGGCGAAACCGCCGGCGGCGCGAGCCGCAGGTCGTGTGGTCGGCGTTGAAGCGGCGCCCAAGGGTCCGGTGACCTTCATGCAAGACGTCTCCTTCTACGCCGCCACCTTGACGGCAGGGGCTGAACTCTTGGTTAACGGCTAGGCAAATCCTGCCCGCAGGCGCCCGAGCGTAAGCCAGCAATCGTTGTAATTGCTTATGTTTTCAAGCGGCACGATCCTCGCATGGTTAATGGCGAACGCTCACGCAGGGACGTCCGTCGCATGCAGAAGTTGCTTACCGCCCTTATCGCCCCGGCCATTGCGGCCGTCGCCCTCACCGTCGCGCCCGGCGCGGCAGAGGCCCAGTCGCGCATCAAGGACATCGTCTCGATCGAGGGCGTCCGCTCGAACCAGCTGGTCGGCTATGGGCTGGTGGTCGGGCTGAACGGCACCGGCGACAGCGTCCGCAACTCGCCCTTCACCCGCCAATCGCTGGAGGGGATGATGGAGCGCCAGGGCGTCAACATCCGGGGCGCCAACCTGAACACCAAGAATGTGGCGGCGGTCATGGTTACAGCCGAGCTGCCGCCCTTCGCCACGCCGGGCTCGCGACTCGACGTCAGCGTCTCGGCGATGGGCGACGCCAAGAGCCTGTTGGGCGGGACATTGCTGGTCACGGCCCTGCAAGGCGCCGATGGCGAGGTCTACGCCGTGTCGCAGGGGGCGGTGCAGACGGGCGCGGTTTCGGCCTCGGGATCGTCCGGGTCGTCGATCACGCGCGGCGTGCCCACAGCGGGCCGCATCGCCTCGGGCGGGGTGGTTGAGCGCGAGACCGGCTTTGACCTGGCGTCCATGCCTTCGGTGCGGCTGACCCTGCGCAACCCGGACTTCACCACGGCCCAGCGCATCGCCGCCGCCATCAATGAGACCTACCCCCAGACCGCCTTCGCCGAGAACGGCACGGTCGTCGCTATTCGCGCGCCTCAGAACTTCGGCATGGCGGGCTTCCTGAGCCGGGTCGAGAATCTGCCGGTCCAGATCGATTCCCCGGCCAGGGTCATCATCGACGAGGTCAACGGCGTGATCGTCATGGGCGAGGCCGTGCGGATCTCCACCGTCGCCGTGGCGCAGGGCAATCTGACCGTGTCGGTGCAGGAAACGCCGATGGTCAGCCAGCCCGAGCCGTTCAGCCGCGGCGGCCAGACTGTCGTGGTGCCGCAGTCGGATGTCAGCATCAGCGAAGACGCAGGTCGCGAAATGCGGCTGGTGGGCGGCTCCACCTCTCTGTCGACGCTGGTTAATGGCCTGAATGCGCTGGGCGTCAGCCCGCGCGACATGATCAGCATCCTGCAGGCCATCAAGGCCGCCGGGGCCCTCCAGGCCGAAATCGAGGTGATCTGATGAGCCCCCTCGCCGCCTCTCCCGACCTGTTGCGCGATCCCGCCTCGGCCCTGCCCGGCCAGCCGAAGAACCTGGAAGGCCTGCGCCGCACGGCAGAGGCCTTTGAGGCCAACTTCCTGTCGCAGATGATGAAGCCCATGTTCGAGGGCCTGAGCACCGAGGCGCCGTTCGGCGGCGGCGCAGGCGAAGCCGCCTGGCGCGGCTTTCTGGTGGACGCGATGGCGCAGCAGACGGTGAAAGCCGGCGGCGTCGGCTTGGCCGACAGCGTTCTGGCGCAGATGATCAAGATGCAGGAGCAAGGCGCATGACCGCCGATGTCGAGACCGCCGCCCTACGCGTGCAGCACCTGACGCGCCTGACCCGCGACCTGACCGACCGGCTGTCGCTGGAAATGGACGCCTTGCGCGCCCACCGCGCCCAGGACCTGAGCGAGGGCATGGCCCAAACGCAGGAGATGGCGAACCTCTATCGGCGCGAGTCGGCCCAGGTGAAGGCCAATCCGGCCGCCATCGCCGCCGCGCCAGAGGCTGACCGCCGCGCGCTGATCGAGGCCACGGAAGCCTTTGAATCCATCCTGGCCGAGCACGCCGTGACCGTGGAGGCGGCCCGTCAGATTTCTGAGGGACTGGTGCGCACCATCGCCGCCGAGGTGGCGGGCGCCCGCGCGCAGGGGGTCGGCTACGGCGCCTCCGGTCAGGCGATGCAGGGAGACGGCCGGGCGGTGGCGCTGAATCGCACGGCCTGAGGCGCGGCGTCGCCTTTCTTTAACGGCCTCCATTCTATGAATTCGGCATGACCCTGACCCCTCGCCTGCTCGGACTGGCTTTCGCCGCCGCCGACGCCCTGATCGAAGTCGATCAACATGGGGTGGTTCGCTTTGCGCTCGGCTCGGGCGCTGTGGCGGGACAGCAGACGGCCGCCTGGGTCGGCCAACCCTTCAGCGAGCGTTTGTCGATCAACAGCGCCGCGGCGCTGCAGACCCTGCTGGACGGCCTGAGCCCGGGTCGGCGCGGCCCCGCGACCGAGGTCCTGGTGGACTGCGGCGACGGCCGGATGCGTCGCGCGACCCTGCGCGCCTTCGCCCTGCCCGACATCGCCCCGGCCCGGTCGTGCGCCCTGTCCTATGAAGGCGAGCCTTTCCTCGTCGATGGGGGGCCGCTTGAGATCGGCGCCCCGCCGCCGGATGCTGAGGGGTTTCTGAGCCATGCCCGCGCGACCCTGGCCGGCGGAGATGCGGACGCCCTGCAGCGTCTGGCTTTGGCTTTTATCGATCTGAGCGGCCTGGAGGGCGTAGACGCGCCGACCCTGCAGCGGATCCACAGCCGTATCGGCGCAACGCTCAGCGCCGCGTCGCACGACGGGGCCAGCGCGGGCCGACTGACGACGGATCGCTACGCCTTGATCCGTCAGGCGGACGATCAACGCGACCTGGCCAATGAGATGCGGATGGCCGGTGAGGCGGAAGGCGTGGCCCTGAGCGCCGTCGCCAGCCAGGCCGGTTTGGGCCGGGACTCCGCCTCGGCGCTGCGCGCCATGCGGTTCGCCATCGAAGGCTGCTTGAAGGAAGGCGGGCTGGACCAGCCGGAGCTGTCCTTCGCCGATTCCCTGCAACGCACGCTGGCGGACGCGGACCGTTTCCGCAGCATCGTGCGCGACCGGGAGTTCGCCCTCTACTATCAGCCGATCGTCGACCTGAAGACGCGAGCCGTGCACCATTTCGAGGCTCTGGCGCGCTTCGGCAAGGGATCGGGGCCCGCCGCCGCCATCCGCATGGCCGAGGAACTGGCCCTGATCGACGGCTTCGATCTGGTGGTTGCGGAAAAAGCCGTTCGACGGCTGCGCGAACCGGGCGGGGGTCTGTTGAAGATCGCCGTGAATGTATCGGGCGCCTCGCTGGCCAACGACGCCTATGTCGCCGCCCTGATGAAGATGACCGCCTCAGCGCCCGAGGATCGGCGGCGTCTGATGGTCGAGGTGACGGAGACCGCCGCACTGGCCGATCTGGCCGCCGCGGACCGACGGCTCGGAGCCCTGCGCAACGCCGGGATCAAGGTTTGCATAGACGATTTCGGGGCGGGTTCGGCCTCCTTCGACTATCTGCGGGGCCTGTCGGTCGATGCGGTGAAGATCGACGGAGGTCTGGTGCGCGATATCGACATCGACGCCCGCACCCGCACGATGGTCGCCCATCTGGTCGAGCTTTGCGGCTCGCTGGAACTGGAGACCATCGCCGAGATGATCGAGACGGATGAGGTCGCCGACGCCCTGCGCGATCTGGGCGTCACCCACGGCCAGGGGTGGCTGTTCGGGCGGGCCGAGGCCGAACCGCGCACCGTGCTGAACACCCCGGCGATCCGCGGACGCCGTCAGGGCGTGGTCGAAGGCTGGAGCTGACCTGACTTCAGCACGATGGTCCGATCGACGCGGAGGTTCTGAATGAAATCAACGTCGTGGCTGACCACCACCAGAGCGCCGTCATAGCCTGACAGCGCCGCCTCCACCGCCTCGACGGCGTCGATGTCCAGATGGTTGGTCGGCTCGTCCAGCACCAGCAGCTGCGGCGGCTGGGCGCCCGTCATGACGCAGGCCAGTGCCGCGCGCAGCCGCTCTCCGCCTGACAGTTCGCCGACGCGCCGATCCGCCTGCACATTGCGAAACAGAAAACGCGCCAGCGCCGCCCGCGCCGCATTGGGCGTCCCTTGCGGGTTCAGCCGCAGCCAGCCCTCGACCAGGGTTTCGTCAGCCTTCAGCATGTTCGCCTGCTGATCCAGCAGGGCGGCGCGAACCGGCCGTTCCACGCTGCCCGACGAGGGCTCGATCAATCCCGCGATCAGCTTCAACAGCGTCGTCTTACCGGCGCCGTTGGGGCCGACGACGGCGACGCGCTCAGGCCCGGTCAGACGCAGGCAGAGCGGTCCCAGCAGGCGACGGTCGTCCTCGACGGTCACGACCGCCTCGGTCAGGTTCAGCACCACTCGGCCGGCCGGCAGGCCTGTGGAGGGCATGGACAGCGCCAGTTGTCGCACCCGCTCGACCCGTTCGCGCGCCTGAGCCAGGTCAGCCTCGACGGCCTGACGCTTGCGTTCGGCCAGCCGCTGGCCGCGCGCGCCGGATTCCTCGGCGCGTTGGGCCTGGGCGTCGAGCAGGATCTTGGGATCGGAGTTGTTGGCGCGCGCCGCCTTGCCTGTGCGATCGCGCCGGGCCTGACGCTCCTGCGCCATCTGGGTTTCGCGCTGCACCCGGCCGATGGCGCGCTCGGCCTGTTCCAGGTCGCGTTCAGCGGCGGCCCGTTCGGCGTCGCGGCGCTCGATAAAGAGATCCCAGCCGCCGCCATGCACCCGCGCGCCCAGACTGGAAAGCTCCACGATGCGATCCACGCGCCGCAACAGGGCGCGGTCGTGACTGACCAGCACCACCCCGCCCGGCCAGTCGCCCACGACATCGGCGATCATGGCGCGGGCCTCGGCGTCCAGATGATTGGTGGGCTCGTCCAGAACCAGCAGATCCCGCGCGGCCAGCTTCAGCCCCGCCAAGCGCAGGCGCGTCTGCTCCCCGCCGCTCAGGTCGGCGGTGCGCCGATCCAGCGGCAGGACAGCCAGACCGACCTCGGCCAGAGCGGTCTGCATCCGCTCTTCCAGCGTCCAGTCCGCCTCGGCCATGTCGTCCAGCGAACCGTCGCCCGCCAGAACGCGTTGCAGAATCGCCAGACACCCGGCGACGCCCAGCGTATCGGCGATGGTTTCGTCGTCGGCCGGCGTCTGGGCCTGCGCCAGCCAGCCGACGCTTCCGACGCGCGTGACCGAACCCTCGGCGGGCTCAGACAGACCGGCGACAAGGCGAAGCAGCGTGGTCTTGCCCACGCCGTTGCGCCCCACGACGGCCGTGCGTTCGCGCCCGAAGGCGAGCGTCAGATTGTCGAAGAGGCCTCGGCCGTCAGGCGTGCGGGCCGCGACGCCGTTGAGCGTCACGAGTGCGGACGCGGACCGGTTTGGGCTTGGGTTGAGCGAGGACATAGGCGAGCGCGAGCAGCGGCATGGAAAGGGCGAAACCGATTTCCAGAGTGCTGATCATGATCGTCGTGCCTCCTCACTGATGCGTTGGCTGAGTGAAGGATGGGGACGGACGTTTCGTAACGCAACCCCAAAACTGCGGCTCCGCTTTCACTCCGCGACGTGAAGGACCGCCTTGGACAATCCGCGTCATGGCCTTTGCAAGCGTCGCTTCCTATGTTGGCGGACATGGACACGCCCGAGCGCACCCTCGCCTTCCGCATCGACCGTCCCGCGCCGGACCGGGCCGAGGCCGCCGCCCGCCGCGAAGCCGCCGTGGCCCGCATCCGCGCCGAGACCGGCATCGACGAGGCCATGATCGACGCCCTGGTCGAAGGCTTCTACGCCAAGGTGCGTGAGGATGACTTCATAGGTCCGATCTTCGCCGAGCGCATCGACGACTGGGGTCCGCACCTGGCGCAGATGAAGCTGTTCTGGTCGTCCGTGGCCCTGTCGACCGGCGTCTATCAGGGGCGGCCCATGCCGAAGCACCTGCCCCTGCCGATCGACGCCCGCCACTTCGATCACTGGCTGAAGCTGTTCGAGGCGACTGCGCATGAGCTGTGCCCGCCCGTCGCCGCCGAACACTTCGTCGTCCGCGCCCGCCGCATCGCCGAAAGCCTGGAACTGGGCGTCGCCAACGCCAACGGCGTGATGGTCGGTCCCGGCGAACGCTATCGACGACCGGAAACGCCGTGGGCGCCGGAAGTCGGCTAAAAGTTCTTATATTGTTCTTGCTGTATCGGACGAATTGATCCCCATATAGCGTCGTCGCCCCGGACCGTTTCGGGGTCTTCCGCGTTCCCGGATTCCATGACCGAAAAGCATAACTTCATTCGCGTTCGCGGCGCCCGCGAGCACAATCTCAAAGGCGTCGATCTCGACATTCCGCGCGAGCAGCTGGTGGTCATGACCGGCCTGTCGGGGTCGGGCAAATCCTCGCTGGCGTTCGACACCATCTACGCCGAGGGGCAACGGCGCTATGTCGAGAGCCTGTCGGCCTATGCGCGCCAGTTCCTGGAGCTGATGGGCAAGCCGGACGTGGACCTGATCGAGGGCCTGTCCCCGGCCATCTCCATCGAGCAGAAGACCACGTCCAAGAACCCGCGCTCGACCGTCGGCACCGTCACCGAAATCCACGACTACATGCGTCTGCTCTGGGCGCGCGTGGGCGTGCCCTATTCGCCGGCCACGGGCCTGCCGATCGAGAGCCAGACCGTCAGCCAGATGGTGGACAAGCTGACCGCCCTGCCCGACGGCGAGCGCATCCTGCTGCTGGCCCCGGTCGTGCGCGGCCGCAAGGGCGAGTACAAGAAGGAGATGGCCGAGTGGCAGCGTCAGGGCTTCCAGCGGCTGAAGATCGACGGCGAGTTCTACGCCATCGAGGACGCCCCCGCGCTCGACAAGAAGTTCAAGCATGACATCGACATCGTCGTCGATCGCATTGTAACCAAAGAAGGTCTTGAGCCGCGCTATGCCGACAGCATCCAGACCGCTCTGGCTCTGGCCGACGGCATCGCCACCGCCGAATGGGCCAAGGCGCCCGAGGGCGAAGAGCCGCGCCGGATCGTCTTTTCCGAGAAGTTCGCCTGCCCTGTTTCGGGCTTCACCATCAGCGAGATCGAGCCGCGGCTGTTCTCGTTCAACAATCCGTTCGGCGCCTGTCCGGCGTGCGACGGTCTGGGCGTCAAGCTGGCCTTCGACGCCGATCTGGTAATCCCCGACCGCGACAAGACCCTGCACAAGGGAGCGGTGGCGCCGTGGGCGCGCGGTCCCTCGCCGCTCTATACGCAGACGCTGCAGTCGCTGGCCCTGCACTACGGCTTCTCGATGGACAAGGCGTGGCGCGACCTGCCGGAGAAGGCGCAGGCCGTCATCCTGCGCGGCTCGGGCGGCGACAAGATCAAGTTCGTCTATGACGACAACGCCCGCAAATACGAGGTCTCCAAGCCATTCGAGGGGGTGCTGCCGAACCTTGAGCGCCGCTGGCGCGAGACCGACAGCGCTTGGGTGCGTGAGGAACTGGGCCGCTATCAGTCCGAAACCCCGTGCGAGGTCTGCGGCGGCAAGCGCCTGAAGCCCGAGGCCCTGGCGGTCAAGGTCGGCGGCGAGGACATCGCCGACATCTCCAACCTGTCGATCTCCAAGGCCTTCCTGTGGTTCTCGACCCTGGAAGAGGCGCTGACCGACAAGCAGGTCGAGATCGCTCGGCGCATCCTGAAGGAGATCACCGACCGGCTGCGGTTCCTGAACAACGTCGGGCTCGACTATCTCAACCTGTCGCGCTCGTCCGGCACCCTGTCGGGCGGCGAGAGCCAGCGCATCCGACTGGCCTCGCAGATCGGTTCGGGCCTGACCGGCGTCCTCTATGTGCTGGACGAGCCGTCCATCGGCCTGCACCAGCGCGACAACACCCGCCTGCTGGACAGCCTGAAGGGGCTGCGCGACCTCGGCAACTCCGTCTTGGTGGTCGAGCATGACGAAGAGGCGATCCTGACGGCCGACTACGTCATCGACATGGGCCCGGCCGCCGGCGTCCACGGCGGCGAGGTCTGCGCCCAGGGTACGCCTGCCGAGGTCATGGCCAATCCAAACTCCCTGACCGGCCAATACCTGACCGGGGCGCGCGAGATCGAACTGCCGCCAGAGGGACGCCGCCCCATCGACCGCAAGCGGATGCTGAAAGTCTCGGGCGCCACAGGCAACAACCTGAAGAACGTCACGGGCGAGATCCCGGTCGGCGTCTTCACCTGCGTCACCGGCGTGTCGGGCGGCGGGAAGTCGACCTTCACCATCGAGACGCTGTACAAGGCCGCCGCACGGCGTCTGAACAATGCGTCCGACGCCCCCGCCCCCTTCGACCGGATCGAGGGGCTCGAGCATTTCGACAAGGTCATCGACATCGACCAGTCGCCGATCGGCCGAACCCCGCGCTCGAACCCGGCCACCTATACCGGCGCCTTCGGACCGATCCGCGACTGGTATGCGGGCCTGCCGGAATCCAAGGCGCGCGGCTATGGCCCCGGCCGCTTCAGCTTCAACGTCAAGGGCGGCCGCTGCGAGGCCTGTCAGGGCGACGGCGTCATCAAGATCGAGATGCACTTCCTGCCCGACGTTTATGTCACCTGCGACGTCTGCAAGGGCAAACGCTACAACCGCGAAACGCTAGAAATCGTCTTCAAGGGCAAGAGCATATCCGACGTTCTGGACATGACGGTCGAAGAGGCGGCGCGCTTCTTCACCGCGGTGCCGTCAATCCGCGACAAGATGCTGACGCTGGAGCGCGTAGGCCTGGGCTACGTCAAGGTCGGCCAGCCCGCCACCACCCTGTCCGGCGGCGAGGCCCAGCGGGTCAAGCTGTCGAAGGAGCTATCGAAACGGGCGACTGGCAAGACGCTGTACATCCTCGACGAGCCGACGACCGGCCTGCATTTCGAGGATACGAGGAAGCTGCTGGAGGTGCTGCAGGAGCTGGTCGAGAACGGCAACACCATCGTCGTGATCGAGCACAACCTGGATGTCATCAAGGTCGCCGACCACCTGCTGGACTTCGGTCCCGAGGGCGGCGACGGCGGGGGCGAGATCGTCGCCGTCGGCACGCCGGAACAGGTCGCCGAGAACCCCGCCAGCTGGACCGGCCGCTATCTGAAGGAGGTGCTGGACCGGCACGAGGAGCGTCGCAAGGGCCGCGTCGCAGCCCTGACCGCCGAGCCTGCGCCCGCCAAGCGCGCCAAGGCGCGCAAAACCGCCTGAACGGCTGCCGATCCGCTCGCCGCTTGTGCGGGACCCTAAAAAACAGAAACGCCGCGCCCCTGTCGGAGCGCGGCGTTTTTCGTTCAGCGATGCCGCCTGGTCAGACGCGCGTCTGGCCCTTCAGGCCGAGATAGGCCGACGAGAAGGGCGCGTAGATGATGGCCGCCTGCGCGGCGGACAGCAGTGCGTTGACCACGCCCCAGATCAGCAGGGCCGGCCAGAACCGGGCGACCAGCGCAACGACATTGGTCGTCTCGGCGCCGATCAGGCTGTTCAGGCCGCCGAAAATCAGGTTCAGCGGAGCGATAACGATGGAGCCCAGCAAGCCCACCAGAATGGACATGATCCCAGCCAGGATCGCCATACCCAACAGCGGCCAGAAACGGCCCTTGGTCATGGTCCAGCTTTCCTTGATGGCGATCTTCTGCTCGGCGAAGGTCACAGGCACGACCAAGCTGAGTCGCACAGCCAGCCAGATGGCGACCGCAACAATCGCCAGCCCGCCCAGGACAGCGGGAATTAGCAGCCATGACGCCCCCGTACCGGCGGCCATTCCGGCCAGCACGCCGACAACCAAGGCGCCGCCCATCGTCACGACGAACATCAGAACGGCGACCAACAGGGTCGCGCCCAGAACGCGCAGTTCTTCTCGGCCGAGACGCAGATAGCCGAAACGCTTGTCCTGCGGCCGGATGACCGAGCGCGCGACCGCCGTAGCGAGCACGGCGCCGAACAACAGCGACAGCGGCAGGGCCAGCCCCATCATGGCGCCGTAGGCCTGACCCAGCATGGTCAGGTCGCTCATTGACGGCGACGGATTCTGCTCGACCCGTTCGGCCAGGCTGATGATGTTGACGAGGTTCCCACCCGCCACAGCGAAGAAGACCAGGAAGAAGGCGACATAGGCGCCCGCCCAGGCCAGGATGGCGAGCGGCGCCCGCCGCGCTAGGCGGAAGCCTTCGAAGGCGGACTCTGTGGCGTTGAAACTCATGCTGGCTCCTCGATTCCTGATCAGCTTAACGCAGCCGCAGCCCATGCGACAGCGCCGACCACGACAGGCGCCGCATGACAGGACTGCGTCGCCCGGCTAGAAGGCCGCCATGTCGAACGCGTCCTCTACTCCCCGCCCCGTCCCCGCGCCTGTGCACGTCATCGGCGGCGGCCTCGCCGGATCCGAAGCAGCCTGGCAGATCGCCCAGGCGGGCGTGCCCGTCATCCTGCACGAAATGCGCCGGGACGAACCGGAACAGGTGCGCACCGACGCCCACCACACGACGGGCCTGGCAGAGCTGGTCTGCTCAAACTCGTTCCGGTCGGACGACTGGGAGTTCAACGCCGTCGGCCTGCTGCACGCCGAGATGCGGGCGCTGGACAGCCTGATCATGGCCTGCGGCGACGCCAATCAGGTGCCGGCGGGCGGCGCGCTGGCGGTCGACCGCGTCGCCTTCTCGGACGCGGTGACGGCCAAGCTGGAAGCGCACCCGCTGGTGACCATCGTGCGCGAGGAGATCGCAGGCATTCCGCCCGAAGAGTGGGATAATGTGATCGTCGCCACCGGGCCGCTGACCTCGCCCGCACTGGCCGAGGCGATCCTGAAGGCGACGGGCGAAGAGAGCCTCAGCTTCTTCGACGCCATCGCCCCGATCATCCACACCGACAGCATCAACTTCGACGTGGCCTGGCGTCAGTCGCGCTATGACAAGGAAGGGCCCAGCGGCGACAAGGCGGCCTACGTCAACTGTCCGATGGACAAGGCGCAGTACGAGGCCTTCATCGACGCCCTGCTGGACGGCCCCAAGGCTGACTTCAAGGAATGGGAGAACGTGCCCTATTTCGACGGCTGCCTGCCGATCGAGGTCATGGCCGAGCGCGGGCGCGAGACCCTGCGTCACGGCCCGATGAAGCCGGTCGGCCTGACCAACCAGCACAACCCGACGGTCAAGCCGTACGCCATCGTGCAACTGCGTCAGGACAATGCGCTGGGCACCCTGTTCAACATGGTCGGCTTCCAGACCAAGCTGAAGTACGGGGCGCAGACCGACGTCTTCCGCATGATCCCCGGTCTAGAGAACGCCCAGTTCGCGCGTCTGGGGGGCCTGCACCGCAACACCTTCCTGAACAGCCCCAAGCTGCTGGACAAGCAGATGCGGCTGAAGGCTCTGCCGCGCCTGCGCTTCGCCGGTCAGGTGACGGGGGTCGAGGGCTATGTCGAGAGCGCGTCAATGGGCCTGCTGACGGGCCGGTTGGCCGCCGCTCAGGCGCTGGGGCGCGATCTGGCCCCGCCGCCGCCGGAAACGGCCATGGGCGCCCTGGTCGAGCACATCACCGGCGGGCACCTGGAAGGGTCGAAGTTCCAGCCGATGAACATCAACTACGGCCTGCTGCCGCCGCTGGAGGCGCCCAAGGTCGATGAGGAAGGCAAGCGCATCCATCCCAAGGAGCGCGGCCGCGCCAAGAAGCGCCTGCAGAGCATTCGCGCCATCGAGGCGCTGAAGGCCTGGCGCGACGCCGCGGCCTAACGCAGCTTGGCGCCGCCGGGGCGGAAGGTCAGGGTCATTGCGGCCATGACCAGAAGGCCCAGTCCCATCAGCATCCAGGCCTGACTGAGGTCCGACAGCCGGTCGCGCAGCAGCCCGGCCGCCAGCGGCGACAGGCTGGCGATGATGTAGCCGCCGCCCTGAACGAAGGCGAGAAGGTCTCCGGAGCGCACCGGGTCGTCGATCTGGTCCATCGCCAGGATCAGGGTCAGGGGAAAGACGGCGCCGATCCCCAGACCCAGCAGCAGCATGACCGGGACCGCCAGACTGACCGGCGTCAGCACCAGTCCGGCCAGACCGATCAGGGCCAGGGCCACGGCCAGCAGCATCGGCCCGCGCCGGTCGGGAAAGCGCGCGATGAACAGCGACACCAGCACGCCCGCCAGCACCTCGGCGCCCGTCATGCCGCTGAGCAGGAATCCCGCCGTCGCCCTCGCCTGCCCCATGTCGACATAGTAGGGCGGCAACCAGGCCAGCACGAGCGTATAGGCCGAGGTGCCCAGCCCCAGAATGGGAACCAGCGCCCAGGCGCGGGGCTGTTTCCAGAACGGAACCTCGGGATCGGTCCCTTCGGCCACGGCCAGGCGGTTCGGTTCTTCGGCGGCCGGGGTGCGCGAGGCGATGAGCCAGACGACGGCCGCGGCAAGGGCCGGAACCGACCATAGCGCCAGCGCGACGGCCCAACCGAACGCCTCGGCGAAGCCCGCCGCCGTCGCCGCCGCCACGGCGGCGCCGCCCATGATGCCGGTCGTATAGACGGCCATCACCGTACCGAACCGCGTCGGAAAGGCGCGCTTGATGACGACGGGCGCCAGGGCCTGAATGAGGGCCACGCCGACGCCGACCACCACGGCGCTGAGGATCAGTCCGCCCGCGCTGCTGAACGGCCAGCGAGCCAGACAGGCCAGGGCGATGAGAACGGCGCCGAGCAGTATGCCCATCCGCTCGCCCAGACGGCGTCGCAAGGGGCGGATCGACAGAGCTCCGACGCCGATCATCGCCACCGGCAGGGTGGTCAGCAGGCTGGCCGTGGTCGAATCCATGCCAGTCGTCGCCTCGATCAGGTCGAGCAGCGGCCCGACCGCCGCCATCGCCGGGCGCAGGTTCAGCGCCAGGGCGAAGATCGCCGCGATCAACAACAGGCCCGCGCCGCGCGACGGCGGCGAGGCGTTCGACTGATCCATCCGAGATGACTCCGGCAGCAGAAGGCGATAGTATCTCGACATCGAATATCTTGATGTCAAGGCAATGACCGATCGCGCCGCCCGCGCCGCCGCCCAGTGGGCCGTTGCGCGCCCAGACCTGGACCTGTTGGCGATGGAGACGCTGGGCCGTCTGCATGAGGCGTCCATCCTGGTCGCGCGCGAGCGGCAGGCCCCGTTGTATGCGCGCTATGGGCTGCAGCATGGCGAGTTCGATGTGCTGGCGACGCTGCGTCGTGCGCCTTCGCCCGACGGTCTGACGCCGACCGCCCTCTATGAGGCGACGATGATGTCGTCCGGCGGCATGACGGCGCGGCTGGATCGGTTGCAGAAATCCGGCCTGATCGAGCGCACGCCCCACCCCGGCGACCGCCGCGCCTCACTGGTCCGGCTGACGCCCAAGGGATTCGATCTGATCGAGGCCATGATGCCGCTGCACATGGCGGAAAGTCAGGCCATCCTGGCCGATCTGTCGCGCGAAGAGCAGGCCGCGCTGGGCGCCCTGCTCGCGCGGTTGATTGCGACGGTCGAGGCTTAGGCCCGCTTCATCCGACGGTTCCAGGGCATGACCGCCAGCAGCCGCGCCATGCCGCAGAAGCCGGTCGCCCCGGCCACGAACAGGCCAGCCCCGACAAAGGCGCTGATCCCCCAGAAGCCGGGATGGACCATGACGCCCAGCGCCCCGCCCAGCAGGATGAGTCCGCCCGCCGCCATCTGCACCTGACGCATCAGCTCCAGCGGCTGCTTGCGGTCGGCCACGACCGGCAGGCCCGCCTTCTTCCAGGCGTCCAGACCGCCCGCCAGAACGTGCGACGGGCCGTCGATGCGGGCGGCCAGACGATCACAGTTGCCGGCCGTGCGGTTGCCGCTGCGGCACATGAAGATGACGTCCTTGCCGGGCTTGAGGCTGAGATCGGCGCTTTCAAAAGCGGACAGGGGCGCAGTTACGGCGCCGGCGATGTGTTCGCGCGCATGTTCGTCAGGCTCGCGCACGTCGATCAGCACGGCCGCGCCCGCCTTCAGGCGAGCGGCGACATCGGCGGGGGAAAGGGAAACCAGCGGGTTCATCGTAAAATCCTTGAGGAAGCGGCGGCGCTCAATGCGCCTCAGGCGGGCAGAAGATCTCGGCCAGGACGGCGATCACCTTCAGGGCGGCGGGGTCGGCGATGCGATAGAAGACGGCGGTGCCGCTCTTGCGCGCGCTGACCAGGCCGTCGTCGCGCAGGCGCGCCAGATGCTGGGACAGGGCCGATTGCGACAGGCCGACCTGCAGGTCGGCGACCTGACGTTCTCCCTCACCGATCTGGCAGAGGATCATCAGGCGGTGCTCATTGGACAGCGCCTTCAGCAGCCGCGAGGCGTCGCCCGCGTTGGCCTGAAAACGCTCCAGTCCCATAAGTTCGAGATCAACCATGGCCCGAATATATGCCATGATTCTAAATTAGCAATGTCTAATATGGAACACGGCACGCGCCGCTCAGATCCGGCCGCGCAGCACCGCCCAGAACAGACGCAGCCGCTTGAACGGCTCCGGCGCATCCGGTTTGATCAGAGCGGCGGAGGCCACGGCCGGAAAAGCGGCGGCAGGCAAGGCGCGCAGGGCCTTGTTAGCGTCGCGGCGGGAAGCGCGCGCGTGATCGACCTGTCCGGTCTGGGCCAGTGCGCGCACGCGACCAGCGGCCGCGGCCGCCGCCTCATGCCCCTGCCCTGCGAGGATCCGCACCGCCCCCTGCATCGGCCCGATGTAGAAGGCGTCCAGATCGTGCGGCTCGCCATGCACCCGGCCGATGTGGGCCTCGATAAGC
The DNA here is from genome assembly GCF_053345555.1 of Brevundimonas sp. M1A4_2e. Lineage (NCBI taxonomy): Bacteria > Pseudomonadati > Pseudomonadota > Alphaproteobacteria > Caulobacterales > Caulobacteraceae > Brevundimonas > Brevundimonas sp. M1A4_2e. The sequence goes on along the minus strand of NZ_JBKFAI010000001.1, from coordinate 347,855 downwards.
GCATCGAACGGCGCGCGCTCCAGACCATGACGCCCGACCGCCGCCGTCAGCGCCTCCAGCACGGGGTGACCCAGACGCGGCGTGTCGGAGAAGACGCCGTCCATCTGTTCCGACCACCAGGCGTAACGCATCTCGGCCAACAGCGGCTGGGTCACGCGCGTGGGAATGGCCATCAGTTCCGCCTCGAAGGCGTACAGCGCGATCAGATCGGCGCGCGCCTTTTCATCGGACACGAAGCGGCTGGCCAGCCAGCGGTCGAGGTCGGCGGCGCGAACCTGGGCGTCAAGATCAACAGTCATGGCGACGGCCCTTCGGCCATTGAGGCGGGGGCATCAAGCCCGGAATGCACACGGCCCGCCTCCCCTGCGGAAGACGGGCCGTGATCAGTAAGCCGTTAGAGCTGTTTACGGCCGGCTGGCCATGCCCAGCTTGACCGGAGTGGCGTCAGCCTTGCCGCCGCCGCTGCGGTCCACGCCCCACAGCAGGATGATCGGCGCGCCCACATAGATGGACGAGAAGGTGCCGATGATCACGCCGAAGGCCAGGGTGATGGAGAAGCCGCGCAGGGCCTCGCCGCCGAAAACGGCTAGGACGATCAGAACGATCACGGTCGTAAGGCCCGTGATGATGGTCCGCGACAAGGTCTCGTTAATCGACAGGTCGATCACGTCACGCAGCGGCATGGTCTTATATTTGCGAAGGTTTTCGCGCAGGCGGTCGAACACGACGACGGTGTCGTTCATCGAATAGCCGATGACCGTGAGCAGGGCCGCGACCAAGTTCAGGCTGAACTCCATGCGCAGGGCGACGATGAGGCCGAACGTCAGGGCCACGTCGTGCAGCAGCCCCGCCACGGCGCCGATGCCGAACTGCCAGGGGAAGCGGAAGGCGATGTAGAGGAACATCAGCACCACGGCCGACACCAGGGCCAGGACCCCATTGGTCAGCAGTTCGCCCGAGACCTTGGAGCCGACGACGCTGACGCCGGAATAGGTGACTTGGCCGACGGCGTCGCTGATGGCGGTTTCAACCTTCTCGACGACGGCAGTCTGGTCCTGGTCCGGCGGCACCTGGAAGCGAACGATGGCGGTCGAGCCGTCATCGAGGTTGGTGTCGCGTCGGGCGATCCCCTGCACCTGCACGTCGCCCAGATCCAGTCCGCTGACCGAGCCGCGCAGCTTGTCCAGCTCAAGCACCTGACCGGCAGGCTTGGCGACCTCCATCGAGGCGCCCCCGCGGAAGTCGATGCCGAGGTTCAGGCCGGGATAGAAACAGCCGATGATCGCCGCCACCGTCAGGATCGCCGACAGTACGGCGAAGCCCTTGGCGTATTTGACGAACTGAAAATTCGTCTTGTGCGGCAGTAGTTTGATAATAGGCCAACCGTTCATCGACATCACTCCGCGATCGGCAGTTTCTTGGGCTTGGCGACCTTCAGCCAGTAACCAAGCAGGACCTGGGCGACCAGGACGGATGAGAAGACCGAGGTGAACACACCGATGGTCAGCGTCCAGGCGAAGCCCCGCACGGGGCCGGCGCCGAACATGAACATGATCAAAGCCGCGACCAGGGTGGTCAGGTTGGCGTCGACGATGGTGCCCATGGCGCGGTTGAACCCGGCATCCATCGAGGCCACGACCGAGCGTCCCTGACGCGCTTCGTCACGCATCCGCTCATAGATCAGTACGTTGGCGTCAACGGCGACGGCGAAGGTCAGGATCAGACCGGCGATGCCGGGCAGGGTCAGCGTCGCCTGGGTCAACGACATGGCCGCGACGATCAGGATGCCGTTCAGGATCAGGCCGATGACCGACACGCCCCCGAACAGGAAGCCGTAGGCCAGGATCATGAAGACGACGATGACGACGAAGCCCAGGGCGGTCGACAGGGCGCCTGCGGCCACGGCGTCGGCGCCCAGTTCGGCGGTGACGACGCGGCGCTCTTCGACGTTCAGCGGGGCCGGAAGGGCGCCGCCGTTCAGCAGGTTCACCAGCTCCGAAGCCGAGGCGATCGTATAACTGCCTGTGATCTGTCCGCTGCCGCCGGTGATGGCCGACTGGATGGTCGGGGCCGAGATCACCTTGCCGTCCAGGACGATGGCGAAGGGCTTGCCGAGATTCTGCGAGGTGGCCTCGGCGAAGCGGCGGGCGCCCTGGCCGTCGAACTGGAAGTCGATGGCGGTGCGCTGGTTCTGGTCCGTGCCGATGCCGGCGCGCGTCAGGTTCTCGCCCGACACCAGGATGCGCTTCTTGACCAGGTAAGGCGTGCCCTGGTCGTCGGTCAGAAGTTCGGCGTCCGGCGGCACGCGGCCGGCCAGGGCGTCGTTCAGGCCCGTCGGCGAGGTGTCGACCATCTGGAAGGTCAGCTGGGCCGTCTGACCGACCAGGCGCTCCAGCTCGGCCGGATCGCTCTGGCCCGGCGCCTGGACGACGATGCGGTCGGCACCCTGACGGGTGATGGCGATTTCCTTGGTGCCCGAGCTGTCCAGACGGCGACGCACCACCTCGATCGACTGATCGACCGCCGTGGCGCCCATGCTGTTCAGAGCGGCTTCGGTGAAGGCGTAACGAATACGGCCTCCGCCCAGCTTAGTCGCCACGCGGTCGGGCTGACCGGTCGCGCCCATGCCCTGTTGAGCCATGGTCCGCAGGGTGTTGAACGCCGTGTCATAGGCGGCGCCCTCGGCGACGGTGACGACGACCCCGCCCGGTTCGCGCTGCATGCCGACGATGTTGACCTGGTCTTCGCGGAGGGAGACGCGAACGTCTTCCATCAGGTTGGAGACGCGCTTTTCGCGCATCTCGGGCACGTCGACCTCGAGCAGGAGATATGAGCCCCCCTGCAGGTCCAGGCCCAGGTTCAGGCCGTTGCTCGGCAGCCAGCTCGGCAGAGCCTCGCGCTGCGCCGGCGACAGCACGCTCGGGTAGGCCAGGAACAACCCGAGGACGAGCGATAGCGCGACCAGGGTGATCTTCCAGCGTGAAAGCTGAATCATGTCTCGGTTCTCTTCAGGGCCGGCGCGCGCCGCGCCGAGGCGAGGCTATCAGCCCTTGTCGTTGGCGGCGATGGCGGTGCGGTTGCGCACCTCGGCGATCATCGCCTTGACCACGCGGACGTTCACGCCCTGCGAAATTTCGACCATGGCCTCGGCGTCCTCGACGCGCGTGACCTTGCCGACCATGCCGTTGGACAGGACGACCTCGTCGCCGCGCTTCACGCCAGCGATCAGGGCCTGATGCGCCTTCATCCGCTTCTGCTGCGGGCGGATCATCAGGAAATAGAACAGGATGAAGATCGCGACGATCGGCGCGATCTGAACGACAAGAGCCATCAGGCCGCCGTCTTGGGCTGCAGTCATTAGGAAACTCCCCGACGCGGGCCGCGCCTTCATTGGGGGCCCTTCGAAATCAAGGCGCGGAAACTAGGGTGCGCCGGGCCGTTTTGCAACGCGACCTGATGACAAGAACGTCCGGACGCAGCCGCCCGGACGCCTCATTTCACATCCTCAGCGCGGCAGGACCGTCAGAGGGTCCAGCGCGACCGGATCATCGCCGCGCATCTGGCGCACTTCATAATGGATCGAGGGACGGCCGTCGCCGGCGGTCAGGCCGACTGTGCCGATGGCCTGGCCGGCCCGCACCTGCGCCCCGTCGCGCACGGTGGCGGAGCCCAGATGGCCGTAGACCGTGCGCCAGCCGTCGCGGTGAACGATCAGGACCGTCAGCCCCTGCCCCACGATATCGTCGCCGACATAGGCCACGGTTCCGTCGGCCGAAGCCTTGACCTCGGTTCCCGCCGAGGCGCCGATATTGATGCCGTTGTTGCGCTCGCCCATGCCCACCGGGCCGAAGCGACGCAGGATGTCGCCGCGCACTGGCCATTGCAGGGCCAGCGGCTGGCCGATGGGGGTTGCAGGAGCCGTCGGGGCCGTGGCCGCAGGCGCGCGCGTCGGCGGCGGCGGCAGGGGCGCGTTGCCGCTGGGCGGCGGAGGCGGTGGCGGGGCCATGCCGTTGTTCGGCGTGCGGACGCCGACCGGCGACGGGCCGGTCGCGTAGGGGTCGGAGCCCCCGTCCACGGCGCTGTCAGGCAGGATGATGCGCTGTCCGGCCGAAATGGCGCCGCGCGGCCCCAGGCCGTTCAGGTCGATCAGAATCTGAACCGGCGTACGGAAGCGTCGGCCGACCCCCGAAATCGTATCGCCAAGCTGAATGACATAAGTCGCGCCCGGCATGGCGGGATTGCCGGCGGCGGGGGGCGGCGTCACCGTGACCGGCGCGCCGGTCGACGGATAGGCCGGACCGCCAGGGGGCGGCAGGCCGCCGCCCTCGATATTGCCCGCCGGAGCGCGCGGCCCTTCTTCGATCGGCGGTTGTACGGGCTGCTGCGGTTGCGCCGGCTGATAATAGGGATTGTTCGGATAGGCGCCCGGCTGCTGGCCTTGCGGCTGCGGATAGCCGCCCGCCCCCATCGGCCGGGTCGAATAGCGCGGCTCGCTCGGATAGGTCGAACAGGCCGTGACCGCCAGCGCCCCGCCGACGACCGCCGCCGCCCTGATCCAGCCTGTGAAGCCGCTCATGCGTCTCTCCGTATTAACCATGCTTGTCGGTTTGCCCCGACCCGTCGGAGAATCCAACCCGCTAACCCGCGCAAAAGTGGGGCGGAAAGGTTAATGGAGCGGTGAGATTTCGCTCCTCAGCCCTCTTTCGCCGTCCCTTCGACCAGGGGCACGAAGCGGACTTCGCACAGGCTTTCGCGCTGGAAGCTGCCGTCCGGCTGGCCGGTGTAGCGGTTCAGCATCTGCACCGAGGTGCGGCCGACCGGAGCGACCAGAACGCCGCCGGGCTTCAGCTGTTTCAGCAGTTCGGTCGGCTCGTGCGGCGAGGCCGCCGTCACCATGATGCGGTCGAACGGCGCCTGTTCCGGCCAGCCCTGCCCGCCGTCGCCGTGGCGAGTGAAGACATTGTCGATGCCGAGGATTTTCAGTCGGTTCTCGGCCTCAGTTAAGAGGCTCTTATAACGCTCGACCGAGTAGACGAAGCGCGCCATGCGGCTGAGCACAGCGCACTGATACCCGCTGCCGGTCCCAATCTCGAGCACCCGGTGGCGCGGCTGGACGTCCAGCGCCTGGGTCATCAGGCCGACAATATAGGGCTGGCTGATCGTCTGGGCGCAGTCGATCGGCAGGGCCTGATCCTCCCACGCCTGATCGAGGAATTTCTCATGGACGAAGACGGCGCGGTCGATGGATTCCATTGCCTTCAGAACCCGCGCGTCCGTCACCCCCTGACGCCGCAGCGACAGGATCAAGCGGCCCGCGCGGTCGTCCCTGAGACTCATTTCTCGTGCGGCCCCTTGGGCGGAGCGCCGCCCAGCACCTTCTTCAGGTCGTTGACCGACTGCATGTGCGTCAGGTCGATGTGCAGCGGCGTGACCGAGATGCGGCCTTCATCCATGGCGCGCAGGTCGGTGCCGTCGGCGTGCTCCTGCGGCGCGCCCCGGAAAGCCATCCAGTAGTAGTCTCGGCCGCGCAGGTCGGTGCGGCGGATGGCGTGCATCTCGCCGATGTCGCGGAAGCCCTGACGCGTCACCTCGACCGACTTGACCAGTTCGGGCGGCAGGCGCGGGAAGTTGACGTTCATGACCACGCCCTCCCCCCATTTCTGCTCCAGCAGGCGAGCCACGATGCCCGGACCGAAAGCTTCGGCGGTCTCCCAATGCGCCACCACGTCGTCGTGGAAACGCTCCAGCGACTGCGACAGGGCGATGGAGCGGATGCCGAAGGCCATGCCCTGCAGCGCGCCGGCCACCGTGCCGGAATAGCTGACGTCTTCGCCCACGTTGTGGCCGCGATTGACGCCCGACAGCACCAGGTCGGGCTTGTCAGGCATGATGTCGTTGACGGCCAGGATGACGCAGTCGGTCGGGGTGCCGGTCACGGCGAACCGCTTGTCGCCCAGCTTGTTGACGCGCAGCGGCTCGGTCAGGGTGATGCCCCGCCCCTTGGCCGACTGCTCGGTCTGGGGCGCCACGACCCAGACGTCGTCCGACAGGGTGCGGGCGATCTTCTCGAGGCAGGCTAGGCCCTCGGCCTCGATGCCGTCGTCGTTGGTAAGGAGAATTCTCATGCGTCGTACTCGTATGCCTTCTCCCCTTGGGGGAGAAGGTGGGCGCCGCAGGCGCTCGGATGAGGGGTAGGTTTCAAGAGGCGGACCGGCGAGAGTGCGGACACAGCCCCCTCAACCGTCGTGCTCCGCACGCCACCTTCTCCCCCGAGGGGAGAAGGGTTCATGCAGCGCCCCCGACCACTTTCAACCCGCCCATATAGGGCTGCAGGGCGACCGGAACCGCGATGGCGCCGTCCTCCTGCTGATAGTTCTCCATCACCGCGACCAGGGTGCGGCCGACCGCCAGGCCCGAGCCGTTCAGGGTGTGCAGATATTCGGTCTTCTTCTCGCCCGCGCGCTTGAACCGGGCGTCCATGCGCCGGGCCTGGAAGTCGCCGCAGTTGGAGCAGGAGCTGATCTCGCGATAGGTGTTCTGAGAAGGCAGCCAGACCTCGAGGTCATAGGTCTTCTGCGCCGAGAAGCCCATGTCGCCCTTGCACAGCAGCACCTTGCGATAGGGCAGTTCCAGCGCCTGCAGCACCGCCTCGGCGCAACCCGTCATACGCTCGTGCTCGGCCTCGGAATCCTCCGGGCGGCAGATGGAGACCATCTCGACCTTGGAGAACTGGTGCTGGCGGATCAGGCCACGCGTATCGCGCCCCGCCGAACCGGCTTCAGCGCGGAAGCAGGGCGTCAGGGCGGTCAGGCGCATGGGCTGGGCGACCTCGTCCTCGGACAGGATTTGCTCGCGCACAAGGTTGGTCAGGGACACTTCGGCGGTGGGGATGAGCCAGAAACGACCGGACTGGGCATCGAAAATTTGAGCAAGTTCCGCATCCGGGATTTCAAGGATGCTTTCTGCTGCTTCCTGTCGCTGGATCAGTTCCTCGCCGTGCTCCGCACTGCCGTTCCAGATGCGCATGAAGGCGTGGCGCTGGATAGTTGATACGTAATCAGAAGCGGTCTGCTGACCGTTGAAACTTAGAAACTGGTCGTCACGAAACTTCGGCAACTGCCCCGTGCCGAACATCGCCTCGTCGCGCACCAGATAAGGCGGGTTCACTTCCTGATACCCGTGCTTGTCGGTCTGCGTATCCAGCATGAACTGGCCGATGGCGCGCTCCAGACGCGCCAGTTGGCCTTTCAGCACGGCGAAGCGCGAGCCGGACATCTTGGCGGCGGCTTCAAAGTCCAGCAGGCCCAGGGCCTCGCCCAGATCGGCGTGATCCTTGGCTGGGCCGGTCGTGCGGGGTTCGCCCCACTTCAGGACCTCGACGTTGTCGTTCTCGTCTTCGCCGTCCGGCACGTCGGCGGCGGCCAGATTCTTCAGCCCGGCCAGCAGGTCGCGCAGTTCGGCGCCCTTGGCGGTTTCGGCCTCACCGGCCTCGGCGATCTCGCCCTTGAGGACCTCGACCTCAGCCTTCAGGCGGTCGGCCTCGGCCATGTCCTTCTTGCCCATGGCGGCGCCGATGGCCTTGGAAGCAGCGTTGCGTTTGGCAAGGGCGTCCTGACCGCGTGTCTGGGCGGCGCGCAGGTCCACGTCCAGCGCCAGAATGTGCGCGACGACATCGGCGGCGTCATCCACGCCGCGCGACGACCAGCCCGCAACGAAGGCTTCGGGATTGTCGCGAATGGCTCGGATATCGTGCATGGCGTCGCTCTTTCGGCGCTCAGGGGAAGGAGAGCCGAAGGCTGTAGCGCCCCGCGCGGAGTCGGGCAAATGCTGAGGCCGGTTTCAGCGACCCCTTTTCGTAACAGTCTTAGTTGCCTATATGGTTTTCCAACGGCGCGGCGCAGGCTGCGCACAATCGGAGAGCGCACAATGATCGACGTCAGACCCTTCAACACCCTCGGCGGCGCCAACCACGGCTGGCTGAACGCCAAGCATCACTTCTCGTTCGCCAACTACTACGATCCGAAGCGCATGGGCTGGGGCCGTCTTCGCGTCTGGAACGACGATGAGATCGCCGCGCAGTCGGGCTTTCCGCCCCACCCGCACGCCGACATGGAAATCATCACCTATGTCCGCACCGGAGCGATCACCCACCAGGACTCGATGGGCAACACCGGCCGCACCGGGGCGGGCGACGTTCAGGTGATGAGCGCCGGGACCGGCGTGCGTCACGCCGAATACAATATGGAGAACGAGCTCACGACGCTGTTCCAGATCTGGATCGAGACGGATCGGCCGGGCGCCCAGCCGTCGTGGGGGCAACGCGAGTTCCCCAAAAGCGACCGTTCGGGCCGTTTCACCGTCGTCGCCTCGGGCGATCCGGCGGACGAGGCGCTGACGACCAACGCCGACGCCAGGGTGCTGGCCGCCACGCTGAAGGCAGGCGAAAGCCTGTCTTATGATCTGGCCAGCGGGCGTCGCGCCTATCTGGTCCCCGCCGTGGGTCAGGTGGAGGTCAACGGCACGACGCTGAACGCGCGCGACGGCGCGGGCATCATCGACGAGCCGACGATCACCATCACGGCCAAGGCCGACGCCGAACTGGTGATGGTCGACAGCCTGTAACCCTGTCGAGGACGCTGATCCTGGGAGCGACGGCCCCCAGGATCAGCCGCCGGATCAGAGACCCAGCTTGGCCTTCAGGATGTCGTTGACGGCGGCCGGGTTGGCCTTGCCGCCGGTGGCCTTCATGACCTGACCGACGAACCAGCCGATGGCCTGAGGCTTCTCGGCGACGGCGGCGGCCTTGTCGGGGTTGGCGGCGATGATCTCGTCCACCGCCTTCTCGATGGCGCCGGTGTCCGTGACCTGCTTCAAGCCGTGCTTCTCGACGACCTCGGCGGGCGAGCCTTCGCCGTTCCAGACGTGGTCGAACACTTCCTTGGCGATCTTGGACGAGATGACGTTCGTCTCGATCAGCTCGACCAACTGGGCCACATGGGCGGCGGGCAGCGGGTTGTCGCTGAAGTCCTTGCTGTCGGCCGCCAGACGCGCCGAGACCTCGTTGGTCACCCAGTTGGACACCAGCTTGGCGTCGCGGCCTTTCGCGGCCGCCTCGAAATAGTCGGCCTTGGCCTGTTCCGAGATCAGCACGCCCGCGTCGTATTGCGACAGGCCGTATTCGCTCATGAAGCGGCGGCGCTTGTCGTCCGGCAGTTCCGGCAGGCTGGCCTTGATCTCGTCGATCCAGACCTGTTCCAGCACGAGCGGCAGCAGGTCGGGGTCGGGGAAGTAGCGATAATCCTGCGCCTCTTCCTTGGAGCGCATGGAGCGGGTCTCGCCCTTCACCGCGTCGAACAGCCGGGTCTCCTGCGTGATCGAACCGCCGTCTTCGAGGATCTCGATCTGGCGGCGCGCCTCATACTGGATCGCCTGAGAAATGAAGCGGAAGCTGTTGACGTTCTTGATCTCGCAGCGCGTCCCCAGGAAGCTGAAGTCGCCCGTTTCCTTGAACTTGTCGTAGTTGCCGGCGCGGCAGACCGACACGTTCACGTCGGCGCGCAGATTGCCCTTCTCCATGTCGCCGTCGCAGGTGCCGAGGTAGATCAGGATGGTCCGGATCTTCTTGACGTAGGCGACCGCCTCTTCCGGCGAGCGGATGTCGGGGCGCGAGACGATCTCCATCAGCGCCGTGCCCGCCCGGTTCAGGTCGACGTAGGATTCCGTCGGCGACAGGTCGTGGATCAGCTTGCCCGCGTCCTGTTCCAGGTGCAGGCGCTCGATGCCGACGTTGAAGAAGCTGCCGTCCTCGGCCTCCACCTCGACCACGCCCTCGCCGACGATGGGGTGATACAGCTGGCTGATCTGATAGCCGGTCGGCAGGTCGGGATAGAAGTAGTTCTTGCGGTCGAACTGGCTCTTCAGATTGATCTGGGCGCGCAGGCCCAGGCCCGACTTCACCGCCTGCTCGACGCAGTATTTGTTCAGGGTCGGAAGCATGCCGGGGAAGCCCGCGTCGATCAGCGACACCTGCTCGTTCGGCCCGGCGCCGAAGCCGACCGCCGCGCCCGAGAACAGCTTGGCGTTCGAGGCCACCTGGGCGTGGATCTCCAGACCCATGACGATTTCCCAAGCGCCCGTGCGGCCCTGGATCAGTTTGGAGTTCTCAGTCATGCTCACCACCAACGGTCCGGCTTGGCGACGAAGCCCGCCGCGTCTTCGAGGGCGCCCGCGACCTGGAAGACGGTCGCTTCGTCCAGGGCCTTGCCGATAACCTGCAGGCCCAGCGGCAGGCCCTCGCTGTTCAGTCCGGCAGGCACCGAAATGCCCGGCAGACCGGCCAGATTGGTCGTCACCGTGAAGACGTCGTTCAGATACATGGTCAGCGGGTCGATCTGCTTGTCGCCGATGGCGAAAGCGGCCGACGGGGTGGACGGCGTCAGGATGGCGTCCACCTGGCCCCAGACGTTGTCGAAGTCCTCGGCGATGCGGCGACGCACCTTCAGCGCCTTGACGTAATAGGCGTCGTAGAAGCCCGCCGACAGCACATAGGCGCCGATGGTCAGGCGGCGCTGGACCTCCTTGCCGAAGCCCTCGGCGCGCGAGGCGGCGTAGAGGTCGTCCAGCGACGAGAAGTCTTCGGCGCGATGCCCGAAGCGCATGCCGTCATAGCGCGCCAGGTTCGACGACGCCTCGGCCGGGGCCACGATGTAATAGGTCGGCAGGGCGTATTTGGTGTGCGGCAGGCTGATCTCGACGATCTCGCAGCCGGCGGCCTTCAGCCACTCGACGCCCTGTTGCCACAGCGCCTTGATCTCCTCGGACATGCCGTCGATCAGATATTCCGCCGGGACGCCGATGCGCAGGCCCTTGACCGACTGGCCGACGGACTGGGTCCAGTCGGGGGTCGGGACGTCGAGGCTGGTCGAGTCCTTGGCGTCAAACGAGCACATGGACTTCAGCAGCAGGGCCGCGTCCTTCACCGTCTTGGTGATCGGCCCGGCCTGATCCAGCGACGAGGCGAAGGCCACCATGCCGAAGCGGCTGGCGCGGCCGTAGGTCGGCTTGATGCCGACCGTGCCGGTGAAGGCGGCGGGCTGGCGGATCGAGCCGCCGGTGTCAGAAGCCGTCGCGGCCAGACACAGGTCGGAAGCCACGGCCGCGGCCGAACCGCCGGACGAACCGCCCGGCGTCAGTTCGGCGTCCGAACCCTTGGCCTTCCACGGGTTCTTCACCGGACCAAAGGCCGAGGTTTCGTTGGCCGAGCCCATGGCGAACTCGTCCATGTTCAGCTTGCCCAGCATGACCGCCCCGTCGCGCCACAGATTGGCGGTGACCGTCGATTCATACGGCGGCACGAAGCCGCGCAGCATGTTGGAGGCGGCGGTCGTCTGCACGCCTTCGGTGCAGAATAGGTCCTTGATGCCCAGCGGCGCGCCTTCCAGCGCCCCGCCCTCGCCCTTGGTCAGACGGGCGTCGGAGGCCCGCGCCTGTTCGATGGCCTTGTCCGCCGTCACCTCGATATAGGCGTTCAGCGTCGGGTTGGAGGCCTCGATATTGGTCAGGAAGGCCTGGGTCAGCTCTTCCGACGAGAAGGTCTTGGCCTTCAGGCCGTCGACGGCGTCGGCCAGAGTCAGCTTGGTCAGATCGGTCATGACTTACTCCACGACCTTGGGCACGATGAAGAAGCCGTCGGCGGATTTGGGCGCGTTGGACAGGACGTCGGCGACCTTGTCGCCGTCCGTCACCACGTCGTCGCGCAGACGCAAGGGTTGAGACACGTTGGAGGTCATCGGCTCGACGCCCTGCACGTCCACCTCGTCCAGCTGTTCGATCCACTGCAGGATGCCGTTCAGCTCCTGGGCCAGCGGCTCCAGGCGGTCCTCGGGGGTCTTGATGCGGGCGAGATGCGCAACCTTGCGCACCGTCGCGGCGTCGATGGCCATGCGGCCCTCCAAAGCATGAGAGTCTGAGGGGGCGGGATTAGCGTTTCAACGCCGGTTCGACAAGGATCGGGCGCCGCACTTCGTCCAGCTTGACCATGGCGACCAAAGGCCCCCTATCCTGACAGACCGCCCGCCGCGAAGATGAAGGCTCGCCTTACAAGGAGACCCGACCATGAAGATCACCGGCCCCCAAGTCCGCGCCGCCCGCGCCCTGGTGCAATGGCCGCGCGACCATGTGGCCCGCCTGTCCGGCCTGACGGTCGATATTCTGGCCGACTTCGAGCGCGAGAACGTCGACCCGGGCGAGGAGGCGCGCAGCCGCCTGCAGGCCGCGCTGGAGGAAGGCGGCGCCGTGTTCCTGGGCGAGGACGACGGCGGCCTGGGCGTGCGGCTGAAGTTCACGCGCAAGGAAGTCCGCTCGATCCGGCGCATGGAGAATGAAGGCGGGCCGGTCGGGGACGACGACGTGTGAGTTACTCCCCCTCACCGCTCATCCCGGCGGACGCCGGGATCCAGTAAGAGCCCACGTGCAGACGTTCGCAGATACTGCTCAATGCGGCCCAACCATCCGTTTGTCGCCAAAGCACTGGATCCCGGCGTCCGCCGGGATGAGCGGGAGTCAAAGGGCCTGCGCTTTGACACGCGCCTCATCTGGCCCTAACGCGCCCTCGTGCCTGTCTTTGACCTTTCCGAACTGTCCGCCGCCTGCCCGCCCAACACCCCGTGGCTGGGTCTGGATCTGGGCGAAAACACCATCGGCGTCGCCGCCTCCGACGCCGGGCGCATCATCGCCAGCCCGCTGGAGCTGATCCGCAAGACCAAGTTCAGCCAGGACGCCGAACAGCTGTTCAAGATCATGGACGGCCGCAAGGTCTCGGCGCTGGTCATCGGCCTGCCGCTGAACATGGACGGGACCGAGGGGCCGCGCGCCCAGTCGTGCCGCGCCTTCGCCCGCAATCTGGAACGGTTCCGGCCGGTCAACGTGGCCTTTCAGGACGAGCGGCTGTCGACCACGGCGGTCGAGCGTTTCCTGATCGACGAGTTGGACCTGACCCGCAAGCGCCGCGCCGATGTGGTGGACCGCACCGCCGCCGCCTGGATCCTGCAGGGCGCGCTGGACCGGCTGCGCCCCTGATATGGCGGCCATCTTTGCGGGCGTCCTGCCGGTCTTCCTGCTGCTGGCGCTCGGCTATGGCCTGAAGAAGTCGGACTATCTGCCCGACGCCGCCTGGCGGCCGATCGAGAAGCTGGCGATCAATGTCCTCTATCCCGGCTTCCTGATCCCGGCGATCTGGAACGCAGACCTTTCAGGATCGGCCGCGGGCGCGGCGGGCGCCGCCGCCGTGACGGTCTCCATCATCATCTCGACCCTGACCCTGCTGTCCAAGCCGCTGCTGCCCCTCAGCGGCCCGGCCTACACCAGCGTCTTTCAGGGCATGATCCGCTGGAACAGCTTCGTCTTCCTTCCAGTCGTGCAGGCGACGTTCGGGCTGGAAGGCGTGGGCCTGGCCGCCGTGGTCATCGCCGCCATGATCCCGGTCAGCAACATCCTGAGCGTCATCGTCCTGGCCAAATGGGGCGCCGACCAGCGCGGCGCTTCGCCCAAGGCCCTGTTCCGGGCGATGATGTCCAACCCCATCCTGCTGGCCTGTCTGCTGGGGCTGGCGTTGAACTTTTCGGGCGCGCCCAAGCCGCCGGGCGTGGCGGAGACGCTGCAGCTGCTGGGGTCGGCCGCCCTGCCGCTGGGCCTGATCGTGGCGGGCGCAGGTCTCAGCTTCCGCGAACTGGCGCGCACCCGCGTCACGGTCGGCGCCGTGGTCGTGGTCAAGATGATCTTGACGCCGCTGGCCATGTGGCAGCTGGCGCGCCTGTATGGCGGCGATGAGATGGCCCAGGGAATCGCCCTGCTGTGCGGCGCCGCGCCCGGCGCCGCCTCAGCCTATGTGCTGGCGCGTCAGATGGGCGGAGACGCGCCGCTGATGGCCGGGATCATCGCGGCGACCACGGTATTCTCGGTCATCGGCATCCCTACGGCCCTGCTGCTATTCCATCTGGCCTGAGTCCCGCCTATTACGGCGTCTCAATGACCCACGCAGCGCCTGTCACCGATCTCATCAAGGAACGGCTGACGCCGTTTCCTCGCGACCACTTCCTCGCCGCCGGAGATCTTCATCCGCCGGCCGCCTTGGCCTTGCTGGACCTGGCCGACGCCTTCGTCGACTTCAACAGGCAATCGGCCAAGGGCGTGGACCTGATGCGCGGCCAGACGGTCGTGAACCTGTTCTTCGAGAACTCGACGCGGACAAGCTCCTCTTTCGAGATCGCGGCCAAGCGTCTGGGCGCCGATGTCGTGACCATGCCGGTCGCCTCTTCCTCAGTGAAGAAGGGCGAGACGCTGATCGACACCGCCGTGACGCTGAACGCCATGAAGCCGGAGATTCTGGTGGTGCGCCATGCGTCTTCGGGCGCGGTGGACCTGCTGTCGCAGAAGGTCGGCTGCGCCGTGGTCAACGCGGGCGACGGCCGCCACGAGCACCCCACACAGGCCCTGCTGGACCTGCTGTCCATCCGCCGCGCCTTTGGCGACGTGGGCGGGCTGAGCATCGCCATCTGCGGCGACATCGCCCACAGCCGCGTGGCGCGCTCGAACGTCGCCCTGCTGCAGATGATGGGCGCGCGGGTCCGCCTGATCGGCCCGCCCACGCTTGTGCCCGGCGACGCCGACCGCTGGGGCTGCGAGGTCTTCCACGACATGAAGGAAGGCCTGGCCGGCTGCGACGTGGTCATGATGCTGCGCCTTCAACTGGAGCGGATGGCGGGCGCCCTGATCCCCTCGACGCGCGAGTATTTCCGCTTCTGGGGTCTGGACCGCGAAAAGCTGGCCTGGGCCGGCCCGAACGCCAAGGTCATGCACCCCGGCCCGATGAACCGGGGCGTGGAGATCGATTCCGACGTGGCCGACGACCTGAGCGTCTCCCTGATCCAGGATCAGGTCGAGATGGGCGTCGCCGCCCGTATGGCCGTTCTGGCCGCCCTCGCCCACCGCCGCGCGGGAGGCGCCGCATGACCGCCGCTCAACCTATCGCCCCCAAGGCTCTGGCCATTGTCAACGCCCGCCTGCTGGACCCGGCCAGCGACTATGACGGTCCCGGCGCGGTCCTGATCGCTGACGGCCGCATCGTCGAGGTCATCCACGGACAGGCGACCCAGCGCCCCGAGGGCGTGCAGATCATAGACGCCGAGGGCCGCTGCCTGGCGCCCGGCCTGATCGACATCCGGGTCAAGACCGGCGAGCCTGGCAACGAGCCCAAGGAGACGCTGAAGTCGGCCAGCCTGTCGGCGGCGGCGGGCGGCGTCACCACCATCGTCGTCCAGCCCGACACCGATCCGGCGATCGACGACCCGGCCATGATCGACCACATCCAGCGGCGCGGCGCGGCGCTGGATCTGGTCCACGTCCGCGCGGCGGGCGCGGCGACGCAAAGCCGTGACGGCGAGCGCATGGCCGAGATCGGCCTGATGCATGAGGCGGGCGCCCTTTATTTCACCGACGGCGACCGGGTGATCCGCAACACCCGCACCCTGCAACGGGTCATGAGCTACGCCGCCTCGTTCAACGCCCTGATCGCCTGCCGTCCGACCGAGCCGTGGCTGTCGGAAGGCGCGGTGGCGACCTCCGGCGAGCTGGCGACCCGGCTGGGCCTGTCCGGCGCGCCCGCCATCGCCGAGCGCATCCAGCTTGAGCGCGACCTGGCCCTGGTCGAGCAGACCGGCGCGCGCTTCCTGATCGACCAGATCTCGACCGAGGGCGCGCTGGAGACGCTGGCCCGCGCCCGTGCGCGCGGGCTGGAGGTCGCGGCCTCGGCCTCGATCAATCACCTGTGCTTCAACGAAATCGACATCGGCGACTATCGCACCTTCTACCGGCTGGACCCGCCCCTGCGCGCCGAGAGCGACCGGCAGGCCCTGGTCGAGGCGGTGCGCGACGGCCTGATCGACGTCATCACCTCGGCCCACTGTCCCGAACCGGCCGAGAACAAGCGCCGCCCGTTCGCCGAGGCCGAGCCGGGCGCGGTGGGTCTGGAGACCCTGCTGCCCGCCGCCCTGACGCTGCACCACGAATACGGCGTCGACCTGCTGGACGTGCTGCGGCCGTTGACGCAGGGGCCCGCAGCCCTGCTGGGGCTGGAAGCTGGTGAGCTGTCGCAAGGGGCGCCCGCCGATCTGGTGCTGTTCGACGCGGGGGCGCCGGTGGTGATCGACGCCGCGACGCTTCGCTCCAAATCGAAGAATTCGCCCTTTGACGGGCGGCGACTGCAAGGGAAGGTCTTGCTCACCGTCGTTTCGGGCCGCATCGTCCACGACGCACGTTAAGGGGAGCGAATCACTTGCAGGATCTGGCGGGGCCGGCGCTCCTTACGCTCGGGCTTGTGGCTATTGGCGGATACCTGCTGGGCTCCATTCCCTTCGGCGTCATCCTGACCCGCGCGGCGGGTGCGGGCGACGTGCGCAACATCGGTTCGGGCAACATCGGCGCGACCAACGTCCTGCGCACCGGGCGCAAGGATCTGGCTATCGCCACCCTGATCCTGGATGCGGGCAAGGGCGCGGTCGCCCTGCTGATCGCGCGGCATCTGCTGGGAACGGACGTCGCCGGCGCCATCGCCGGGGGCGCGGCCTTTCTGGGCCACCTTTTCCCGGTCTGGCTGGGGTTCAAGGGCGGCAAGGGGGTGGCGACCTTCTTCGGCCTGATCCTGGCCGCGTGCTGGCCGCTGGGCCTGCTGGCGGCGGCGACCTGGCTGATCATGGCGTTCGCCCTGCGCTACTCCTCGCTGTCGGCCCTGGCGGCGGCGGCGCTCACGCCGCTCTACGCCCTGCTGCCCCTGCCGGCGCTGGGCCTGCCTGCGCCTGCGCCCATCCTGGTCCTGGCGGTCTTCACCGCCGTGCTGATCTTCATCCGCCACCATGAGAACATCGGCCGCCTGCTCAAAGGCGCCGAGCCCAAGATCGGGGCGAAGAAGGCGTGACGCCCCTGTCGGAGGCAGAGCGTTTCGCCCGCCTCCGGCTCGCCCGGACCGACCGCGTCGGCCCCGTGGCCTTTTCCCAGTTGCTCCAGCGGTACGGTTCGGCCGAGCGCGCTCTGGACGCCCTGCCCGACCTGATCCGCAATCGGGGACGCTCTGGCTACGCCATACCTGCGCCCGACGCCGTCGAGGCCGAGCTTGAGGCGGGCGCCCGTATCGGCGCGCAACTGATCCTGTGGGGCGAGGCCGCCTATCCCGAAGCCCTCGCCGCCGTCGATCCGCCGCCGCCTCTGCTGTGGACCCTTGGCGACCCGGCGCTGATGCGGCGGCCCTGCATGGCCATCGTCGGCGCGCGCATCGCCTCGGCCGGCGGCCAGCGGATCGCGCGCGGACTGGCGCAACAACTGGGTGAAAGCGGTCACGTCGTCGTCTCGGGCCTCGCGCGCGGGGTCGATGCGGCGGCGCACCTTGGCGCTCTGGACACCGGCACGATCGCCGTTCTGGGCGGCGGCGTGGACGACGTCTATCCGTCCGACAACGCCGACCTGTATCGCCAGATCGCCGAGCGCGGGTGCATCGTCTCGGAAAGCCCTGTCGGCGCGCGGGCGCAGGCGCGCGACTTCCCGCGCCGCAACCGCATCATCTCGGGCCTGTCGCGTGGCGTGGTCGTGGTCGAGGCGGAAATCCGCTCAGGCTCGCTGATCACCGCCCGGCTGGCGGGCGAACAGGGCCGCGACGTCTTCGCCGTGCCCGGCTCGCCGCTGGACCCCCGCTCCAGAGGGCCGAACGAACTGCTGCGCCAGGGCGCTATCTTGTGTGAAGGGATGGAGGACATCGAGCGGGCATTCGCCTCTCTGCGAACCCTGCGAGAGTCGCCCGCTGATTCGCCGTTCGACGCCGGCCGACCTGACCAGATCGAAGACGACGTGCTGGAACGGGTAGAAGCCCTGCTGTCCCCCTCGCCGGTCAGCCGCGACGAACTGGCGCGAGCGGCGAGATTGTCAATCGCGGAAACAGCCGCCGCCCTGCTGGAGCTTGATCTCGCAGGGCGGGCGACCTTGCTGCCCGGCGGCATGGCCTCGGTCTAGGCAGGGGCGGTGCGGCGGGCCAGATCCGCCGCGTTTTCAAGAATGCCGGCCAACCGTTCGTCCCCGTCCCAGCGGGCCATGCCGGCCAGTTCCATAGCCATGGCGGCTACATATTCACGAACCGGATAGTCCGTCAGATCCGGGCTTGGCGCCTGGCGGCGTCGCTGTGCTGTTTGGCTCATCGTCAACCCTCCCGAGAACGCCTCAGAGGAACACAACTTAAAATGGTTTGCAAACTCGCGTTACCCGGAAAGGTTGCCCAACTAAAATGCGCCGATTGACTTCCGAGCGCGCCGCAACCACGTTCGCGCCCCCTTTTCCCCGATAGAGCGCCATGAATCTCGTCATCGTCGAGAGCCCCGCCAAGGCCAAGACCATCAATAAATACCTGGGCTCGGACTATAAGGTTCTGGCTTCCTACGGCCACGTCCGCGACCTGCCGTCCAAGGACGGCTCGGTGCTGCCCGACGATGATTTCGCCATGCACTGGGAGGTCGACGCCAAGGCTTCCAAGCGCCTGTCCGAGATCGCCGAGGCCGCCAAGGCCGCCGACCGCGTCATCCTGGCCACCGACCCCGACCGCGAGGGCGAGGCGATCAGCTGGCACGTTCTGGAGATCCTGAACAAGAAGAAGGCGCTGAAGGACAAGGACGTCCAGCGCGTCACCTTCAACGCCATCACCAAGTCGGCGGTGCTGGAGGCCATGGCCAACCCGCGCCAGCTGGATATGGAGCTGGTGGACGCCTATCTGGCGCGCCGGGCGCTGGACTATCTGGTGGGCTTCAACCTGTCGCCGGTGCTGTGGCGCAAGCTGCCGGGCGCCCGTTCGGCCGGTCGGGTGCAGTCGGTCGCCCTGCGCATCGTCGTCGACCGCGAGATGGAGATCGAGCGGTTCAAGGCTCAGGAATACTGGTCGGTCGAGGCCGACCTGATCGCCGACAGCCCGCCCTTCACCGCCCGCCTGGTCAAGCACGAAGGCAAGCGCGTCCAGCGTCTGGACATCGTGTCCGAGGCCATGGCCATGGCCGCGCGCGAGGCCGTCCATAGCGGCGACTTCACCATCAAGTCGGTCGAGAAGAAGCCGGCCAAGCGGTCCCCCGCCCCGCCCTTCACCACCTCGACCCTGCAGCAGGAAGCCGCGCGCAAGCTGGGCTTCACCGCCCAGCGCACCATGCAGGCGGCGCAGAAGCTGTACGAGGGCGTCGACGACACCGGCGGCCTGATCACCTACATGCGTACCGACGGCGTCTATGTGACGCCTGAAGGCATTGCTCAGGCGCGCGAGGCCATCGGCCAGCGTTTCGGCCCGGCCTATGTCCCGGCCGAGCCGCGCTACTACAAGACCAAGGCCAAGAACGCCCAGGAAGCGCACGAAGCCATCCGTCCCACCAACATCCTGCGCAGCCCCGACACCCTGCGGCTCGATAGCGACCTGCAGCGGCTCTATGAGCTGATCTGGAAGCGGATGATCGCCTCGCAGATGGAATCGGCGCGCCTGGACCGCACCACGGTCGAGATCGAGACCCCCGACGGTCAGACCGGCCTGCGCGCCACCGGCCAGGTCGTGGCCTTCGACGGCTTCATCGCCGCCTATGAGGAAGGCCGGGACGAGAAGCAGAAAGGCGCCGAGGAAGACGAGGACGAAGGCGGCCGCCTGCCCGCGCTGAAGGAAGGCGCCAAGGCCAAGGTCGAGGCGATCCGCACCGACCAGCATTTCACCGAGCCGCCGCCGCGCTTCTCGGAAGCCACCCTGGTCAAGAAGCTGGAAGAGTTGGGCATCGGCCGTCCGTCCACCTACGCCTCCATCCTGACGACCCTGCGCGACCGCGAATACGTCCGCATGGACAAGAACCGCTTCTTCCCAGAGGACAAGGGGCGGCTGGTCACGGCCTTCCTGGAGCAGTTCTTCGCCAAATGGGTCGAATACGACTTCACCGCCGCGCTGGAGACGCAGCTGGACGAGGTGTCGGCGGGCGATCTGGACTGGAAGACCCTGCTGCGCCGCTTCTGGCAAGACTTCCACGCCGCGACCCAGGCTGCGGGCGAGTTGCGCACCACGGCTATCCTGGATCACCTGAACGACGCCCTGGGCCCGCACATCTTCCCCGACAAGGGCGACGGGGCGGACCCGCGCGAATGCCCGGTTTGTCATGAAGGCCAGCTGAGCCTGAAGACCAGCCGTTTCGGCGCTTTCATCGGCTGCTCGCGCTATCCGGAGTGCAAATACACCCGCCCGGTGGCCTCGCCCGACGCGGCCGAGGGCGGCGCGGAGAGCGGCGACCGCGAACTGGGCGTCGATCCGGCGACCGGCCAGCCGGTGCATCTGAAGATCGGTCGGTTCGGCCCCTATGTCGAAACCACGCCGCCGGACGCGGAAAAGCCCAAACGCTCGTCCCTGCCCAAGGGCTGGACCCCGGCGTCGATGGATCTTGAGAAGGCGCTGCGCCTGCTCAGCCTGCCGCGCGACGTGGGCCCGCACCCCGAAGACGGCAAGATGATCACCGCCAGCCTGGGCCGCTACGGCCCGTTCGTGGCGCACGCGGGCACCTACGCCAATGTCGCCGACATCGAAGAGGTGTTCGACGTCGGCCTGAACCGCGCCGTGGCCCTGCTGGCTGAAAAGCGTGCGGGTCGTGCGGGTCGCGCCTCGGCCGCCGCGCCGCTGAAGGAACTGGGCGCCCACCCGGAAACGGGCGAGGCCGTGCAGGTCATGGCCGGACGCTACGGCCCCTACGTCAAGTCAGGCAAGATCAACGCCACCCTGCCCAAGGGCACGGCGCCCGAAGACATGACGATGGAGGCCGCCCTGCCCCTGCTGGCCGCCAAGGCCGGCGCCGCGCCGAAAAAGAAGGCGCCCGCCAAGAAGGCGGCTGCGAAGAAGCCTGCGGCCAAGAAGGAGCCCGCAGCCAAGAAGCCGGCCGCGAAGAAGGCTCCGGCCAAGAAGGCGGCTAAGGCCGCAGACGCGGAATAGAATCAAGCCCCCGTTCTCACGGAACGGGGGCATTTCCTGCTTCTGTTCCCATTACCGCTCATCCCGGCAGACGCCGGGACGAGCGGGTATTTAATCTACCGCCCCGCGACCAGCTCATTGCGAACGCGGCGCCCCAAAGGATCGCGCCCCGACCAGGTCTCGCCCACTGAGACTTCGATATAGGGCGTGCAGAAGCGCGAAATGATCATGCGGGGACGGATCTCATTCAGACAGATCTTGTCGTCCTCTTGCGCCCAGCGCGCCGTCAGACGACGCCCGTCTGAAAACAGGGCGCGATAGGCCCCGTCACGATCAAACCAGTGCTTGACCCAGTTGCCGTTGGGATAGTGGGAAACGACAGTATTTCCAAAGGTCGCCTGCATGGCTTCGACGCCCCGTCCGCGATCCGACGCCTGGGCGCCAAGCGGCGCGGCAAGCATCACCGCGATCAATACGGCTGTGCGCATACGATCTGCCTCTCCCTGTCTCCACGGCGGAACATACAGCCCGCAACGCCCTTGCCAAGCTGAGCCGTGCAAACAGAAATACTTGACTGACGAGTAGGGCTTTCCATATACCGCCTCAGGCTCGGAACAGGACTGGCGATGCGCGCCGCCCGCTCGCCCACGAGGGGCGGTTCCGTCAGCTAACGGCGTTTGCGAACGTTATCCTCCGTCCCTTCAGGACTATATGACTGAGTTTTCTAAACTGGGCCTCTCGCCCACGACCCTGCAGGCGGTCGCCGACACCGGCTACACGATCGCCACTCCGATCCAGGAACAGGCCATCCCGGTGGCCCTGGCCGGACGCGATGTCCTCGGCATCGCCCAGACCGGCACCGGCAAGACGGCGGCCTTCACCCTGCCTATGGTCGACCGCCTCGCCTCGGGGCGCGCCCGCGCCCGGATGCCGCGCGCCCTGGTGCTGGCCCCGACCCGCGAACTGGCCGACCAAGTGGCCGAGAGCTTCGCCAAATACGCCAAGGGCACCAAGCTGAACTGGGTGCTGCTGATCGGCGGCGTGTCCATGGGCGACCAGGTCGCCGCCCTGAACAAGGGCGTGGACGTGCTGATCGCCACGCCGGGCCGCCTGCTGGACCTGTTCGATCGCGGCAAGATGCTGCTGACCGGCGTCGAGCTGATGGTGGTCGATGAGGCCGACCGCATGCTGGACATGGGCTTCATCCCCGACATCGAGCGCATCTTCAAACTGACGCCGCCGCGTCGCCAGACCCTGTTCTTCTCGGCGACCATGCCGCCGGAGATCACGCGCCTGACGCAGCAGTTCCTCAAGGATCCCACCCGGATCGAGGCGTCGCGCCCGGCGACGACCGCCGACACCATCACCCAGCACATCACCCGCCTGCCGACCTCGGACCCCAAGGCCAAGCGCACGGCGCTGCGCGCCCTGGTGCAGCGCGGCGACGTCCAGAACGGCATCGTCTTCTGCAACCGCAAGTCGGAAGTCGACATTGTCGCCAAGTCTCTGCAGGTCCACGGTTTCGACGCCGCGCCGATCCATGGCGACCTGGACCAATCGCTGCGCACGAAGACCCTGGCCGACTTCCGCAGCGGCGCGTTGAAGCTGCTGGTCGCCTCCGACGTCGCCGCGCGCGGCCTCGACATCCCGGCGGTCAGCCACGTCTTCAACTATGACGTTCCGCACCACGCCGACGACTACGTCCACCGCATCGGCCGCACCGGCCGCGCCGGACGCCTGGGCGAGGCCTTCATGATCGTGACGCCGTCCGACGACAAGTCGCTGGACAAGGTGCTGAAGCTGATCAAGAAAGAGCCGGTTGAACTGCCGCTGGACGGTATCGACTTCGCCTCCATCCAGGACCGCCCCCGCGACGACAGCCGCTCAAGCCGCGGCCGTGGACGGGGCGAACGCAGCGAACGCAGCGAACGCGGCAGCCGCTCGCGTCGATCGGTCGAAGAAGCCCCCATCGAGGCCGAAACGCTGATTGAAACAGCGCCGACGCCAGCGCCCGAAGCCGAAGCGGCGCCTCAACGCGCGCGCAGCCGCAAGAAGACCGAGGCCAAGACCACGCCAGCGCCCCAGAAGACGCCCCAAAAGGCTAAACAGCCGGAAGACCGTCAGCCCGCGTCATTCGCCGGAAATCCTTTCGGCGATGATGTCCCGGCCTTCCTGCGTCGTCCGGTCGTTCTGGCCGGATAAGGCGGGTCTGCGAACTTAACCCTGCGTTACGGAAGACCGGTATAGCTTGCCGGATGACGCAGCGCAGGGGCAGTTCAGGCATGACCACGCAGGTGGAAACGACGGTTCGCAGTCCGGAAGCCTATGCTCTGGCGCATCGCGCCGTGGACGCCATGCAGGCGGCCTCAGTCTGGCCGACGCCGCTGAATTTTGAGCTGTGGCTTCACTATCTGGGCGATCCCGAGGGAACCCTGGGGCAGGAGATTTCGCGGCTGCTCGCCACGGGCGCGCCCTTCACCGATTCGACGGCGGAAATGCTCGCCGCCGAATTCCTGCCGCGCGGGCGCCTGTCCGAAGAAATCCGCGACGCCGGCGCCGTGCTGAATCGCGAGCTCGCCGCAGTGGCCGGCGCCATCGACAAGGCCCGCGAAAGCCAGGCCACCTATGGCAACACCCTGGCCGAGGCCGCCGATCGCATGGCCAATTCAGGGACCCCGGACGATCTTACCGATCTGGTCGCGTGTCTGGCGGATGCGACGCGCCGGATTCGACGTCATACCGCCGCGCTGGAACGCCGTTTGGAATCCTCGAATCGCGAAGTCACCAAGCTGCGCGATCATATGGAGCAGGTGCGCCGCGACGCGATGACGGACGCCCTGACCAATCTGGCCAACCGCAAGGCGTTCGATGAACACCTGTTGCGGCTATGCGATCAGGCGGAAAACGGCGGCGGCTCGCTCGGCCTTGCGATCATCGATATCGACCATTTCAAGCGGTTCAACGACACCTGGGGGCACCAGACGGGCGATCAGGTGTTGCGCTATGTCGGCAGCGTCTTGGGACGCGTGTCGCGCGCGCCGCGTATCGCCGCCCGCTATGGCGGCGAGGAATTCGCAGTCATCTTCCCAGGTGAAACGGCGGGCGCAATAGAGGCCGCGTTGAACGCGATCCGCGAGGAAATAGCCTCCCGCGCCCTGCGGCGCCGCTCGACCAACGACGACCTGGGCGCCGTGACCATATCGGTCGGCTTTGGCGTGCGTCGCGCCGGGGAAAGCGCCGGGCAGCTGCTGGCGCGGGCGGACGAAGCGCTCTACGCGTCCAAGCGCAGCGGGCGCAACAAGGTGACCGCCGCCGCCGAGGCCGTATCCGACGCCGCCTGAGGCTTCACTTTAAGCTCGCCTATGAGACGCTTGCTGGCATAGTCGCCCGATGCGAAGCCTGCTGTTCAACATCGCCTATTGGGCGCTTTCCATCACCTACGGCCTGGCCGCGGCCTTTGCGGCACTGGCGCCGGGCCGCACGGCCACGAGCTGGATCATCCGCCGCTATGTCCGGCGCATGGTGCAGGCCATGAAGCTGTTCGCGGGCATCCGCATCGAGACGCGCGGCAAGGAACGCCTGCCGCAAGGCGCCTTCATCATCGCCTCAAAGCATCAGAGCTGGGGCGACGGCTTCGCCACCTATGACCAGTTTGACGACGTGGCTTTCGTCACCGGCGACCATCTGGAGAAGTTCCCCCTGCTGGGAGCGGTGCTGAAGAAGCTGGGCGCCATCGTTGTCAACAACTGCGGCGGCCACGCGGCCCGCGCCGCCCTGAAGGAACGCGCCGCCGACGCCAATCGCGAGGGGCGCAAGATCCTGATCTATCCGGAAGGGCATCTGGCCCGGGTCGGCGAGAAGTTCCGCTATCGCTCGGGCGTCTGGCACATGTATCGCGACTTCGACATGCCGGTCGTGCCGCTGGCGACCAATCTGGGCCTGTTCTGGCCGCTGGAGGAGTTCCACAAAAACCCCGGCACGGCGACGCTCGAATTCCTCGAACCGATCCCGACAGGCCTGCAGAAAGCCGAGTTTCTGGACCGGCTGGAAGCTGCGGTGGAAGGCAAGACGGCCGAACTGATCGCCGAGGCGAACGGGCAGCCGGTCAGGCCGGCTATCCTGGTGCTACACCCGAACGAAATGAGCAAAACGCTTGAAACGCAGCAATCCACTGCGGCGTGAAGCGTCTATTGAGGCTGAATGCGAGCTAGGATCATCTTCACGGCCAAGCCAACCAGCCCGCCAATCACTGAGCACGCCGCCGCTGCGGTCAGCGCAGCGACGATCCACCAGTGCCCGCTCCAGTCGGTCTCAGAGCTGAATAGCGCGTCCCTCAGAACGACAAGCGGACCAATGGCGGCCCCGATGGCTGCAAAAACAAGAACAACGCTGCGCTTCATAGACGTCACAATGCGCCCTCCCGGATAAAGAGTAAGGCTTACTTGAAAAACAGCGTTACGACAATGCAGCCTGTCAGGCCGCCGGAATCACCGCGCCTTCGTATTTCGAGGCGATGAAGTCCTTGATCGCCTGACCACGCAGGGCCTTGGCGAGAGCCTGAACGCGCGGGTCGTTCTGATTGTCGGGGCGGGCGACCAGATAGTTCACATAGGGGCTGTCGGCGCCTTCAAGCTGAAGGGCGTCGGTCTTGGGCTTGAGCCCGGCGTCGAGGGCGTAGTTGGTGTTGATCACCGCGCCGTCGACCTGCGGCAGGATGCGCGGGATGGTGGCGGCCTCGACTTCCTGGAACTTCAGCCCTTTCGGATTGGTGGCGATGTCGCGCACCGTCTGCAGCGGGTTCTGCGGGTCTTTCAGCGTGATCAGGCCCGCCGCCTGCAGCAGCAGCAGGGCGCGGCCGGTGTTGGAGGCGTCGTTGGGCAGAACCACCTGGGCGCCGTTCGGCAGATCGGCCAGCGCCTTATGCTTGCGCGAATAGAGGCCCAGCGGCTCGACGTGAATGCCGGCGACCGTGATCAGGTTCGTGCCGCGCGCGGTGTTGAACTCGTCCAGGTAGGGCTTGGTCTGGAAGTAGTTCACATCCAATCGCTTTTCAGCGAGTTGCACGTTGGGCTGAACGTAGTCGTTGAAGACCTTGATCTCGATCGGCACGCCTTCGGCGGCAAGGATGGGCTTCACCTGCTCCAGGATTTCTGCGTGCGGCACGGCGGTGGCGCCGACCAGCAGGGGCGCGCCTTCAGCCCCCGCCTTCTTGTCCGCGCCCTGACCGCAGGCGGCGAGCGTCAGAACAGCAACGGCGGACAGCAGCAGCGAACGGCGGATCATGAAGCGGGCTTTCGATAAAATCAGCGGTGCGAGACCTTAGCGACCAGACGGTCGCCGATCATCTGCAGAATTTGTACGAGGATCAGCAGCAGAACTACGGTCACGACCATGACGTCGGTCTGGAAGCGCTGATACCCGAAGCGGATGGCCAGGTCGCCCAGACCGCCCGCCCCCACCACGCCCGCCATGGCGGTGTAGCTGACCAGGGCGATGGCGGTGACGGTCGCGCCGGCGATGATGCCCGGCATGGCCTCGGGCAGCAGGGCGCGCGTGACGATCTGGAAGGTCGAGCCGCCCATGGCCTGGGTCGCCTCGACCACGCCCTTGTCCACCTCGCGCAGGGCCGTCTCGACCAGACGCGCATAGAAGGGCGCGGCCCCGACCACCAACGGCGGAATGGCGCCCGCCACGCCCAGCGACGTGCCGACCAGCAGCACCGTCAGCGGCAGCATGACGATCAGCAGGATGATGAAGGGCACCGAACGCAGCACATTGACCACGAAGGACAGGACGGCGTTCAGCACAGGATTGGCGGCCAGCCGCCCCTTGCCCGACAGGTACAGCAGCACGCCCAGCGGCACGCCGAGCATCACGGTCAGCACCAGCGACCCGCCCAGCATCAGCAGGGTGTCGACCGTCGCCTTGCCGATATCGGCCCAGTCCACATTGGCGAACATCAGACCGCCTCCACCACGACGCCGCGCGCGGCCAGTTGCGCCAGAGCCGCCTCGGCGTCGCCGCCGGTGAAGGCCACCATCATCTGGCCGTAGGGCTCGCCGCGAATACGGCTGATGCGGCCCGACAGGATCGAATAGTCGACGCCCGCCGTGCGCGCGACGCGGCTCAGTTCCGGCTCATAGGTCGAGGGGCCGCGGAAGGTCAGGCGGGCCATGCGCGCCCCGGCGGGCGCGACCGAGGCGTCGATCGCCTCCTCGCCCTCGGCCAGCATGGCGCGGGTCACGGCGTGCTGCGGATGCAGGAAGACGTCAGCCGTCGCGCCCTGCTCCACGATCCGTCCGTCCTTCAGCACCGCCACGCGGTCGCAGACGCGGCGCACCACCTCCATCTGGTGGGTGATCAGGACGATGGTCAGCCCCAGGTCGCGGTTCAGCCCGTCCAGCAGGGTAAGGATGTCTTCGGTCGTTTCGGGGTCCAGGGCGCTGGTCGCCTCGTCGCACAGCAGGACGCTGGGCCCGCAGGCCAGGGCGCGGGCGATGCCGACGCGCTGCTTCTGGCCGCCAGACAGCTGGGCCGGGTGCTTCTTGGCGTGATCGGCGAGGCCGAGTTGCGCCAGCAGTTCGGCCGTGCGCGCCTTCACCTCGTCCTCGGGCCGTCCTTCCAGCCTCAGGGGGAAGGCGACATTGTCCTCGATGGTCTTGGCGTTCAGCAGGTTGAAATGCTGGAAGATCATGCCGATGCGGCGCCGCGCGGCGCGCAGTTCGGCGGGGTTCAGGGCGGTGATCTCCTGCCCGTCGACGAAGACCTTGCCCGCGTCGGGCGTCTCCAGCCGGTTGATGGCGCGGATCAGGGTGGACTTGCCCGCCCCCGAACGGCCCACCACGCCGAACACCTCGCCGCGCGCAACATGCAGGTCGACGGCGTCCAGCGCCGTGCGGTCGCCCGCCGCGCTGCGATAGCGCCGGGTCACCCCCTCCAGTCGGATCATGTCAGTCGGCGTCCAGAGCAGCGGCGGGGATGATGGTGACGCTCTCGCCGCAACCGCAGGCGTCCGTCTCGTTCGGATTGCGGAAGATGAATTTCGAGGCGAGCTTCGTCACCTCATAATCGATCTCGGTGCCGATCAGGAACAGGACCGCCTTGGGCTCGATCAGGATGGTGACGCCCTTATCCTCGACCACCTCGTCCAGCGGCTGGATCTCTTCGGCATAGGCGAAGGTGTATTCCTGCCCCGCGCAGCCGCTGTTCTTCACGCCGACGCGAAGGCCGACATAGTCTTTCTCAGCGTTGTCCATGATCTCGCGCACGCGCGCGGCGGCAGCGTCCGTCAGGGTCACCGCCTTGGGCCGGGGGCGTCGGGGTCGGGTCGTGGTCTGAAGCTCGGTCATCAGGGCCTCCTCAGAACATGTTCAGGGCCAGCTTGGCCTCGTCGCTCATCTTGGAGGCGTCCCACGGCGGGTCGAACACCAGATTGGCCTTGGCGCTGCGCACGCCATCGACCTTTTTCACTGCATCCTCGACCCAGCCGGGCATTTCCCCGGCGACCGGGCAGCCCGGCGCCGTCAGCGTCATCTCGACCAGGACGTCGCGGTCGTCGGACACGTCGACCTTGTAGATCAGGCCCAGCTCATAGATGTCGACCGGGATTTCCGGATCATACACCGTCTTCAGCGCCTCGATCAGGTCGTCCGTCAGCTTGTCCAGCTCGGCCTGAGACAGGGCGCTCTTCTGCGGCTCGTCCCAGCTGGCGGCGAAGGCGTCGCTGTCGCTGATCGCGTTGTCGGTCTTGGCGTCGTCCATACTCGTCACACGAAGAAGTTGCGCGCCTTGATCAGCGCGTCCACGAAGGCGTCTGTATCCTCCATGGTGTTATATAGGGCGAAGGAGGCGCGCGTGCTTGCGCTCACGCCTAGTCTTTTCGCTAGCGGCTCGGCGCAGTGCAGCCCGGCGCGCACGGCGACGCCGTAGCGGTCCATGATCTGCGCCACGTCATGGGCGTGGGCGCCCTCGACGGCGAAGGTCAGCAAAGCGCCCTTCCCTTCGGCCTGGCCCAGAATCCGCAGCCAGTCATGCTCGGCCAGACGCTCGACGGCGTGGCGATATAGAGCCTGTTCGTGCGCCTGGATAGCGGCCGGATCATACTGCGACAACCATTCGATCGCCGCGCCCAGACCAATGGCCTCAAGGATCGGCGGCGTCCCGGCTTCAAAGCGATGCGGCGGTTTGGCGTAGGTGACGCGATCCTTCTCGACCGTCTCGATCATCTCGCCGCCGCCCTGATACGGCGGCAGGGCCTCCAGCGCCTCGGCCGTGCCGTACAGGACGCCGATGCCGGTCGGGCCGAACAGCTTGTGGCCGGTCAGGACATAGTAGTCGCAGCCGATAGCCTGAACGTCCGGCGTCGCATGGACCGCGCCCTGACAGCCGTCGACCAGCACCCGCGCCCCGGCGGCGTGGGCCAGGCGGGTGATCTCGGCGACCGGATTGATGGTGCCCAGCACGTTCGACATGTGGGTGACGGCGACCAGCCTGGTCTTCGGCCCCAGCAGGGCGGCGAAGGCCTCCATGTCCAGCGAACCGTCGTCCTTGATCGGCGCCCATTTGAGCACAGCCCCGCGGCGCTCGCGCAGGATGTGCCAGGGCACGATGTTGGAGTGGTGCTCCATTTCGGTGACGATGATCTCGTCGCCCGGCTGGATCGACAGACCGACGCCGTTGGCGACCAGATTGATCGCCTCGGTGCCGCCCTTGGTCCAGACGATGGTCTCGGGCGACTGGGCGTTCAGGAAGCGGGCGACGATCTCGCGCGCGTGCTCATAGGCCTCGGTCGCCTCGTTCGACAGGGTGTGAAGACCCCGGTGGACGTTGGCGTAGCTGCCTTCCATCGACGCGACCAGGGCGTCGATCACCGCGCGCGGCTTCTGGGCTGAGGCGGCGCTGTCCAGATAGACCAGCGGCTTGCCGTTGACCTGACGCGACAGGATCGGGAACTGCGCGCGGGCGGCATAGGGGTCGAACCCCGTCTCGCCAACCTTGTTCACAGGTGCGTTGATCACAGGCGAGCCGTCAGCCATTCCCGCACCACCTCTCTGGCGCCTTCATGCTCGATGCGGTCGACGACCTCGATCAGGAAGGCATGGGTCAACAGGGCGCGGGCTTCGTCGGCCGAGATGCCGCGCTGCTGCATGTAGAACAGGGCGCTTTCGTCCAGCGTCCCGACGGTGGCGCCGTGGGCGCACTGGACTTCGTCCGCGTAGATGATCAGCTCGGGTTTGACATCGATCTCGCCGCGCTCGGACGTGATCAGACCGTGGTGGCCCATGCGGGCGTCGGTGTCGTCGGCACCCTTCTGGACCAGAATCTTGCCCTGGAAGACGCCGCGCGCCTCGTCACGGACGACGCCCTTGATCAGCTGGCTGGTCGTGCCGTTGGCCGCGACGTGGTCGATGACGGAGGTCAGGTCGGCGTGGCGCGAGCCGCCGAGCAGATAGATTCCGTCGACGCGCGCATCGGCGCCTTCCGCGCCGTGACGCAGGCGGGTCTCGTGACGTTGCAGCTTGGCGCCGGTGGCGACGATGGTCTGGCGATAGCGGCCGCCTGCTTCCAGCTTGACCTCAGCCTCGGCCACCGAAATGGCGTCGTCCGGTTCGTCGCTGAGGACGATCCGAGTGACCTCGGCGTCCGCGGCGACGTCGATCTCGACCTTGTTGTGGGCGACATAGGCCGAGCCCTTGCCCTCGTGCGTCTCCAGCAGCAGCAGTCGCGCGCCGGGTCGGGCGACAATGCGCGCCGCCGCCGTATGGCCTGTGCCCGTCGCGTCCGAGATGAAGCGCAGGCGCACGGTTTGGTCGCCCGAGGCGATGTAGTCCCTCACCCCGACCGGGCGGCCGTTGGCGAAGACGATGGCGTCGCCGCCCAGGTCGTAGAACGGCCCCGGCGCATCGACGACGGCCGTGCCGGACGGTGCAGGCGCTTCGCGAAGAAAGCGCTTCAGGTCACTGTATTTCCACTCCTCGACCCGCCGCGAAGGGAAGGTCGCGGCGTCGTTCAGGTCCAGCCGGGCGAGCGCCTTCATGCCGCCTCCGGCAGGAACTTGTCGTAACCTTCCGCCTCCAGCTGATGCGCCAGCTCCGGCCCGCCCGAGGCGACGATGCGGCCGCCGGCCAGGATGTGCACGCGGTCCGGTTTGATGTAGTCCAGCAGGCGCTGGTAGTGGGTGATCACCAGCATCGACCGTTCCGGACTGCGCATGGCGTTCACGCCGTCGGCGACGATGCGCAGGGCGTCGATGTCGAGGCCCGAATCCGTCTCGTCCAGGATCAGCATCGACGGCTCCAGCAGGGCCATCTGCAGGATCTCCATCCGCTTCTTCTCACCGCCGGAGAAGCCGACGTTCAACGGCCGCTTCAGCATGTCGAAGTCCATCTTCAGCGACTGCGACGCCGCCTTGACCAGCTTCAGGAAGGCGGGAGCTGAAACTTCTTCCTCGCCGCGCGCGCGCTTCTGGGCGTTCAGCGCCGTGCGGATGAAGGTCATGGCCGGAACGCCCGGAATCTCGATCGGATACTGGAACGACAGGAACAGGCCCGCCGCCGCGCGCTCGGCAGGATCGAGGTCCAGCAGGCCCCGGCCGTTCCACGAGGCCGAACCGTCCGTCACCTCATAGCCGGGGCGGCCGGAGAGGCTGTAGCCCAGCGTCGACTTGCCCGCCCCGTTCGGCCCCATAATCGCATGAACTTCGCCCGCAGGCACATCGAGCGTCAGACCCTTGAGGATCGGCTTATCGGCGACAGAGACGTGGAGATTATTGATCTTAAGCATTGTTTTTCTTCTTCAACTCACTCAGCCGACCGAGCCTTCGAGGCTGATCGCCACCAGCTTCTGGGCTTCGACGGCGAACTCCATCGGCAGTTCCTGCAGGACATCGCGGACGAAGCCGTTGACCAGCAAGGCCACGGCCTCCTCTTCCGACAGGCCGCGCTGCTGGGCGTAGAAGAGTTGGGCTTCGGACAGGCGGGTGGTGGTCGCCTCGTGCTCCAGCTGGGCCGAGCCGTTGCGGACCTCGATGTAGGGAATGGTGTGGGCGCCGCACTCCTTGCCGATCAGCAGGCTGTCGCACTGGGTGAAGTTGCGCACGCCCGTCGCCTTGGGGTGGATCGACACCAGGCCCCGATAGGTCGAGTCCGACTTACCGGCCGAAACCGTCTTGGCGATGATGCGGCTGCGGCTGTTCTTGCCCAGATGGATCATCTTCGTGCCGGTGTCAGCCTGCTGATGGCCGTTGGTGATGGCGATGGAATAGAACTCGCCCGAGCTTTCCTCGCCTTTGAGGATGCAGGATGGGTATTTCCAGGTGACGGCCGAGCCCGTTTCAACCTGCGTCCAGCTGACCTTGGAGCGGTCGCCGCGGCAGTCGGCGCGCTTGGTGACGAAGTTGTAGATGCCGCCCTTGCCCTCAGCGTCGCCGGGGTACCAGTTCTGGACCGTCGAGTATTTCACCTCGGCGTCGTCCAGGGCGACGATCTCCACGACCGCTGCGTGAAGCTGGTTTTCATCGCGCATCGGCGCGGTGCAGCCTTCCAGATAGGAGACGTAAGAGCCCTTGTCGGCGATGATCAGGGTGCGCTCGAACTGGCCGGTCTGGCTGGCGTTGATGCGGAAATAGGTCGACAGCTCCATCGGGCAGCGCACACCCGGCGGGATATAGACGAAGCTGCCGTCGGAAAAGACCGCGCTGTTCAGGGCCGCGAAATAGTTGTCGCTGACCGGCACGACCGTGCCGAGATACTGACGCACCAGATCAGGGTATTCGCGCAAAGCCTCCGAAATCGGCATGAAAATCACGCCATGCTTGGCCAACTCCTCCTTGAAGGTGGTGACCACGCTGACGCTGTCGAACACGGCGTCCACGGCATAACGCGGCGCGCCCTCGACCCCTGCCAGGACCTCCTGCTCCTTCAGCGGGATGCCCAGCTTTTCATAGACGGCCAGCAGTTCGGGATCGACTTCGTCCAGCGACTTCGGCCCCTCCTTCTTCACCGGCGCGGCGTAGTAGTAGAGGTCCTGATAGTCGACGGGCTCGTATTTCACCGCCGCCCAGGTCGGCTCCTCCATCGCCAGCCAGCGCTCATAGGCGGCCAGACGCCATTCCAGCATCCACTCCGGCTCGCCCTTCTTCTCGGAGATGAAGCGGACGATGTCGGCGCTCAGGCCGCGCGGCGCATATTCCGTCTCAATGTCCGACGTAAAGCCGTGCTCATATTTTTCGAGAGCGGCGACTGTGTCGATGGTTTCCTGAACAATAGCCATATTTTACGCGACTTTCTTAGCGCGCTCAATCAGGCGCGCACTATGCTTTTCCCAGGCCGCGACCCAGGCATCGGCGAAGCGAGCCCAGTCCGACTCGGTCGTGCCCCAGCCGCCGGAGACGCGCACGCCCCCGGTTGCCAGGTGATGAAGACCCATGGCGCTGATCGCCTTGGACGGCTTGACCTTGCCGGACGAGCAGGCCGAACCGGCAGACACCATGACCCCGACAAGGTCGAGGGTGATCAGCTGCTGCGGGCTGTCCCAGCCCTCAACCGCCATAAACAGGGTGTTGGGCAGACGCTCCACCGCGCCGCCGATGATCGTCGCGCCCGCAGCCTTGACCTTAGCCTCGGCAGCATCGCGCCAGACGACATGCGTCATGGCGGCGTCCAGATCGCGCGCGGCGCAGTCGGCCGCGACGCCGAAACCGGCGATGCCCGGCACGTTCTCGGTCCCGGCGCGCAGCCCGCGCTCCTGCCCCGCGCCGTGCAGGATGCGGACGGCCGACACGCCGTCCTTCAGCACCAAAGCGCCCACGCCCTGCGGCCCGCCCAGCTTGTGCGCCGAGAGGGTCAGGCTGTCGGCGCCCAGCGCCTTCATCGTCACCGGAACCTTGCCCGCCGACTGAATGGCGTCAACGTGCAGCCAGCCGCCCGCCGCATGAACCAGCTTGGCCGCCTCGGCGATCGGCTGGATCACGCCGCTTTCATTGTTGGCGTGATGGATGGCGACGACCGCGCGACCCGGGCGCGCCAGCGCCTCGGCCAGCCAGGTCAGATCGACCACGCCGTTGGAATCCACCGGCAGCACCTCGACCGCCGCGCCGCTGACGGCGGCGGCCTCGGCCACGCACGGGTGCTCGGTCGCACTGACGATCAGCCGCTCGCAGCCGGCGGCCAGAGCGCTATGGATGGCCTGAGCATTGGATTCGGTGCCGCCCGAAGAGAAGATGATCGCCGTCGGATCGGCCCCGACCAGATCGGCCACCTGCGCCCGCGCCGTCTCGACGCGTGCTCGTGCGCGACGTCCGGCGGCGTGGACCGCCGATGGATTGCCGTTGTCGGCCAAGGCCTTGGCCATGATGTCCTGAACCTCAGGACGAACCAGGCCTGAGGCGTTGTAGTCGAGGTAAACGCTCATGCGGCGGCCTCCATCGAGTCCGCGCCGACACGCGCCCGGCCGGTCCGCTTCTCGACCACGTCGGCGAGGCTGACCCCGGCTAGATAGCGATGAATCTCTGCGCCCAGGTCTTCCCACAGGTCATGGGTGATGCAGCGGGCGCCGCCCGTCATGCAGCCACGCGGCGTACCGTGGGCGGCGCAGCGCGTGGCGCGGATCGGCTCATCAACGGCCAGAACAATGTCCGCCACGACCATCTCCCCCGCCGCCTTGGCCAGCCGATAGCCGCCGCCCGGCCCCCGCACGCTCTTGACCAGACCGCCTTTGCGCAGGCGCGCAAAGAGCTGTTCCAGATAGCTGAGCGAGATTTCCTGACGCGCCGCGATTTCAGCCAGGGAGACGGCCCGATCGGTTCCGTTCTTCGCCAGATCGGCCATCGCCATGACGGCGTAACGTCCCTTGGTCGACAGACGCATCCCAATACCTCAAAATTCTACCGCTTTTCAGGCTCGCTGTGCTAAGACCCCCGGCCTTGCTGGCGAGCGCATCGTGCAGGGGGGACTTAGAAAGTCCTACCTGTGTGGTCAAGTATTATCCGCTCGCGAAACCACTGTTGATCGTAGGGACCGCCATCCATGCCTGAAGTCATCCTGCCTGGCGCCTCCGGCCGCATCGAAGGCCGCTACTCTCCTGGCAAGCGTCCCGACGCGCCGATCGCCCTGATCCTGCACCCCCACCCCAAGGCGGGCGGGCATATGAACAACCCCGTCGCCCTGACGATGCACCAGCTGTTCGTCCAGCGCGGCTTCGCCACCTTGCGCTACAACAGCCGCGGCGTGGGCAAGTCCCAAGGCGAGTTCGACAGCGGCATCGGCGAACTGGCCGACGCGGCGACGGCGCTCGACTGGCTGCAGGCCAACAATCCCGCCGCCACCCAGACCTGGGTCGCCGGCTATCAGTTCGGCGCCTATATCGGGATGCAACTGCTGATGCGTCGCCCCGAAACCGACGGCTTCATCTCGGTGTCGCCGCCGTCGAACATCTATGACTTCAGCTTCCTGGCCCCCTGCCCGGCTTCGGGCCTGTTCCTGCACGGCACGGCCGACACCGTGGTGCCGCCGGCCGATGTCGAGCGCGTGGTGAACAAGCTGCGCACCCAGAAGGGCATCGTCATCGACTATGAGCTGGAAGAAGGCGCGACCCACTTCTGGCAGGACCACATCGGCGCGGTCGAGCGCCGCGTCGGCGCCTATCTGGACAAGCGGCTGGAAGAAAAGCCGGCCTGATCCGCGTAAGGATATCCTGATTGAAGCGGCGCCCTGATCTTCGGGGCGCCGTTTCTAATTGCGCCGTTCGTCAGTGTTCGCCTTCCGCAGCGGCCACAGCCGCCGGGCGGTGAGCGCGGACGCACCAGACGACGCTGACGATCATCAGGATCATGGCGACGATCTCGATCACGGTCGGGCCGCGCTGCTCCCAGATGAAACCGTAGATGAAGGCGAACAGGGTCTCGGACACGATCATCTGGCCGAGCATCGTCAGGGGCAGCAGGCGGCTGGCCTGATTCCAGAACGCGTTGCCGATGACCGAGGCGAAGATCGCCACGCCAGCGCTGACGCCGATCAGACGTAGCCAGGCGTCATCCGTCATGCCGCCCAACATGAACAGGGACGGGATGACCAGCACCAGCGCCAGCCCTCCTGTGACCACGCCGGTCAGCAACGACCACTCGTGCGGGGTGACATCGGGCAGGCGCCCCATCCAGCGACTGTTGCCGACGGCGAAGGCGGTCCAGGACAGCAGGGCCGCCAGGGCGCAACCCAACCCGATCAGCGTGGCCGTACCGCTCTGCGCCGCCGCGCCGCCGCCCTGGCTGAGCGACTGCCACCCGATCAGACCGACCGCCAGCGCCGCCACGGCGATGGGCGGCGCGACGCGCGACAGCGGCGGCGAATCTCTGTCCCGCAGGCCCCAAAGGGCCACGACCACGGGCACCATGCCGACGATCAGGGCTGAAGCTGCGACGCCTGCGTAATGCACGCTGACCACCAGGAAGGCGAAGTAGACCAGGTTCCCCGCGAGACTCAGCCAGACCAGCGCGCCCCACGCTTCGCGCGTCAGGGCGGCCGTCACCCGCCGCCAGCGCGGCGCGATCAGCAGGACCGCGATCAGGCCATAGGCGAGGTAGCGACCCGCCGTCAGCAGCAGGGGCGAGGCCTCGGGCACCATCTTCGGCGCCAGGAAGACCAGCCCCCACAGAGCGCCGGCCGCCAGACCGCTGGCGACGCCCCAGAAACGCGAAGACGCCGCCATTATTCGGCTCCCGGCTCGACGATCCGGCCGCCGGTCATAGGGGCCGGAACGCCTGTCGTGCCGGGGAAGCTGATCGGCAGGCCCAGACGACAGCGCGCGGCCAGGAAGGCGAAGGCCTCGGCCTCGATCGCGTCGCCGCGCCAGCCCTTGTCCTCGGCGGTCGAGATAGGGACGCCGACGCGCTCGCGGATCGCGGCCAGCAGCGCCGGATTATGACGCCCCCCGCCGCAAACGACGATCTCCTTCGGCTGCTCCGAACAGCGGGCGACGCCCAGCGCCACGGCCTGCGCCGCGAAGGCGGTCAGGGTAGCGGCGGCGTCTTCCAGGGACAGGTCCGCCACCGGCTTCAGCGAGAAGTCGAAACGGTCCAGGGACTTCGGGCCGCTCGCCGCGAAATAGGGATGGGCCAGATAGGCGCCCAGCACAGCCTGATCGACCGTTCCCGCCGCCGCCAGACGACCGCCCTCGTCCATCCGCTTCTTCATGCGCGACTGGACCAGCAGATCGACCATGCCGTTGGCCGGGCCGGTGTCGAAGGCCTCCAGCTCGCCGTCGGCGCGGATCAGGGTGATGTTACCGACCCCGCCCAGATTCAGGACCGCGACCGGCCCCTCCATCCCCGCCTTGCGGACTAGCGCTGCGTGATAAGCGGGCGCCAGCGGCGCGCCCTGCCCGCCCGCCGCCACGTCGGCGCTGCGGAAGTCAAAGGCGACGGGGACCCCCAGCCCCTCGGCCACGCTGGCGGCGTCGATCAGTTGGACGGTGCGGCCCGGCAGGTCGGGCGTCGGCGCCTCGTGCAGCACGGTCTGGCCGTGGACGCCGACCAGATCCAGCGCACTGGACTTCACCCCGTTCACCGCCATGAAGCCGAGCGCGGCGGCCAGATGCGCATCGGCCACGGCCATGCGGGCGTCTTCGAAGCTGTCCGGTTCTTCTTCGTCGCGCTCCCAATCGAAGGCGTCGTCGATGGCGTCCTCAATGATGGCGCGGGTCTCTGCGTCCAGCTTCATCTCGCCGGCGGGGCCGAAGGACAGGATGTCGTGGCCGTCCGTTTCGATCACCGCCATGTCCACGGCGTCGAGCGAAGTGCCGGTCATGAAGCCGAGCACGCGCAGGGTCTTTTTCGGGGAGGTCGTCATGGCGGCTTGACTGCCACGTCGGGCGCGACGTAGCTAGCGCCGATGATCGCGCAACCGGCCCTTTTCGCCGCCTATTACTACGGCCTCTACTAGAGAGCGGCCGCGATCCTTGCCGCCCTTCCCTCGGCGGCATTATTCCTCGGAAGACGGCCGCCGGTTCTGATGCTACGGACCCGACCATGACCGAGCCCACGACCCAAACCGTTTCCGAAACCGCCTTCAAATCGGACTTCCTGCGCCTGATGAAGGCGCGCGGCTATATCCACCAGATCACCCACCCGGTCGAACTGGACGAGGCGGCCGCGTCGGGCGTGGTCACGGGCTATATCGGCTTCGATGCGACGGCGCCCAGCCTGCACGTCGGCCACCTGATCCAGATCATGCTGCTGCGTCGTCTTCAGCAGGCCGGACACAAGCCGATCGTCCTGATGGGCGGCGGCACGACCAAGGTCGGCGACCCCTCGTTCAAGGACACCCAGCGCCCCCTGCTGACCGAGGAAAAGATCGCCGAGAACATCGCCGGCATCAAAGGCGTGTTCGAGAAATTCCTGACCTTCGGCGACGGCCCGACCGACGCCATCATGCTGGATAACGACGAGTGGCTGTCGCAGCTGGGCTACCTGCAGTTCCTGCGCGACTACGGCACGCACTTCACCATCAACCGGATGCTGAGCTTCGACTCGGTCAAGCTGCGCCTGGATCGCGAGCAGCCGCTGACCTTCCTAGAGTTCAACTACATGCTGATGCAGGCGACCGACTTCCTGGAGCTGAACCGTCGCTATGGCTGTTCGCTGCAGATGGGCGGCTCGGACCAGTGGGGCAACATCATCAACGGCGTCGAACTGACCCGCAAGGTGGACCACAAGGCCGCTTTCGGCCTGACCACGCCGTTGCTGTCCACCGCCTCGGGCCAGAAGATGGGCAAGACGGTCGGCGGCGCCGTGTGGCTGAACGCCGACGCCCTGTCGCCGTTCGACTATTGGCAATACTGGCGCAACACCGAGGACGGCGACGTGGGCCGCTTCATGCGCCTGTTCACCGACCTGCCGCTGGATCAGATCGAGCGCTATGAGGCGCTTCAAGGCGCCGAGATCAACGACGCCAAGAAGGCGCTGGCCGACGCGACCACCTCCATGCTGCACGGCGCCGAGGCCGCACAGGCCGCGCGCGCGGCCGCTGAAGCCGCCTTCGAGAAGGGTCAGCTGTCAGCCGACCTGCCGACCGTCGAACTGCCGCGCGACGAGGTGATTGGCGCCATGATCGCCGCCGTGACGACCAAGGCGGGTCTCAGCAGCTCCAATGGCGAAGCGCGTCGTTTGGCCCAGGGCGGCGGCCTTCGCCTGAACGACGAGGTCGTCAACGACGGCGCCCGCCTGATCGAAGAGGCCGACCTGAACGCGGACGGCGTGCTGAAGCTCGGCGCCGGCAAGAAGAAGCTGGTGCTGGTGCGCCCGGTTTAAGGAGAGCGCTGTGACCGACATCACCGAAAACACGCCCGCCCCTGCTTTCGATCTGGCGACAGACGGCGGCGGGCGCGTGTCGCTGGACGGGCTGAGGGGCAAGATCGTCGTGTTCTACTTCTACCCCAAGGCCGACACGCCCGGCTGCACGACCGAAGGTCAGGACTTCTCGGCCTTGATCGACCGGTTCGCGGCGGCGAACGCGGTAGTGATCGGGGTGTCGCGCGACACGGTGAAGAAGTTGGACCGCTTCAAGGCCAAGCATGACCTCAAGGTCGTGCTCGGCTCGGACGAGGACGGCGTGGTCACCGAAGCCTGGGGCGTGTGGGTGCAGAAGAAGCTCTACGGCCGCGAATATATGGGCATCGAGCGCGCCACCTTCCTGATCGACGACCAGGGCGCGGTCCGCCGCGCCTGGCGCAACGTCAAGGTCAAGGGCCACGCCGAAGAGGTTCTGGCCGCCGTCGAAGCGCTTTGATCGGCGAGCGGGGTTCGGAAGGCCCCGCTTGACCTCTCCGCCTCAGCCCGCGCTAAGTGTCGCCAGGGATTGCATCCTCAGGGGCTGACATTGACCAAACGCCGATAATCGCGGCGTGACGCGGAGAGCATGAATGTTCAACAAGAACAAACCGTTCGACAACAACCCCTCTGGCGGAATGGGCATTCCCAAGCCGCCCGAGCCGGTCCAGCCCAAGCCGGAGCCCGCCGCCCCGATCGCCGCTGCGCCTGCGCGCGCGCCTGAACCGGCTCGCCCCGCCGCCCGTTCCTCCAGCCTTTCGACCCTATCGGCGGGCGTAAAGTATGAGGGCAACATTTCGGGCGCAGGCGAACTTCAGGTCGACGGCTCGTTGAAAGGCGACATCCGCGTGGTGCGCGTGGTGAT
Organism: Brevundimonas sp. M1A4_2e; assembly: GCF_053345555.1. Lineage (NCBI taxonomy): Bacteria > Pseudomonadati > Pseudomonadota > Alphaproteobacteria > Caulobacterales > Caulobacteraceae > Brevundimonas > Brevundimonas sp. M1A4_2e. The sequence goes on along the minus strand of NZ_JBKFAI010000001.1, from coordinate 307,667 downwards.
CGGCGAAGGCGGCGCGGTGGAGGGCACGGTGCACGCCGACATCCTTGAGGTGCGCGGCCGCGTCTCGGGCGCCATCGTCGCCAAGCAGGTCAAGCTGTTCGCCACCTCGCGCGTCGAGGGCGACATCACCCAGGAGCAGCTGTCGATCGAACAGGGCGCCTGGTTCCAGGGCCGCTGCACCCAGGCCAAGCGCGACACGCCGGGCGCCAATATGCTGGAGACCCCTGCTGCGGCCGACAAGCCTGCGCCCGCCAAGACGGACGCCAAGGTCGAGGCCCCGATCCAAAGCAAGCCCGCAGCCTGATCGGCGCGAGCAACTGACAACGACAAAGGGCGGCCCGCAAAGGCCGCCCTTTTTTATGCACCGTCAGGCGGGTCAGCCCTCGCGGGTTTCGCCCACGCGCGCCGCGAGCGCCGCGCCCATGAACTGATCCAGGTCGCCGTCCAGAACGCCTTGCGTGTCCGAGGTTTCGACCTCGGTGCGCAGGTCCTTCACCATCTGATACGGCTGCAGGACGTAGGACCGGATTTGGTGGCCCCAACCGATGTCCGTCTTGGCGTCAGCCAGAGCCTGGGCCGCAGCCTCACGCTTCTGAAGCTCAAGCTCGTACAGACGCGCGCGCAGCATCTTCCAGGCCTGGTCGCGGTTCTGGTGCTGCGAGCGGCCCGCCTGACAGGCGACCACGGTATTGGTCGGAATGTGGGTCAGACGCACCGCCGAGTCCGTCTTGTTGACGTGCTGACCGCCCGCGCCCGATGCGCGATAGGTGTCCGTGCGCACGTCCGACGGGTTGATCTCGATCTCGATGCTGTCGTCGACGACGGGCGAGACCCCGACCGAGGCGAACGACGTGTGCCGCTTGGCCGCCGCATCATAGGGGCTGATGCGCACCAGACGGTGGACGCCCGATTCGGACTTCAGCCAGCCATAGGCGTTAGGTCCGGAGATCAGCAGGGTCGCCGACTTGATGCCGACCTGTTCGCCGGACTCTTCTTCCTGAAGCTCGACCTCATAGCCGTGCGAGCGCGCCCAGCGGCTGTACATCCGCAGCAGAATGCCCGCCCAGTCGTTGGACTCGGTGCCGCCGGCGCCGGAGTTGACCTCCAGATAGGCGTCGTTGCCGTCGGCCTCGCCGGACAGCAGGGCTTCCAGTTCGGCGCGCGCGGCACGGTCCTTGATGGACTTCAGCTGTTCACGCGCTTCTTCGAGGGTGGCTTCGTCGCCCTCTTCGTCCGCCATTTCGGCCAGCATGATCCCGTCTTCGAGACCCTGCTCCATTTCCTTGACGGCGTTGACCTGAACTTCCAGACGCGAGCGTTCGCGGCTGACGGCCTGGGCCTGTTCGGGATTGTCCCACAGCGTCGGATCCTCGACCCGCGCGTTCAGCTCATCGAGCTTTCTTAGAGCGACATCCCAGTCAAAGTCGCCTCCTGAGCAGAGCGACGCTCTGCTCGATGTCGGCCTTCATGGCCTCGACATCCGATCTCATCGCAAACTCCTGCGAACGGAAGTCCCCCGCAAACAGGACCGCGCGACGCGCGTCCGATAGGGAAGGACAGGTGAAACGGCGCGCCTGAAAGCAGGCGCGCCGGGTTGATGGCTTACCTAGAGCGTCAGTAAAGGCCGCTCAAGTCCTCGGCCGGCTCCTTCTTCGACGGCGGCGGCGCAGCCGGAGGCGGCGCGGTCGGCGTCGGGGTCTGGGAGCGGACCTCCTGCTCACGACGGATGACGTCGTAATAGTTCTGCGGCCCTTCGGGCCGGGCCGGCGGCGGCGCTTCTTCGCGCAGCTGACGCTCAGTGCCCGGGCGGAAGGCCTCTTCGATGCCGTTCACGGTGCGGAAGATGGCGTTCTTCGGCTTCACGAACGGCCGCGCAGGCCGCTCCTTCAGCGCGTCTTCCATGAAGTCGATGAAGATCGGCACGGCGGTCGAGGCCCCGGCTTCACCGCCGCCCAGCGAGCGGTTGTCGTCGAAGCCGACGAAGACGCCGACCACGATGTCGGCCGAGAAGCCGACGAACCAGGCCGAACGATATTCATTGGTGGTGCCCGTCTTGCCGCCGACCCACGGGCCCAGGCTGCGGGCACGGGCGCCGGTGCCGCGCTGGATCACGCCCTCCAGCATGGAGGTCATCTGATAGGCGGTGATGGGGTCGATCACCTGAGTCCCGCGATCCTGAAGGCGGGGCGATTCCTGCCCGCTGAAGCCCCGGCCGCAGTCGCGGCACTGGCGACGGTCGGCGCGGTGGATGGTCTGGCCGTTCCGGTCCTGAGCCAGTTCGATGAGATAGGGATCGATCCGGCGCCCGCCGTTGACGAAGGCGGCATAGGCGGCGGTGATGCGGTAAGGCGTGGTTTCCCCGGCCCCCAGCGACATGGCCAGGTTCGGCGACATGTCGTCCACGACGCCCATCTTCTTGGACAGGTCGACGACGTTCTTCATGCCCACCGCCTGCGCCAGGCGCACGGTCATGACGTTGCGCGACAGCTCCAGCCCGCGCCGCAGCGTCTGGGGTCCATAAAACTGGCGGCTGTAGTTCTGAGGCGTCCAGGCCCGGCCGCCAGGGCCGCCGGGGAAGCTGATCGGCGCATCCAGCACGATCGAAGCCGGGGTGAAGTCGCCTTCGAGCGCCGCCGCATAGACGAAGGGCTTGTAGGCCGAGCCCGGCTGGCGCTTCGCCTGGGTCGCGCGGTTGAAGCTGGACAGCGCGTAGGAATAGCCGCCGACCATCGCCAGGACGCGGCCCGACTGCGGCTCGATCGCGACCAGGGCGCCGTTGACGGCCGGGACCTGCTTCAGGGCGAACTGGCCGTTCTGGCGTTCGACGAAGATCAGGTCGCCGCGCTTCAGCGGGCGACGTCCGGCGTTGGACCAGGCCACATCGGCGGCGCGCAGCGCGCCCGCCTGATCGTCCTTGGCCGTGCGGACGCGGATTGAGCCCCCGCTGACGCTTTCAACGGCGGCCGCCTGCCACGAGCGGCGCTCGGGCGGGGTCGTGCGTTTCTGGGCCTCGGCCTGCCAGCCGTCGGCGAAGTCGGTCGTGCCCCAGGCGCCGCGCCAGCCGTGTCGACGGTCATAGTCCTCAAGCCCGCGCATCAGGGCGTCACGCGCCGCCGACTGCAGCTGCGGATCAAGCGTCGTGCGCAGGTAGTAGCCCCCGCGATTGACCTCTTCCTGACCGAACAGGGCGATGGCGCGACGACGCGCCTCCTCCACGAAGAAGTCGGCGTCGGCGTACTCGGCCCGACGCGGCGCAGAGCGGGTGTTCAGCGGGCGGGCCAGCGCCGTCTTCAGCTGCTCGTCCGACAGCCATTTATTGTCGGCCATCTCGCCCAGCACCCAGTTCCGGCGGCCCAGCGCTGCAGCCGGATAGCGTTTCGGGTGATAGTTGGTCGGCCCCTTGGGCAGGGCCGCCAGGAAGGCCGCCTCGTCCGGCGTCAGCTGATCCAGCGACTTGCCGAAATAGTTATAGGCCGCCGAAGCCACGCCATAGGAGCGATAGCCCAGGTAGATCTCGTTCAGATACAGTTCGAGGATCTGCTCCTTGGTCAGCGTCGCTTCCAGACGGCTGGAGAGGACGGCCTCCTTGAGCTTGCGGTTCAGGCTGGTCTCGCTGGTCAGCAGGACGTTCTTGGCCACCTGCTGGGTGATGGTCGAGCCGCCCTCCAGCCGCTTGCCCGACATGACGTTGAACACGTTCTTGAACATGGCCCGGCCGATGCCGGACACGTCGATGCCGCCGTGATTGAAGAAGTTCTGATCCTCGGCCGCCAGGAAGGCGTGCACGACCGTCTGCGGCACCTGGTCATAGGTGACGTAGATGCGCCGCTGGTCCGAGAACTCGCCGATCAGGGTGCCGTCGCCGGCATAGACGCGCGTGGCCGTCGCGGGGCGATAGTCAGCCAGTTCAGAGGCGTCCGGCATGTCGTGCAGGACCCAGGCGGCGTAGATGGCAACCACCACCCCGGCCAGGGCGATCGCGCTCAGCAGGGCTACGCCCGCCATGACGAACCAGCGTTCGGCTATCTTCACCACGAACTCCGCAAGACGCACCCCATCATCGCTCGTTTATCGCGCGTCGCGCGGCGCGCAAAGCGGAACCGCACTTATCCCTTGTCGCGCAGCAGGCGCGCCTTGTCGCGCTGCCAGTCGCGCTCGGCCGCAGTCTCGCGTTTGTCATGCAGTTTCTTGCCCTTGGCCAGGGCGATCTCCAGCTTCGCCTTGCCCGCCTCATTCAGATAGAGGCGCACAGGGACGATGGTGCGCCCTTCGCGTTGAACGGCGCCGATCAGCTTGTCGATCTGCTTGCGGTGCAGCAGCAGCTTCCGGTGACGGCGCGGCTCATGGTTGAAGCGGTTCGCCATCTTATAGGGCGGGATGTCGGCGTTGATCAGCACCATCTCGCGCCCCTCGGGCGAGACATAGCTCTCGGCGATATTGGCCCGGCCGTCGCGTAAAGCCTTGATCTCGGTGCCCCGCAGCTGGAGCCCGGCTTCGATATGATCTTCGAGGAAGTAGTCGAAGCGCGCGCGTCGGTTTTCGGCGATGGTCTTCTGTTTGGGGGCGTCGGCGGCCATCAGGCGACTCCAGCGGCGGCCAGCGCCTCGTCGATGGCGGGCCGCACCGCGTCGGCCGTCAGCGACAGCGGCAGGCGAACCTCTTCCGTGCACAGGCCCATCTTAACCAGGGCGTATTTGGTCGGGGACGGCGAGTTGTCGAGGAACAGCGCCTTGTGCAGACCGATCAGCCGTTCCTGCCAAGAGCGCGCGGCGGCGAAATCGCCGGCCTGGATGGCGTCATGCAGGGCGACCATCGCCTCAGGCGCGACGTTAGAGGTCACCGAGATGACGCCGACGCCGCCGTGCGCGGCATAGCCAAGATAGCTGGAATCATCGCCCGAGATCAGGTCGAAGGCTCCGTCGATATTGGCGCGCATCCAGCTGGCCCGCGCCACATCCGCGCTGGCGTCCTTGATGCCGACGATGTTCGGATGCGCCGCCAGGGCCGCCACCGTCTCGTTCGACAGGTCCACCCCCGTGCGCCCCGGCACGTTGTAGAGCAGGATCGGCAGTTGCACGGCGTCCGCCACCGCCTCGAAATGCGCCTGCATCCCGGCCTGCGACGGGCGGTTGTAATAGGGGGTCACGACCAGGGCGCCGTCGGCGCCGACCGTCTTGGCGAAACGGGTCAGGTCGATCGCCTTGTCCGTGGCGGACGAGCCCGCCCCGGCGATGACGCGGATGCGACCAGCGGCGATGGCGACGCACTGTTCGACCACGCGCTTGTGCTCATCCAGATGCAGAGTGGCGCTCTCGCCCGTGGTGCCCATCGGCACGACGCCATGAACCCCAGCGGCGATCTGGCGCTCCAACAGGCGCTCGAAAGCGGCCTCGTCCACGTTTCCGTCACGAAGAGGTGTGATCAGGGCGGTGATCACGCCCTTGAACAAGGGGGCGGTCATGGGAACAACATACCTGCGCGGAGAATGGGCGGCGGTCCGCCCGTCACTAATCGGCAAAGGGTAGGTTGCCCGCCGCCTGGCCGCAACCAAAGATGAATGAGGATCAGATATCTAATGATCGCGACGACCGTGGCCGCCGCCTTGGCGATTCTGACTCCCCCGGCTCAGGACGTGCTGAACAGCACGCCTGCCCCCTACTCCGCCAGCCAGGGCGGAATCATCAGCAGCCAGGACGCCGCCCTGGTGCAGCAGGGACTGACCGCCGCGCGAGCCCGCGACGTGGTCGGCACGCAGGCTGTCATGGCCCGGATTTCCGACCCCTCGGCGCGCAAGCTGGTCGAGTGGGCGCTGGTCGACACCTCTGACAGGCAGATGTCCTACAGCGACCTGGCGCGGGCGCAGACCGACCTGGCGAACTGGCCGCGCGGCGAATCGCGCAGAGCAGCCGGCGAGCGAGCGCTGGACATGGCTGGCCAGTCGCCGGACGCCGTCATCGCCTTCTTCAACGGGACCGCCCCGACCACGGCCCAGGGCGCCATCGCCCTGGCCGGCGCGCTGGAGCAGACCGGCCGCCGCCAGGAGGCCCAGGCGCTGATTCGCGACTGGTGGCGCACCCAGAGCTTTGAAGAGGCCCAGCAAAGCCGCATCTATTCGCGCTGGAGCGGCTGGCTGACCAGCGACGATCATGTAGCGCGGCTGAACATGCTGCTGCTGGGGCCGCACGGCCCGGCGACGCGCGCCATGGTCGCCCTGGTCCCGGCCGACCGTCAGACGATCGCCAACACGGTGATGGCGCTGCGCACCGCTTACGCGCCCGACGCCATCGTCGGCGGCCTGTCGCCCTCGCAAGCCAACGACCCGGCCGTGGTCCTGGAGCGCGTGCGCCTGCTGCGCTCGGCCGGGCGCCAGGCCGAGGCCTTCCCGCTGCTGTCCGCCCTGCCCGCTGCGCCGTCGCACTCGGAAGGTCAGAACACGCTGTGGAGCGAACGCCGCAACTACTTCCTGGACGCCCTGCAACAGGGCAATGCGCGCGCCGCCTACGCCGCCATGAACGGCCACGGCTTCCCCTCGGGCGAGCGCAAGGTCGACGCCGAGTTCTTCGCAGGCTGGGTGGCCCTGACCAAGCTCAATGATCCGGCCACGGCGGCCCAGCATTTCGAGGCCCTGCGCAACGCCTCCTCGACGCCGATCACGCAAGGGCGCGCCCTGTACTGGCTAGGCCGGGCGGCCGAGGCGCGCGGCGACCGCGAGGGCGCCCAGCGCTGGTATCAGGCGGGGGCCGAGCACTGGCAGACCTTCTATGGCCAGCTGGCGGCGGAAAAGGCCGGGGCGACGACTCTGACCCTGCCGGGCGAACCGGCGCCGTCGCCGGAAGACGTCAACCGCTTCGAGGGCAATGAAGTGGTGCGGGCCACCCGCATCCTGGGCCAGATCGGCGAGAAGACGCTGATGCGGGTGTTCGCCTATCATCTGGATGATACCCTGCTGTCGCCCTACGACCTGGCGCAGTTGTTCGACCTGATGCAGGGCTATGGCGACCAGTTCGGCTCGATGATGGTCGGTCGCGCGGCCAGCCAGCGCGGCTTCGTCATGCCCGAGCGGATGTATCCGATTCAGTTGCCGCAACAGGTCGCGGGCATGGCGCCGAACGAGTTCGCCCTGGCCATCACCCGTCAGGAATCCAGCTTCGACCCCCTGGTCCGTTCGCACGCCGATGCGCGCGGCATGATGCAGCTTCTGCCCGCGACGGCGCAGGGCGTGGCGCGTCGCATGGGCCGCTCGTTCAACTCAGAGCAGCTCTGGGACCCGGAGATCAACATGACCCTGGGCAGCTATCACCTGGGCGAGCTGATCAACAACTTCGGCGGGTCGCCGCTGCTGGCCTCTGTCGGCTACAACGCCGGACCGGCCCGTCCGCCGCAGTGGACCGCCCGCTGCGGCGACCCGCGTCAGGCCCAGGTCGATCCCATCGACTTCATCGAGTGCGCCCCCTTCACCGAGACGCGCAACTACATGATGCGGGTGATGGAAAACATGCAGGTCTATCGCGCCCGGCTGAACGGCGGCTCTGCCCCGCTCACGCCGTCGGCGGACCTAGCCCGCGGCACGCCGCCGAACGCCGGACCGCGCGCCTATCAGCCGTGATGTGACGCGCGACGGGCCGCTAACCACGGCCCGTCTGAGGCCTCCAGCCAAACGGCGTCGAGGTTGAAGACGGTCTTCAGGATGCTGGGCGACAGGGCCTCGGTCGGCGCGCCTTCCGCCGCCGCGCGGCCCTGATGCAGCACCACGACCCGATGGGCGAAACGCGCCGCCAGGCTCAGGTCGTGCAGGCTGACCAGGACCCCGCGCCCGGCGTCTGCGCGCGCCCGCAGCCGCTCCAGAACCAGCAGCTGGGCGTCCGGGTCCAGACCGGCAATCGGCTCATCGGCGACCAAGAGAGGCGCCGGAACCGTCAGGGCGCGCGCCAGAAGCACGCGTGCGCGTTCGCCGCCCGACATATCGGCCACGCCGCGATCGGCCAGATGGCCGACGCCGACCTCGTCCAGCGCGGCGCGGGCGCGCTCCAGCGCCGCTCCCCCGGTGAGGAAAGGCGCGCCCAACGCCGCCACTTCGACGGCCGGCAGGTTCCAGGCGATGGAACGGTCCTGCGGCAGATAGGCCGCGCGCTCGCCCCGCTGGCGTTCCGACAGACGCCGGGCCTCGTGGCCGCCCAGACGAGCGGTCCCTTGGGTCAGCGGGGTCAGGCCAAGGGCGGCGCGAACGGCCGTCGACTTGCCCGCCCCGTTCGGTCCGCACAGGGCGACGACTTCGCCTGGCCGGACGAGGAAGGACGCGCCTTTCAGAACCTCGACCCCGCCGAGGCGCGCGTGGGCGTTCTCAAGCTCCAGCAGCCCGCTCACAGCCGCCACTCCCGCGCCGCCCGCCATGCGATCAGGGCGAACAGCGGCGCGCCGACCAGGGCGGTGAACACCCCCAGCTTCAGCTCCTGATCCGTCGGCAGCATCCGCGCCATAAGATCGGCCAGCACCAGCATCAGGCCGCCCGCCAGAGCCGAGGGCGCCAGCAACCGTCCCGGATCGCCGCGCACCGCCGCGCGCACCAGATGCGGCGCCGCCAGGCCGACGAAGCCGATGACGCCGGCGACAGCCACCGCCGCGCCCGCCGCCAGCGCCGACGCCGCCAGGGCCAGCACCCGCATCCGTCCCATCGACAGGCCGGAAGCGCGGGCCGCCTCCTCGCCCAGCGTCAGCATCCGCAGCCCCGGCGACGCGCTTCTCGCCAGAAACGCCGAGATCAGAAGCGCCGGCGCCACCCAGGCGACATCGTTCCAACTGCGGTTCTCGACCGATCCCAGCAGCCAGTTCATCACCTCGGCCGAGGCGATCGGCGACGGCGACAGGTTGAAGATCAAGGCCGTGAGCGCGCCTGCGAAACTGGACAGGGCCACGCCGAACAGGATCAGCGCCTCGGGCGCCCGCACCCGCGCCGCCAGGACGATCAGCAGGCCTCCCCCGACCGCCGCGCCGAACAGAGCCGCGCTTTCCACAGCGCCGGGGATCGCCGCCAGCCCCAGCACAATGGCGGTCGCGGCGGCCAGGGCCGAGGTCGCAGACACCCCCAGCACCCCCGGCTCGGCCAGCGGATTACGCAGCAGTCCCTGCATCACCGCCCCGGCCAGGCCGAGCGCTGCGCCGACCAGCAGGGCGCAGACCGCACGCGGCGCGCGCACCAACCACAGCACCTCGCCCGGCCCGGACGCAGGATTAGAAAACCCCTCGGCGTACTGCCCCGCGCTGAACGCGGTTTCTCCCAGGGTCACCGCCACGCCGAGCGCGGCGACCAGGGCAAAACCCAGGCCGATATTCAGTCTCGCGGCGCCGGTCATTTCGCCTGCTCCGCCAGCAGAACAGCTGCGTCCGCCGCGAACCACGCGGGACAGGTCAGGGCCGCGCCCGGCAGGCTGGCCGCCGTGCGTTCCGCTGTCGCCCGGCGCATGACCGGATGGCGCCCGGCGCCGCGCCAGTCCGACCGCGCAAGGTCGAAAAATCCCTTCACATACAGCGCAGGCGGCGAAAGCAGCACCCGCTCCAGCCCCAGCGGTTGATAGCCGGGGTGCATCACCCCGTTGCGGAACCCGGCCGCGCGCAGAATGGCGTCCATCAGCGAGCCCGGCCCGCTGGTGAAGCCGCTGGCCGTGACATAGACAGCCGCCCGCCCCCGCCCCGCGCCCGACGCCTGCGTCAGCCGCGCCTCCATTTGGCGGATCAGGGCCTCGCCGCGCGCACGGCGATCCAGTGCGGCCGCCACCTTGCGGATATTGGCCTTGATCCCCTCCATGTCCGTGGCGTCGTCGATGCCGACCGTGCGCACTCCACGCCGATCGAGCGCGTTCAAAAGCCGTGCATCGCCGCCCCAGTAACGAACCGCCACATCCGGCTGAAATCCTGTCGCGGCCTCCAGGGTCGGACGAACCATCCGCCGCCCATTCGCCGCCTGTCGCATCCATGCATCGGGATCGTCGGCGCGCGGCGACAGGGCGAGCTCCGCGTCAGGCGCGAGGGCCAGGACGAACTGATCGGCGCACTGATCCAACGCCATCACCCGCAGCGGCCGCGCCTGGGTTGCGGTCGCCAAGGTTGCGGTGATCAGGAGGACGAGTCCGCAGCAGCATCGCCTCACCGGGCGGCCAGCCCATTGAACAGCACGTCCAACTGAGTGCGGATCAAAACCTCGCGGTCCGCCCAGTCGAAATAGGGCTTGGTGATCAGCAAGGAGACCAGACCGTGCACGCAAGCCCAGATGACCTGCGCCTGTATCCGCGCGTCCCCGCGCAGGACGCCCTGCTCCACGGCGTCTTCGACAACTGACACCACGGCCTCAAACAGCTCTCCTCCCGCCTTCTGCGCAATGGTCTCGGCCCCGTGGCGGGTCTCGGCCGTCGGCGTGAGATAGGCGAGTCGGTAGGCGTTGGGATGCTCCAGGCCGAAAGCCACATAGCTCTCGGCGATCCGGCGCAGGCGCGCCAGCGAGGGTTCCGTATCCGCCAGGATGCTGCGGTTGCGCTCGGCCAGCCTTTCGAAGGTATTCCTGCAAATCTCGTTCAGGATTTCGCTCTTATCGGCGAAATGCATGTAGAGCGCCGTCGAGGACAGGCCCACCTCATCGGCGATCTTGCGGATCGTGGCGCCGTCGTAGCCGCTTTCGACAAAGATGCGTTCGGCCGCCGTCAGGATCTCGGCCCGGCGTTCGTGCCCGTCTCCCTTGGCCTTGCGGTTCGATCGCGACGTGGAAGTCGTGGAGATCGACAATCAACTGGCTCCTTGAACGAGGGACCCGAATCCCGACGCGAGGTTAACTCGACCAACCCCTCTAGCCAAACCCAAGCTTTGGGATATCAATGATATTAACATTGCGTTAAATCGGACGAGGGCGTGGTGGGTTGTCAACAATCAAGGACAGAGTCAGCGCGCATCACCCTGACGCGCGTTCAGGCGATCTCCATAGGCGTCGCGCTGGCGCTGAGCATGACCAGCGCCGCCGCTGTGCCGCGTCTGGCCGGATGGCTCCTCGTATCGACGCAGATCGGATTTCTGGCGCTGGCGGCGTGGCGGCTGGGCCTAATCGCGGTTCAGGCCCGCGCGCCGAGGGCGGCCCCGTCTCCCAGTTGGCGTCATGAGGACTGGCCCCGCTACACCGTCGTAGCCGCGCTTTATCACGAGGCGCAGATATTGCCCCATCTGGTCGAGCGACTGGATGAGATCGATTATCCCCGTGACCGCCTGCAAGGCTTCCTGGCGCTTGAAGCCGATGATCACGCCACGATCGCCGCAGCGTCGCAGCTGGAGCTGCCCGACTGGTTGAGCGTGCTTGTGGTGCCGCCCGGCACGCCCAAGACGAAGCCACGCGCGTTGAACTACGCCCTGGCGCGCGCGACCGGCGACTTCCTGACCATCTACGACGCGGAAGACGACCCCGATCCGCTGCAACTGAAGGAAGCAGCGATGAAGTTTCGCGATGAGGGCGACAGCCTGGCCTGCGTTCAGGCTCCGCTGCGCATCCGAAGTCGCCAGAAGACCAGCCCTCACCCCCTGCTCGACCGCCAGTTTGCGGCCGAATACGCCGCCCTGTTCGAGATCACCCTGCCCGCCATGGTTCGGCTTGGCCTGCCCTTTCCGCTGGGCGGGACCAGCAATCATTTCCGCGTGTCGGTGCTGAGGGCGTTGGGCGGATGGGATTCGTGGAACGTGACCGAAGACGCCGATCTGGGTTTTCGGATCTGGCGTTCCGGATATCGACTGGGCGTCATCAGCCGGCCCACCTATGAGACGCCGCCCGGTCCGGTGCGCCTTTGGCTGCCGCAGCGGACGCGCTGGCTGAAAGGCCATCTGCAGACGCTGGCGGTGCATACGCGCTGGACCGAGGGAATGGGCTGGCGCGGCTGGGCGGCGTTGATCATGACCATCGGCGCCGGCCTGGGATCGGCGGCGGTCCATGCCGGCTGCATGGCCTGGGTCGCCGTGGTTTGCCTGATGTCGGCCATGGACAGGCAACTGCCGTCCCTTTCCGTTCTGGGATGGGCGGTGCTGATCGTGGGGGTCGCAGCCGCCTGGATCACCAAATACCGCGGCGCGCGGATCGCCGGGACGCCCTATGGCCCGCTCGATATGGCGGCCTCCCTGCCTTATTGGTTCCTGTTGAGCCTGGCCTTCATGCACGCCGCCGTCCGGCTGGCGCTGGAACCGCACCGCTGGGACAAGACCCCGCATCAGGACGATATAGAGTTGATCATCGTTCCTGACCCCTATCCCGACGCTGGACGAGCAGCGGCCTGAGCGCCTATCAGCGCGCATGGCTCCGGTTCTTTCCTCCACGCCCGAAACCCTCGTCACCCGCGGGTGGTCGGACTACGCCCTTTTGGACAGCGGCGACGGCCGCAAGCTGGAGCGTTACGGCCGCTACACCGTCGTGCGCCCTGAGCCCCAGTGCTTCTGGACGCCTCATGACGAGGCCGCCTTCGAGCGCGCCAACGCCATGTTCGACCCGCAGCAGGAGGAAGAGGATTCCGGCCGCTGGCGTTTCGACGCCCATGGCCCGATCGACGCCTTTCCGCTGAAGTGGCGCGACGTGCGCTTCATGGGGCGGTTCACCCCGTTCCGGCACCTGGCCTTCTTCCCCGAACAGGCGGCCAACTGGGAGTGGCTGGACGCCCGCGTCCGCACCCTGAAGCAGCCGAAGATTCTAAACCTGTTCGGCTATACCGGCGTGGCCAGCCTGGCCTGCGCAGCGGCGGGCGCCCATGTCACCCACGTCGACGCCTCCAAGAAATCCGTGGCCTACGCCCGCGAGAACGCCGAACTTTCCGGCCTGGCCGACCGCCCGATCCGCTGGATCGTCGAGGACGCCCGCAAGTTTGTGGCGCGAGAGGTGCGGCGCGGCAGCAAATATGACGGCATCATCCTGGACCCGCCTAAGTATGGGCGCGGCGCCAATGGCGAAGTCTGGCGGCTGTTCGAGGACATGCCGGGGCTGCTGAAGGACTGCGCCGCCCTGCTGTCCGACGACGCCTCCTTCCTGCTGCTGAACGCCTATGCAGCGCGCATCTCAGGCCTGTCGCTGGCGCACATGATGGCTGAAGCCACGCACGATCGCGGCGGGCGGATCGACTGGGGCGAGCTGGCGCTGTCAGAGGACGGCGAGCGCGCCCGCGCGATCGGCCTCAGCTTCTTCGCCAGATGGAGCGCCTGATGACCGAACGCCTCATCACCTCCCTGACCAACGACACCATCAAGGCCGTCCGCGCCCTGCACATGCGCAAGGAGCGCGAGGCGACCGGCCGGTTTCTGGCCGAGGGGCTGAAGTTCATCGGCGAAGCGCTGGATCAGGGCCGCGCGCCGGTCATGCTTCTGGTCGGTCAGGACGCGCGGCCGCATCCGCTGCTGGACCGGGCCAAGGCCGAGACGCTGAAGAGCGGCGGGCAGATCATCGTCGTCACCCACGCCATCCTCGAGAAGATCAGCCGTCGCGACAATCCGCAGACGGTGCTGGGCGTGTTCGAGCAGGTCTACACGCCGCTGGACGCCATCCAGCCCAACGCCAAGCCCTGCTGGGTGGCGCTGGAGCAGGTGCGCGATCCGGGCAATCTGGGCACCATCATCCGCACGGCGGACTCGGCTGGGTGCGGCGGGGTCATCCTGATCGGCGATTGCGTCGATCCCTTCTCGGTCGAGGCGGTGCGCGCGACCATGGGCTCGGTCTTCGCGGTCAGCATCAGCAAGGCGACGCGTGAAGAGTTCCTGGCCTGGCGCGCCTCTTGGCCCGGCAGCGTCATCGGCACCCGCCTGGACGCCACCCACGGCTATCGCGACAGCCCGGTGCGCCACCCCGCCCTGATCATGATGGGCAATGAACAGGCGGGATTGACCGACGATCTGGCCGCCGCCTGCGACCTGAACGTCAAGATTCCGATGCGCGGCCGCGCCGACAGCCTGAACCTGGCCATCGCAACCGGCATCATGGTCTATGCGGTGACGGACGTCGCCTATGGCGAAGGGCTGTAAGGCGGGCTGATGCCGCGTCAGGTTCCACGCGGCTTGGCCCGGCTGGTCGCCGCCGCATTGGCGGGATCTTCCGGCCACGGGTGGCGCGGATAGCGGCCGCGCATCTCGCTGCGCACCGCCGCCCACGACCCGGCCCAGAAGCCCGGCAGGTCCTTGGTCACCTGCACCGGCCGCCGCGCGGGCGACAGCAGGCTAAGCGTCAGGGGCACACGGCCACCGCCGACCATCGGGTGCGCCTTTACCCCGAACAGTTCCTGCACCCGGATTTCGACACGCGGTCCGCCCTCGGCGGCATAGTCGATGCCCGCGCTCCCCAGCGGCGTGGTCAGGCGCGTCGGCGCCAGTTCATCCAGCTTGCGCTGCAAATCCCAGGGGATCAGGCCGCGCAGGGCTTCAGCCAGCTTGCCGTCGCCGAGGTCGGCCAGTGATCGCGCGCCGTCCAGCAGAGGCCAGAGCCAGTCCTCGCGCGCCGCAAGCAGCCCCGCGTCCGAGACGTCGGGCCAGGCGCCATCAAGCCCGCGCAGGAAGGCCAGCCGCGCCCGCAGCGCTCCCGCCTGCTCGCCCCATTTCAGGGCGCCGAGGCCGCCCGCCTCGATTTCCGACTGCAGCGCCGCCGTCATGGTCGCGCGGTCGGGCGCGCCGACGACCTTTTCGTCCAGGATCAGAGCGCCGATGCGGCGGACGCGGCGGATCACCGGCTTGCCGGAAGGCTCGCGCGCCAGCCAGTCCTCGATTTCGATCAGATGCGCCAGATCGGCTTCCAGCGTTGCGGCGTCCAGCGCCGCCGCCAGGCGAATGCGGTCGCGGGCGTCGCCGCCGCCCAGTTCCGCCACCGCCAGCCAAGGCTCGCGCGCCAGATGATCGGTCGGCTCGATGAAGGCGCCGCGTCCCGAGGCCAGCAGCACCTCGCCCGGCTTGCCCTTGGCGCGCGCGATGCGTTCAGGGAAGGCCTCGGCCAGCAGCAGGCCCGCATCCGCCTCGCCATCCCGGCCGCCCCCCGCCGCCCGCGCCCAGCGTTCAGCGAGCTTCATGGCGTCGCGGCCGCGCGGCGAGCGATCCCGCTCCAACCCCTTGAGGCGGTCGTGCAGATCGACGCCGTTTCCGCCGAGGCCCGGCTCGCTGAGCACCGCCGCGATCCTCGCCCCGCCGAGCGCATCGCCCTGATCCGAGGCGACAGCGACCATGTGGGCCAGACGCGGCGCCAGGGGGATGCGGGTCAGCCGTCGCCCGTGCGGCGTCAGGTCGCCCCTGGCGTCCAGCGCGCCCAGACGGGCCAGCACCCTGCGCGCCTCGGCCATGGCGCCAACAGGCGGCGGATCGAGCAGGGCCAGCCCGTCGGTCGACTTCGCCCCCCAGCGCGCCAGATCGAGCGCGAAGGCGGTCAGATCCGCCTCCTGAACTTCCGGCCGCTGATGGGCGACCAGGCCGCGCGTCTGTTCCTCGTCCCACAGGCGATAGCAGACGCCCGGTTCGACCCGGCCCGCGCGGCCCCGCCGCTGCTCGGCCGAGGATCGGCTGACCTTGACCGTCGCCAGCCGGGTCAGGCCGCTGGAGGGCTCGAAGCGCGGCACGCGCGACAGGCCGCCGTCGATCACCACGCGCACCCCCTCGATGGTCAGGCTTGTTTCGGCCACGGAGGTCGCCAGCACGACCTTGCGACGACCGGGCGCGGGGGGCTCGATGGCCCTGTCCTGCTCGCCCTTGTCCAGCGCACCGTAAAGGGCGACCACATCCACTGACGGATCACGCAATCGCTCGTTCAGGCGCTGGACGGTGCGGTGAATCTCGCCCTGCCCCGGCAGGAAGGCCAGGAGCGAACCGGTCTCCTCATGCAGGGCCTGAATCACGGCCTTGGCCATGGCCTCCTCGAACCTTTCGACCGGGTTGCGGCCCAGATAGCGGGTCTCGACCGGGAACATCCGTCCCTCGGCCTCGATCACCGGCGCGCCGTCCAGCAGGCGCGACACCCCGGCGATGTCGAGCGTCGCCGACATGACCAGCAGGCGCAGGTCCTCGCGCAGCACCGACTGACTGTCGCGCGCCAGCGCCAGACCCAGATCGGCGTCCAGACTGCGCTCGTGGAATTCATCGAACAGGACGGCGCCGACGCCCTCCAGGCCCGGGTCGTCGAGAATCATCCGGGTGAATACGCCCTCGGTCACGACCTCGATTCGGGTGTCCGGACCGATCCGGCTCTGCAGGCGCGTGCGATAACCGATGGTTTCGCCAGCCTTTTGGCCAAGATTGGCGGCCATGCGATCGGCGGCGGCGCGCGCGGCCAGTCGCCGCGGCTCCAGGACCAAAATCTTGCCGCCGGCCAGCCAGGGCTGATCCAGCAGGGCCAAAGGCACGACCGTGGTCTTGCCCGCGCCCGGCGGGGCCGCAAGGACGACCGCAGAGGTCTGGGCCAGGGCGGCCTTCAGCGGCTCCAGAACAGCGTGAATCGGTAACATAAAGCGGCTGTAGCGCCTTCGAAGGGGTTCACGAAAGCGTCGTCGGCGCGTCATCCCTCGTAAACCGCGTTGCGCGCACGGCCTCAGATGGCTAGCGTCCCCGCCCAAGAAGGCGACCCGGGAGGGGTCGTCGCATATGTTGGGGGCGCAACTGCATGTCTGCAGACGGCGTAAAGCCTGCCGGTAATCGGCTATTCCTTAAAAAATCCATCGCCCAAATTCAGAAGGAAGCCGCCAAAAGCGAGCTGAAGCGGACGCTTGGCCCGCTGAATCTGATGAGTCTGGGCATCGGCGCCATCATCGGCGCGGGCATCTTCGTGCTGACGGGTCAGGTGGCTTCGGCCCACGCCGGTCCGGCCATCATGTTCTCCTTCGTCATCGCCGGCATCGCCTGCGGCCTGGCGGGCCTGTGCTACGCCGAACTGGCGTCGACCATGCCGGTCTCGGGCTCGGCCTACACCTATGCCTACGGCACTCTGGGCGAAATCTTCGCCTGGATCATGGGCTGGCTGTTGGTGCTGGAATACGGCGTCGCGGCCTCGACCGTCGCGGTCGGCTGGTCCGGCTATGTGGTGTCGATCCTGAATGACTTCGGGATCAGCGCCAGTCTGTTTCCGACAATAAGTTACCCAGGCGGCGAAGGACCCCAGTGGGCCACCCCGCTGATCCAGTACGTCGCCTCGGGCGCTGACGCGGGCTTCCCGCTGACGGGCACCTTCAACCTGGTGGCGGCCGTCGGCATCGCCGCCGTCTGCGGCCTGCTGGTGCTGGGCGTGTCGGAATCGGCGAACATCAACAACGCCATCGTGGTCATCAAGATCATCGTCCTGCTGACCTTCATCGCTGTGGGCCTACAGTACATCAACCCGGCCAACTGGGACCCCTTCATCCCGCCGCAGGGCGACAGCTGGGACCAATTCGGCGTGGGCGGCATCTTCCGCGGCGCCTCGATCATCTTCTTCGCCTATGTCGGTTTTGAAGCGGTTTCGACCGCCGCCGCCGAAGCCAAGAACCCGTCCAAGGACGTGCCGATCGGGATCCTGGGCGCCCTGTTCGTCTGCACCCTGATCTACATGGTCGTGGCCGCCGTCATGACCGGCGTCGTCCCCTACCTGGAGTTGGCTTCGCCCGCCCCGATCGCCGTCGCCATCGACCGCATGGCGCTCACCTGGGCCGACATTCCGCTGGCCGGCGCGCCGAGCGGCAAGCTCAACCTGATCGCCTTCCTGATCAAGATCGGCGCCATCACTGGCCTGTCCTCGGTCATGCTGGTGCTGTGCTACGGCCAGACGCGGATCTTCTACACGATGGCGCGCGACGGCCTGCTGCCCAAGGCGTTCGCCGTGGTGCACCCGAAGTTCCGCACCCCGTGGATCGGCACCATTCTGCTGGGCATCGTCATCGCCATCGCGGCGTCCTTCCTGCCCATCTCGATCCTGGGCGACCTGGTGTCGCTGGGCACGGCGACGGCCTTCGCCATCGTCTGCCTGTCGGTCATCGTCCTGCGCATCAAGCACCCAGACATGGAGCGTCCCTTCCGTGTTCCGGGCGGCATGGTCACGGCCGTGCTGGGCATCCTGGCCTGTCTGACGCTGGCGTCGTTCAACTTCGTGCCGATGGTCCAGCACGCCCTGAACGACAACCCGCTGCCGCTGACCATCCTGGGCGTCTACGCCGTGGTCGGGGCGCTTATCTACGGTCTGTACGGCTTCGCCCACTCGAAGCTGGCCAAGGGCATCGACATCACCGAGGACGTGAAGCTGGAATCGGCGGCTGACGCCTTCGGTCACGGCGTCGACAACAAGAAGGACGACTGATCCTGATCAGTCGTTCCGCACACCGCGTCTGCACGTTGCAGCGGGCCGACGGCCTCAAGCAGCGCGAAGCGCGGTAGGCACAAAAAAGAGAAGGGCCCCGGAGCGATCCGGGGCCTTTTTCATGGCCGGACGGGATTGCCGAAACGGCCGCCCTCGCCTACAGCCTCGGGCGAACCTATGCGGATGTGGCGGAACTGGTAGACGCACCAGATTTAGGTTCTGGCGCCGCGAGGCGTGGAGGTTCGAGTCCTCTCATCCGCACCATTCTCGGCCACGCGCCAACGGCCCCAGCCCCGCCGTTCAGCGCCGACAGCCCCGTTGGCAAAAACCCCGCCTTATTCCTGCGATTTTTGCAGTTGAGACGCTCGCGGGTGGGGCCTGTACCCCCGGGCCCCTCCCGCCAGCGACCGGCCCTGGACCAGTCGATACGCGGCGCCTGAGGTCATCCCACGATTATCCACCCGCCGCTCGGCTATGAGGAGCTTCTGGCGATGCAGCGCGCGCACCATCCGCAGCGCCCAGATCGGCATCCAGCGTTAGAGCTCGGATGTCGGAACCACCACATCCTGCAGAAGCCAAGCCATAATTTCAAATTTCTGACGGTTTTCCACCCCTCGGGGCGCGTCTTCCTTCGTTTTTGGCAAAAAATTGTTCTCAGAGGAAGAATATGTCTTTTACGGGGCGATTTTTTGTCCGAGCCTTCGACGGCGGCTGGACGATCCCGGGCGCTTATATGGGGGGAAATCAATGTTCCGGACGACCTTTGCCAGCCGGCTTTGCGCGGCGCTTCTGACCAGCACTGCGCTTACCGCCGCAGGCCCCGCCTCAGCCGCCTTGGCTCAAGCCGCGACGGCGGCCACGCCGGCTTCGGACATCGTGACGGCGCCTGAGCGCTTTTTCCCCCAGCCTCCCGGCACGGACTACTTCCTCGCCGATTATGATCAGTATGAGCGTTATCTTCAGCGCCTGGCCGGCGAATCTGACCGGATGAAGCTACAGAGCTTCGGAACCTCCGCTGAAGGACGCACGCAGTGGATGGCGATCGTGTCTTCGCCTGAAAACCTGGCCAACCTGGATCGTTATCGCGACATTTCCCGGCGCCTGGCTCGCGCCGAAGACCTAACCGCAGAACAGGCGGCCGACCTGGCGCGTGAAGGCAAGGCCATTGTCTGGATCGACGCCGGCCTGCACGCCACCGAGACCGTCACCACCCAAGGCCAGATCCAGATCATCCACCGGCTGCTGACCCAGAACGACGCCGAGACCCGGCGCACGCTCGACGATGTCATCATCCTGTTCGGCCACGCCAACCCGGACGGCCTGCAACTGGTGGCCGACTGGTATATGCGCAACGAAGACCCGCTGAAGCGCGAGTTCAACTCCATCCCGCGCCTGTATCAGAAGTATGTGGGCCACGATAACAACCGCGACTCCTACATGTCGCTGATGCCCGAGACCGAAAACATCAACAGGGTCCACTATCGCGAGTGGTTCCCCCAGATCGTATTCAATCAACACCAGACCGGCCCGCGCGGCATGGTGGTGTTCATTCCGCCCTTCCGTGACCCGTTCAACTACAACTTCGACCCGCTGGTGATGACCACGACCACCGAGGTCGGCACCACCATGCACAGCCGCCTGATCTCTGAAGGCAAGGCCGGATCAGGGATGGACAGCGTCGCCCCCTACTCCACCTGGCACAACGGCATGTATCGGTCGGCCCCCTATTTCCACAACATGGTCGGCATCCTGACCGAGATCATCGGCGGGCCGACGCCGGAAGCCATTCCGCTGATCCCCGAGACCCAGTTGGCTCGCAACGACGAGCCTATGCCGATCAGCCCCCGGATGTGGCGCCTGCAGGACAGCATCGACTACCAGTGGTCGATGAACCGAGCCGTCATCGACTACGCCTCGCGCAACCGCGAACGCCTGCTGATGGGCATTTATCAGATGGGCTCCAACAGCATTCAGCGCGGCAGCCAAGACAGTTGGACCATCACGCCCCAGAAAGTCGACGACCTGAAGGCGGCGGCCACCACCACCGATCGCGGCGCCATCGATGCGGGTTTGTTCGATACGGTGCTGAAGACGGCCGAGAACCGAGATCCGCGCGGCTTCATCATCAACCCTGAAGAACAGCGCGACTTGCCCACCACGGTGGCCTTCCTCAACGCCCTGATGAAGAGCGGCGTCGACGTCGAGGTCGCCAGCGCCCCCTTCACCGTTGGCGCAAAGCGTTATCCGCAGGGTGCCTATGTGGTGAAGACCGCCCAGGCCTTCCGCCCCCACGTGCTGGACATGTTCGAGCCGCAGGACCATCCGCACAACACCGAATATCCGGGCGGCCCGCCCAAGCTGCCCTACGACGTGGCGGGTTACACCCTGGCCTATCAGATGGGGGTGACGTTCGATCGCGTGCTGGACGGCTTTGACGGCCCCTTCAGCCGGGCGGACGACCTGCTGGACGCGCCGCCGGGCGCCGTCATCGGCTCGGGTCGTGCGGGCTTCGTCATCCCGCATGAGGTCAACAACAGCTTTATCCTGACCAATCGCCTGCTGAAGGCGGGGGCCAGCGTCGAATGGCTGGAGAACGGCGCCAAGGTCGGGCGCACCCAGTTGCAGCCGGGCGCCCTGTGGGTGCAGGCCTCGCCCGAAAGCACTGCAGCCGTGCGAGCGGCGGTCGGCGAGCTGGGCTTCAACGCCTATGCCGTAGACCGCAAGCCGGCGGGCGGCTCAATCGCCCTGAAGCCCGTTCGCGTCGGGCTGGTCGACCGCTATGGCGGGGTCATGAGCGCGGGCTGGACCCGCTGGTTGCTGGAGCAATATGAGTTCCCGTTCGAGGTGGTCTATCCGCAGACCCTCAGCGCCGGAAACCTGAACGAGCGGTTCGACGTCCTGGTGTTCACCGACGGGACCACGCCGGCGCTCGATCACGCGGCCTATCGTCCCCAGCGCAACCAGCCTCTGCCGCAGGCCCAGGACATTCCCGAAGCCTATCGCGCCTGGCTGGGCGAAGTGACTGCTGACAGCGCCGTGCCACAGATCGCCGAGTTCGCTCGCAACGGCGGCTCGGTCATCACGATCGGCGGTGCCAATCGCCTGGCGCACCTTCTGGGCGCGCCCATCGCTCCGGCCCTGGTCAAGGAAGAGAATGGAACGCAGCGGCCCCTGGCCACGACCGAGTTCTTCCTGCCCGGTTCGATCCTGAGCGCAAAGGTGGACAACACCGACCCCCTGGCCTTCGGCATGCCGGCCCAGGCGGATGTCTTCTTCGCCAACGGCCAGACCTATCGCATCGCCGGCGAAGGCGCGAAGTCCGTGGCCTGGTTCGATACCGACGCGCCTTTGCGGAGCGGCTGGGCGCACCATCAGGAGTTGCTGAAAGACACCTCGGCCGTCGTCCAAGTGGATATCGGCAAGGGCAAGCTGTTCGTCTACGGCGTCGAAGTCTTGCAACGCGCCCAACCGGCGGGGACCTTCCGGCTATTCTTCAACGGCCTGCTCTACGGCCCGGCCGCTGCCGCCGACTAAACCCTGAAGCCAACAAGAGAAGCAGGCGCTTGCGACGCGCTGGCTGCCGCTCGTGCTCGCTCAAGCGCTTCAGGTCGAAACAACACGTCATTCGCTGAGACTTCGAAGGAAGTCAGCAAACTCAGAGGGGTAATCATGAAAAACCAAGGACACACGCGATCCAAGCCCAAGGCCTCCCGCGTGTTGCTAACGAGTGCATGCGCCTATGCGGCCCTGATGGCCGGTGCAGCACACGCCCAGGAAGATCAATCTGAAACCGCGACCCATGTGAGCGATATCATCGTCACTGGCTCGCGGGTGGCGCGCCCGGACTATGTGGCCAACAGCCCGATCGTGTCCGTCTCGACCGAGGCTATCGAAGACACGGGCCAGGTGTCTGTCGAGCGCGCCCTGACGCAGTTGCCGCAATTCACCGGCGCCTTCGGTCAAGCCAGCACGGGCAGCAGCACCACGACCCTGAACGCCGGCCAGGCCAACGCCAGCCTCAGAGGCCTGGGCCCCAAGCGCACGCTGATCCTGCTGGACGGTCGCCGGATGCAGCCGTCGTCTCCGGACGGCTCGATCGACCTGAACACCCTGCCTGACGCCCTGATCGGCAACGTCGAAGTCATCACCGGCGGTGCCTCGACCGCCTACGGTTCGGACGCCACGGCGGGCGTGGTCAACTTCCGGCTGCGCAACATCGAGGGCCTGACGCTCAGCAGCCAGTACGGCGTCAGCGAATACGGCGACGGCGAGCAGTTCCGCGCGACCGTCACCGCCGGTCAACGATTCGCGGAAGGTCGCGGTCGCGCCATGGTCTCGGTCGACTACTCGCAACGCGAGCCTGCGCTTCAGAGCGATCGGCCGTTCAATATCATGCGAACGCCCCAGAACGGCACCGCGACGCTCGATTCCGGGGCCATGCTCTTTCCCGGAAACGCGCCCAGCGCCGCTGTGGTCAACAACCTGTTCCGCAATGTCTATGGAACCAGTCCCATCACCGGTTCAGCGACCTACACGGGCCAACTGGGGTTCAATCTGGACGGCACCCTGTTCAGCCATGTGACGCCAGTCGGCAACTATTTTGTCGAGAACTACCGCGACCCGGAGACGGACACCCAATACATCGCCGGCAGCCGCAAACAGCTCAACTTCGGCTGGCCGAACAGCCAGGTCGTGAACACCAACGACCGCGTCACGGTCTTCTCCAAGCTTGATTACGACGTCACCGACAACACCTCGGTCTTCGCCCAGGCGACCTTCACCAGCTATGACGCGTTGACCTTCTTCAACCCGACCCTGGCGTCGGGCGCGGCCTATGCGCTGAGCGCGCCGGTCACCAACCCCTTCCTGACGCCTGACGCCCGGCTGATCCTGGCGTCACGCCCCAATCCCAACGGCGACTTCACCTTCCAGAAGGCCTTCACCGCCGCCGGCGACCGCCTACAGACCAACACCTATGACGTCTATCAGATCGTCCTGGGCGCAGATGGCGTCCTGCCGTACCGCGACTGGACGTGGGATACCTTCGCAAGCGTGGGGCAAACCAAGACCAACAACATCCAGCACGGCGCGCTCAGCAAATCCGCCGTCGTGAACCTGCTGTACGATCCGTTCGGCGGCGCGGGCGGTTCGCGGATGGAATACGACCCCGTGACAGGCGCTTCCGTGGGCATGGTCGCCTATCCCGTGCTCTGCGAGGGCGGAGCCAACTTCTTCGGCAACCATGCGCTTTCCCAAAGCTGCATGGACTATATGACCCGCCGGACCTCGAACACCAACGAGATGAAACAGCGGGTCGCCGAACTGAACCTGCAGGGCGGGTTGTTCAACCTCCCGGCCGGGGAAGTCCGCGTGGCGACCGGTCTCGGCTATCGCTACAACTCCTTCCAGTACAACTCCGATGAACTTTACAACATTCCGGGCGTCGGCAGCGACATCCTGGGCTACAGCGTCCTGCGTCCTTCCGGCGGCAACACCAGTGTCAGCGAGATCTACTTCGAAGCCCTGGTCCCCATTCTGAAGGACATGCCGATGGCTCGCGAGGTCAACATGAACCTCGGCTATCGCTATTCCGACTACAGCAGCGTGGGCGGCGTCAGCGCCTATAAGGTCGATGTCGACTGGAGCGTCATAGACTCCCTACGTCTGCGCGGCGGTTACAATCGCTCTGTGCGCGCGCCCAGCGTCGGCGAGCTCTACGCCCCCGAATCTTCGGGCAGCACGGGCATCGGCAGCCCCAGCGCGGCGACGCCGTTCGGCGGCGATCCCTGCGATGTCCGCTCCGGCTATCGCGGCGGCTTCGGTCAGAGCGGCGCCAACGCCGCCAAGGTCGAGGCTCTGTGCGCGGCCATGGGCGTGCCTGCAGGCGTGCTTCCGACCTATCAGTTCGGCTCGACCCAGGTGTTCGCTCTCACCGGCGGCAACCCCAACCTGCAAGAAGAAACCACTGACACCTACTCGATCGGCGCCGTCATCCAGTCGCCGTTCTCTTCGCCGCTTCTGGAGCGGATCTCGACCTCGATCGACTGGTACGCGATCGAAGTCGCCGGCGCGGTCGGCAACCTGCCGATCATCCAGACCATGGAGAACTGCTTCAACCTCAATGGCGCCAACCCCACCTATGACGTGAACAACTACTACTGTCAGGTCATGGGCAAGCGTAATCCGACCACAGGCTTCCTGTTCGAGCCGGGCCAGCCCGCGCTGAACCTTGGCGCCTTCAAGGTCAGCGGCGTCGACCTGCAAATCGACTGGTCGTTTGACCTGGCTGACATCGGCCTGCCCGCCTCGGCCGGCAGCCTGTCTCTGGGCACCGTGGTCAGCTATGTCGACAAGTTCGAGATTCAGAACCTGCCGGGCGGCCCGTCCTACAACTATGCAGGCAGCCGCGGCACCGCTGTCGAAGAGGGCGCCGGCCTGGCCCACCCCGACTGGAAGGCCAATACGACCCTCGCCTACACGCGGGACTGGCTGAACATCAGCCTGCGGTGGCGTCATACCGCCGCAATGATCAGCGCCGAACAGGTGCGCAATGCAGCCAGCACGACCCGAGGCGTCGATTCCTATGACGTCTTCGACTTGAACGGCCGCTTCACCCTGCCGAAAGACCTCAGCGTGCGAGTGGGCGTCTCCAATCTGCTCAACGAAACGCCGCCTCAGGTGGGCAATTTCGCCGGCAGCTATGATGGCCAGAACTACGACACGCTCGGCCGCTACTACTCAATCTCGGTCACCAAGAGCTTCTAAACGGCAGGGGCGGCGGAGAAGGACGGCCTTCAGATCCATCCTTTTCCGCCCCTCGCCGCAATGAAGCTGGGTCCGGTTCCCATTCCTGTTTCGCCCACACTGGAGACGCCGTTTTCAGTGGTCGGAAACTGATGACCGCGAGCGATCGTCTGTCCCGTTCGCCGTCTCGATCTTTCACCCTTCAAAAGCATGCGCACGAACAGCGGAATTCAGAATATGAAATTCACCAGTCTTACCGCCATCACCGTCGCTCTATCGTGTCTTGCGGGCACATCGGCGTGGGCGGCTGAACTGCCGGCGGCGCAGCAGTCCGCCATCATCGACAGCGTCGAGCGCGGCCGCGAGCACTTGGGAGCCACCGCCCTGGCCATATGGGAGTTCGCCGAGGTCGGCTATCAGGAAACCCAGAGCTCAGCCCTCCTGCAGCAGGATCTGACGGCCGCCGGCTTCACCATCACCGCAGGCATCGCCGGCCAACCCACCGCATTCGTCGCCAGCTTCAAGAACGGCAAGGGCCCGGTGATCGCCCTGCTGGCTGAATTCGACGCCCTGCCCGGCCTGTCTCAGGCGGTATCGCCTGTCGAACAATCCCTGCATGCGATCGCCGGTCACGGTTGCGGCCACAACCTGTTCGGCGCGGCCTCCAGCCATGCCGCCATCGCTGTCCGCCAATGGATGATCGACAACAACATCAAGGGCGAACTGCGCCTCTATGGCACGCCCGCCGAAGAAGGAGGCTCGGCCAAGGCCTTCATGGTCCGTGACGGCCTGTTCAATGACGTGGACGTCGCGCTCCATTGGCACCCGGCAACCGTCAACAGCGCCAGCCAGGGCACGACCAAGGCCAATGTCAGCGGTAAATTCCGCTTCTACGGCACGTCGTCGCACGCGTCCGGCGCGCCGGATCGCGGACGCTCGGCCCTGGACGCCGTCGAGGCGATGAACGCCATGGTCAACATGATGCGCGAGCACATTCCTGACGGCACGCGCATCCACTACGTCATCACCGATGGCGGCGAAGCGCCCAACGTGGTGCCCAACTATGCGGAATCCTACTACTATGTCCGTCACGGCGACCCAGAGGTCGTCCTGTCAGTCATCGAACGGCTGAAGAAGGCCGCCGAGGGCGCCGCCCTGGGCACCGAAACCCGATATGAGTTCCAGCAGATCGGCGGCGTCTACAGCATGATGCCCAACGGCGCGCTGATGAGCGTCATGGACCGCAACCTGCACCGCGTCGGCGGCATCACATGGACGCCCGAGGAAACGGCTTTCGCAAGCAAGCTCCAGCAGACCCTGGCCAGCCAGCCGCCCCTGTCGAGCGTCGGTGAAATCCAGCCCGCCAAGCTGAGTTTCGATGGCGCAGGCGGGTCGACCGATGTGTCGGACGTCAGTTGGGTCGTTCCCACCGTCGGCCTGGCGACCGCTACATTCGTGCCCGGCTCTGCGGGCCACAGCTGGCAGAACACCGCCGCCGCAGGCTCCAGCATTGGCGTTAAAGGCGCCGTCGTCGCAGCCAAGACCTTGGCCCTGACGGCGGCTGAACTGTTCGTCAGCCCCGAAACGATCGCTGCGGCAACTACCGAGCTCCATGAACGTCGCGGTGCGGATTTCGTCTATCGCCCCCTGGTCGGTGACGGCCCGCCCCAACTGAACTATCGCGGCAACGGCAAATAGCGCCAAGGCCGGGATGGTTGGAACACAGTTGACGTCATAACTGATGCGACTGAGATCTGAGCGCGTAGAAAAGGCGTCGGACCTGGGGTCCGACGCCTTTAGGTCCTTAACGTAGGCCCGCTGATCAGCAGCTGTAGTACATGTCGAACTCGACCGGGTGCGGGTGCAGTTGCAGCCGGGCGACTTCTTCCTGCTTCAGGGTGATATAGCTGTCGATGAAGTCGTCATCCATGACGCCGCCCTTCTTGAGGAAGGCGCGGTCGGCGTCGAGGGCTTCCAGAGCCTCGCGCAGCGAACCGGCGACCTCGGGGATCGAATGACGCTCTTCGGGCGGTAGATCGTACAGGTTCTTGTCGGCGGCCGCGCCCGGATCGATGCGGTTCTCGATCCCGTCCAGACCCGCCATCAGCAGGGCCACGAACGTCAGATAGGGGTTGCCCATCGGGTCGGGGAAGCGCGCTTCCAGACGCTTGGCCTTGGCCGAGGTGACGTGCGGGATGCGGATCGAGGCCGAGCGGTTGCTGGCGGAATAGGCCAGCTTCACCGGCGCCTCATAGCCGGGCACCAGACGCTTGTAGGAGTTGGTGGTCGAGTTTGCGAAGGCGTTGATGGCCTTGGCGTGCTTGATGATCCCGCCGATGTACCACAGGCATTCCTGCGACAGGCCGGCGTATTTGTCGCCGGCGAACTGAGGCTTGCCGTCCTTCCAGATCGACATGTGGACGTGCATGCCCGAGCCGTTGTCGCCAAACATCGGCTTGGCCATGAAGGTCGCCGACTTGCCATAGGCGTGGGCCACGTTGTGGATCACATACTTATACAGCTGCATCCGATCGGCCATGGTCAGCAGGTCGCTGAACTTCAGGCCCAGCTCGTGCTGGGCAGGGGCGACTTCGTGGTGGTGCTTCTCAGGGTCGAGGCCCAGATCCTTCATGACCGCCAGCATTTCGCCGCGCAGATCCTGGCCCGAATCGACCGGGTTGACCGGGAAGTAGCCGCCCTTGGGCCCCGGACGGTGGCCCAGGTTGCCCTCGGCGTATTCGGCGCCGGTGTTGGCGGGCAGCTCGGTGGAGTCGAAGCTGTAACGGGTGTCGTGCGGCGCCGTGTTCCAGCGCACGTCGTCGAACACGAAGAACTCGGCTTCGGGACCGAAGAAGACGGTATCGCCCACGCCGGACGACTGGACATAGGCCAAGGCCTTCTTAGCCATCGAGCGGCTGTCGCGATTGTAGGGCTCGGCGGTGTCCGGGTTCAGCACGTCGCAGAACATGAACAGGGTGGTCTGCTGGTAGAAGGGGTCGATGAAGGCGCTCGACAGGTCCGGCTTCAACAGCATGTCGGACTCGTTGATGGTCTTCCAGCCGGCGATCGAGGAGCCGTCGAACATCGTGCCGTCTTCGAGGAATTCCTCGTCGACCATGCCGATGTCGAAGGTGACGTGATGCACCCGACCGCGCGTGTCGGTGAAACGGAGATCGACGTACTGGACGTCCTTATCCTTGATCTCCTGCAGGATCTTGTCGGCGGCGCTCATGGGGAGGAGGTCCTGTACTGGGAATTGAAATCGGCCGCCCCGAGAGGCGGCCGCTGGTCTAGATGGCCTGGGCGCCGGTTTCGCCCGTGCGGATACGGATCACGTCTTCGAGGCTGGTGATGAAGATTTTGCCATCCCCGATCTTGCCGGTGCGGGCCGCGTTTTGAATCGCCTCGACCACAGCCGGAGCCAGGTCATCGGCCACCACCACCTCGATCTTGATCTTGGGCAGGAAGTCGATGACGTACTCGGCGCCGCGATAGAGTTCCGAATGACCCTTCTGGCGGCCATATCCCTTGGCCTCCAGCACAGTCATGCCTTGCACCCCGATATCCTGGAGCGCATCCTTTACTTCATCCAGCTTGAACGGCTTGATGACGGCTTCGATCTTCTTCATGGCAAGTCCCGAGCCGGCTCCTTGTTTGGTCCGACGCTCGGGCGGTAAAGGGACATTGCATCGCACAAATTGGCAAGCGTTTTTCGCGCCCGGAGGCCGTCCGTGAACGGAAATCCACATGAAGTTCGGTAACAGTCCCTCTGAGTGGCGTCATCTGCTGCCTCGACCGGGGCCTGATAGCCATAAACATGTGCGCGGCAGGCTGGGCGTCGTCTCGGGCGGCGCCTTGTCCACCGGGGCCGCGCGCCTATCCGCCAGAGCCGGCCTTCGGGTCGGGGCGGGTCTGGTCAAGGTCTTCTGCCCGCCGGACGCGGCGCCGGTTCTGGCCCCCGCCCTGGAGGCGGTGATGCTGGCCAGCTTCGCGACGCCCGAGCAGCTTCAGGCCCTGGCCGATCCGATGGACGCCGTCGTGATCGGTCCCGCAGCGGGCCTGGTCGAAAGCACGGCGTTGAACCTGGCGGCGCTGGCACGTACCGGCGCGGCGCTAGTGGTCGATGCGGACGCCCTGACCCTGTTCCGCGATCGACCTGAGCAGTTGTTCGCCTGGCTGGATCGGGACGATGTCCTGACCCCGCACGAAGGCGAGTTCGAGCGGCTGTTTCCCGGCCTGCTGGCGGCGGAAGGCCGCGAAGGCGCGGCGCAGGAGGCTGCGCGTCTGGCCGGGGCGATCGTGGTGCTGAAGGGCGCGGCGACGGCCATTGCGGCGCCGGATGGCCGCCTGGCGGTCAACGGCGACGGTTCGCCCTGGCTAGCCACGGCGGGCAGCGGCGACGTATTGGCGGGCATGATCGGCGGATTGATCGCGCAACACATGGACAGCTTCGACGCCGCACGGG
Source organism: Brevundimonas sp. M1A4_2e (assembly GCF_053345555.1). Taxonomy (NCBI): domain Bacteria; kingdom Pseudomonadati; phylum Pseudomonadota; class Alphaproteobacteria; order Caulobacterales; family Caulobacteraceae; genus Brevundimonas; species Brevundimonas sp. M1A4_2e. The sequence goes on along the minus strand of NZ_JBKFAI010000001.1, from coordinate 278,166 downwards.
CGGCGGTGTGGATGCATTCTGAGGCGGCGCGACGCTTTGGGCCGGGGCTGATCTCAGAAGATCTGCCGCAAGGGCTGCCCGCGGTGCTCGCCGATCTGCTGAACGGCTCAGGTCCGGTTTAGGCCGCGCTGTCCCCAGCCTGAGGTCAGGCTGTCAGCCCGTCAGTTGCATCCGCCTTCCTGCGGCGCAGCTCGATGATGCGGACGCACCAGATGGACACCTCGTAGAGCAGCACCATCGGCACGGCCAGCATCAGCTGGCTGATCGGATCCGGGGGCGTCACCACGGCGGCGACCACGACCACCGCCACGATGGCGTAGCGGCGCCCATTGGCCATCAGTTCGCTGCTGATCAGACCGGCAAGGCCCAGCAGGGTCATGACGACCGGCAACTGGAAGCACAGGCCGAAGGCCAGAATCAGCGCCGTCACCAGGTTCAAATAGTCCGACACCTTGGGCAGCAGTTCGGCGGCCACATTCTCCCCGATGATCTGCTGGCTCAGCGAGAACCACATCACAAAGGGCAGCATGACGTAATAGACCAGCGCAGCGCCCAGCAGGAACAGCACCGGCGCCGCGATCAGGAACGGCAGGAAGGCGCCCTTCTCATTGCGATACAGGCCCGGCGCGACGAAGCGGTACAACTGCCAGGCCAGGATCGGGAAGGCGACGATGACCGCGCCCAGGCCCGCCAGCTTCATCTTGGTGAACAGGATTTCGAGCGGCGCCGTATAGATCAACCGCACGCTGTTGTGGTCCACGTCCGGCACGGGGATCAGCCCGGCCGTGCCCAGGATCAGGCTGAACGGCGACACATGGCCGTGCGCGCCCACCGTCTGGTGGAACGCGGCCGAGACCACATAGGGCTTCACCAGAAACAGGTAGAGGGTCTCTGAAAAGGCGAAACAGCCGATGAAGGCGATGATGAAGGCGACCACGCAGATCATCAGCCGTGACCGCAGCTCGATCAGGTGATCCATCAGGGGCGCGCGCGAAGCCTCGATGTCGGCTTCATCATGGTCGGCGCGGCTCATAGATCGACCTTCTTGGCGCGCTGAGCCCTTGCACGTGCAGCGGCTGGCTTCGGCGAGGACGGCGGGGCGTCAGACTTAGGCGTAGCCTTACGCGACTTGACCTTGGACGCGGCCGCCCCAGCGCCGGCGTCCGCCTTCTTGGCTCTCGGCTTCGTCGCGGGTTTGGGCGCGGGCTCGGGCGCAACGACGGGCGTGGCGCTGTCGGGCCATTCGTCGACGCCTGTGACCTCAATCTGCGCCGGGGCCTGTTCGACAGGCTCGGGGACGGCCGGCGTCTCAAGCGGCGCCTCAAGCTCCTTGCGGATGTCCTTGAAAGCTTCGTCCGCGTCAGCGCCCAGGGCGTACATCCCCTGCCCCGACCGCAGCGCCTCGACCTCCTTGCGCAGGTCGTCCAGTTCCGACTGGCGCGCCATTTCATCAAAGCTGGCGCGGAATTCATTGGCCATGCCGCGCGCCTTGCCGACGAACTGGCCCACCCTGCGCATTAGCATGGGCAGATCCTTGGGCCCCACAACAAGCAGGGCCACCAGACCGATGACAAGGATTTCGAACCCGCCGATGCCGGGGCCAAGACCACCCATGGTTCAGCGTCTTCCGGCGAAAATCAGCGGTTCAGTTCTTCTTTTTCGGCCTCGGTGCGCGGCAGTGCGCCCGGCGCTTCCTTGCCCTTGGCGTCCGTGTCGTCCTTCAGGCCGTCCTTGAAGGCGCGGATGCCCTTGGCCGCGTCGCCCATGATGCCGGACAGCTTGCCGCGGCCGCCGAACAGGACCAACACGACAACGACGACAATGGCCCAGTGCCAGATGCTCATGGAGCCCATGGCGATACCTCCTCAAGGGGCGGCCGCGCCCACGCGCGCCCCACCGACTGATTGTTGTGCGTCATATAGGCTGAGTGATGGCGATGCGCCAAGGGAGGCTGTAGGCATCGCGACCATGAATCCTAACGATCACGTCATCATCCACACCGACGGCGCCTGCAAGGGCAACCCCGGCCCCGGCGGCTGGGGCGCTATCCTGCAAACCGGCGGCGGTCATGAGAAGGAACTCTGGGGCGGCGAGGCTCTGACCACCAACAACCGCATGGAGTTGATGGCGGCCATCATGGCGCTGGACGCGCTGAAGCGTCCCTGCCGCGTCGATCTGCACACTGACAGCAAATACGTCATGCAGGGCGTGACGGAATGGATTCGCGGCTGGAAAGCCCGGGGCTGGAAGACCGCCGACAAGAAGCCGGTCAAGAATGAAGACCTGTGGCGGCGCCTGGACGAGGCCCGCAGCCGCCACGAGGTCAAATGGCATTGGGTCAAGGGCCACGCCGGCCACGCCCTGAACGAGCGGGCCGACGGCCTGGCCAATCGCGGCGTGGCCGAATTAAGGGGCCGCTAGCCCCTCCAGTCCTTGGAGTCGCCTAGACCGCCCTGACCTTCAGGCGCGAACCGATGACAGATTCGACGATAACGCTCTCGCCGGCCAAAGGCCCTGCGCCTTCGATCTCGGCCGGCCATTCAGAGCCCGACACAAAGACCCGCCCTCGTCCATCGACGAAGGCTTCCACGACCCGCGCCCGCTCGCCGATCAGGCGCACGTTGGTGTCGTTGATGTCAGGCTGATCCTGGGGATTCACGCGCTTGATCAGGCGACGCGACAGGATCGTGGACGCGACGGTCAAGGCGGCGAACACGCCGATTTCAATCGGCAAGCCAAGTTGCGGCGCCAACGCCGTCAGCAAGGCCGTCAGCCCCGCCGACACCGCCGGCCACAGCAGCCACTCGGTCGAGGCCGCAGCCTCGATTCCCAAAAGGACGACGCCAATGGCCAGCCAGAGCCAGAACGGCTGCGAGGCGTGGAGCGAGATGATCCAGTCCATGCCCTACTCCGTCGTCGGCACGGCGCCGCCGGATCGACGCGGCGAAACGGTGCGGCTGGGCGGCGTCGAAGCCGAGGAAGCCGCCGCGGCGCGAGACGGTTCGCGACGGATGTCCGACCGGTTCTGTTGCTGCTCCTTGGCCAAGCCTACCAGTTCGCCCAGCCCGGCGATGGTGCCGACAAGACCGCCCATTTCGGCCGGTACGATGACCGTCTTGGCCGTCGGGTTGCGGGCAAGTTCACCGAACGCCTCGACATACTTCTGGGCCACGAAGTAGTTGATGGCGTTGACGTCGCCGCGCGCGATGGCTTCCGACACCATGGCCGTCGCCTTGGCCTCGGCTTCCGCCTCGCGTTCACGGGCTTCAGCATCGCGGAACGCCGCTTCCTTGCGGCCCTCCGACTGCAGGATGGCGGATTGTTTAGCGCCCTCGGCGCGAGCGATGGCGGCCTGCTTCTCGCCTTCCGCCTCGGTGATGATGGCGCGGCGCTCTCGCTCGGCCTTCATCTGGCGGGCCATGGCGTTGGTGATGTCGACGGGCGGGGTCAGATCCTTGATCTCGATCCGATTGACCTTGACGCCCCACGGCTCGGTCGCCGCATCGATGACGGTCAGCAGGCGCGAGTTGATGTTGTCGCGCTGGAACAGGACTTCATCCAAATCCATGGAGCCGACCACGGTCCGCAGATTGGTCGAGCACAACTGGGTGATGGCGTAAGGCAGATTCTCGACGCGATAGGCGGCGGCCGACGCGTCCATGACCTGAATGAAGACGATAGCGTCGACCTTCACCATGGCGTTGTCCTTGGTGATGACCTCCTGCGTCGGGACGTCCAGCACCTGCTCCATCATGTTCATGCGGCGGCCGATGCGCTCGACGAACGGGGTCAGGATGTGGATGCCCGGCGTCAGGGTCTTTGTGTATTTGCCGAACCGCTCCACCGTGAACTCACGGCCCTGGGGCACGATCTTGATCACGCTGAACAAGAAGATGAGCGCGAAGACCGCGAACATCACAAAGAAAATCAGCGAAAAATTCATTAGGCCCTCCGATGTGGAGACCAGCTTATCCGCCGGACGCCGGCTGCGCCATCGAATCCGGTTCCCTCAACATGACATCACCGTCAGCCATCCGGCGCGCCATGCGGATGATCCGCCGCGTTTCGTCCCAATCCACCTTGGCCAGCGCGGCCTGGAACGGGAAAAAGGCCGCCTCAGCCGCGTCATCGGCCGCCACGGGCTCGCCCGCGACCCAGCGCGCGGCGTAGTCGATCAGGACATAATGACGCCCCGCCTCCGGAAACAGGCCGTCCACCACGTCAACCAGACCGATCAGCTCGGCCTCGACGCCGGTTTCCTCACGCAGTTCCCGCAAGGCGGCGTCGGCCAGGCGCTCGCCCGGCTCCAGCCGCCCGCCCGGCAAGCTCCACTCGCCCACGCGCGGCGGCGTGCCGCGCTGGATCAGCAGGACTTCATCGCCTTTCAGGCACACCACGCCCACAGCCGGCGTCGGAATCATGTTTTGCCCTTAAATTGACCGCCAGAAGGCAAGGTTTTGCGCTTCCACCACGGCGCGCCTTTTGCCACAAGGCCGATATGACCCTCCCGACGCCAGAATCCCTCGCTGAACTCAAGGCCGCCCTGCCCGGCGCCTGGACGCAAGACGCCGCCGAGATGGCGCCGTGGCTGACCGAATGGCGCGGCCGTTGGACCGGTGAGACGCCGCTGCTGCTGCAACCGCGCACGACCGAAGAGGTCGCCCGCGCTGTCGAGATCTGCGCCCGTCACGGCACAGCCATTGTGACGCAGGGCGGCGGCACCGGCCTGGTCGGCGGTCAGATTCCTTATGGCGAAGTGCTGCTCTCCACCCGCAAGCTGCGGACGGTGCGCGACGTGACGCCGCTGGACGACGCCATGACGGTCGAGGCGGGCGTGACCCTGCTGGAGGCGCAGGAACTGGCCAAGGAGAAGGACCGCTTCTTCCCCCTCAGCCTCGCGGCCGAGGGCTCAGCCACCATCGGCGGCGTCATCTCGACCAATGCGGGCGGCACGGCGGTCCTGCGCTACGGCATGATGCGCGATCTGGTGCTGGGCATTGAGGCGGTCATGCCCGACGGTCAGGTCCTCAATGGCCTGAAGCGTCTGCGCAAGGACAACACCGGCTACGACCTGAAGCAGATGTTCATCGGCGCCGAAGGCACCCTGGGCGTCATCACGGCGGCGACGCTGAAGCTGTTCCCCATCATGCGCAGCCGCGCCACGGCTATCGTCGGCCTGGAAAGCCATCACGACGCCGTCGTGCTGCTCGCCCGCGCCAAGGCCGAGACGGGCGGCGGGGTCGAGGCGTTCGAGCTGATGAAACGGCTGGGCATGAGCCTGGTGCTGAAGAACATCCCCGACACGCGCGAACCGCTGGAATCGACGCCGCCCTGGTATGTGCTGATCGAGCTGGCCTCGGGCGAGCCGAACGGCGCAGAGGCGGCGATGGAACGTCTGCTGACCGCCACCTTCGAGGAAGGATTGATCGTCGACGCCGCCATCGCCCAGAATGACGCCCAGAAGGCCGAGTTCTGGCGTCTGCGCGAAGAGCATTCGGCCGCCCTCAAGCCCGAAGGCGGCGGCTGGAAACACGACGTTTCCGTTCCCGTATCGCGAATCGCCGACTTCATCGACGAGGCCACGGCGGCGGTGGAGCGGTTCCATCCGGGTTGCCGCGTGTCGGTCTTCGGCCATGTCGGCGACGGCAATCTTCACTATGACGTGATCCCCGGCGAGGGCGAGGACATCGCCGCCTTCATCGCCCGCTGGATGGAGGGATCGCAAGTCGTGCACGACGTCGTGGCCCGTTACGACGGCTCGATTTCGGCTGAACACGGCCTGGGACGGCTGAAAACCGACGAGGCGCGACGTTACAAATCGCCGCTCGAAATCGCGACCATGCAGACGATCCGTCAGGCCATCGACCCCCAGCGGATCATGAACCCGGCGGTCCTCTTCTGAGGACTTGCGACCGTCTGTGACGTTTCAGGCGGTTCAAAACGTCATGGAAGCGGCCTATGAGGCCCGCTCTTGAGACGCATAGGGAGTCGATCGTCTTGCTGATCGTCCTGTCCCCGGCCAAAAAGCTGGACTTCAACCCGCCCGCCATCGACGCCCCTGTGACGCCAAGGCGATGCGCCGATGAGACGGCCGAACTGGCGAAGGTGACGCGTGAACTCAGCCGCGCAGACCTGCGCCGTCTGATGTCCATTTCCGACGCCCTGGCCGAACTGAACTATCAGCGCTTTCAGGCCTTCGACAACGACACGTCGGAAGGCGCCCTGCAGGCCGTCTTCGCCTTTGCGGGCGATGTCTATGACGGTCTGTCGGCCCGCACCCTGTCGGTCGAGGATTTGAACTGGGCGCAGGATCACCTGCGCATCCTGTCGGGGCTCTACGGCCTGTTGCGTCCGCTGGACGCGATCCAGCCCTATCGGCTGGAGATGGGCGTGCGGCTTAAGACCAAGCGCGGGGCCACCCTGTATGATTTCTGGGGCGAGCGGATTTCTCTGCGCCTGAACGAGGACGCCGGCAAACTGCCCGAGCAGACGCTGGTGAACCTGGCCAGCCATGAATATTTCGGCGCGGTCGACGCCAAGGCGCTGAAGCTGCCGGTCGTGACCCCTCACTTCAAGGAACAGAAGGACGGCCAGGCCCGCATCATCTCCTTTTACGCCAAGAAGGCGCGCGGCGGCATGGCCCGGTTCGCCATCGAGAACCGGCTGGAGAAAGCCGAGGATCTGAAGGCCTTCGACCGCGACGGCTATCGCTTCGACAAGAGCCTTTCGACGGACACGGACTGGATATTCATCAGGGAAGGAAATTCCTGATCGCCAGATTGAACGACTGCCGCTAGGGTGCGTTGCAGCATCATTAGCCACGGGTTCTTTCTGTCATGTTCGCTATGAACGATCTCAAGGGCCGGGTCGCGGTCGTCACCGGCTCGACCTCGGGCATCGGACTGGCGTTTGCGCGGGCGGTCGCCCTGTGCGGCGGCGATGTGATGCTGAACGGCCTGGGCGACGCCGACGCCATTGAGAAGACCCGCGCCGACCTGGCCGCCGAGGCCGGCGTGCGCGTCCTCTATCACCCCGCCGACATGACCCAGCCGGCTCAGATCGACGACATGATCGCCACGGCCCATCGCGAACTGGGCCGCCTCGACATCCTGGTCAACAACGCCGGCATCCAGCACGTCGAGGCCGTCGAGAACTTCCCCGCCGAGGCGTGGGAGAAGATCATCGCCATCAACCTGTCCTCGACCTTCTACGCCACCAAGGCGGCGATCCCGATCATGAAGGCGCAGGGGCGCGGCCGCATCATCAACGTCGCGTCGGCCCACGGCTTGGTCGCCAGCCCGTTCAAGTCGGCCTATGTCGCGGCCAAGCACGGCGTGATCGGCTTCACCAAGACGGTGGCGCTGGAGCTGGCGCAGGAGAACATCACCTGCAACGCCATCTGCCCCGGCTTTGTCGAGACCCCCATCGTCTCCAAGCAGATCCAGGACCAGGCCCGCACCCGCAACATGAGCGAGGAAGACGTGATGAAGAACGTCATTCTCGGCTCGCAGCCGACCAAGCGCTTCGTCACAACCGACGAACTGGCGGGCATCTTCCTCTATCTGGCGTCGGACCTCGGCGCCTCGGCCAACGGCGCCCACTTCTCCGTCGACGGCGGCTGGACGGCGCAATAGCCTTCTCAGCGGCCGCTCGGGCCGAAAGACGGAGAGGCTGATGGCGGCGAAACGCAAACCTGTCTGTCTGGCCCTGCAGGGCGGCGGCGCGCACGGCGCTTTTCAATGGGGCGTGCTGGACCGACTGCTTGAGGCCGACGTGCTGGACGTGCGAGCCGTCACCGCCGCCTCGGCCGGAGCAATGAACGCCGCCGCCCTGATCACCGGGCTGGAGCGCGGCGGCGCCGAGGGCGGACGCGAAGCGCTCGACACCCTATGGCGCGAGGTGAACCAGTCCGGCGGCCGCAACGTCTTCGGCGACAGCGCCGTCTGGTCCAAGGCCCTGACGCCCGACTGGCTGAAAGGCACGCCGATGTGGCAGACGGGACAGACGCTGGCCCTGTCGATGAGCCCCTACTCCTTCAACCCCTTCAACCTGAACCCGCTGCGCCGGGTGCTGGAGACGGCGGTGGATTTCGAGGCCCTGCGCGCCTCCTCCATCCAGATGTTCGTGTCGACGACGGCGGTGCGCGCGGGCCGCTCGCGCATCTTCAAGTCCGGTGAAATGGCGCCGGAGGTGCTGCTAGCCTCAGCCTGCCTGCCCCAGTTGTTTCAGGCGGTCGAGATCGAGGGCGAGCCCTATTGGGATGGCGGTTATCTGGCCAATCCGGCGCTGTGGCCGCTGTTCTACACCGACACGCCGGACGATATCCTGCTGCTGCCGCTCAACCCGTTCCAGCGCGACGAGGCCCCGCGCGAGGCGGGCGACATCAACGACCGGCTGAACGAGATCGTCTTCAACGCCCCGCTGGTCGCCGAACTGCGCGCCGTCGCCTTCGTTCAGGACCTGATCGCCGAGGGCAAGCTGAAGCCCGGCGAGGACCGTCGGCGCGGCATCCGCATCCACGTCATCGAAGCGGATGAGTGGCTGGGCGGCGAGTCGCTCCACTCGAAGTTCGATACGGAGTGGAGCTATCTGAACAAGCTGAAGCAGCACGGCCGGACGGCGGCCGAGGCCTGGCTTGAAAACTGTCTGCCCAAGGTCGGCAAGGCGTCCAGCGTGGATGTGAAGGCGCGCTTCCTTTAGCCGACGAAGCCCGCCGCACGACGCAGACGGTCGTTGATCGCCTCGCCCAGCCCCTTGGCCGGGACGGGCGACACCGCGATCCCAGCGGGCCGCGTCCGGTCCGCCTCACGCAACAGTCGAAACAGATTGGCCGCCGCCTCGCGCAGGTCCCCGGTCGGGCTGAGGCTCCAGCGCGGATCGCCGACGCCCGGACCGAACCCCAGCAGGATTTCGCCGTCCCTGGCGCCCTCCGCCTCGATCCGCACCGGGGCGTCGGGCGCGTAATGCAGAGCCAGCCGACCGGGCGAGCGATGCCCCTGCCCGCCTTCATCCAGCGGCCCGACCACGGCCTGAAGTTCTTCGCGGGTGACGGAGCCGGGACGCAGCAGGGATACCTTGCCGTCGAGCACCGAGACGACGGTGCTTTCCACCCCCACGGCGCAGGAGCCGCCATCGACCGCCGCGCCCACGGCATGACCCGTCTCCTCCAGAGCATCAGCAAAGGTCGTCGGGCTGGGCCGTCCGGAACGGTTGGCCGAGGGGGCGACGACCGGCCCGCCAAAGGCGCCGATGACTGCGCGGGCCCGCGGATGTGCCGGCACGCGAACTGCGACGCTGTCCAGCCCAGCCCGCGCCAGATCGCACACCCGATCACGGTCCCGAACCGGCGCGACGATCGTCAGCGGCCCCGGCCAGAAGGCTTCGGCCAGCGCCCGCGCCTTGGCGTCGAACACGGCGATGTCTTCGGCGTCCACGGCGTTGGCGACATGGGCGATCAGAGGATTGAAGCGCGGCCGCCCCTTGGCCTCGAAGATACGCGCCACCGCCTGAGGGTTGGAGGCGTCGGCCGCCAGGCCATAGACCGTCTCAGTCGGCAGGATGACCAGACGTCCCGTCTTCAGCGCCTCGGCGGCGATTTCTGGGCTGTCGCCCCTGGCGGGTCGGTCGGCGGGCACGGTCGCTCTTTCCTTACGCGGCGTCAGTCGTTCAAACAGAGGCATAGAGTGCGCGGAAACTCGACCAAAGTCCAAGCGGGCTTGCGCCACAGAGCGCAGGGGCCGACAGAAGCGCAACGTCTTTCTGAGGATAACCGATGAGCTACCGCGCCCCCGTCCGTGACATCGCATTCGCCCTCGACGCCGTGGCCGGCATAGATCAGGTCGCAGCGACCGGCGCCTTTCCGGATTACGACGCAGATGTCGCCTCGGCCGTGCTGGACGCCGCCGGCCAGTTTTCGGAAGAGGTTCTGGCCCCGCTGAACCGCCCCGGCGACCTGGCCGGCGCCAAATACGCCGACGGCGCGGTGACGGCCGCCCCCGGTTTCGCCGACGCCTATCAGCAGTTCGCGGCGGGCGGCTGGACCAGCCTGACCGCCTCGGTCGAGGCCGGCGGGCAGGCCCTTCCCAAGGCGCTGGAGCTGGCGGCCTATGAAACCGTCCACGCCGCCAACATGGCCTTCGGCCTGTGCCCCATGCTGTCGCTGGCCTCGATCGAGGCGTTGGAGCAAGTCGGCAACGAGCACCAGAAGGCCACCTATCTGCCCAAGCTGGTCTCGGGCGAATGGACCGGCGCCATGGTGTTGACCGAGCCGCACGCCGGGTCTGACCTCGGCGCCCTGACGGCGACGGCGGTTCCCAATGGCGACGGGACCTATGCCCTGACCGGCCAGAAGATCTTCATCACCTGGGGCGACCACGACGCCACAGACAACATCGTCCACCTGGTGCTGGCCCGCCTGCCCGACGCGCCTGCCGGGCCGAAGGGCATCAGCCTGTTTCTGACGCCCAAATTCATCGTCAACGCCGATGGCTCGCTGGGCGAGCGCAACGCCTTCCGCCCGGTCGGCGTCGAGCACAAACTGGGCATCCACGCCTCGCCCACCTGCGTCATGAGCTACGAGGGCGCCCGCGCCGAACTGGTCGGCCAGCCGAACCAGGGCCTGGCCCATATGTTCGTCATGATGAACGCCGCCCGCCTGGCCGTCGGCGTCGAGGGCGTCGGCGTCGCCGAGCGCGCCTATCAACATGCCCTGGCCTATGCGCTGGAGCGCCGTCAGGGCCGCAGCGTCTGGACCAGCGAGAAAGACGCCCCGATCTTCGACCACCCCGACGTGCGCCGGATGCTGTCGGTGATGAAGGCCAAGGTCGCCGCCGCCCGCGCCATCTGCCTGTCGACCGGCGTCGCCGCCGACCTGGCCCGCCACGCCGCGACCGAGGAGGAACGCAAGGCCTGGAAGGGCCGCGAAGACCTGTTCACCCCCATCGCGAAGGCCTGGTCCACCGATGTCGGCTGCGAGGTCGCCTCCATGGGCGTTCAGGTCCACGGCGGCATGGGCTTCATCGAGGAGACCGGCGCGGCCCAATACTATCGCGACGCCCGCATCGCCCCGATCTACGAAGGCACCAACGGCATCCAGGCCATGGATCTGGTCGGCCGCAAGCTGTCGATGGACGGCGGCGAGTCGGCCAAGGCCCTGATCGCCGAAATGAAGACGACCCTGGCCCAGATCGACCGCCTCTATACCGGCAAGCCGGCCGCGCGATTCGCCACCGCCATCGAGGCGGTCGAGGACGCCACCCTGTGGCTGCTCGACGCGAAGTCGGACCCGGCCCGCGCAGCGGACGTGCTGGCCGGCGCCGACGCCTATCTGAAGCTGATGGGCGACGTGGTCGGCGGCTGGATGCTGGCCAAGGGCGCCCTGGCGGCCAGGGCGAAACTGGACGCGGGCGAGGGCGACGCCGCCTGGCTGCAGGGCAAGCTGGACCTGTATGAAGTCTATGCGGCGAACGTCCTCGGACACGTCTCCAGTCGTCTGGCTGCCGTGGGACAGGGCGGCGACCTGCTGCAACGGATGAGCGTCGAAGCGCTCGCCGGCTGAGGGTTTTTCCTCCCTATCGGCGTCGCCGGTGGGGAGGTGGCGCGGCGCGCTAGCGCCGTGACGGAGGGGCCTTTCGGGCGCCCGGCGGCGCTGACCCCTCCACCGCTACGCGGTCCCCCTCCCCATTTCATGGGGAGGAAATATCCAGCCGCTCAATCGTCTCGCGCACATATTGCGCATGGGCCACGACGCCGAGATCCAAACCCTCTCCGCCGCCCTGAACCTCTTGGACCAGAACCCCGGCGATAAAGGGATGATCCGGCGCCGGCGCGCCCGGCACGCGTCGCGCGGCCGGGGTCCAGAACACCGGCCCTCCCGAATTGCCCTGGGCCACCACGAAATCCAGCAGGAAGATCGGGAAATGCCGGATCGGCGTCAGCGGCCACGAGCTGATGCGCCCCAGTCGCAGGATCGGAAATCCCGCCCGATTGGCCGACAGCCCATGGGGATAGCCCAGGGCCAGAAGTTCGTCGCCGGGACCCATGCGCCAGCGGTCGAAAGCGTCCGCCTCGGCCAGCCAGCCGAGCGGAATCGCCGCCTGGGCAAAGGCGGGCGGCGCCGTGATCTCCATCACCGCCACATCGCGCTCAGGATGGGCCGTCCACAACGGCGCGCCGCTCGCATCGCGTATGCTCAAGGTTTCGGGAGTGAACTTCCACGCCCCGTCCGCCTCGGCTGTGCGCCACCCGATGCGCGCTTCATTGCCGGGCATGACGTCCAGCACGTGCCGGGCTGTCACCAGCACCACGCGGGGGGCGCCGTCGGGTCTGGGGGCGGAGATCAGGAAGCCCGTACCGACCTTTCTCTGTCCGCTGCCGAACGCCTGATCCAGTTGCACGGTGGCGTTGATGACCCCGACCGTCAGGTCCCATTCGGGCGGCGGGGCGGAGACGACAGCGGGTTGTTCGGGCGGAAGATCCTGAATGACCATGACGCCATTTGACGCCGAGCGTCGTCGGGCACAAGGTCCCGCTCAAATGATAATCGAGGGGAAGCCCACGCCATGAACCGTCGCGAACTGATCGCCTCGACCGCCGCTGTCGGCATGGTCGCCGCCTCCCCCGCCCTTGCCCGCCAGAGTCACGGAGCCTCGATGTCCAAGCCCACCCCGCCCGTCGCCAAGAAGGTCCCCGTCCGCATCGAGCAGTTGGGCCGCGTGCGCGTCGACGACTATCAGTGGATGAAGGACGACAACTGGCAGGCGGTGCTGCGCGACCCATCGCTGATCAAGGCCGACGTCAAGGAGCACCTGACCGCCGAGAACGCCTATCGCGAAGCCATGATGGCCTCGACCCTGCCGCTGCAGGCCCAGATGTTCGAGGAGATGAAAGGCCGCATCAAGGAGGACGACAGCTCCGTCCCTGCGCCAGACGGCCCGTGGGAGTACTACGTCCGCTACAACGTCGGTGATCAGCACCCGCTCTACTGCCGCCGCCCGCGCGGCAAGGCGGACGGCGAGACGGTCCTGCTGGACTGCAACAAGCTGGCCGAGGGCAAGGCCTATTCGGAGGTTTCGGCGACCGAACACAGCCCCGATCACGCTCTGTTCGCCTATGCCGAGGACGCTCAAGGCTCCGAAGTCTACAAGATCTATGTGAAGGATCTGGCCACGGGCGAGGTGCTGCCCAACCCGATCGAATCGGCCAGCGCCAACTTCACCTTCTCGCCGGACAGCCAGTGGATCTTCTGGACCAACCGCGACGACAACGGCCGCCCTGACAAGATCTTCCGCCGCCCGGCGCGCGGCGGCGAGACCGCCCTGGTCAACGAAGAACTGGACGAGGGCATGTTCCAGGGCATCGAGCGCACCGCCGACGACGCCTTCATCGTCATCTCCATCGGCAACCAGGAAACCTCAGAAAGCCGCATCATCCCGGCGTCGGACCCGACCGCGAAGCCGATGGTGGTCGAGCCGCGCCACGTCGGCCGGCTGTATGACCTGGACCACTGGGGCGATCGTTGGGTGATCCGCACCAACGCCGATGACGCCATCGACTTCAAGGTCATGGAGGCGCCGACCGCCGCTCCCGACAAGGCGAACTGGAAGGACCTGATCCCCCACACGCCCGGCCGCTTCATCGAGGGAGTGGCCCTGGTTAAGGACTATATAGGTCGGCAGGAACGCGCCGACGCCAACACCAAGATCGTCATCCGCGACCGCAGCGGCGCCGAACATGAAATCGCCGTGGACGAGCCCGCCTACGCCCTGTCGCTGGGCGGGGCGTCCGAGTTCGACACCACGATCATGCGCTACGGCTACAACTCGCCGTCCACGCCGACCTCAACCTATGACTACGACCTGAAGACGCGCGAGCGCACGCTGCGCAAGGTTCAGGAAATCCCCTCGGGCCACAATCCGGCGGACTATGTGGTCGAGCGACTGAACGCACCCGCTTCTGACGGCGAGCTGGTGCCGGTGACGGTGCTGCGCCGCAAGGACACGCCGGTCGACGGCTCTGCGCCGCTGCTGCTCTACGGCTACGGCTCCTACGGCATCCCGATGGCGGCCGGCTTCTCGACCAACCGGCTGTCGCTGGTGGATCGCGGCTTCATCTACGCCATCGCCCATATCCGCGGCGGCTCGGACAAGGGCTGGAACTGGTTCCTGACCGCGCGTCGCTTCACCAAAAAGAACACCTTCACCGACTTTATCGCCGCCGCCGATCACCTGATCGCGCAGAAATACACCAAGGCGGGGAACATCGTGGCAGAGGGCCGCTCGGCCGGCGGCCTGCTGATGGGCGCGGTCACGAATATGCGGCCAGAACTTTGGGCGGGCGTCATCGGCGGCGTGCCCTTCATCGACGTCATCAACACCATGAGCGACACCACCCTGCCCCTGACGCCGCCGGAATGGCCCGAATGGGGCAATCCGCTGGAGGACGCGGCGGCCTATGACTACATCCACTCCTACAGCCCGTATGACCAGATCGAGGCCAAGCCCTATCCGGCTCTGCTGGCGACTGGCGGCCTGTCCGATCCCCGCGTGACCTATTGGGAGCCGGAGAAGTGGGTGGCGAAACTGCGTCCCGCCTCGACCTCCGGCAAGCCGGTGCTGCTGAAGATCAACATGGAGGCGGGCCACTTCGCCTCCTCCGGGCGCTTCGACTACCTGAAGGACATCGCCCACGACTACGCCTTCGCCGTGTGGGCCGTAGAAAAAGGCTGGGAGAAGACCTGAGAAGACGGGAGGAACTCCGGCCCACGGGTTCCTACCATTCTGCCTGCTAGCATCTGAATTCGCGGATTTTTTATCAAAAACGCCACAACGCGCTTGACCGAAGCGGCGACGCCCCGTATCCGCTCCTTCCTCTCCTCCTCGCGGGGGGGAGCAACGCGGGTGTAGCTCAGTTGGTTAGAGTGCCGGCCTGTCACGCCGGAGGTCGCGGGTTCGAGCCCCGTCACTCGCGCCACTCCTTCTCAAGCATTTGAGGGAGTGGCGCGCCGCCCTTCACTTTAATATTGATACGACGCCATCCGGTGATGATCAGAAGGTCATCGCCGCTTTCGCGTGCGCGCGGCACAAGCGCCCTCAACGTCCGCGATCCCGCCTAGAAACGACAAAAAAGGCGGCAGGCCGTTAGACCCGCCGCCCTCAATGCCAGGCTCGACGCTTCTTAGAAGCGGGCGCGAGCGCCGATGTAGAAGTAACGGCCGATGACGTCATAAGTCGACGGATCGGTCTGGTACTGGAAGCCGCTCGCGTAAAGCGGCGGATCCTTGTCGAACGATCGGCGAACTGGCCGCCTGTCGCGCGATCGGCGAGCCCGAAGCCCGTCTGTCATGTCTAGACAAGGCGGCCGAGGCGCTGATCCGGGCCCAGGAGGCGGGAGACGTAACGGTTGTAAACCGCCAGCAGGTGCGGGAAGCCCGACGCAACCTGTTCGGCTTCAGCAATGTGGCCCTGCCGGCCTTCCTCGGATCGAATGACGATCGCGAAGAGATATCGTCTATCCAGACCGCCCTCGTCCGGGCAGCGAGGGACGGCGCCGGGCGCTGGGTCTTCCAACTGACGGATGGGAGGGAATGGCGGCAGGTCGACAATGAGCCGGCCCATATTCGCCCTCAAAGCGGGAGTGAGGTACGTATCCGTCGCGCGGCCTTCGGCAGCTACTTCCTCAACGTCGGCGATGCCCGCGCCATCAGAGTGAAAAGACAGTGACCTATCGCCTCCTGTTCGACGCCCTTAGGGCCTGAAGAGAGCTATGATCCCTTACGTTCGCCAGTTCGATTTCGCCTATGGACGACGCGATCAGGTCTCGCCGTTGATTCAGCGCGTGATCGCGGACAATCCGGGGCCGTTCACCTTCACGGGCACGGGGACCTATATCATCGGCAGAAACCGGCCTGGCGCTGGCGTGGCGGTCATTGATCCTGGGCCTCTGGATGACGCTCACCTGGACGCCCTGCTGCGCGCCGTGGCCGGACGCACGGTCAGTCATGTGCTGGTCACCCACACGCACCGCGACCACGCCCCCCTCGCCCGCCCGTTCGCCGAAGCGGTCGGCGGCGCGCCGATCCTGGCCATGCAGCCGCCCGCGCGCACGATGCACGCCTCGGACAGCAGTCTGGACGAGGATGAGGACGAGGATTTCCGTCCCGATATCGTCCTGACCGGCGCAGAGCGGATCGAGGGCGACGGCTGGACCCTGGAGGCGATGGCCACGCCGGGCCACGCCTCGAACCACATGGCCTTCATCCTTAGGGACGAGAACGCCCTGTTCAGCGGCGACCATATCATGGGGTGGTCCACCACCGTGGTGGCGCCCCCTGACGGCGATATGACGGCCTATATGCAGAGCCTCGACGCGGTGCTGGCGCGCGGCTTTTCGACTATCTGGCCCACGCACGGCCCGGCGATCACCCAGGTCGCGCGCTTTCTCAAGGCCTATCGCGCGCACCGGTTAGAGCGGGAAGGCCAGATCATGGCCCGACTGGCGGCGGGCGACCGGACCATCGCGCAAATGGTGCCGATCCTATACGCCGCCGTGGATGAACGCCTTTGGCCCGCCGCCAGCCTGTCGGTGCTGGCCCACCTGATCAAGCTTGAAAAGGAGGGACGCGCGCGGGCCGAGCCTCAAGCCCGGCTCGGCGCCGACTGGCGGCTGACCGAGGACCTTTAAGGCGTCAGCTCAGCCACCACCGCCTTGGCGAGACGGCAGGCTTCATCACCGATGTCCAGCCTGTCGCGCCCAGCGACGCGCACATCGGTCCGGCCAGGTCGGATGCGGACGGTGACGTCGTGGGTGACGCCGAACCAGGCGCTCTGCTGGCGGCCATCAACCCGGAACGGCGACGTGCCGAACACGGTGAAGCCCGCCTTTTCAAGCGCCCAGGCGGCCGTTTCAGGCGCAACCTGGGTCGATGCAGGCTCAAGTCCCGCGCAGGCCCGAGGATGGCTGTCGTCTGCGCCCGCCAGGCGCCTTTCAGCCGCAAGGCCCCGGGCGAACGCGGGCGGCTCATTCACATCCGTGGTCACATCGCGCGGCGCGGGGATGAAACGACGCTCCTGGATCAGATAGCCGGCGATCGTCAGGCCCGCGATCAGCAGGGCGGCGCCGGCGATCCCTATGAGGCGGCGCTCGCGAAACGCCAGCAGGCAGGCCGCCAGAGCCGCCGCCAGACCGAGGTAGGCCAGAATACGGCCGACCGTGAGCGCCAGGACCCCCATGCCGAAGTCTGTGCTCCACAGCTCGCCTCGCGTTCCTGCAGAGGCGACCAACAGCAGGCCCGGCGCCAACAGCGCCGTCGCGAGCAGCAGCTTGGCGAGCACGCCTGCCTTGGGGCGGGAATTCGGCATGGAGGTCCTCCGTCGCAATTAACCAGCGGCGGGCAATTGATAATCCTTCATCCGCTCTCTCAGCGTCTTCTTATCAATCTTGCCCGTGGCGCCCAGCGGAATGTCGTCCACGAAGACGACATCGTCCGGCATCCACCATTTGGCGATCTTGCCCTGCAGGAAATCCAGATGCTCCTGCTTGTCCTCGGCCTCGCCATCCTTGAGCTTGACCAGCAGCACCGGCCGCTCGTCCCACTTCGGGTGCGCCGCGCCGATGACGGCGGCCAGGACGACCTTCGGATGGCCCACGGCGATATTCTCGATGTCGATGGAGCTGATCCATTCGCCCCCAGACTTGATCACGTCCTTGGCCCGGTCGGTGATCTGCATGAAGCCGTAGGCGTCAACGCTGGCGATGTCGCCCGTGTCGAAGAAACCCTCGTGGTCGAGGATATCTCCGCCCTCTCCCTTGAAATAGGCGCCGGCGACGGTCGGTCCCTTGACCATCACCCGGCCGAAGGTCTTGCCGTCGTGAGGCATTTCCTGGCCGCCGTAGTTCTTGATCTTCAGCTCGACGCCCAGCGGCGGCGTGCCTTGCTTCAGGCGCCAGGCCATCTGTTCGTCATAGGGCTTGGCCTTCAGCTCCGGCGTCAAATTGGCGATGGTGCCGATGGGCGAGGTCTCGGTCATGCCCCAGGCGTGAACCACCTCGACGCCGAACTTGTCCTGGAACCCGCGGATCAGGGCTTCGGGACAGGCCGATCCGCCGATCAGAACCTTGCGCAGGGTTGAGAACTTCAGCCCGTTCTCGACCATATGGCCATACAGCCCCTGCCAGACCGTCGGCACGGCGGCCGAGAAGGTCACGCCTTCGGTCTCGATCAGTTCATAGACAGAGGCGCCGTCCATCTTCGCGCCCGGCATGACCAGCTTGGCCCCCGCCGCTGGACCGCCAAAGGCTATGCCCCAAGCATTCGCATGGAACATGGGCACGATAGGCAGGATCACCTCGCTGGGCGTCGCGCCCATGACCGTCGACTGCAGGCCCAGCAGGGTATGGATGAAGTTCGAGCGGTGCGAATACAGCACGCCCTTCGGATTGCCGGTCGTGCCCGAGGTGTAGCAGAGGCCGCAGGCGGTTTGTTCATCGAAACCGCCCCAGACGACGTCGCTGCTGACCTGCTCCAGCACCGTCTCATAGGCCTCGGCGTTAGGCAGCTTGGCCTGAGGCATGTGGGCGGCGTCGGTCATCACAATGACCCGCTCGACTGTCGGACAGTGCGGCAGGACGGCTTCGAGCAGCGGCACAAAGGTCAGATCGGTGAAGATGACCCGGTCTTCGGCATGGTTGATGATGTAGGCCAGTTGCTCGGGAAACAGGCGCGGGTTCAGGGTGTGGCAGACGGCGCCGATCCCCATGATTCCATACCAGGTCTCCATGTGATTGCCGGTGTTCCAGGCCAGGGTGGCCACACGGTCTCCCGGCTTGATCCCCCACGCCAGCAAGGCGTTCGACACCCGGCGCGCGCGATCATGAATGGCGGCGTAGGTCGTCCGGACGATCGGCCCCTCGACCGAACGGGTCACGACCTCGCGTGCTCCGTGCCAGTTCTTCGCGTGGTCGAGGATCTTGTCGACCGTCAGCGGCCAGTCCTGCATCATACCCAGCATTCGGCATTTCCCTCGTATATGCGCCTGATTGAAACCGGCGCTTGTCGCCACGCTAAGACAGGTGAACCGCCACAGGCAACGTGCCCTTAGGGAAGCCTGCCCGCGACAGATCGCCTTAAAACCGCCCTGTCCGGGCTTGCGTTAAGACGCGAGCGGAGGAAGTAGAGCGCCCATGACCATCTTGATCGCAATCACTGGCGGTTCGGGCTCGGGCAAGAGCACCCTGGCCGAAGCCCTTGTTTCCTCCCTGCCCGACGGCGTAGCCACCCTGTTGCGGGAAGATTCCTACTATCTGGACGCCGCGTCGGTTCCCGGCTTCGACGCCGCGACCCATGATTTCGACGACGTGGCGGCGCGCGATCACAATCTGCTGATCGCCGACCTGACGGCGCTGAAGCGCGGCCAGGCCATAACGGCGCCGGTCTATTCCTTCATCCACCACGGGCGCGAGCCACAGGGCGAAGCTGTCGGCGCCACCGAGGTGATCGTGGTCGAAGGCACCCACCTGCTGTGCACGCCCGCCCTGGCCGCGCTTTTCGACATCAAGGTGTTTGTCGACACGCCGGCGGACATCCGCTTCATCCGACGTCTGCTGCGCGATCAGACCGAACGCGGCCGCACGGCGGAATCCGTCATTCAGCAATATCTCGGCACTGTCCGGCCCGGCCACGAACGGCTGACCGAACCGTCGCGCGTCCATGCCGACTTCATCGTCGCCGACGCCACTGCGGCCGTGCGTTTGGAAGACCCTCAAGCCGTGGTTCGACTGGCCGCGCCGGTTCTGGCTCATCCCCTGTTGGCGGCCTGGCTGACGTAACCTCGATCAGGGGCAGAGCTTTCCCCTCCCATTGCAATTGAGGCGACTTAAAGGCACTCTCCGGCGAAAGGCTGGTGAACGCCATGACGGCCCCTATCCACGATATCGACGACCCTCGGCGCGCGGCGCTGGTACGGCAGGCGCGGCATCATTTCATCAACGAAGGCTACGTCGGCACGCGGATGGAGCCGATCGCACGAGAGGCGGGCGTTTCAACCGCCACCCTTTACGCGATGTTCGAGAACAAGGCCGCTCTGTTTGCGGCCGTCATGGCCGAAGCAGCGACCGACTTCGCCGCCCGGATGTCAGCCGTTAAGAACTGCACCGGGGCGCCGAAGGAGCGGCTTCTCAGCTTCCTCACGACCTACGCAGATTTCATGAGCGACCCCTTCGTTCAAGCCATATTCCGTCTGGTCATGACTGAGCGCTCGCGATTTGAATCCGTGGCCATCGCCTTTTTCGAACAGGCCGAGGGGGATTTCGCCGGCCCGCTGGTCACCGCCCTGGACGAGCTGAAGGCCAGCGGCGATCTGACGTTTGAAAAAGCGTCCTGGGCCGCCGGCCAATTGATGGGAATGGTCGAACATCCCGTCTTTCTCGTGCCCATGGTCACGGGAGGCCAGGTCCGCACCCAGCGCGCGACAGCCGAGATCGCCGCCGACGCCGTACAGACCTTCCTGTCTCGCTATCAGGCCTGATCGGACGTTTTCACGGCCACAGGCGGCTGGTCGACCAGGTGTCCGACACGCGATCGAACCGCAGCCGATCATGCAGGCGGAACGGACGGTCCCGCCAGAACTCGATCTGTTCGGGAAGGACGCGCCAGCCAGTCCAGCGGTCCGGACGCGGCACATCCTCGCCTTCGAACCGAGCCGTCTGTTCGGCCACCCTGGCCTCCAGCGCCTCGCGGCTGTCCAAGGGCCGAGATTGGTCGGACGCCCAGGCGCCGATGCGGCTTTCACGCGCCCGGCTGGCGAAGTAGGCGCTGGCCTCCTCGGCGCTGACGCGCTCGACCGCGCCGCGCACGCGGACCTGGCGTCGCAGGCTCTTCCAGTGAAACAGCAGAGCGGCGGCGGGATGCGCCCAAAGCTGCTCGCCCTTGGCGCTCTCCTGGTTGGAGAAGAAGGTAAAGCCCCGCGCATCCACGTCTTTCAACAGCACCATGCGGACGTCGGGCATGCCCTCTGCGTCGACCGTGGCCAAAGCCATGGCGTTGGGGTCATTCGGCTCGCTGCGCCTGGCTTCTTCCAGCCATTCGATAAACAGGCCGATCGGCTCATCCCGATCAAAGATCGTGTCGTCAGCGTTGGCCGCCAACTGGGCGGCGTAGTCGTCTGCGGAGGGGCTGGGCGGGATCACCGACATAGTCAAAAACAAGGCTTCCTGAGGCCGGATATACACTCGGGCCATCCCTGGCTGACTAGGCCCCTGTGTCAATAGCCCAAAGCGTCGTGGCGCGCCTTGTTCCGCGTCGCCCGGCCGGAAGACGGTTAACCTCGTCTTGACCATAGTCCCGCACGGTGTCGCCATGAGCGCGCAGTCGTTTCTTTCCGTGCACGAGGCACGACGTCTGTTGAGCCTGCGCGGCCCTGCGGACGTCGATGGGCTGACGGCGGCGTTCCGCGTCGCCGTGAAGGCTGTTCACCCCGACCGTCCCGACGGAGACGCCGAGCGCTTCAGAAAAACGGTCGCCGCCTACCGCCTGCTGCAAACGCAACTCCCTGCCCTGCCTGCGCCTGTTCGCGTCGAAAGCCGCGCCGAGACGCTTCCTCCGGCGCATCATGCCGTGCCGCCTCTGATCGTGCTGACGCCCATGCAGGCGCTGACCGGCGGAACCGTCTCCGTCAAGGCGTCAGGACGCCGGTTTCTGGTGCATGTCCCCCCGGGGGTGCGAACGGCGGATCGCATTCGCCTGAAGGGCGTCAAGGGACTGATCCCGGTCCTGATCCGCCCTGCCGATGGCCTGTCGGTGCTGGGCGCGGACCTGTTCATGGATTGGCCGATCGCATCCCGCCTGATGCGAGACGGCGGGCGGATCGAGATCGACACCCACGCCGGGCCGCAAGCGGCCTGGCTGGTGCCCGACATGACCGCGCCGGTTCGTCTGCGCCTGCCCGGCCTGGGCCTGCCCGCACGCGGTCGGCGTCCCGCCGGCGACCTGTTCGTGAAGCTGATTCCCTCCGACGAGCTGCCCTCGGCGGCCGAGGACATGCTGCTTCGTTTCACTCGGGTCTGGACGCCGCAGCGCATGGCGGCTTAAGCCTCGCCGTCATGTCGCACAACACCTTCGGCCATCTGTTCCGCATCACCACCTGGGGCGAAAGCCACGGCCCGGCCATCGGCTGCGTCGTCGACGGCTGCCCGCCGCTGATCCCGCTGACCGAAGCCGACATTCAGCCCTGGCTGGACCTGAGGAAGCCCGGCGGCAGCCGCTTCGTGACCCAGCGGCAGGAAGCTGACCAGGTCCGCATCCTGTCGGGCGTCTTTGATGACGGAAGCGGTCCCGTCACGACCGGCACTCCCATCAGCCTGATGATCGAGAACACCGACCAGCGGTCCAAGGACTATGGCGAGATCGCCCGCGCCTTCCGCCCCGGCCATGCCGACTACGTTTATCAGAGCAAATACGGCGTGCGCGATCATCGCGGCGGCGGCCGCTCCTCGGCGCGCGAAACGGCCAGCCGCGTGGCCGCCGGCGCGGTCGCCCGCAAGGTGCTGGGTGAGAGCATCGGCATCCGCGCGGGGGTGGTCCAGCTTGGCCCGCATCGCATCGCCGACGACGCCATCGACTTCAGCGCCGTCTACGACAACCCCCTGTTCGCCGCCTCGGCCGAGGTCGTGCCCGCCTGGGAAGAGTATCTGGACGGCGTGCGCAAGGCCGGCTCGTCCATCGGCGCCGTCGTGGCGCTGGAGGTCACGGGCCTGCCCGCCGGCTGGGGCGCGCCCCTCTACGGCAAGCTGGACGCTGAACTGGCTGCGGGCCTTATGTCGATCAACGCGGTCAAGGGCGTCGAGATCGGCGCCGGCTTTGCCGCCGCCGAGCTGTCCGGCGAGGACAACGCCGACGAAATGCGTATGAGCGCTGACGGCCAGCCGGTCTTCCTGTCGAACAAGGCAGGCGGCGTATTGGGCGGCATATCCACCGGCCAGCCCCTGACGGCGCGGGTGGCCTTCAAGCCGACGTCCTCCATCCTGACCCTGCGCCAGTCGATCAACCGTGACGGCGAGGAAGTCGAGCTGCGCACCAAGGGCCGCCACGACCCCTGCGTCGCCCTGCGCGGCGTGCCGGTGGTCGAGGCCATGGCCGCCATCGTCCTGGCCGACGCCATGCTGCGGCACCGGGCGCAGATAGGCTGAAGGAGGCCTACCCAGCCCGCTCGGCTTTTACCCGGATCTCGACGCCGATGGCCTTGGACACCCAGTCGCCGCCCGCGTCGGACGCCATGCCCATGTTCAGCGCAGTGCGGTCCAGCTCCAGCTTGCCCGCGACCGTGGCCGTCCCGCTCGCTTCGTCGAAGGTGAAGGGCAGGACGACCGGGACAGTCGTCGCCTTGATCCGCAAGGTTCCGGTCGCCTCATAGCGGTTTCCGCCCAGCGCCTTGAACGCCGTCGCCTGGAACCGGGCGGTCGGATAAGTCCCGGTATCGAACCATTCGGCGCCCGGCAGGCTGCCTTCCTGAGTGGCGTCGCCCGTCTTCGCCGAACCGGTCTGGATCGTCACGACGGCTTTCGAGCCTGCCAGATCGGCCGGGTCGAACCAGACCTGCGCATCCCACTGCTCGAACTGGCCGGTGAAGGCCTTGCCGGCGTGGGTTCCGGTGAACTGGATCGTCGAGGCGGCCTTGTCCACGGTCCAGGCGGCGGCCGTGCCCGGCGTCACGGCGGCGTCGGCCGCAGGCGCAGCGGCGGGGGCCGAGGCGACCGCCTGCCCTTCCGCCTTGGGCGCAGGCCTGGCGGCCAGACCGAAGGCGGCGCCGATCACGACCACGAAGGCCACGCCGGCCAGCCGCCCGGCCCAGCGCAGGGCCGGCGTCGGATCCGGCGCAACGCCCTGGCTGTCGTCGCCATGCGGCAGGATCGGGATCATGTGCGACAGCACGCCGTCTCGATCCAGAAACTGATGCTTCAACGCTGCTCCGACGTGCAGAACGATTAGGACGATCGCGCCCCAGGCCAGCTTGCTGTGCGCGCCCATGGCCATCGAGGCGATCGTGCGGCGCGCGGCTTCGGAGGCGTGCTCGATGAAAGGCAGATGCGGAATAGCGAACAGGCCGAACCAGCTGGTCGTCACGGCCAACGGCGTGTCCGTGACCACGGCCCAGCCGGTCGAGACATAGGCCCACCCCGTCAACGGCAATGCCAGCATCAGGGCGTAAAAGGCAGCGTGCGTCGCCCTCGCGGCGAACTGCTCCCACCCCTTCATGGCGCCCGGCAGGGCCGGGACCGGATGCGTCAGTCGCCACACGATCCGCAGCACGGTCAGCGCCAGGATCAGAAACCCGATCGACTTGTGAATCTGAAAGACGCGATAGGCCAGCGCCTGGCTGCCCGGCTCGGCGATGGCGTCGCTCATCCACCAGCCCATCGGGATCATCGCCAGCAAGGCGATCGCGATGATCCAGTGCAGTGCAACGGCGACGGCGCTGTAGCGGTTGGGCCTCTCGGTCCGAAGACGGGCGATCATGAAATGTCTCGCGGCAAGCGGTGCATGAGAGGGGCGGAGCCTTAAGGCCCCGCCCCTTATAGCTTATCCCAAGCCGTCAGGCAGCCGGAGCGGCCGGTGCGACTTCCTTGATGAACTCGGCGTCGAAGCGAATGGTCACCTCGTCGCCGACCGGACCCAGCGGCATGCCGAAATCGGTGCGCTTGAACTTGCCTTCAGCCGAAAAGCCGATGGCCGGCGCCGCCACGAAGGGGTGTTTCTCCAGGTCGCCATTGAAGGCCGCGTCCAGGGTCACCGGCTTGGTGACGCCCAGGAAGGTCAGGTCGCCCGTCACCTTGGCCGTGCGCGCGCCCGTCAGCTCGACCTTGGTCGATTTGAAGGTGATCTGCGGGAAGGCCGTGGCGTTCAGGAAGTTCTTGTTCTTGGCGATGTCTTCGCTCCAGCTCTTGAAGCCGGTGGCGGCGTGGGTGCCGACATAGTCCCCCTGATAGTTGGCGTCGACCGAGGTCGGGTCGATGGTCGCCTCGACTGTGCTGTTGGCCAGGTTGGCGGTGTCCAGCGTGATCCTGGCGTCGAACTTGTTGAAGCGCGCCGTGTAGTTTGAGATCGAGTTGTGCGGCAGCGACCACTGCAGCGAGGCGTGGGTCGGGTCCATCACATAGACGCCCGAGGTCGCCTTCAGCGCGACCGGAGCGGTCGAGGCGGCGTCGGTCGTCGGGACGCCGGCAGTGTCGGCGGGCTGGCTGCAGGCGGCCAGCAGGGCGGCGGCCGAAACGGCGATCAGGGCGGCTTTGATCTTCATGGGGGAGAAAACCTCAATCAGGCGGTTGAAACGATAACTGGACAGAAGGTCCGCAAACAGGTCGTGTGTCGGCACGGCCTCGCCGTCGCGACTGCAACAGTATAAGTTGCCATTAACGCGCTTCAAGTCCCTGCATCACGAAAATCGTCATTCAGCTCACGAAAGCAGGATTGAGGTGCGCCCGGCGGCGACGGCGCCTATCCTCGCGACTCACATGACCATCCGCCGCCTCCCCCCCGAAACCGTCAACCGCATCGCCGCCGGCGAAGTGGTGGAACGCCCGGCCAGCGCCATCAAGGAACTGGTCGAGAACGCCATCGACGCGGGCGCCCGCAGCATTGAGATCCAGGCGGACGGCGGCGGCCTGACCCGCATCCTGATCGCCGACGACGGCAAGGGCATCCCGCGCGACGAACTGCCCGTCGCCATCGAGCGCCACGCCACCTCGAAGCTTGAGCCGGACGACGCAGGCGACGTGGACCTGCTGCGCATCTTCACCCTGGGCTTCCGGGGCGAGGCCCTGCCCTCCATCGGCTCGGTCGCCCGGCTGAACATCACGACCCGCGCCAAAGCCGAGGCGGGTCAACCCCAGAACGAGGCCTGGGCCGTCTCCGTCGAGGGCGGCGCCCAGCGCCCCCTATCGCCCGCCGCCTTCCCTGGCCCGCACGGCGCCCGGGTCGAGGTGCGCGACCTGTTTTACGCCACCCCCGCCCGGCTCAAGTTCATGAAGTCCGAGCGGGCCGAGGCCATGGCCATCTCCGAAGAGATCAAGCGCCAGGCCATGGCGCACGAGGCCGTCGCCTTCACCCTGTCGTTGGACGGCAAGACCACGCTGCGCCTGCCCGCCGAACATCCGGGCGACGAGGGGCGGCTGAAACGTCTCGGCGCCCTGCTGGGCCGCGACTTCGAGGCCAACGCCCTGCTGATCGATCAGGAGCGCGACGGCGTGCGCCTGTCCGGCTATGCGGGCCTGCCGACCTATTCGCGCGGCAATGCGGCGCACCAGTTCCTGTTCGTCAACGGGCGCCCGGTGCGCGACCGCTTGCTGCAGGGCGCCCTGCGCGGCGCCTACGCCGACTTCCTGGCGCGCGACCGGCACCCGGCGGCGGCCCTCTTCATCGACATCGACCCGCTGTATGTCGACGTGAACGTCCACCCGGCCAAGGCGGAGGTGCGTTTCCGCGACCCGGCCCTGGTGCGCGGCCTGATCGTCGGCGCCCTGCGCCACGCCCTGCACGCCGCGGGGCACCGCGCCTCGACCACGGTCGCCGCCGACGCCTTGTCCGGCTTCCGACCGCACACGGGCGATGCGCTCTACAACCCGGCCGCGCCGCAGTCGTTCAGCAACGCCGCGCCGGGCTGGAGCGGCTGGCAGGGTTGGTCGCAGCCGGCCGCCGCCGCCCAAAACCTGCCCGGCCTGAACGAACGCTCCGCCCGCGTCGAACATACGTGGAGCGGCGAAGCCTCCGCCCCCAGCTTCCGCACCCTGGGCGAGATTCAGGCCGGACACGCGGGCCAGATCATGCCCGGCGCGCCTGTCCCCGTCGATCTGATCGACTACCCGCTGGGCGCCGCGCGGGCCCAGTTGCATGGCACCTACATCGTCGCCCAGACCCGCGACGGCCTGGTCGTGGTCGATCAGCACGCCGCCCACGAACGCCTGGTCTATGAACGGATGAAGGTCCAGATGGCCGAGGGGGCGGTCACCCGTCAGGCTCTGCTGACGCCGGAAGTCGTCGAGCTGGATCCCGCCGAGGCCGAACGCGTCGCCGCCAAGGCCGAGGAGTTGGCCGAGATGGGCCTGATCGTCGAGGCGTTCGGCGCGGGCGCGGTGCTGGTTCGGGAAACCCCGGCCCTGCTGGGCGACACGGACGTTCAGGGCCTGATCCGCGACATCGCCGACGACCTGTCGGAACACGGCGCCGCCCTGTCGCTGAAGGAGCGCATGGCCGAGGTCTGCGGCACCATGGCCTGCCACGGCAGCGTCCGCGCCGGCCGGGTTCTCAGCGCCCCCGAGATGAACGCCCTGCTGCGCCAGATGGAGGCCACGCCCCACTCCGGCCAATGCAACCACGGCCGCCCGACCTACGTCGAGCTGAAACTCAACGACCTCGAGAAGCTGTTCGGGCGGCGCTGACCGCCAACCCCCGCCACCGCGGCGAACAATCGGGGTTCATTTCCCCAAAGGCTCAGGAGCCGGTCAGATGCAGTGCTTGCGGCGGAAGTCTTCCTTGAACAAGGCCGCGTTCTGAGGCTTCCGGATCCAGGCCTCGTGCCGCCTCTTCTCGACCTCCAACACTGGAAACCAGGTTCGTTTGAGATTGGCGTCCTGATCGCAACGGTCGTCCACCGTTTCAACCAAGTTCCAGACCATCCCGGCGTATATTTCGTAGCGTCGCCGGTTCTTGATCGAGCGCTTGTCCCTCCCCTCCAAAGGCGGAGCAATGCTGGCGGCAGGATAGTCCAGCGCCGCGCGCTGCAGGTCGAAATAGAGTCGATCTAATTCCGCGTAGGTCACGTCACGCAGTTGGCGCGACACGTCCCTGATTGCGCGCCAGGCGCCCCAGAAAGCGAGAGCGAACGCTAGGAGGGCGGCGATATCCTCCAGACTTATGGTCCCGTCCAATGTGAAGGCCATGCGCATTCTCCACGGAAGACCCACTGAATCCGCATGCGCGCGCATTTAACAAATCACAGTTCGTTGAAATGCTGGAGGTCGATAGGGCCGCCCGCGACGCCAGGTTAGAGCGCCTCAGAGGGTGAGCGCCTCGACCAACCCGCTGGCCTTGCCGCCCGACACCACCTCGCCGCCGCCGATGGCGTAAACCATACCGTCCACGCTGGCCGCCGCCAGGCCGTGGCGGGGCGTCCGCATCGCCGGACCGGCCGCCCAGGCGTCGCGGGTCGGCTCATAAATCCAGGTCTCGGCGAAGACCCCGCCGCCCGGCCGGTCGAACCATTCTCCGCCGAAGGCGACCAGCCTGCCGCCCGCCTCGGCCATGGCCAGGCCGCCGCCGACCTGCCTCCCGGTCGCGGGCGAGGCCGGGATCGGGGCCAGCGTGTCCCAGCGGTCTTCGGCGGGATCATAGCAGTCCAGCCGCCCCGTTCCGCCGCCATCCACCGTGCGGCCGCCGGCCACGAACAGCTTGCCGCCCAGCACCGCGCCCGCCGCGCTGTTGCGGGCCATGGGCGCCGGCCGCGCCTTGTCCCAGCGGTTGGCGGCGGCGTCGAAGACCAGGTGCGTCGCCACGTCGCCCTGATCGTTCCACTGGCCGTTCGCTTCGCCCTTGGGCGAGCGGCCGGTGATCAGGTGCACCCGATCGCCCAGCGACAGGCCCACGGTCTCGCACAGACGCTCGGGCATCTCACCGACCTGAGCCCAGACGCCTAGGTCGATGGCCCAGATATCCGTCATGGCGGTCCACTCGCCGCCGTCGCGCCGGTCATAGCCGCCGAAGGCCCAGACGCGCCCGGCCGCCGCCGCCAGCATCGGGTGATGGCGCGGTTGCGGCAGTCGCGGCCCCTCGCTCCAGCGGTCGGCCCTCGCGTCATAGACGGCGGTTCGATCATTGATGTGAAGTCCGCCTGTGGCCGAGCGCACCAGGCCGCCGGCGACCGTGATCGAATCGTCCAGCGCCGCGCAATAGATCTCCTGCGTCGGCCACGACATCGAGGCGCGGGGCGTCCAGCCGGTTTCGGCGCGGGCTACGGCGGGCGCAGCGGCGACGGCGGCGCTTGCGGCGAGGAAGGCGCGGCGGTGCATGGTCATGCGGCCAAGCCTAGCCGTCGCCGCCGCCCCGCGCTAGAAGTCCGGCCCGTCCCCCAATGGGATCGAACCATGTTTGAGATTGTAGCCACGGCATAGGGCCGGACGCTGATCGTCCAGAGGCCTCCTGAGCCCGCCCCGCGCCTCGTTGCGCCGGGCGCGTGTTTTCTCGTGCCTTGGAAATCTCAATCCCATGAACCTGTCACGTGCGGAGCAACGCACGCTCCACGCCCTCGCCCAGGGCGGTCGCATCCTGTTGGAACGCGACGAACAGGGCCGCATCCTGGCCGCGCGCTGCTTCACCCGCGAAGGCTGGGTGCTGGACGGCTGCAACCTGGATCAATGGCGCAGCCTGAAGCGCAAGGGCGTCATCAAGTCCCGCAACGGCGGCCCCTATGTCGTCAACCGCGAGGGCCTCAGCCGCCTGCGCAGCCGGGCCGACAACCGGACTTCAGGCCGAACCTTCTGACGCCCTGAGGAACAGGACGCGCGCGGCGCCGTAGTCGCGCGCGTCCAACCGCTCATAGCCGGGCGTGTCGATGTCGGGCTCGTCCGAGCCGCGCTCGAACACCACGATGGCGCCCGGCGCCAGCCAGCCGCCCTCCAGCAACCGCGCCAGCGTCTGTTCCCCCAGCCCCTTGGCGTAGGGCGGGTCCAGAAAGGCCAGGGTGAAGGCCTCGCCCGCCGAACCGGGGCGCGGTCCCAGGTCCGTCGCGCTGCGTCGATGCACCCGGCACCGCCCGAACAGCCCATAGGCGTCCATGTTCTCGCGGATCGCGCCGCGCGCGCCGTCGTCGGTGTCGACGAACAGGGAGAAGCCCGCCCCGCGCGACAGAGCCTCGAACCCCAGGGCCCCCGAGCCGGCGTATAGATCGATGACCCGCGCCTCATGCAGCCCCTCGGCCCAGGGGGCGTGCTCCAGCACGTTGAAGATCGCCTGACGCGCCCGATCCGATGTCGGCCGCGTGTTCTGCCCCTCGGGCGTGACGATGGCGCGCCCTTTCAGGCTGCCAGCTACGATGCGCATGGATCAGCCGCGCCCGCGCGGGCCGCCGCGACCGCCGCCGCCCGAAGGCTTGCCGCCGAAAGGCCTGCCGCCAGAGGGCTTGGCCCCGAACGGCTTACTCCCGAACGGCCTGCCCTCGCCGCGAGGCCCGCCGGGCCGGTCGCCCGACCGCTCGCCGAAGCGATCGGTAGGACGCGCGTCGGAACGCCCGCCCGCGCCGCCGGGACGGCCGAAAGGCTTATCGCCGGGCTTGCCGCCCGGGCGGCCGCCCTTGGGCGGGCCGCGACGGTCGTCGATGAACTGGTCGGCGCGCGGTTCGCGCGGCTTGAACGGGCGGCGCGGGCGGTCGTCGTTCCCAGCGCCTTCACCCTCGCCCGGACGGGCGCGCGGCTTGAAGCTCTTGGAATGCTCGAACTTCGGCTTGGCCTTGGCCCAGCCGTCCTTCTTGGCGGGTTTGCCGAACTCGGCGCCCTCTTCGGCCGCCGTTTCAGCGGCGCGCACGCGGCTGGGCTTGCGCGACGGGTCCGACATGGCCGAGCCGGACTTGCCGCGCACGATCGGCGTGCCGGTGCGGCGGCCGGGCGTCGGCGCGGGCGTTTCGACCGTGTTGCCAGTCGGCAGGTTCTCGGGGCGGATATGCTCGGCCAGCATCTCGCGGATCACGCGCGGCCCGACTTCTTCGACCGCGCCGACCGGCAGGGTGCCGAGCTGGAACGGACCGTAGGCCAGGCGGATCAGGCGGTTGACCGTCAGGCCGACGCTCTCCAGCACCTTGCGGACTTCCCGGTTCTTGCCCTCGGTGATCTGGACGCTGAGCCACAGATTGGCCGAGGACTTCTCGCCGTCCGCCTTCTCCTTGGCCTTGTCGATGGTGGCTTCGACCGGACCATAGCGGATCCCGTCGACGACCACGCCGTCCTTCAGCTTGTCCAACTGCTCCTGGGTGATGCGGCCGCGCGCACGGGCGCGGTACTGACGCACCAGGGCGGTGTCAGGAAGTTCCAGCGCCCGGCTCAGTTCGCCGTCGTTGGTCAGCAGCAGCAGACCCTCGGTCGCCAGATCGAGGCGGCCGACCGAAATCACGCGCGGCAGACCGCTGGGCAGGGCGTCGAACACATTGGGACGGCCCGCCGGGTCGTTGTGGCTGGTGATCAGGCCCGCAGGCTTGTGATAGCGCCAGACCCGCGTGGCCTGAGCGGCGCCGATCGGTTTGCCGTCGACGGTGATCTTGTCGTCGCGCTTCACCAGCACGGCGGGCGTGTCCAGGATGCGGCCGTTCACCGCCACCTTGCCCAGACCGATCAGCCGTTCGACCTCGCGGCGCGAGGCGATGCCGGCGCGGGCCATGACCTTGGCGATTCGCTCGGTGCGCTCGGGCGCCTTGGCTTCCGCTCCAGGCTTGCCCCCCGAACGGCCCTCGGCGCGGTCGCGGGGCTTCCCGCCCGGCTTGCCGTCCTTGTCGAAGGGCTTTCGCGGGCCCTTGTCGGCGAAATTACGGGGACCGCGCCCACCGTCGTCTTGACGGGAGCGGGGCTTCTTGTCGTTGTCTTTGGGATGGCGATCCATGATGAGCGGTTCATGAGCATGGCGCTCGATCTGGCGCAAGCGGCGGCTGAGGCTGGCGAGGTGCCCGTCGGGGCCGTGATCGTGGACGAAAACACCGGCGAAGTGCTTGGGCGCGGGCAAAACGGGCCCATCACGGCCCATGATCCGACCGCTCATGCCGAGATCATCGCGCTGCGCGATGCAGCGGCGACGTTGCAGAATTATCGCCTTACGGACCTGACCCTCTATGTCACCCTGGAGCCGTGCGCCATGTGCGCGGGCGCCATCAGCCACGCCCGCATCGGCCGGGTGGTCTGGGGAGCCGGCGATCCCAAGGGCGGCGCCGTGCTGCACGGCGGGCGGTTCTTCGACCAGCCGACCTGTCACTGGCGGCCCGCGACCGAGGGCGGCGTCCTGGCCGACGCGGCCGCCGAGATGCTCCGCGGCTTCTTCCGCTCCCGGCGGAAACCCCGGGCAGGAACGCCGGGCGACACCGGGCGTTGAAGCTCCAAGCTTGACCTTGAGAGGGCCTCCATTGCCGACCCGCACCCTATGGCCGACCGTCGCCGTTTCCGCCCTCATTCTGTTGTCGGCCTGCGGGCAGGAGCCGCGCGAGGCGCCGACCGACGGCGATGCGGTGCGCCAGCGCGCCATTGACGCCCAGACCGCCCGCCGCCGTACCGGCGCGGAACTTCAGGACCGCGCTTTGAACCGCGTCATCCACGCGGTTTACCTCTGCAACAACTCCGAGCGGCTGTCGGTCGATTTCGACAACCCGCGCCAGATGGCGACCGTGCGCAACTCCAACGGCGAGGCGGTCGATCTGTATCAGGAGCGCGCCGCTGACGGCATCTGGTATCGCGCCTCGGGTTATGAACTGCGCGGCAAGGGCGTCATGGCGACATGGAGCGCCGCCAATCGCGAACCGACCGAGTGCCGGGCGGTCGACTAGGCCTCCGCCGCGCCCTCTCCGATCAGGAAGGCGCGCACCGCCTCGGCATCGACGTCCTTATCGGTGAAAGCTTCGCCCACGCCCCGCGCCAGGATCAGCGTAAGACGCCCGCCCTCGGCCTTCTTGTCCCCCGCCATGCGCGCGATCAAGGCGTCGACGGCGAA
Source organism: Brevundimonas sp. M1A4_2e (assembly GCF_053345555.1). Classification (NCBI taxonomy): domain Bacteria; kingdom Pseudomonadati; phylum Pseudomonadota; class Alphaproteobacteria; order Caulobacterales; family Caulobacteraceae; genus Brevundimonas; species Brevundimonas sp. M1A4_2e. Next base: position 245,444 of record NZ_JBKFAI010000001.1, on the reverse strand, counting down.
GCGATGATCCACATCCGACAGCCGCGTCGGCAGGCCCGCCGCGCGGATGCCCGCCTCTGCGCGCTCGGCCTCCGCGGCCGGGCACAGACCCTGCTGCGCCGAATAGCGGAAGGCCAGGGCGCAGCCCAAAGCCACCGCCTCGCCGTGGGTCAGGGTGTCTGCGAAAGCCAGCTCGGCCTCCAAAGCATGGCCGAAGGTGTGGCCCAGGTTCAGCAGGGCGCGGCGGCCCGCCTCCTTCTCGTCCTCGCCGACGATCTGGGCCTTGATCTCGACCGAGCGGATCACCGCCCTCTCCAGCGCATCCGGGTCGCCGCTTGCCCCGGCCGCGCCCTCCCCGCCAAGCCAGTCGAAGAAGGCCGCGTCGCAGATCAGGCCGTGCTTCAGCACCTCGGCCCAGCCCGAGCGCACCTGGCGCACCGGCAGGGTGGCCAGCGCCTCGATGTCCGCCAGCACCCGGCGCGGTTGGTGAAAGGCGCCGATCAGGTTTTTGCCGCGCGGCGTATCGATCGCCGTCTTGCCGCCGACCGAGGAATCCACCTGGGCCAGCAGGGTGGTTGGAATCTGCACGAAATCAATGCCGCGCATGAACAGTGCGGCGGCCAACCCGGCCAGGTCGCCCACCACGCCGCCGCCCAGGGCGACGACCATGCTCTTTCGATCCAGCCCCTCGGCCAGCAGGCGATCCAGAACAGCCTCAAGCTGTTCAAACGACTTGGAGGCCTCCCCCGCCGGGACGGTTGCCAGTCCGGTCTCCAGGCCGGCCGCCGCCAGAGAGGCGCGCACCGTCTCGCCGTGAATGGCCGCCACCGTCTCATCGCTGACGATGAAGGCCCGCGTCGGCTTCAGGGCGGCGACCTCGGCCCCCGCCGCCTTCAGCAAGCCGCGCCCGACCACGACCTCATAGGGGGCGAAGGCGCCGCCCGCGACCGGGATCGTCGTCGTCATCGCTTGGTCTCCTGCCGCCCGAACCGGCGCAACTGTTTCAGAATGGCGTCCACGGCCTGACCGTGCGAGCCGCCGCCCACATCGACGGTCACATCGGCCTGTGCGTAGATGGGGTAGCGTGCCCGCGCCAACTCGTTCAGCGCCACCAGCGGGTCGCGTCCGCGCAACAGGGGGCGCGTGTCGCGCCGGCCTACACGTTCGGCGATCACCTTCAGATCGGCCCGCATCCAGACGCTGACCGCGTGTTGCTTCATCAAGGCGCGCGTGTCGGGGTTGAGCACTGCGCCGCCCCCGGTCGCCAACACGATCGGCGGCCCTTCCAGCAGGCGGCGCATCACCCGCGCCTCGCCCGCCCGGAACTCGGCCTCGCCACGCGAGGCGAAGATCTCACTGACGGTCATGCCCGCCGCTTCCTCGATCACCTGATCCCCATCGGCGAACGGCAGGCCCAGCCTTTGGGCCAGCCGTCGCCCCACGGTCGATTTCCCGACGCCCATCAGCCCCACCAGAGCTATGGTGCGGACAGAAGACAGCGGGAAGGAATCAGGCGAGGCGTCGGAAGGCATGGCTCCTATACCCTCTACACGAGACGCCGCCCGGCTCCACACCTCAGAAGAGACGACCTGACACGGCATGACACCGCAGATCGAAGCCTTCCTTGAGATGATGGCGGTCGAGCGCGACGCCTCGCCCCATACGCTGGCCGCCTATGGCCGGGACCTGGCGGATGCGGAAAACTGGCTGGGCGACGGGGGCCTGATGGCTGCGCCGCAGGAGGCGCTGGAGGCGTGGTTCGCCGATCTGTCGCGGCGCGGGCTGTCGGCCGCCACCGCCGCACGCCGCCGCGTCTCGGTGAGGCAGTTCTACCGCTTCGCCCTGGGCGAAGGCTGGCGGGCCGATGATCCGTCGCGCCGTCTCGATGCGCCCAAGCAGGGACGCAGCCTGCCCAAGACCCTGAGCCGCGACGAGGTCGAGGCCCTGCTGGCCGCCGCCAGCGCCCACGACGGCGCGGCGGGCCTGCGCCTGATCGCCCTGGTCGAGATGGCCTACGCCTCGGGCCTGCGCGTGTCCGAGTTGCTGGGGCTCAAGGTCGAGGCCGTGCGGCGCGATCCGGCCTATCTGATCGTGCGCGGCAAGGGTGGAAAGGAGCGTCTGGCGCCCCTCAACGCTGCCGCGCGGGAAGCCATCAAGGCCTGGCTCGACGCCCGCGACGCCGCGCGCAAATCCGGCGCGCCCGATAGTCCGTGGCTGTTTCCTTCCCATGGCAAGAGCGGCCATCTGACCCCGCGCCGCTTCGCCCAACTGCTGGATCAGGCGGCCCTTTCAGCCGGGATCGACCCGTCGCGCGTCAGCCCCCACGTCCTGCGCCACGCCTTCGCCACCCACCTACTGGAAGGCGGGGCCGACCTGCGCGTGGTCCAGACGCTGTTAGGTCACGCCGACATCTCAACCACCCAGATCTACACCCACGTCGCTACCGACCGCCTGTCCCAGGTGGTCCACGCCAACCATCCTCTGGCGAAGGACGACTGAACCCGCGCTTGCTCCGAAGCGTTCGGCGCTCTAGGTTCCGCCGCCTTCCGTAGCGCAATGCGCGCTTCCTCCTCACGGACGCCTAATGGCCACGCACTATCTCGAATTCGAAAAGCCGATCGCCGAACTGGACGCCAAGATCGCCGAGTTGTCGCTGCTGGCGCCGACCAGCGGATCCTTCGAGACCGAGATCGCCGCCCTGCGCAAAAAGGCCGACGCCATGCGCACGAAGGCATACGCCAACCTTGACCCGTGGATGCGCACCCAGGTCGCGCGCCACCCGCAGCGCCCCCACTTCATCGACTACGTCGACGGCCTGTTCACAGACTTCGTGGAACTGCACGGCGATCGTCAGTTCGGCGACGACCAGGCGATCCTGGGCGGTCTGGCCCGTTTCCGCGGCCAGCCGGTCGTGATCATGGGCCATGAAAAGGGCCACGACACCCAGACCCGCATCATCCACAACTTCGGCATGGCCCGCCCCGAGGGCTATCGCAAGGCCGTGCGCCTGATGGACATGGCCGAGCAGTTCGGCCTGCCCGTCCTGACCTTCGTCGACACCGCCGGCGCCTATCCGGGCCTTGGCGCCGAGGAGCGCGGCCAGGCTGAGGCCATCGCCCGTTCGACCGAGCGCGGCCTGACGCTGGGCGTGCCCTCCATCGCCACGGTGACGGGCGAAGGCGGTTCGGGCGGCGCCATCGCCATCGCCGCCGCTAGCCGCGTGCTGATGCTGGAACACTCCATCTATTCAGTCATCTCGCCGGAAGGCGCGGCGGGCATCCTGTGGCGCGACGGCTCGCGGGCCAAGGACGCGGCCAATGCCATGAAGATCACGGCGCCGGACCTGATCGAGCTGAAGATCGTCGACCGCGTGATCCCCGAGCCGCTGGGCGGCGCCCACGCCGACCGCGAAAAGGCGATCCAGAACGTTGGCCAGGTGCTGGAAGAAGAACTCAAGGCCATGTCCGGCCTGTCGGCCGAGCAGTTGAAGAAGCAGCGCGCCGACCGTTTCTACGCCATCGGCCGTCTGGGCTGATCGGACGCGCGAGCCGTTGCAAGGCGGCTCGTCGGCGTCGAAGCTGCGCCGATGCGATTCGTCCAAGGTTCCGTAATGCGTGATTCGAGGCTCTCATGCGCAGCATGAACGGGGTCGGCGAAACCCTGCGCGAAAGTGCGGTCTTCAACTTCGATGGGGCGATGACCATGGTCATCGACGACTCCCCCTTCGCGATGGAGCTGACGACTCAGGCTCTGCTAGGGTTCGGCATCAAGGTCCGCCATGCGTGCGCCCAAGCGGCGGAAGCCATCAAGGTCCTGCAGACCCACCCGGTCGATCTGATCCTGGTGGACTGCGAAATGCCGGGCATGAGCGGCTATGAGTTCGTGCGTTGGCTGCGTCGCTCGGGGCTGGAACCGAACGCCTATGCGCCCGTCATCATGACCGCCGCCCACGTCCGCCGCTCCAAGGTGTCTGAGGCGCGCGACTGCGGGGCCAACTTCCTGATCACCAAGCCGTTCAGCGCCGGAGTGCTGCTGGAACGCATCGTCTGGGTGGCCAAGGATAATCGCCCCTTCCTGGAGGTCGGCGACTATTTCGGCCCGGACCGTCGCTTCAGGGAGGAACCCTGGCCCGGTCCCGAGCGTCGTTCCGAGGAGATCCGCAAGGCGGAATTCGAGGCCCAGCGAAGAGGCTCGATCAATCTATGACCGTCATCACGCACAATCGTCGTCGCTCGCGCCTGTCGACCCTGATCGACCAGCCCGGCGGCGTCAGCGTCGGAACCGCGCTGAAGCAGGCGCGCGCCAACCTGGCGGAATATGAGACCCGCAGCCGGGAGGTCATCGAGGAACAGGTGTCCGCTTTGGCGGGGATGAAGCCTCCCTCCAGTCCCGACGAAGCCTCCGCCGCGTTGGATCAGGCCTATGCCCGCTCCAGCGCCGTGATCGATGCGGCCGGGCCATTCGAGATGAAGGACATCTGCACCGCAGCCGCCAATCTGTGCGATCTGATCGACGCGGCGCCGGAAGATCAGGCGTTCGACTGGCGGATCGTTACTGTCCACGCCCAGGCGTTGCGCCTCCTTTTGACGCTGCCGAGCGAGGCGGACGACGCCCGCGCCCAGGTGCTGGACAGCCTCAAAGACGTGCTGAAGGCCAAGGTCCCCGGCGCCAAGGACTAAGCTCAGTCAGGTTTGAGGGGCCTGCGTCCTGGCGCCGCGCGTCTGTTTGCGCCACAGGGCCGCATATTCCCCGCCCTGACGCGCCACCAGCTCATGGTGGGCGCCGCGCTCGACGACGCGGCCCGCCTTGAGCACCAGGATCTGATCGGCGTCGGCCACGGTGGACAGGCGGTGCGCCACCACCAGGGTCGTGCGCCCTGCCCTCGCCTTGCGCAGCGTCTTCTGAATGGCCGCTTCGGTGCGGCTGTCCAGGGCGCTGGTCGCCTCGTCCAGGATCAGGATGCAGGGATCGGCCAGCAGGGCGCGGGCGATGCCGACACGCTGGCGCTCGCCGCCGGAGAGCTTCAGGCCTCGCTCGCCGACGCGGGTCTCCATGCCGTCGGGCAGACTGCGGATGAAATCGGCCAGTTCGGCGCCCTCGGCTGCGGCCCAGATCGCTGCGTCGTCCGCATCAGGACGGGCGAAGGCGATGTTGGCGGCGATGGTGTCGTTGAACAGAGCCACGTCCTGCGGCACCAGGGCCACGGCGGAACGCAGCGACGCCTGGGTCAGGCCGCGCGCGTCCCGACCGTCGATCAGCACCGCGCCTTCCTGTGGGTCCAGCAGGCGCAGGGCCAGTTTGACGATGGTCGATTTGCCAGCGCCGGACGGCCCCACCAGGGCGGTCGTCGTGCCGGCGGGCGTGACGAAGCTGACGTCGTCCAGTCCCGCCGCCCGCGCGTCGTGCCGGAAGCCCACATGATCAAAGACGATCTCGGCGCCGCCACCGCTCTCAGGCCGGGTCAGGGCCACGGCGTCGGGCGCGTCCGCCACCTGCGGCGCTTGTCGCGTCACCTTAAGCATCTCCTCCATGTCTATGAAGGACTGGCGGATCTCTCGATAGGCGAAGCCAAGGATGTTCAGCGGCGCATAGAGGGAGATCATGATCAGCACGGCGGCTGTCACATCGCCCGGCCCCATCCGTCCGGCCGCCGCCTCGAACCCGGCCATGACCGCCATGACGCCAAGGCCCACGTTCATGATCAGGCCCTGAATCAGGTTCAGCGCCGCCAGCGAGGTGTTCGCCTTCAGCGAGGCCTGAACATAGGTCGACAGAGATCGGTCATAGGCCTCGGCCGCGCGGCTCTCGGCGCCGAACGACTTGACCGTCTCATAGTTCAGCAGGGCGTCCACCGACAGGCCCGCCGCCTCGCTGTCGGCGGCGTTCATGGCGCGCCGGTGCTCCAGCCGCCAGTTGGCCATGGCGAAGGTCGTGATCGCATAGACCAGCACGACCGCCACCGCGACCGCGCCGAAACGCCAGTCGTATTTGCCGCCCAGCACCGCCGCCGCCAGCAGCAGCTCCAGCACCGTCGGCCCCAGGTTGAACATCAGGATGCGCAGCAGGAAGTCCACCGCGCGCGAGCCCCGGTCCATCACGCGCGACAAGGCGCCGGAGCGCTTGGTCTGGTGGAAGTCCAGCGACAGGCTGAGGGCGTGGGCGAAGGTCTCGGCCGCCGTCTTTCGCTGGGCCGCCGCGCGCACGGGGGCGAACACCACGTCCGACAACTGCGGCGTCGCCGCTGACAGGAAGCGCACCACCGCCCAGCCCACGGCGAAGGCGGCGAAGCCCAGCCCCACGGACGCCGCGGGCCCCTGATCGGCCGCCAGATGGTTGACCGCCGCGCCCAGCACCAGCGGCGCCAGCACGCCCAGCCCCTTGCCCGCCAGCGTGAGCAGGATCGCGCCCGTCACGCGCCAAGGCAGTTGCGGCGCGCCGGACCGCGCCACCACGCCGATCAGGTTCTTCAGCGCCTCCAGCGTCGGCGGCGCGTCCTGCTGAGAGGGATCGACGCCAGCGTTCATGGCCTTGGTCGCGACATCGCCGCGCCGTCCCGAGCGTTCACCCCGCATCGCCGCGCTCCGCCGTCGTCATGCCATCGAGGCGGAACCGGACCGCCACCTCAGTTCAGGCTCGCCACAGCGTCGATGAGGGCGTCCACCGCCGCCTCTTCGGTCGCCCAGGAACAGACGAACCGCACCGAACCGTCGTCGAACTGATAGCAGGCCCAACCGACGGCGTTCAGCGCCTGATGCGCCTCTTCAGGCATGCGCACGAAAACCGCATTGGACTCGACCGGATGGGCGAGAACGAAGGACGTCCGGGCCTCGATGCCGTCCGCCAGACGCTGAGCCATCAGATTGGCGTGGGCGGCGCCCGACAACCAGTCGCCGCTTTCCAGCAGACCTAACAGCGGCGCCGCCAGCAGCCGCCCTTTGGACGCCGTCTGACCCGCCTGCTTCAGCCGGTTGTCGATCCGCCGCGTCAGGCCCTTGTCGAAGATGACCAGCGCCTCGACACAGTGCGCGCCGGCCTTGGCGCCGCCGAACGACAGAACATCCACGCCCAGCCGCGCGATATTCTTGGGGTCGAAACCCGCGGCCACGGCGTTGGCCAGCCGCGCCCCGTCCATATGGACGCCAAGCCCAGCGCTTTTGGCGGGCTCGATCAGGTGACGAAGCTCTTCCTCGGAATAGACGGCGCCGTACTCGGTCGCCTGGGTCAGGCTGAGGGCGGCGGCAGGCTGGCGGTGGCCGACGACAGGCTCTTCCAGAGCGGCGTGCAGCGCCGCCACGTCGATCTTGCCCGAGTAGCCGGGCAGCCCGATCAGGCCGACGCCGTGACCGAAGAAGCCAGGCGCGCCAGTTTCATCCGTGCAGATATGGGCGGCGTGGTGGGCTAGCACCGCCTCATAGGGACGCGCCAGCATCGACAGGCCGATGGCGTTGGCCGCCGTACCGCTGAACAGGAAGCGCACCTCGGCGTCGGCGTCCAGCGTCTGACGGATCAGGTCGGCGGCTCGCGCCGAGGTCCCATCCGCCCCGTAGGCCCGCGCGAAGCCGGTATTGGCCGCGATGAGGCTCTGAAGGGCCGAGGGCGCCATGCCCGCCGTATTGTCGGAACCGAAGTCGAAACGCACGGGTCACTCTCCCCCTCGGCCGGACGATCCGTCCTGAGCCGCATCGTTTTCCAGCGGGGCCATGACGACCCGCGCGAACTTGGCGTCCTTCGCCGGCACCTCGACCTGGTGCGGGAAGGGAATCTCGATACCGGCCTCGTCCAGCGCCTCCTTGCCCGCCTGCATCAGGTCGGACTGGGTCTGCCACCAGTCGGCGTTGTTGACCCAGGCGTGCAGGGTGATCTGGACCGAGCTGTCCAACAGACCCGTGACCCCGGTCCACGGCGCCGGATCCTTCAGCACCCTGTCGTTCACCCTGGCGACCGACGCCAGAACGGCGCAGGCGTCCTTCAGGTTTTCACCGTAGCCCACAGTGAATTTGATCTCGATCCGGCGCGTCCGCTGGCCCGTCACATTGACGATGACGTCGCTCAACACCTTGGAATTCGGAATGACGATCTTGTGGTTGTTGGCGTTGGTCAGCTGGGTGGTGAACAGATCAAGCTTCTGCACCGTTCCGGAGGCGCCGCCCACGTCGATGGCCTCGCCCACGCGATAGGGGCGAAGGATCAGCAGCATCACCCCCGCCGCCACATTCGACAGCGTCCCTTGAAGAGCCAAGCCGACCGCCAGCGAGGCGGCGCCCAGAACGGCGATGATGGAGGTCGTCTGCACGCCCAGGCGCTGCAGTACAGCGATCATGCCGATGATGACGACCACCACCCGCACGATCTGCACCATGAAGGCCAGCACCGTGGGATCGCGCCGCACCAGCCGCGTCCGGCCCAAAATCTTCCGCGCCGCGCCCGAGGCCCAGCGCGCGGCGAGCAGGGTCAGGACGAAGATGATCGCCGCAATGGCCAGGTTGACCGCGAAATCGCCCAGCAGATCCATAGCCTTGGCCAGGATAGCGGCGTCCATGCTCAGCCTCTGCTCGCCGGCGGCCATCGCCTGAGCCAGGGGCTCGGCCAGCACGACGGGACTATGCAGGAAATTCATGAGCATGAACCGGGTCTAACGCACGTGGAGCCGATTGGAAGCCCCGACGCTCAAGCTTTTTCACCGGCGCTGACCCGACCGCCGCCGCGCTCGATGGCGTCCAGCAGATCGAGCACCGTCTCGAGCGTATCCGCCTCGCGCGCGGGCTTGTCCCAGCGGATGCGGCTGACGCGCGGGAAGCGCATGGCGACCCCCGATTTGTGCCTCGTCGAGCGTTGAAGCCCCTCGAAGGCGATCTCAAGAACCAGGCCGAAATCGCGTTCGGCGCGAACCGCGCGAACGGGGCCGAAACGATCGGTGGTGTGGTCGCGCACGAATTTGTCGATCTGTTTCAACTCCTCGTCGGTGAAGCCGAAATAGGCCTTGCCGACCGGCGTCAGCGCGCCCTCCTCGGTCCAGACCCCAAACGTGTAGTCGGAATAGAAGCCGGACCGTTTGCCGTGGCCCCGCTGGGCGTACATCAGAACCGCGTCGATGACGTGAGGATCGCGCTTCCATTTGAACCACGGCCCTTTCGGGCGGCCAGCGACATAGGCGCTGTCGCGGCGTTTCAGCATCAGGCCTTCGGCAGCGGCGCCGACCGGCGGATCGGCCCGCAAGGCCGCCAGATCGTCCCAGGTCGCGTGGGTCAGCAACGGCGACAGCGCCAGCCGGTCGCTCTCATGTCGGGACACCAGACGTTCGAGCCGCTCTCGACGCTCCGTCAGAGGCAGCGCGCGCACGTCCTGCTCTCCCTCGGCAAGCAGGTCGTAGGCCAGGATGGCCGCTGGATAGTCCTGCATCAATCGCGCGCTGGCCGTCTTGCGGTTCAACCGCTGCTGCAAGTCGCCGAAAGGAGCGACAGCGCCATCGCGCACGACGAGCAGTTCGCCATCTACTGCGCCCTCAAAGGTCAGAGCCTGGATCACGTCGGGAAACGCCGCCGAAATGTCGTCGCCGGTACGGGAATAGAGCCGCGTCACCCCGCCTTCGCGCACAGCCTGAACCCGCACGCCGTCCCATTTCCACTCGGCCACGAAGTCTGTCGGGTCCAGACGGGACATATCCGCCGCCTCATCCAGAGCGGTCGCCAACATGACGGGACGGAAGCGGCCGGAAGCCTCGGCGCTGGGGCGTTCGCCCCGCCCTTCCAGCCAGGCGAACAGGTCGCCATAGGGCGCGCTCAGCCCATGCCAGACCTCTTCGATGTCGGCGACGTCGACCGGCGGCAGGACGGCGGCCTGCTCGCCGCCTTCCGGCGTAGGAGGCGCGCTGACGGCGTCCGGCCGCATCATGGCGGCAGCGGTGCGCGCCAGGCGCGCCGACACGCCGACGCGCAGACCGCCCGTGACCAGCTTCAACAGCGCCCAGCGCCCTTTCGGCTCCAGGGCGTTCAGCCAGCCTTCGATCAGACGGGGCGCCTCTTGCCGGCCTGCGCCCTGCAGCGCGTCAACGACCTCGCCCAGCGACGGCTCGCGGTTGGGCCGGTGTTCGGGATCGGACGGCCAGATCAGGGCGACCGTCTCGGCCAGGTCGCCCACATAGTCGTAGGACCAGCCGAACAGCACAGGATCGACCCGCGCCTCGGCGGCCTTGCGGATCATGGCCGGCTTGGCTGCAGAGAACGCCAGGTCGCCGGTCAGCGCCGCCAGCGCCCAGCCCCGATCCGGATCGGGCGTCGACCGGAGATAATCGCGCAAGAGAACCAGCTTCGCCTTGCGCGACGCAGTCAGCGACAGTCGATCAAGCAGTTCGGCGAAACGGCGCAAATCGGCTCCTGAGATTCGGTCGTGGCCTTACGGAACGCCGAACCTCGCAAGCGTTTCCGTATCCGTCAGGCGGCTTCGCTCTCGACTGACTGTTGAAGCGCGGGCCGCCCGCCCTTGGCCTGGGTCATAAGGCCGGCAAGACTGCGGAAATCGATCGGCTTGTTCAGGTAGGCGTCGGCCCCAGCCGCCATGCCGGCTTCGTGGTCCTCGTTCCGGGCCGACGCCGATAGCACGACGATCGGCGTTTCCGCGTTGGCGCCGCCCGCGCGGATCAGACGGGTGGCAGTCAGGCCGTCCATGACCGGCATGTTCACGTCCATGATGATCAGGTCAAACGCCTGATGTTGAGCAATATCGACCGCCTCCTGGCCGTTTTCAGCCGTCGTGGTGCGGCGTCCGGTCGAGCCCATCCACGCCTCAAGGATCATGCGGTTGACCGGGTGATCCTCGACGACCAGCACCTTCATGCCGTCCGGTTCGATGCTATCGGCGTCCGCGTCGGCCTGAGCGGCCTCATCTTCCCAGCAGACGACCTCGCCCTCGACAGCGAAGGTGAAGACCGACCCCGAGCCGACCTGAGACTGCACCGTGATGTCGCCCCCCATGATGTTGGCCAGGCGTCGCGAAATCGTCAGGCCCAGACCCGTGCCGCCGAAGCGTCGTGTCGACGAAGCGTCGATCTGGGTGAAGGGCTGGAACAACTGATCCATGTCGCCTTCCGAAATCCCTGCGCCGCTGTCGTGAACCGCGAACTCGAACGCCACGCGGCGCTCGGAGATACGGCGGCTTCGCGTCACAAAGCGGATGTCGCCGCTCTCGGTGAACTTCACCGCGTTGGACAGCAGGTTCTGCACCACCTGACAGACCCGCAAGGGGTCGCCGCGCACGACGGCAGGCGTATCGCCCTCGAACTCGGACACGAACCTCAGTCCCTTGGCCTCGGCCTGCGCCTCGAAGGGGCCGACGATGCGGCGGTGAAGGTCGTCCAGTTGGATGTCGATGGACTCGAAGTTCATCCGCCCCGCCTCGATCTTGGTCATGTCGAGGATGTCGTTCAGCAGGCTGAGCAGATTGTCGCCCGAGTTGCGGATGATCGCCAGATATTCGCGCTGGGCGCCGTCCAGCCGCGTCGCGCTCAACAGCTGCGCCGCGCCGAGCACCCCGTTCATCGGGGTGCGCAGTTCGTGAGAAATGACGCCGAGGAAGTTGGATTTGGCTTCATTGGCGGCATTCGCCTTGTCCCTGGCCGCCTCCAGTTCCTCGATCAGATGCGCCTGGTGTTCCTGGAAGGCGCGGATGCGTTCCTCGCGCAACATGGTCATCGTCACGAGGACGAACAGCGAGGCCGCCGTGAACGGCGCCAACATGAGAAAGGGCCAGAAGGCTGGATCGCCGATCAGGGTCACAGCGATGATCGCCGCCGCGACGCCGTAGGGCGATGAAATCACAATGGCCTGCTTGGGCGAGCTGCGCAGTTGGGCGAAGACCAGCACATAGCCGGAGATCAGCAGTGCGATCGCCAGTTCGCGGCCGAAGAGCGAGTCCGAAAACCAGGCCATAAGCGGCGCCGCCGCCCAGGCGGCCGTCGTCACAGCGCCCACAATCGGGAAGATGCGGTCCCACCCGGCCTCAGCGTTCTGGCTGCGGCTGATCCGCTTTTCCGCCACGCCGCGCAGGGCCCCGGCGGCCAGGGTTCCGGCGAACCACAGCAGGCCATGCAGCAGACCCACGGTGGCGATCAGCCCCACGGCCCAGCTGGTGATGATCAGATAGCGCAGATAGTGGGTCTGCAGGATGGCGGACAGAGCCTGGGCGGCGCTGCCGGCCTCCTGGCTTTCAAGCCCCTTCCCTATTCCTTCGGAACCCACCATGGCGACGCCCCCGCTCGCTGCAATATGCTTCGGGGGCGGACGCTATGGCCAAAAGTTCTAAGACGATATGAATGCGGAGAACTACGTAATCCCAAATCGGTGAATATCAGCCCGCGGCCTCGCCCGGCGTCTGGGCGCGGATGGACAGGGCGTGGACCGGGCCGCTGAGCTCGTCTTTCAGAGCCGTATTCACCGCCCGCTGACGCGCGACGCGATTCATGCCTTCGAAGGCGGTGGAAACGATCCGCAGCTGGAAATGACTTTCCCCGCCGTCCTGGGCGTCGATTCCCCCTTCGTGGTGGTGGCCGGCGTGTTTCCAGCTGTCGTCCTCCAGCTCAATCACGCTCGGAGCGAAGGCCGCTGTCAGTTTTTCGCGGATAATCGTCGCCACAGGGCCATTAGACATCGGTCGTTCCTTGAAGCCGTCCAAATCAGCCCTACACTTCGGAGGATGTCTGCGTCTTTTCAATACAAGCCTCGCTTTACCGATATCCGCGTGAAGCCGCCCCGGCCCGACGAGGAACAGGCCGAGGCCGACGTCCTGCACCTGAAGCCCGGCGAGAAGCGCTGCGAGTGGCCCGACTGCTCTCGCCCAGCGACCGCCAAGGCGCCCAAGTCGCGCGAGCAGATCAACGAATTCTACAACTTCTGTCAGGGCCACGCGGGGCAGTACAACAAGGGCTGGAACTTCTACGCCGGCATGAACGAGGGCCAGATCCGCGCGGCCCAGGAAAACGAGGCCATGACCGGCGGCCGCCCCACCTGGCAGATGAAGGCCGGCCCCCAGACGCGCGAGGCGGCCGCCTTCGCCGCCAAGTTCGGCACGAACAACACCTCAGGCGCCGGTTCATGGCGCGACAGTTTCGGCCTGTTCGGACGCAGAACCCAGGAAGCGCCGGTCGCCGAGGCCCCTGAACAGCGCATGGGCAAGCTGGAGCGCGCCGCCCTGGCGGACCTGAACCTGGAGCCGGGCGCCGACAAGGCCGCGGTGAAGGCCCGCTATCATGAGCTTTTGAAGCGCTTCCACCCGGACACCAATGGCGGCGACCGTGGCGCCGAGGTCAAACTTCAGAGCGTGATCAAGGCCTGGAAAACCTTGAAAAAGGCCGGTTACGCTTGAGAGACCTCAGCAGGCCGGCGCCGCCGGGCGAGGCCTCCACGCGGGTGACCTGCCCGCCGAGTTGAGACGAGTCCCAGATCTCCGCGAAGACGTCCGCGCCGCTTTCGCCGCGCATCACCTGGCGCGTCTCGCGGATCGCCTCAAGGAAGGTGTCGGCCTCAAGCGCAAGCATTTGAGGCGTCCGGCCGGGCGCGTCGTACACATAGCAGAAGAACTGCGGCAGCGTGGTCATCTCAGCCCCTCCCCAATGGGAGCGATGCGACAATTGTTAACATCACGCTGTGGATATTCCGAATCACAGAACCGTTGTTTCTGAGAGGCGTTGAAGCAGCTTCAGCCCTTCAAAATGTTCGGAGTCTGCCCATGGAAATCCTGTACCGCGCCCACGCCACGGCGTCCGGCGGAGGACGCGACGAGGGCCGCTCGGCCACCGACGACGGCAAGATCGACGTCCGCCTGTCCGTCCCGACCGAAATGGGCGGCAAGGGCGGCGACGGAACCAACCCGGAGCAGCTGTTCGCAACCGGCTACGCCGCCTGCTACCTGGGCGCCCTGCGTCTGGTGTCCGGCAAGGCGGGGACGCCTGTGGGACCTGACACCAAGGTCGAGGCAGGCATCGGGTTCGGCAAGAACACCCGCGGCGAAGGTTTCAACCTGGATGTGACGCTGAAGGTCACGGACCACGGATTGGACGAGGCGGTTATCAACGACCTTATCCACAAGGCGCATCAGGTCTGCCCCTACTCCAACGCCACGCGCGGCAACGTCGAGGTCGCCCTTTCGGCGGAATAATCCGACCGGCCCAGCGCTAATCATCAGTCCGGCCCCTCGCGCGTGTTGAGCCGCGCGCGCGAGGGCGCTAGGTGGTGGCCATGACCTCTCCGCTCGACGCCTCCCCCGATCCGCTCGTCACGCTGGAACCGCACCGCAAGGTCACGCTGAAAGAAGCGTTCGGCATCGATTCCGACATGGTCGTGCCCGCCTTCGAGACGCGCGACAGCCACGTGCCCGAGATCGACGAATCCTATCGGTTCGATCCGCAGACGACGCTCGCCATCTGCGCGGGCTTCGCCTACGACCGCCGCGTGATGGTCCAGGGCTATCACGGCACCGGCAAGTCGACCCACATCGAGCAGGTCGCCGCCCGCCTGAACTGGCCGATGGTGCGCGTGAACCTGGACGCCCACGTCAGCCGGATCGACCTGATCGGCAAGGACGCCATTGTCCTGAAGGACGGCAAGCAGATCACCGAATTCCGCGAAGGCATCCTGCCGTGGTCGCTGCAACGCCCGGTCGCCCTGGTGTTTGACGAATACGACGCGGGCCGCCCCGACGTGATGTTCGTCATCCAGCGCGTGCTGGAGGCGCAAGGGCGTCTAACCCTGCTTGACCAGAACCGGGTCATCCGCCCGAACAAGTGGTTCCGCCTGTTCGCGACCTCGAACACGGTCGGTCTGGGCGACACTACGGGCCTGTATCACGGCGCCCAGCAGATCAACCAGGCGCAGCTGGACCGCTGGAACATCGTCACCACGCTGAACTATCTCGACCACGACGTGGAAGCCGAGATCGTCGTGGCCAAGGCGCCTGAGTACGACACGGCCGACGGCCGCCGTCAGATCGCCGCCATGGTCCGCGTCGCCGACATGACCCGCAACGCCTTCATGAACGGCGACATCTCGACCGTGATGTCGCCCCGCACGGTCATCACCTGGGCCCAGAACGCCATCATCTTCGGCGGCGACCTGGCCCTGAGCTTCCGGCTGACCTTCCTGAATAAGTGCGACGAGCTGGAGCGGCCGACCATCGCCGAGTTCTATCAGCGCGCCTTCGGCGAGGACCTGCCGGAAGCGGCAACGCGGGTGAAGATCGGCTGACGCCCTAGCGCATCGCCATATTGAAAAGGCCGCCCTCCGATCCGGAGGGCGGCCTTTTTGTTCAGCCGTGGTGACGCTTAGCGCAGGCTGGACGCGAACATCCGCGGCCGCGAACGCCGCACCAGCCACAGGTTCACCGTCGCCGCCCCAAGCACGAGCGCCGCCACGGCCTGGTGGAGCACGCCCAGCGTGACCGGCACGGCGTGGATCAGGGTCATGACGCCCAGCCCCGCCTGGAACCACAGCGCGCCCGCAAAGATGACGGCGGCGATCCCCAGCCCGCCGTCCAGACGCCCGCGCAGGGCCTGGACCGCATAGAAGGTGCCGGCGAACAACAGCATGTATGCGCCGATGCGGTGGTTCAGCTGGACCAGCCCCTGATCATGCAGGAAGGCCAACGCCCCCTGCCCCCACGCGATCGGCGGGAAGAAGGCTCCGTTCATCAACGGCCAGTCCGTGTAGATCAGGCCCGCCTTGGCGCCCGCCACCAGGCCACCCAACAGGCACTGGACGAAGACCCCGCCCAGCAGCAGGCCCGCGGCCCAGGTCCAGGCGCGCGACGGACGGTTGGCGTCAACCCCGGCCCACGCCTCCAGCCCCGTCCAGATCAGGCCCGCAAAAATCACGAAGGCCAGGCCCAGATGGGTCGCCAGACGTTCCGGCGCTACATCGACGCGCTCGGCCAGGCCGCTGGACACCATCCACCAGCCGATCAGCCCCTGCAGGCCGCCCAGAGCCAGAAGAACGGCGCAGCGGCCGATCAGACGACGCGGGATCGCCCGGAAGGCCAGGAAGGCGATGAAGGGCAAGGCGAAGACGGCGCCGATCAGACGCCCCAGCAGCCGGTGCGCCCACTCCCACCAGAAAATGTACTGGAACTGCGCCATGCTCATGCCGGCGTTCACTTCGGTGTACTGGGGGATGGCCTTGTACTTGTCGAACGCCTCGACCCAGTCAGCGTGGTTCATCGGCGGCAGCGCGCCCATGATGGGCTTCCATTCCGTGATCGACAGACCCGATCCGGTCAGGCGCGTCGCCCCCCCGACCACGATCATTGCGAACACCAAGGTCGCGCAGAAAAACAGCCACAGCGCCACAGCGCGGCTGCGATCCAAATCCCCAATACGCTTCATTCGACGCCTGCCGTTCGCCCCGATATGCTTGCCGCCTCTTCACAGGCGGCGGAACCGAGGGATATGCCCCTCCCGCGTGGCAAGATCGAGTCGCTTTCTTCGCCAAAGCGTCGCACAGCAGTCAGG
Organism: Brevundimonas sp. M1A4_2e; assembly: GCF_053345555.1. Taxonomy (NCBI): domain Bacteria; kingdom Pseudomonadati; phylum Pseudomonadota; class Alphaproteobacteria; order Caulobacterales; family Caulobacteraceae; genus Brevundimonas; species Brevundimonas sp. M1A4_2e. The sequence goes on along the minus strand of NZ_JBKFAI010000001.1, from coordinate 228,973 downwards.
GAGCGCCGGCCGGTGCAATATATCGAGATCGCCATCGCCGTTATCGGCGCCGTGGCTCTGGCGTGGATCGCCGACCTTCTGACGGGACGCCGAGGCATAGGGGCCGTCATCCTGGTGGCCCTGGTCAGCGCGGCCTGCGGCGCCTTCCTGGCCATTCGCGTCTTTGCGGTCGCCGCCCTGACGGACTGGGAGTGGCTGCTGTGGTCGCTGGTGACCACGGTGATCGGCCTGGCGGCCTTCTTCCTGTTCAGGAACAAGCGCTGATGCCGCCCCGCGCGCGCCGGTTCGTCGCCACCGTGGCGGTGGTGTTCTTCCTGATCTTCTGGATCTGGGGCGCCGTGACGCTGCACGCCCTGTTGCCTAAGGCCTGGTGGATCGACCTGATCTTCTTCGCCATGGCGGGCATCGGCTGGGGCGTGCCGCTCATTCCCCTGCTGCGCTGGGCCGAACGGGAATAGAGGTTTGGCCGGGCCGCCCCGACATCAGGGCGGCCCGGCCTTCGCATCAGAAGCGGACGCGCACGCCGCCGAAGACGCCGCGACCGGCCGTGCCGTAGCCCAGCACGGTCTGGTAGTCCTCGTCGAAGGCGTTCTCGATCCGGCCGTAGACTTCCAGATTGTCGTCGATCGGATAGGAGGCCCGCAGGTCGACCAAGGTGAAGGCGTCGACCTTCACCGCGTTCGCCAGGTCATTGAAGGTCTCGCCCACGTAGCGAACGGACAGGCCGGTTTTCAGACCGAAGGCCCAGTCGTAGTCGGCCGCGAGATTGCCCATGTGCTCGGGACGCAGGCGCAGACGCTTGCCTTCATGATCGCCGACGGCGTTCTTGGCGTCCGTCCAGGTGTAGTTGGCGTTCAGGTGCAGGCGCTCGGTCACGTCGAGACGGCCGATCAGTTCGACGCCCTTGGTCTCGGCCTTCTGGATGTTCTGATAATAGCCGCCGTACGGCTGGCTGCAGATCGGGTGAGCGTCGCCGGGCAGGCAGTTGGCGTAGTTGATCTCATTGTCGCTATCGCGCTGGAAATAGGTCGCCGAGACGACGGCGCGGTCGAACAGGCGTTGTTCGACGCCGATCTCCCAGCTCTCGGCTTCTTCAGGCTGCAGATCCAGGCTGCCGTACTCGCTGTAGAGCTCGTACAGACCCGGCGCGCGGAAGCCCTGCCCCCAGCTGGCGCGCAGGACGGTGGCGCCGTCGTTCAGCGCCCAGGCCGCCGCGACCTGCCCCAGCAGGTTGTCGCCATACTGGGCGTGATCGTCATAGCGCAGCCCGCCGGTCAGGGTCAGGCCGTCCAAAACGGTCCACTGAATCTGGCCGTAGACGCTGTTCAGCTCAGCCTCGCCGCGCCCGTAGTCTGCGGCAGGATTCCAGTCGCCCAGCGAGCGCGCCTTCATTTCAGACTTTTCGTGCTCGACGCCGAAGGTCGTGTTCAGCGTCTCGGTGACGGCGAAGGCGCCCTGATACTCCCAGCGGCGGTTCTGGCCTTCGGAATCGAAGGTCAGCGGCTGGATCTTGTTGTCCGGGTTGAAGTTGCGACGATCCGTATCGGTGTGGGCATAGCCGATGCGGTTACGGAAACGGCCGTCCAGAAGGTCGATGTTCAGCCCGGCGTAGGCGACCAGCTCCTGCGTCTTGCCATAGTCGCGGCTGTCGCCGTTCCAGGCGTCGAAGCCTGCGCGCCCGCTGGACCAGACCGAGCGCAGGTCCAGCGACACGGCGTCGGTGATCTTCAGATTCAACCGTCCCGACAGGCCGGTATTGTCGTAGCCGTCGTCTTCGGTTCCCGTGGCATAGGCCGAGAAGCCGTCGGTGGCGTAGCGGCTGGCCGCCAGGCGCCAGCTCAGTCGCTCATTGGCGCCGCTCACGCCGCCGCGGAAATAGGTCGTGCCGCGCGCGCCGGCTTCTGCGTCCAGGCCGCCCTGGAAGGCTTCTGTCGGCTCGGTCGTGACGATGTTCACCACGCCGCCGATGGCCTGGCTGCCCCACAAGGTCGACTGGGCGCCGCGCAGAACCTCGATGCGGGCCGCGTCGCCAACCAGCAGATTGCCGAAGTTGAAGCCGCCCTGGGTCGAGGACGGGTCGTTCAGCTTGACCCCGTCGATCAGGACGACGGTGTGGTGGCCCTCCGCGCCGCGGATATACAGGCTGTTGGCCGCGCCCACGCCGCCGTTGCGGCTGTAGCTGACGCCCGGCGTCTGCGCCAGAAGCTCGGCCACGGCGGTCGTCTGGCGCGCTTCAATGGCGGCCTGGGTCAGGACGGCGACCGAAGCGCCGACCCGCTCGATCGGCTGGGCCGAGCGGTTGGCGGTGACGACCACGTCCTCGACGGCGGTGGCGCCGGCGCGGCCCGCGACATCGGGGGCGGCGGCTTGCTGATCGAGCGCTTCAGCGGCGAAAGAAGGGGCGGCGGCCAGAAGGCTGGCGGCGGCCAGGGCGGCGCATGCGGTCCGGTTCATTCCGGGTCTCCATATGACGACGCCGCGTCGGACCGACCATCGCCCGGATGAGCGAAAGCGGCCGCTGACGCGGCTGGTTTACGACTGTCGTCACACGAGTTGCCTCGACCGCCCGGCACATCCCGACCGCGCGGAGAACGACGGCGACAGGCAGGTCTCCTGGCTCGCGGATCAAGGCCGGTGCGCGTCGCCTTCCCAGCAGTCGATGAGGTCGTGACCTCTCGAGCCGCCAGTGGCGTTTGACGCGCGGGCTAACCGCTTACAGTTGCGGGAACAGCCGGAGTTTCACACTCCGTTCCCTTTTAATCCCCCGTCGAGGGGAACCTGACGCGACCGCCGCAGTAGGGCCGCGCGCGGTTCAGGTCAACAGCAACGCCCGGCCCGGCATGGCGGACTGCGGCCTTACACCCAAGAAAAAGGGCGTGGAGATGATCTCTCCACGCCCCCTGCTTCTTGTTGGACTGGACCGGCGTCAGACGGCGGCGGGCTGCGGCTCGCCGTCCGCGCTGTCCGCTGCTGGGATGTCGTCCAGCTCGCCTTCCCACTTGGCGACCACGGCGGCGGCGACGGAGTTGCCGACGACGTTTGTGGCCGAGCGCCCCATGTCGAGCAGGTGGTCGACGCCTAGCACGATGGCGATCCACGCCTCAGGCAGGCCGAAGTAGGTCAGGGTCGCCATGATCACCACCAGCGAGGCGCGCGGAATACCCGCAATGCCCTTGGACGTCACCATCAGCAGCAAGAGCATGAAGATCTGCTGCGACACGCTCAGATGCACACCGTGGGCCTGCATGATGAACATGGTGCCGAAGGTGCAGTAGAGCATCGATCCGTCCAGGTTGAACGAATAGCCCAGCGGCAGGACGAAGCTGACGATGCGGCGGCGCACGCCGACCTTGGGCAGGGCCTCAAGGATGCGCGGATAGGCGGCTTCCGAGCTGGCCGTCGAGAAGGCCAGCAGCGTCGGGGTGCGGATGGCCTGGAACAGCGGGATCACCCGCTTGCCCAGCACCACGGCGCCCGCCACGAACAGCAGGCCCCACAGCACGCCCATCGAACCATAGAAGCCCAGCACGAACTTGGCGTAGGTGCCCAACATCTCCAGCCCCTGGGTGGCGATGGTCGAGGCCAGGGCGGCGAAGATGGCGAACGGCGCCAGCTTCATCACGAACTCGGTCACCTTCAGCATGATGCTGGCGGCCTGTTCGACCAGGTGCAGCACCGCCGGCGCCTTGTCGTCGAGGGCGGCGACCGCCGTGCCGACGAAGACCGAGAAGACGACGATCTGCAGGATCTCGTTCCTGGCCATGGCGTCGAAGATCGAGGTCGGCACCAGGTGGGCGATGAAGCCGTGCAACGAGAAGGCGTCGGTCGAGGCCGCCGGGGCCGTCGCAGCCACCGCCTCGGGCAGGTGCATGTTCGCGCCCGGCTGCAGCAGTTGGACCATCACCAGGCCCAGCACTAGCGACACGATCGAGGCGCCGATGAACCAGGTCATGGTCTTGACGCCGATCCGCCCGACCGAGGCGGCGTCCTCCATATGGGCGATGCCCGCCACAAGGGTGGTGAACACCAACGGCGCGATGATCATCTTGATCAGACGCAGAAAGATGTCGGTGATGAGATTGAGGTTCGACGCGGCGGCCGAAGCCTGATCCGCCGTCAGAAATTTATTCAGGCCCCAGCCCGTCACAACGCCGAGGACCATAGCCCCGACGATGAGGTAAGCGAAAATACGTTTCATACAGTCGTCCAGGTTCGCGGCGCAGAATCCCCCAACGCCGCCGTTACACCAATGGAGGGCCCCACCGCCCGCAGCTCAGCCGGAGCGAATAGCCGATAAAACCCCTGTGGCACATCACATATTCTTGCATGGACAGGCGAGCGTCACTCCCCAGCCTGAGCCTCGTCCAGCAAGATTCGGCTACGCCAACCGTCATAAGCGACATCGACATTGGTCGGAAGCTCCCGCTTCAAACGCTGATAATCCAGGTCAATGTGCAGATTGGTTAGGACGGCCTGCTTCACCCGCGCTCGCGCGATCCAGTCCAGCGCCTTATCGACATGGGCGTGGGTCGGATGGGGCGTATAGCGAAGAGCGTCCAGTATCCACAGGTCAGCCCCGCGCACCGCTTCCAGCGCCTCATCATCGAGGTCTGAGACGTCGCTGGAATAGACCACGCCGCCGATCCTGTAGCCGACCGATCGGATCGGGCCGTGCGCCTGATCGAACGTCGCCACCGGCAGGTCGCCGCCTGGCCCAGGCACGCTCCATTGACGGCCGTGCGGCGGAAGCGGCCGCGCCTCGACGATGGCCGGATAGCCGTGCTGGCTCTCGAAAATGTAGTCGAACCGCCGCGTCAGGGCCGCATGGGTCGGCTCGTCCATCCAGGCGGGAATGCGGCCGCGCGCGTGGGCGAAGACCCGCAGATCGTCGATGCCGTGGGTCTGGTCCGCATGGTCGTGGGTGTAGAGCACGCCGTCGATATGCTGGACTTCCGCCATCAGCATCTGCTGACGGAAGTCCGGCGAGGTGTCGATGACCACGCTGGTGACGCCATCTGGGCCATGAAGACGCGCCAGCATGGAGCACCGGGTGCGCCGGTTGCGCGGCTCGGCCGGATCACAGTCGCCCCAGTCGCCGTCGCCGCGCGGCACCCCGCCTGACGAACCGCACCCCAGGATGACGACCTCCAGCTCGCTCATTCGGCGGGCCGGGGGATACGGTCGAACAGGTCGAAGAAGGCGTCGGTCGTCAGACGATCCGCCTGTTCCGGCGACCACCCGCGAATCTCGGCCAGCTTGGCCAGCACCAGGCCGACATAGGCGGGCTCGTTGCGGCGGCCCCGATGCGGGATCGGCGCCAGATAGGGGCAGTCCGTCTCGACGATGATGCGGTCTTCGGGCATCCGCCGGATCACCGCCCTCACCTCTTCGGCCGCCTTGAAGGTGGCGATGCCGGAAACAGAGAACCACCCGCCCAATTCCATAGCCAGTTCAGCCAGCTCCATGCCGCTGGTGTAGCAGTGCATGAGGAATTTGAACGGCGCCCGCCCATGTTCTTCGCGCAGGATGTCGGCCATGACCTTGTCCGCTTCACGGGTATGGATGACCAGCGGCAGCCCGGTGCGGCGCGCCGCCTCGATATGCTGGCGGAACACCGCCGCCTGCACATCGCGCGGGCTGAGATCGTAATGGAAGTCCAACCCGCACTCGCCGATGCCGATGACGCGCGGGCGCTGCGCCAGTTCGACCAGGCGATCGGCCGTCAGATCGGCATAGTCCTTGGCTTCATGCGGGTGCACCCCGACCGTGCACCAGATGTCGGCGTTGTTCATGGCCAGCGCATGGGTCGCATCAAAGGTCGACAGCTTGTCCGAAATCTCGACCATTAGCCGCACGCCCGCTTCGCGCGCGCGCGCGATCACGGCGTCGCGGTCTTCATCGAACTGGGGCGCGTGAAGATTGACGTGACTGTCGATGATCATTTCAGGTGAACGCCCTTATACTGATGCCTTGACGCGGGCGATGTCGGCCAGAGCTCCAGCCAGCACATCCCCCTTGTCCATATTCAGGCCCGCCGCGCGGTCCGGCAGTTCCGACAGCCGCCCCCACAGTTCAGCCCACAGCGCGCCCTCGCGCCCGCCGGTCTCGACCGCGCGTCGCTTCACCGCCGCGATCAGCCGATCCATCAGGGCGTCGAACCGCGCCTGCCCTTCAGCGCCGCGAAAGCCGTCGGCCACGGTCAGTTGTTCGGCGCGGTCCACAGCGCCGCCTTCGACCCAACTGCGCGCCAGACGATCCGTTTCGGACATGGCGCCAGACGCCAGATCCAGCGCGGCGCCCGGAGAGCCGCCGGCCATGCGCGCCGCCTCATCCGCCTCGGACAGCGACACGCCGGTGCGTCGCTCGACCAGTTCCGCCAGACGATGTTCAGGCCAGACCGGAAAGCTGAGACGACGACACCGCGAGCGGATGGTCGCCAGCAAACGGCCAGGCGCGTGCGTCACCAGGAACAGAACGCCGCTTTCAGGCGGTTCCTCAAGAATTTTCAGCAAGGCATTGGCGGCATTGACATTCAGGTCGTCGGCGGCGTCGATGATCGCCACCCGATGCCGCGCCTGGGACGGGCTCTTGGCGAAGAACTCCGGCAGGTCGCGCGCCTGCTCGACCGAGATCGACTTCTTCTGCTTACCGCCCTCGACCAGACGCTCAAGCACCAGCAGATCAGGGTGCGACTGGGCCGAAACCAGACGACTGACGGGGTCATGCGGCGCAGCGCCCAGCGGCCCGCGTGAAAGATCCGGCGCCGCGCCCAGCAGACGCCGCGCGGCGCGATAGGCGAAGCTGGCCTTGCCCGATCCCTCGACCCCGCACAGAAGCCAGGCGTGGTGCAGACGGCCACGGTCCAGCGCGTCCAGAAAAGCCTCTTCGGCCTTGAGGTCGGCGATCAGGTCGAACCGGTCGCGCGGATGCTCGCTCAAAGCAGCCGCGCCTCCACCACCGTCCAGAGACGTTCGGACACCTCATCGACCTCGCCCGTCGCGTCGATGACGACACAGCGGTCGGGGTGGCGCTCAGCCACGTCCAGAAAGCCTTCGCGGAGCTTCTGATGGAAGGCCATGCCCTTGGATTCAAAGCGCGTCTCGAACAGGCCGCGACCGAAGGCGCGTTCCAGCCCCACATCCACCGGCAGGTCGAACACCAGGGTCAGGTCCGGTTGATCGCCGTCGACCACGGCCGCGTCCAGCGCCTCGATCAGGCTTTCAGGCGCGCCGCCGCCTGCGCCCTGATAGACGCGGCTCGAATCGGCAAAGCGGTCGCACACCACCCAGCGCCCGGCTTCCAGCGCGGGGCGGATCGTGCGCTCCAGATGGTCTGACCGGGCGGCGTACATCAGCAAGGTCTCAGTTCGCGCGGACCAGCGGTCAGCCTCGCCCGAGACGGCGATGTTGCGGATTTCCTCAGCCCCCGGCGAGCCTCCCGGCTCCCGCGTCTGGACCACGTCCAGCCCAGCGGCGCGCAGCCGCTCGACCAGCAGGCGCGCCTGTGTGGTCTTGCCGGCGCCTTCGCCGCCTTCGAACGTGATGAATCTGCCTCGCTGCACCCGCGCACAATGGCGACCCGCGCGGCGGACGCAAGACCCGTCAGCCGCCTATCAACAGGGCGTCGCTGAAACCGCGGGCAATCACGGCCTGACGCGCGCGCTCCGCGGCCGTCGCATCGGGCCAGGGTCCGACGACGACGCGAAACAGGGTCCGGCCGTCTCGATCGAGGTTCTGGATGGAGGCTCGGTCGCCGAGGCGGCGCGCGACCTGATCCGCGCCGCGCCGATCCGAATAGGCCCCGGCCTGCACCCAATAGGCGGCGGCAGGAGCAGCGTAAGACGGAACAGGCTGAGGCGCAGGCGCCTGTGCGGTTGGCGGCGCCGTCGCGACTTCATAATAAGGGCGCGGCCCCGCGTCTCGGCTCGGCGCGGCGTCGGCGCGGGCCGGCGTCGCCTCTGCGCGCTGCATCGGCGTCCCGCCGCCCTGGCGCGGGGCCCGGCCGACATAGCGGACCCGCACTTCGCCCACGCCCTGATTCAGCAGGCCCAATTCCTCAGCCGCCCCGCGCGACAGGTCGATGATTCGCCCGTCGACGAAGGGGCCGCGATCATTGACGCGCAGGATCACCCGACGCCCGTTCGCCCGGTTGGTGACCTCAACCAGACTGGGCAGCGGCAGGGTCTTGTGAGCCGCCGTCAGGCCGTTCATGTCGAAACGCTCGCCCGTCGAGGTCGAGCGGCCGTGGTGATAGGAGCCGTACCACGAGGCCTGACCCACCTCGTCATAGTTGGGCTGTTCCTTCGGGTGATACCAGCGACCGCGGATCTGATAGGGCCGCATGGTCCCCGACACGATCGGCGCAGGGTCCGTGACGACAGGCGGCTTCAGCGGCGCCTCGCGCCCTCCGCCCAGGCTGGCGCACGCCGCCAGGGTCGAAAAGGCGGCGGCGACGACCGCCGCTCTCAGGATCCTGGCCCACATGGTTCAACGCACTCCGACCGACTGACAGACCTTGCTTATGCGGCCGAACGGTTTCCGGTTTGGTTAACGTCGCGTTTGCGCTTATGAGCGCGGCGGAACGTCGCGCGCCTTCTTCCCTCCCGCTCGCTGAAGCCGATCTTGACCCCATCGCTGTATCAGACCCGTTCCGGCGTCTTCATTCTCGCTACTTTGTGCTGCGCGTTGTGGGGCAGCGCCTTTCCCGCTGTGAAGGGCGGCTACGCCCTGCTGCACATCGCGAAAGACGATATCGCCAGCCAGTTGCTTTTCGCCGGGTGGCGGTTCGCCCTGGCGGGACTGATCCTGTTGTTCGTCGCCGCCGCGTTGAAGAAGCCGGTGCTGAAGCTTGAGCCACGCCAGACGGCCCAGGTCGCCCTGCTGGGCCTGACGCAGACGGCGATCCAGTACGTCTTCTTCTATATCGGCCTGGCGCACGCGACCGGCGTGAAGTCGTCGATCATGAACTCCACCAGCGTCTTCTTCAGCGTGGTTCTGGCCCACTATCTGTATGCCGACGACCGCCTCAACGGGCGAAAGGCGCTCGGCTGCCTGATCGGCTTTCTGGGCGTGGTCGTCGTCAATCTGGGCGGGGCTGGCCTGGGGTTCGACTTCAGCCTGCTGGGCGAGGGCTTCATCGTCATCGCCGCCTTTGTGCTGGCTGCGGCCTCAATCTACGGCAAGCGCGTCTCGCGCCAGTTGGATCCCATGATCATGACGGGCTGGCAGCTGTTCATCGGCGGCGCCGCCCTGACCGGCGCCGGGTGGGCGGCGGGCGGCCATCTGGAGGCGCTGAACGCCGCCTCGGGCGCGCTGTTGCTCTATCTGGCGCTGTTGTCATCGATCGCCTTCGCCGTATGGAGCGTGCTGATGAAGCACCATCCGGTCGGCCTGATCGCGGCCTTCAACTTCCTGATTCCCGTCTTCGGCGTGACGCTGTCCGCCGCCTTCCTGGGCGAGTCGATGTTCAAATGGAGCTATCTGATCGCGCTGATCCTGGTCTGCGGCGGCATCTGGCTGGTCACCCGCTCCACACGAGCCGCAAGGCTGACCTGACGCGCTTTCCGCTTGGATTGCGGACAGCTTTACGGCTATGCACGCGAGCGCGCCGAGTCGCGCTGGACAGGTGGCCGAGTGGTTTAAGGCAGCGGTCTTGAAAACCGCCGTAGGTGGAAGCCTACCGTGGGTTCGAATCCCACCCTGTCCGCCACGCACGTTGTTTTTATTGAATTTTTCCTGCCCCCCGAATTACCCATCTGAGTTTTACTTGGGGCGAGGCCGCGGCGGTGGTTCATAGGCTACGCAGAGCGTAATCGCCCAAAGAAACTGCCGCATATCCAGAGTCCCGGCGACACCGGCGACCTCACATCACGGAAATCAGGTTCCTGACTAGCCGTGCAGGGCATGTTCCGATGACGGATCGAAGCGCCCCTCACGGCTAGTCTGCTCGTAACGACTAGCGAGCTACGTAATCACCAAATTCTTACGCGATCGGCCGGTTTAAGGTAGAAGCGCGTGCCGGATTTGACTTTGAAAGCATCATACCAGGCGTCGACGTTTCTAACGGATCCGATGACACGGTACTCGGGCGGACTATGCGGCCCCCGCGCGATCTGGTTCTTCAGCGCGTCCTCGCGATACTTCGATTGCCAGACCTGGGCCCAGCCGTAGAAGAAGCGCTGGTCGCCGGTCACGGCGTCGATCACCGGCGCCGGCTGGCCCTTCAACGACAGGTGGTAGGCCTCAAGCCCGACCGCCGTGCCGGCGGCGTCGCCGATGTTCTCGCCCATGGTCAGGCTGCCCTGAATGTGGAAACCCGGTAGAGGCTCGAACTCGTCATACTGGGCGCCCAGGCGCGCGGTCAGACCATCGAAATTGGCCTTGTCCTCGTCCGTCCACCAGTTGCGCAAAACGCCGTCGCCGTCAGACTTGGAGCCCTGGTCGTCGAAGCCGTGGCCGATCTCGTGACCGATGACGCCGCCGATGCCGCCGTAGTTAACGGCCGGGTCCGCGTCCGGGTCGAAAAAGGGCGGCTGCAGGATCGCCGCGGGGAAGGCGATTTCGTTGTTCACTGAGCTGTAATAGGCGTTCACCGTCTGGGGAGTCATTCCCCATTCCTCCTTATCCACGGGCCGGCCCAGCCTCGATACGTCGTCTTGCCATTCGAAGCGCGCCAGCCTCTGAGCATTGCCGAACAGGTCGTCGGCCTTGATCTCCAGGCCCGAATAGTCTCGCCACTTGTTCGGGTAGCCGATCTTGACGGTGAACTTCTGCAGCTTCTCCTGAGCCGCCGCCTTGGTCTCGGCGCCCATCCAGGTCAGGTTGTCGATGCGGTGCGACAGGGCGGTGCGAAGGTTGGCGACCAGTTCTTCCATCTTGGCCTTGGATTCGGCCGGGAAGTATTCGGCGACGTATAGACGACCCGCCGCCTCGCCCAGGGCGCCTTCGGCGAAGCTGATGGCGCGCTTCTCGCGGCTGCTTTGCTCCGGTTGCCCGTCCAGATCCCTATACCGAAACTCCCAGTGAGCGTCGGCAAAGCGCTGCGAAAGATAGGGAGCGGCCGCGTCCGCAGTGTGGAACGCCTGCCAGGCCTGAAGGGTGGCCACCGGCGTCTGAGCGAAGACGGCGGCGATCTTGGGCATGGCCGTGTTCTGACGCACGATCAGGCGGTCGATCGAGCCCAGGCCGGCGGCGTTGAAATAGCCGTTCCAGTCAAAGCCCGGCGCATCGGCGGCCAGGGCCTGGATCGAGTATTCATTATAGGTCTTGTCGCGATTGCGGTTCTCGATCGGGGTCCAGTGGGCCTGGGCGATCCGATCTTCCAGGGCGACGACGGCGGCGGCCGAACCGGCCGGGTCAGCCCAGCCGATGTGGGTCAGCATCCGCTCGATATAGGCCTGATACTTCTCCTTCTTGTCGGCGAAGCGGGCGTCCAGATAGTAGTCGCGGTTGGGCAGCCCCAAGCCGCCCTGGCCCGTCGTCACGGCGTAGCGGGTCGGATTCTTCTGGTCGATGGTGATGCCGGTGCCAAAGAAGGAGCCGCCCACGCGGCCCTGCGTCTGGCCCATGTAGGCGGCGATCTTCTCATGGGTGTCGGCGGCGCGGATAGCGGCCAGATAGGGGGCCAGCGGCTGGGCGCCCAGCGCCTCGATGCGGGCCTCGTCGATGAAGGCGCGGTAGGCGTCGGCGATCTTCTGCTCGTCCGAGCCGGGGGCCAGGTCGGTGCGCGCGGCCAGATCCGTGACCAGCTTCTTCATGCGGTTGTCGGACAGTTCGCGCAGCAGGGCGAACGAGCCGTAAGAGGTGCGGTCCGAGGGGATGGTCAGTTGATCAACCGCCGCGCCGTTAGCGTAGCGGAAGAAGTTGTCGCCGGGATCGACCGAGGTGTCGCGGCCGTTGAGGTCGAAGCCCCAGGTCCCGTATTTCGGCGCCTCGGTTCCCTGCCAGCCCGAGGCGCCGCCTTGCGCCGCCGGGGTCTGGAATAATTCGAAGACGCTGCACGCCTGGTCAATGCAGGCGTGATCATGTCCGTCCTGAGCCAAGGCGGCGGCAGGCGCCAGAAGCGCGGCGGCGGCCGCTCCTGCGAGCAGTACTCTCATCAAGTCGATCCTTTGCTAATGTAGAGCTCTTCAGCTCACGTTGATGCGTTGAGGTGCGACGCCAGCACCGTCATGGGCATCGGTCCGGACATCACGACGCGGTCGTGGAAGGTCTTGAGCGAGAAGCCGGGACGGCGCTCGGCCTCGGCCCGCAGGCGGGCGATCTCGATCTCGCCCAGCTTGTAGGCGCAGGCCTGGCCCGGCGCGGCGCAGTAGCGTTCGATCTCGCGCGCGGCGCGGTTCTCGGGCTCGGCGGCCGTGGCGATCATGTAGCGGATCGCCTCCTCGCGGCTCCAGCCCTTGGCGTGCAGGCCGGTGTCGACCACCAGACGCGCGGCGCGGAACAGGAAGCTCTGCAGATAGCCGATGCGGCCGAAGGGATCGTCGTCGTAGAAGCCCATCTCATCGGCCAGCCGCTCGGCATACAGGCCCCAACCCTCGGAATAGGCCGAGAAGCCGGTCAGGCGGCGATAGAGCGGCAAATCCCCCGCCTCGCGCGCCAGGGCGCCCTGGAACAGGTGGCCCGGCGCCGCCTCGTGATAGGTCAGGGTCTTCAGGCTCCAGCGCGGCCAGTCCGCCGTGTCCTTCAGGTTGATGTAGTAGATGCCCGGCCGTGTCCCATCCAGGCTGCCCGCCGAGGCGTAGCCGCCCGGCGCCCCGCCCTCGATCTCGACGGGGATGCGGCGGATCTCAAAGCCGCCGCGCGGCACGGTGGCGAAGACCTCGGGCATGCGGGCCCGGACCCGCGCCATCTCGGTTTCCAGATAAGCCAGAAGCTCGGCGCGCCCGGCGTCCGTATTGGCGAAGAGGAAGCGAGGCTCGCGGTTCAGGGCGGCGACCCGCTCGCCCACCGTGCCCTTGGTGTAGCCCTGAGCCTTCAGCAGGCCGTCGAGGCGGCCGGTCAGCTCGGCCACCTGATCGCGGCCGATGCGGTGGATCTCATCCGCCGAATAGGCCGTGGTCGTATAGGTCTTCAGGTTCAGCGCATAATAGGCCTCGGGGTCCGGCAGGCGCGAGCCGATCCCGGCGTCGTGGACGGCGCGGGCGCGATGGCGCTCCAGGGCCGCGATCTGGCGCGTCAGAGCCTGACGGATCGGCCCCTCAAACAGGGCGACGGCCGCCGCCTCGGGATTGGCCAGCCCCTGTTCGCGCGCGCGGCGCGTGAGAGAGCGGATCATGGCCTTGTCCTTGGCCTGGCCGTCGCGCAGGGCCTTCAACTGGACCAGGGCGCCGTCCAGCAGGAAGTCGGGCGGCACGATACCGACGGCGGCGTTGGCCTCAGCCCGCTCGGTGTCCTGGTCCAGGGCCACAGCTAAGGCGGCCATGCGCGACAGGGCGGCGTCGACGTCCTGGGCCGTCTTCACCGGATGCTGGGCGTCCAGGAAGTCCGGCGTCATGGAATAAACGCCGCCGATCTGGCTGACGATGTAGGGGCTTTCGCGCCAGCCTTCGGACTTGTGGAAGGGGAAGGCCCGATAGGCCGCCGTGCACTCCAGCTGGAACACGGCGACGTCGCGGCTCAAGCGAGCCTCGGGGGAGAGGGACGCCGGATCGACCGCTCGCACGGCGGCCAGGTCGGCCGCCGCCTTGTCACGGCCCGCCACGGCCGCGGCCTGCGATCGGTCGGCCAGCTTGAAGCGCTGGGCCGCGCGCGCGCCGACATCCAGGCCGAGGCCCGTCACCAGTTCGGGAGCCCGATCCAAACCGGCCTGAAGCTGGGCGTCCAAAAGGGCGTCCAGCCGCGCGCCCGCGTCCTTCGCCCCCGCCCCGACCGGGCCGGCGGCGGCCGCCAGCGCCAGGCCCGAGCCCGCCGCCAGCACGCCGCGCCGGTTCATGCGCCTTGCGTCAATCATGAGTACTCTCCCCCTCTTCTCGTTTCAGCTTCCGCTCACCACACCGGCACGCGCTTGGCCGGCGGCAGGTACAGGGCATCGCCCGGCTGGACGTCGAAGGCGGCGTACCAGGCGTCCAGATTGCGCGCGGCGTCGGCGCGATAGGGTCCCGGCGCGTGCACGTCGGTCAGCAGGCGGCGGCGCAGAGCCGCGTCACGGTAGCGGCTGCGGTAGTTCTGGGCCCAGCCCAGGAAGAAGCGCTGGTCGCCGGTGAAGCCGTCCAGCACCGGCGCCTCGGCCCCCTTCAGCGACAGCTTCCAGGCGTCGTAGGCCGCCGACAGCCCCGCCACGTCGGCGATGTTCTCGCCCAGGGTCAGCCGCCCGTTCACCGAGGCGTCGGCGAAGGGTTTGTAGGCGTCGTACTGAGCGATCAGCAGGTCGGTGGCGGCGGTAAAGCGCGCCTTGTCAGAGGCCGTCCACCAGTCGCGCAGCCGCCCGCGCGCGTCGAACTGCGAGCCCAGGTTGTCGAAGCCGTGGGTGATCTCATGACCGATCACCCCGCCGATGGCGCCGTAGTTGACCGCCGGGTCGGCGTTCGGGTCGAAGAAGGTCGGCTCGAGGATGGCGGCTGGGAAGATGATGGAGTTCTGCGAGGGGGCGAACAGGGCGTTCACCTCCTGCGGGACCATGAACCACTCGCCGCGATCGACTGGCTGGCCCAGCTTGGCCAGCTGGCGGCGGTATTCTAGCAGGCTCGACCGCTCGAGATTGCCGAAGGCGTCGTCGGCCCGCACCGTCAGGCTGGAATAGTCGCGCCATTTGTCAGGATAGCCGACGCCGACGCGCATGGACTTCAGCTTGGCCTGGGCCTCGGCCTTGGTTTCGGGCGACATCCACTCCAGCCCCTCGATGCGGCGGGCGAAGGCGGCCTTGATGTTGGTCACCATGGCCTCGACTTCGGCCTTGGCCTGGGGCGGGAAATAGCGGGCGACGTACATGCGGCCCACGGCGTCGCCCAGCGCGCCGTTGGTGGCCGCCACCGCCTTCTTCCAGCGCGGCGACTGCTGCGGCGTGCCCGACAGGGCCTGGCCGTGGAAGGCGAAATGCTGGTCGACGAAGGCCTTGGCCAGCCAGGGCGCGGCGCGGTCGACGGCGTGGAAGGCCAGGTAGTCGCGCCATGCCTCCATCGGCTCGGACGCGGCCAGCGCCGACAGTCCGGTCACGGCGTCGGTCTGCCAGACCTTGATCGTCTGCGGCTGGGCCAGGCCCGCGGCGGCGAAGAAGGCGTCCCAGTCCAAGCCCGGCGCGCGCTGGGCGAACTGGGCCTTGGTCCAGGTGTTGTTCGCCTTCTGCACGTCGCCGGTGTCCAGCTGGCTCCAGTGGCTGCGGGCGATGCGGGTCTCCAGCGCCATGACGCGGGCGGCGCGCTCGTCGGCCTTGTCGAGGCCCGCCAGGCGCAGGGTCGCGGCCACATGGGCCTGATACTGGCGGCGCAGATCGGCGAAGCGCGGGGCCGGGTCCAGGTAGTAGTCGCGGTCCGGCATCCCCAGCCCGCCCTGCATCAGATAGGGGGCGTAGCGTTCGGGCTCGTCCAGATCCTGGGCCACCCACAGGCCCAGCGGCCGGTCGGTGTAGTAGTTGGTGGCGTTCAGCGGATCGACGTCGGCCCGCATCACCCCGCCCAGATAGGCCGACAGGCCGCGGCGGTCGTTCAGGGCGGCGATGCGCGCCAGCTCGGCCTGGATCGGCTGGACGCCCTTGGCCTCGGCCGCCGCCGCATCCATCAGGCTGGCGTAGAAGTCGGCCACCTTGGCGGCGTCCTTGTCCTTGCCGGCCCGCGCCTGGGTGATCAGCTCCAGCACCCGGCCGTCGGCCTTCTCGGCCAGGACGCCGAAGGTGTTCCACACCGAGCGGTCGGCCGGAATCTCGGTCGTCTTGACCCAGCCGCCGTTGGCGAAGGCGAAGAAGTCGTCGCCGGGCCGCACCGTCCGATCCATGCCCGCGGCGTCGAAGCCGAACGTCCCATAGACGGGAGCCTTACGCTCGGCCCGGCCCGCGTCGGGGCTGGAGCAGGCGGTCAGCAGGCTGAGCGCCGAGGCGGCGGCAAGGACGGTGCGCAGGTTCATCTTCACGGTTTCCTCCCGGTTGGATCCGGTTCTGTCGGGTGCGGCGCCGAAGCGTCAGAAATAGTCGGCCAGGGTCAGGGCGCGGCGCTCCCCGCCCTCCAGCGTCAAGGTCACGGTGCGCCCGGCCGCGGCCTCGCCCCAGTGGTTCTCGGGGTCGATGCCTCCGCCGTCGATGTCGACGATGACGTCGCCCGCCCTCCATCCGCCCGCCTCGCCCGGAGAGCCCGGCGCGACGAAGCGGACGATGCGCTTGCCGTCGCGCACGATGGTGTTCAAGCCCGAGCGATCGCGCGCCAGCGGCCTGGCCATGTCCGGCCCCGGCAGCAGGAACAGCCGGTCGCCGCCGAAGTCGATCATCAGGCGAAAACGCGACAGGATCGGCATGCCGACGTTCGCCGCCGCGTCTTCGCGCGCCCACACGCCTTCGCCGCGCACGGTCGCCGGCACGCTCTCGAACACATGACCGCCTATGCTGAGGCTGTTCAGGTTGAACAGGACCGCCGGCGCCGCGCCGCCAACCCCGCCCGCCATGACGGCCGAGACCCGCCGTCCCTCCGTCAACCGCGCCTGGGCGGCGTAGCCCGGAAACAGGGCGAGCGGCGTACCGTTGCCCAGGTCGAACATCGCCATGACGGTCGGGCCGTCCTCGATGACCACAGGCAGGGCGCGCAGGCCGTTGACCGGCGTCAAGGGCAGTTCGATCGTGCCCGGCGGCGGCGCGAAGGCGTCGGGCGCCACCAGACGAATTCGCCGCGCGGCGAAGTCGATGTCGGTGATCGCCTGGTTCATCATCTCCTTGCCCAGCAGAACCGGGACGGGGCGGCCCAGAGCCTGGGTGATCGGCGACAGGTCCATGACCGCCACGGTCACACCCTTCAACTCCGCCCCGCCCAGACGCACGTCGAAGCCGGGCGCGATAGAGACCGTCTCGCTGCCGCCGGTGCCGATGGCGGTGACCCCGCCCTGACCGACCAGCCCGATCTTCTCGGCGAAGGCGCGATCGACGACCGTAACCTCCGCCCCGCTGTCGAGCATGGCGTCGACCGTCTGGCCCTGGATGGTCACGGGGATGAAAAGGCGGCGCTGCGAGAACAACTCGAAATCCAGCCACCCGCTGTCCGTGCGGCCGGGATCGAAGCGGACCACCTGCACAGCCGCAGGCCGGGCGAAGACGGCGTCGTCCAGCGCCGGGTTCACCGTCAATCTGTCGATCGCAACGTGGCCGTCATTATTATCGTCGCTGTCGTCCACCGCCTGATGGAAGGGCATGCGCACGCCGTCGACCCAGCGCCAATCGGAATAGAGGACGGTTCGGCTCTCGCCCGGCGCACTGATGCGCACGCCGCACAGGGCGCCGTCCATGCTATCGATGAGCAACTCGTAGAGCTGACGCCCAGCGTCAGCCGCTACGGGCACACAGGCCCGCCCGTCCAGATTCTCAGCCGCGCCTACTCTGGGACGCGCGCCGCGCGGCAGCTGGCCCAGCATCAGGGCGGCGGCGTTCAACGCCTCATCGGCCTGCTCGCGCGACAGGGTCTCGATCTGGCCGCTCATTGTGCGGCTCCAGCCCCCGACCTCGGTGGCGCCCGTTTCTTCATGCACCGGCCCCAGCTCATCCGCTTGCCGATAGCGTCGTACGCCATCCGGGCCGACGGCGAGCCAAGCCCGCGTTACGCCCTGCAGGCCCGCGGTGGTCACCGTTCCAGACAAGCTGAGCCCCGTGAGGCCGTCCAAGGCGCTGCCGCCGCGCCAGGCGGCGTGGCGCTGCAGCAAGGCCTCGGCGGACGGGGACGCTTCCGCAAGCGCAGGGGCGGCGGTCGCCAGGACCGCGGCGGATAGGAGGAGAGCGGAAATCTTCATAAGACGATAATGACTAGTAGCATCGACTAGTCGTCAAATGAGAAATCTGTAATGATGAAATTGTGTCGGCGACATTACGCCGATTTCACTTACCATAGCAGCTAACGCAACTAGGCTTATGTTCATGTCGCCTGAAGAGACCCTCATGCCCCTGGGCTTCACCGAAACCGAAGCGCTCGCCTATTGCGAGCTGCAGCGCGCCGGGCCGTCGACCGGCTATCGGATCGCTCAGGGCATCGGTAAGGCGCAGGCCAATACCTACAAGGCGCTATCGACGCTGGTGCAGAAGGGCGCCGTCATCGATGACGGCGGCGAGCCCCGCGCGTTTCGGGCGGTGGCTCCGGATCAGCTGATCAGCGCCCTGAGAGGGCGTTTCACCGACCAGGCCCACGCCGCTGCCGACGCCTTGGCCCGGCTCAAGTCGCCCGAGCCCGAGGATCGCTACTATCAGCTTCGCTCGCCGGAGCAGGTCTGGACCCAGGCCGAGGCCATGATCGATGCGGCGACCGAGACGGTGCTGTTCGATTGCTTCCCGCAAGTCGAAGCGCGTCTGGCGCCTGCCTTCGCCCGGGCGGCGGCGCGCAGCGTCGCGGTCATGGGCATTGTCTATGACGAGGCGCACAGCCGCGCCCGCGACTATCAGGTCATCCGTTCGCGGACGGCGGAAGGCGTCCTGGCGCGCTGGCCGGGAGCTGCATTGCGATTGGCCTGCGACGCCTCCGAACATCTCCTCTGCCTGCTCGCTCACGACCTGTCTGAGGTCCGTAACGCCCTGTGGAGCGACAGCATCTATCTGGCGGTCCACGAACATTACGCCTTGGCGGCCGAGCTTCGTCTTCACGCCCTGCCGCTCACCGAACCCAAATTCGCACCTCAACTCTCCATCGCCGGCCTTCATCCGCCGGGGCTGCGCCGCTTGCTGGGCATGACCGCCGACAGCAGCGGCGCGGACTCATGACCGGGTTCCCTGACAATGCCTGCTGCCGACCGTCGTGAACTCCTCGCCGCCGCTGCGGCCTCCTTCGGGGCCGCCGTGGTCTTCGCCGGCCCCGTCCGCGCCGGATCGGGGGCCGTGCGTCCGGCGCCCGAGCGCTTCCCCCAGGGCGTAGCCTCGGGGGATCCGCAGCCGGACAGCGTCATCCTGTGGACGCGCCGACCGCCGGTCGAGGGACGGGACGGCGGCGCCCTGACCGTCGAGGCGGCCGAGGACGAGGGCTTCCGCCGCGTCGTCGCCCGCGCTGCGGTCACGCCGCTGGAAGCCGCCGACTGGACCTGCCGGGCGCTGGTCGCCGGGCTGAAGCCGGGGCGAGTCTACTGGTACCGCTTCATCGACGCCGACGGCGGGGCCAGCCGCACGGGCCGCACCTTCACCGCCCCGGCCGACACCGACGCCGCGCCCGCCCGCTTCGCTTTCGTCAGCTGCCAGAACATCAACCTGGGCTACGCGACGCCCTATCGGCGCATGATCGCCGAGGACGCAGGCAAACCCGAGGCCGAACGGCTGCGTTTCGTTCTGCACCTGGGCGACTTCATCTATGAGATGATCTGGTCGCCCAAGGACCAGGCGACCCTGCAGGGACGCTCGGTGCGCGAGATCGGCCCCCTGCCGACCGGCGCCCGCGTCGGGACCATCCAGGTCCCGACCACCGTGGCCGACTATCGCCATGTCTATCAGGCCTATCTGGCCGATCCCGACATCCAGGACGCGCGCGCCCTGTGGCCCTTCGTCTGCGTCTGGGACAATCACGAGTTCTCGAACCGCTGCTGGCAGAGCCAGATCAACTACGACGGCTCGCGCGCGGCCCAGAGCCTGAAGGCGGCGGCCAACCAGGCCTGGTTCGAATACATCCCCGCCCGCGTGCGCGGCGCGACCCAGGGGTTGGAGCGCTTCCTGTCGCCGGCGGTGAAGGACGCGCCGCTGACCGATTTCGACGCCGACGGCCTGTCGCATCAGGCGGACAATCAGGCGGCGATCAACAGCCTGCTGATCAACCGCGCCCTGCGCTGGGGCGCCAATGTCGAGCTGATCCTGACCGACAACCGCTCCTTCCGCTCGCAGGCGGCGGCCGAGCGGGCGGACGCCGCCCCCTTCGTCGTGCGCGGCTTCCCCTGGTATGCGGCCCAGGACGCAGTCGAGGCTCTGGACGCCGGCCGCGCCATGCCCGGCGGCGCGCCCGCGACGATCCGTTTCGGCGGCCAGGACCTGCCCAACCCGCGCCGCGACGCCTCGCCCGGCAGCATGCTGGGCGCCCGGCAGAAGGCGTGGCTGAAAGAGCGGCTGACCGGCTCGACCGCGCGCTGGAAGCTGTGGGGCAATTCGGTCGGCATGCTGCACCGGCGCACCGACTGGCAAAACCTGCCCGAGGGCGTCGAGGCCGACTGGCCGTCCGAGGGCTATGGCCTCTACGGCACGGACGACTGGTGCGGCTATCCGGCCGAGCGACGCGAACTGCTGGCCTTTCTCGAGGCCGAGGGCGTGACCAATGTCGCCACCCTGGTGGGGGACCGGCACAGCTTCTTCGCCGGCCTGCTGTCCCCGGACGTGCCCCCGCGCGACTATCGCCCGACGGCGGCCGAGTTCGTGGTCGGCTCCATCTCGACGCCGTCCAGCTTCGAGGCGGCCGAGGCGGCCCTGCCGCCGGATCGGCCGCTGTCGCCCGCCTATTTGCACCGCCCGGCCGCCGGCGGGCCGGTGCAGCCGGCCATGAACCTGGCGGTCCGCCACGGGGTGCGCGCCTGTTACGCGCTAAAGGCCACCGGTCGGGTCGAGGACGCCCTGGCCGCGTCCAACCCCGAGGTCGCCCCACACCTGGCCTTCGCCGACCTGGGCGGCCACGGCTACGCCGTCGTCGTCGCCGCGCATGACGCCCTGGAGGTCGAGTTCGTCGCCACGCCGCGCCCGACGCGCCCGGCCGAGGGCGAGGCGGGCATCCCCCTGGCCTATCGCGTGGCCCATCGCCTGCCCGCCTGGTCCGCCGGCCAGACTCCCCGTCTGGAGCGCATCCGCCAGGACGGCGTCGCCCCCCTTATTCTCGACATCTGACAACCGGAGCGCCCTGGCGTGAGACCCCCTTCGCTCGACTTTCATCCCGCCGACGTGCTGCCGCTGGGCGAACTGACCCTGCTGTGGCGCGAGGTTTACGCCAACTACCCCGTCCCCCTGCCCTTCACCGAAGACGAACTCGAGCGTTTCATCTCCATGTCGGCCGTTGATCTGGGCCTCTCGCTGGTCGCAGTCGCGAACGACTTGCCCGTGGGCCTGTCCTTCGTCGCCGCCGCCGGAACAGAGGCCTGGATTGGCGGATTCGGCGTGATCGACGCCCATCGGCGCACCGGCATCGGCCTGGCGCTGATGCGGCATCAGTGCCGCATTCTGGAGGGTTCAGGCGTGACCGAGACGCGCCTTGAGGTCATGACCGCCAATCGTGCGCGGCGGCTCTACGCCTCGGCCGGCTTCGTGGACCGCCGCCGCCTGCTCAGCTTCAACAGCCCCGCCATGGGCGGGGGCGCCGATCCTCTCGTGGTCCTTCAACCCGAGCAGTTGCCCGATCTTCATCGGCGGCTGCATATCGGGGTCAGCGCCGCCCCCTGGCAGCGCAACGAGGCCAACGTCATGCGCGCCGTCGTGCGCGACCGGCTGACCCTGCTCGGCTGGCGCTCAGGCATGGGAATCGCCGCCTATGCCGTGGAGCAAAACTCGGGCGGCGTGTCCCGGCTGATCGACGTGGCGGCGGAAAGCAGCCATGCAGCCGAGGCCATCATCGCCTCCCTGGCCGCACGCGTTCGCGGACGCCGCCTCTGCGTCGGCGACGAGCCGGCGGACTCGCCCATCGCCCAGGCCCTGCGCCGCTTCGGCGCGGCGCCGCGCACTCAGAGATACGAGATGATGCGCCTCAGCGCCGAAACCCAGAACCAGGCGTCGACAAGCCCGGCGCCCCGCATCAAAGCCTTGCAGAGGTGCGCCGGATGAAAAGCGTCCTCAATCGGCGTCTGGCCCTCACGATGGCGGCCGGCGCCGCCCTGCTGCCCGCCACGCGGGTCGCCGGGCGCGGCCCCGACGATCGCTGGGCCGAAGGGGTGTTCCAGCTGTATCGGGGCCTGATCAACAGCCACGACTTCGACCTGCTGGAACGCCACGTCATCGCGCCCGACGCCGTCTTCGTCTTCTCGGACCGGCGCGAGGAAGGCATCGCCGCCGTGCGCGCCGGGTTCGAGCGCACCTGGTCCATCCTGCCCGACGAGGTCTATCAGATGACCGATCCCGAGTGGCTGATCGACGGCCCCGACGCGGCCGCCTGCGCCTTCCGCTACAGCTATAGCGGGACCCTGGCCGACGGCCGGCCGCTCAGCGGAGGCGGCCAGGGAATCAACCTGTTCCGTCGCGCCGAGGGGCGCTGGCGGCTGACCTTCGAACAACTGACGCCCGACACGCGCACCGCCAAGGCCTGATCGCGCCCCCATTACCCGGAGACCATGATGACGACTTCCCCCGCCCTGTCGCGGCGCGGCCTGCTGGCCGCCTCGGCCGCCGCCTCCCTGTTCCTGACCGCCCGGCCCAGCGTGGCCTCGATCGGCGGCGTGACCTTCGTGCGCGACGCCGCCGCCCTGGCCGGCAATCCGGTCTATGCCCCCTGGCCCGGCCCGAACGGCGGGGTTCCGCCGTGGGACAAGGTCAAGGTCGAGCACCTGAAGCCCGCCCTGGTCCAGGCCATGCAGGACCAGTTGGCCAACATCGACCGCATCACCGCCAACCGCGCGACCCCGACCTTCGACAACACCGTGGCCGCCTATGAGGCCTCCGGCCGCGCGCTGGAGCGGGCAGGAACGATCTACAGCGTCCTGTC
Source organism: Brevundimonas sp. M1A4_2e (assembly GCF_053345555.1). Classification (NCBI taxonomy): domain Bacteria; kingdom Pseudomonadati; phylum Pseudomonadota; class Alphaproteobacteria; order Caulobacterales; family Caulobacteraceae; genus Brevundimonas; species Brevundimonas sp. M1A4_2e. The sequence continues at coordinate 206,214 of NZ_JBKFAI010000001.1, read as the reverse complement.
GTCCAGCCTGTCCACGCCGGAGTTCCGCGCCGTTCAGTCCGAGCTGGAAGCCCTGTTCGCCGCCCACGCCAACGCCATCAACCAGAACGCTGCCCTCTACGCCCGCATCAAGGCGGTCGAGGCGACGCGCGAGACGTCCAACCTGACGCCCGAGCAGCAGCGCGTCGTCTGGCTGCACCGCACCGACTTCATCCGCGGCGGCGCCGAACTGTCGCCCGCGGCCCGCATCCGGGTCGGCGAGATCAGCCAGGCGCTGTCGCAGAAGTTCACCGCCTTCCGCCGCAACCTGCTGGCGGACGAAGAGACCTGGATCGTCGTCGACGACCGCGCGGCCCTGCGCGGCCTGCCCGACGCCTTCATCGACGCCCTGGCCATGGCCGCCGAGGAGCGCGGACTGAAGGGACGCTGGGCCATCGTCAACACCCGCTCCTCGGTCGATCCGGTGCTGACCTACGCCGACGACCGCGAGCTGCGCCGCCGTGTCTGGACTGCCTTCGTCATGCGCGGCGACAACGGCGACGCCAACGACAACAAGGCGCTGATCGCCGACATCCTGAAGCTGCGCCACGAGCGGGCGGGCCTGCTGGGCCACCCGACCCACGCCCACATGCGCCTGCACAACACCATGGCCCAGACGCCGGAGCGCGCCATGACCCTGCTGGAGCAGGTTTGGCGTCCCGCCGTCGCCCGCGTCCACGAAGAGGTCCGCGACATGCAGGCCCTGGCCGACGGCCAAGGCGCCGGGATCAGGATCGCGCCCTGGGACTACCGCTACTATCAGGAGAAGGTGCGCAAGGCGCGCTACGACCTCGATGAGGGCGAGGTGAAGGCCTATCTGCAGCTGGACAAGCTGCGCGAGGCCATGTTCTGGGCCGCGGGCCGCAACTTCGGCTGGAGCATCGTCGCGGCCGACCTGCCCGTCTATCACCCCGACGTCACCGCCTGGCAGGTCAAGGACGCGGAAGGCCGCCATATCGGCTACTTCTACTTCGACCCCTTCGCCCGCAGCGGCAAACGCTCGGGCGCCTGGATGAACCAGATCCGCAGCCAGGAGCGTTTCGCCGGCGCCGTGGCCCCCGTGGTCTCCAACAACGAGAACTTCGTGAAGCCGGCGCCGGGCCGCCCGGCGCTGATCTCCTGGGACGACGCCACCACCCTGTTCCATGAGTTCGGCCACGGCATGCACGGCCTGGCCTCGGACGTCGCCTATCCATCCGTCTCGGGCACCAATGTGCCGGGCGACTTCCTCGAGTTCCCCTCGCAGATGTGGGAGCTGTGGCTGTCGGACCGCCAAATCCTCAGCCGCTTCGCCCTGCATCACGAAACCGGCCGCCCGATGCCGAGCGAGCTGATGGACAAGGTCGAGCGCGCCCGCCACTTCAACCAGGGCTTCGCCACGGTCGAGTTCCTGGCCAGCGCCATCGTCGACATGCGCTACCACCTGGCCGAGACGCCGCCGTCCGACCCGGCCGCCTTCGAGAAGGCGGTGCTGGCCGAGATCGGCCTGCCGGACGAGCTGGTCATGCGCCACCGCAGCCCGCACTTCGGCCACATCTTCGCCTCCGACAGCTATTCGGCGGGCTACTACGCCTATCTGTGGGCCGACACCCTGGTGGCCGACGCGGGCGAGCGCTTCGCCAAGGCGCCGGGCGGTTTCTTCGATCCCGAACTGTCGCGCCGCTACTACGACATCGCCCTGAAGGTCGGGAACAGCCGCGACCCGGCCGAGACCTATCGCATGCTGATGGGCCGCGACGCCGATCCGGCCGCCCTGCTGCGCAAGCGGGGTTTCGCATGAGCCTGGCCGCTCTCGCCGCCGCGACCCTGCTGGCCGCCTCGCCCGCCGAAGCGGAGCTGCAGGCGGCCGTCGCCGCCCTGCCCCGCCCCTCCGCCATCCATCTGGAGGGGCGCTGCCTGCCCCAGGGCCGGGGCGCCGCCGTCGGCCTGGCCGACGCGGACGCCGGTCGCCCGATGACGGTCGACACCCCCCTGCGCATCGCCAGCAACACCAAAACCTTCACCGCCGCCACGGCCCTGCGCCTGTGGGAGCAGGAGCGGCTGGACCTGGAGGCGCCGATCACGGGCCTGATCGACCCCCAGTTGGACGCCCTGTTGCGGGAGCGCGGCTACGACACCGGTCGGATCACGGTGCGTCATCTGCTGACCCACAGCGCGGGCCTCTATGACCACGGCTCGGACCCGCGCTTCACCCAGACCCTGTTCGGCGATCCCGAACGGCGCTGGTCGCGCGAGGACCTGGTGCGGTTGTCGATGAGTTACGCTGGCCCCCAGGGAGAACCCGGCGAGAAATTCCTCTATTCCGACACCGGCTACATCCTGCTGGGCGACATCATCGAGCGGATCACCGGACAGTCACTGGCCGCCGCCGTGCGCGACCAGCTGGGCCTGGACCGCCTGGGCCTGGCCTCGACCTGGTGGGAGATCATGGAGCCGCAGCCGGAGACCGCGCCGGACCGCGCCCGCCAGTTTCTGGGCGAACGCGAGGCCACCGGCATCGACGCCTCCATGGACCTGTACGGCGGCGGCGGCCTGGTGATGTCGGCGCGCGACATGGCCCGCTTCATGGCCGCCCTGTTCGAGGGCCGCGTCTTCGCCCGGCCCGAGACCCTGGCCGAGATGACCCGGCCCGGCGCCCACCCCGGCGGCGACCACTACCGCGTGGGGCTGATGGCCTACGGCGAGGGGCAGGCCCAGGCCTATTGGCACTCCGGCTTCTGGGGCACCGTCGCCTACTACAGCCCGGCCAAGGGCGTCGCCGTGGCGGGCGTCACCGTGAACCAGGACGGCTACCGCGCCCTGGACAAGCAGGTTCAGGCCCAGATCGACGGCTTCACCCCCGCCACGCCCTGCACAGGAGGGATGGGCCGCTGAAGAGCGGCCCCTATTTCAGGTAATGGTAAGACAGAATCATGCCTAAATACTGTAATATTACGCATGAAGATGCTATTTTGCATCACCAGTTCGAATTAAACTCGCCAATGACAATTGGTGTTGAAGTAATTTATTTGCAAAATAGCGTTCTCGATCTGCGCTTCTTCTGAAACGCAGGCGTCAACCATGCGTCGCGCAAGCGACCAGATCGAGAAACCCATGCAGTACCAAAAGTCATTCCTAATGGCCGGTTCGGCCCTGGCCCTGACGATGTCCGGCGCCCCCGCCCTGGCGGATGCCGATCAGACCCAAGCCACCAACGTCGAGGACGTGGTCGTCGTCGGCTCGCGCATCCGCCGCGACGTTTATAACTCCCCCTCGCCGGTTCAGGTCGTGACCCGCGAGGATGCGACGCTTCAGGGCTACGCCTCGACGGCCGAGGTTCTCCAAGGCACCGCCATTACCGGAGGCGCGACCCAGACGGACAATTCGCGAGCCGGCTTCACCGTCAACGGCGGCGCCGGGGTGAACACCATCGGCCTACGCGGCATGAGCCCCACTCGCACCTTGGTGCTGCTCAACGGCCGACGCGTCTCTCCCGCGGGCACGCGCGGATCGGTCGGCGCGGCTGACCTCAACGTCCTGCCCAGCGCCATGATCGAACGCGTCGAAGTCCTGCGGGACGGGGCATCGTCCGTTTACGGCTCGGACGCGGTGGCAGGGGTCATCAATCTGCAGACCCGCAAGAACTTCGAAGGCCTGTCCGTCGAAGCCACGGCCAATGTCCCTATGGACGCAGATGGGGCCGGCATGAGCAGCCGCCTGTCCATCGTAGGGGGTTTGCGCGGCGCCAACTGGCGATTGAGCGGGGCGGCTGATTATTTCGAACGAAATGAAATGACGTTGAGGGATCGCGACTTCACCCTCTGCAACCGCCTCATGCAGCGCAATCCGCAGACAGGGGCCAGCCTCGATTACATCGACCCGAACACAGGGAAGGCCAAATGCTTTCCGACGAACGGCTCAGGGGCCTCGATTAATCTGATCGGCACAGGCACGCGTACAGGTGTCGGCGCCCCCGGGGCTGTGGGAACCCAGTTCAACCGCTGGCGCCCAAACTCGGCCGTTGATACCGGGTTTGTCGGATGGGAAGGCGTGGGCGGCACGGGGGTCAACCTCGACGTGCGCGATTCATTCGACGACCGGATGCTGAACCGCTCTCTGATTTCGCCGACCCAGACCCTCAACCTCTATGCAGAAGGCGGCTACGGGCTCAACGCCCTGGGCGACGCTGAGCTTTATCTAGAGACCATGTATTCGCGTCGCGAGTCATACCAAACCGGCACGCGGCAATTTAACCCCGACTATGCGGTAGGCAGCCCCCTGCTTCCAAACAGCCTGTCTTGGAGCCGCTACGGCGCCGACGAAGGCATGAGCAAGGGCAAGGACGTCGCGGTCAAGGCGTTCACTCTTGAACAGAATACAGCGCACCAGACGGTGGACTTCCAGCGTCACGTCGTCGGCCTGAAGGGCGACATCACGCGCATGGACGGCTGGCGGTATGACGCCTATCTCAGCTTCGCCCGATCCGACGCCGAATATCGCCAGCCGCAGTATTTGAAGAGCCGGCTGTCAGAAGCGCTTGACGTAGTGGTGGGGCCGGACGGCCGGTTCGTCTGTCGCGAACTCGCCAAAAACCCGGGCTGCGTCGCCGCGCCCGCCCTCTCGGCAGCCCTTCTGAAAGGCAAGGTTCCGGCCGACTTCTTCGCTTATGTCTCCCCGGTGGACATCGGCAAGACGAAGTATGAAGAAACCGTCTTAGCCGCCGGCTTCGATGGACCGCTCTGGACCTTGCCGGCCGGACAGGTGATGGCGTATTTCGGCGCCGAATACCGTCATGCCTCGCTGTTAGACACTCCGTCTGAAGCGTCGCGCGCCTCCGATATCCTCAACTATACATCCGCAGGCATCACCAAAGGCGATGATTCTGTGATTGAGGCCTTCGGTGAGATTGACGTTCCCCTGCTTAAAGACTTGCCGATGGTTCAGGATCTGAACCTGACCGCGTCCTACCGGTACACCGATTACGATTCGTACGGCGACGACACGACCTACAAACTGGGCCTCTTCTGGAAGACGAACGACTGGCTGAACTTCCGCGCATCCTACGGAACCTCGTATCGCGCGCCGGCCCTTTATGAACAATACGTCGGCGACACCTCCAGTTTCGGCAACGCTCTTTTGGACCCGTGCAACAACTTCGAGAGCAAGGACGCCTACATCAAGGCGAACTGCGCTTCGGAAGGCCTGGCGCCCGGTTTCACACAAAAAGGCAGCATCACCGTCATTCAGCGTGGCGGCGCCGCCACTGGCCTATCCGCTGAAACCAGCAGCAATCTCTCCTTGGGCGCAGTCTTCACGCCGCGCCTTAAGCAAGGCTGGGGCGATCTGGCTGTGGCGGTCGATTACTACGAGATCGAAGTCAATAATGGCGTCTCTCGCCTCGGCTCGGCCAACATCATGAACGACTGCTATGCGTCAACGCCGGACGAGTTCAAAGCACGGACGGGGCTCTGCCGTCTGATCAGTCGCGACCAGCAAACCGGATATCTGCGTGTCATCGACTCCTACGTCAATATAGCGACGGATGTCGTCAAGGGTTTGGACTACAATCTGCGCTATCGAAACGACGTCGGCCCCGGTCAGGTCGCCCTCAACGTGGCCGTGAGCTACACGCCCACTCAGGAACAGATGCTGTTCGAGGACGAGCCCGCAATCAATAGCGCCGGCGATATCGGGTCCCCCCGTTACAGCGGCACGGCCGACCTAGCCTATAGCGTGGACAACTGGCTTGTTCGCTGGGGTACCGAATGGGTGGGCGAGATGAGCGGCTACGAACGTCGAAAGCTCGACCCGGCGACGTCGATCTACAACCTGCGGACGCCCAACTATTTCTTGCATCATCTCTCAGCCCAGGTTCGCGCCCATGAATGGACGGCGACCGTTGGCGTTCGAAACGTCTTCAACGTCAATCCGCCAGAAATCTCGGCGACCTCTTGGTACTCCGTGTTTGGAAACGCACCGCTGATGTCGTCCTATGACTTCGCAGGACGGACGGCTTTCATCAAACTGAGCCGCACGTTCTAAACGGCGGCCCGGGCAGGTCGGCCAACCTGCCCGGGCTTTTCGATCCAAGGCGCGCCCCAAGGATTCCCTGGCCCGCCAACCCCTTCCGACGGCCAAGGCGGTCCCCGTCGCGATGCGGCCGCTGAGAATCGCTTCCTCCAACGCCCGGTGAACAGCCTTCAGGCGCTGCAGTTGATTTGCCGCCTCTCTTTGTCCAACAATCCGACCATCGGCTATCAGGCATCGATCAAGCCGCCAACGCGGGGGACTATTCGTGCCGGACCGCCACGACCGTCGCCCCGGAGCCCTGACCGCATGACCCATCCGCTGATCGTCCGTCGCGACCTGGATTTCATGCTGAATGACTGGCTGAAAATGGAGACGCTGTTCCAGGCGCCGGCCTTCGCCGATCACAGTCGCGAAAGCATCGACGCGGTGCTGGACCTGTCCGAAGCGCTGGCTGTCGATCTGTTCCTGCCTCACTACAAGGCGGCTGATGCGGCCGAGCCTCGGCTGGAGGATGGGCGGGTGATCACCCTGCCGGCGATCAAAACCGCTCTGGAGCAATATGCCGAACTCGGCCTGTTCTCGGCCGGGTTCAGCGAGCAGTTGGGCGGGCTGGGCCTGCCCTATCTCGCCTGTTCGGCGTCGTTCGCCTTCTTCGGCGCGGCCAATATCGCCACGGCGGCCTATCCGATGCTGACAACGGCCAATGCGCGACTGATCGCCGAGTTCGGCACGCCGGCTCAGGTCGAGGCCTTCGCCCTGCCCCAGATCGCGGGCCGGTGGTTCGGCACCATGTGCCTGTCGGAGCCTCAGGCCGGCTCGAACCTGGCGGACGTGCGCACCCGGGCCGTGGCCGACGGCGAAGACGAACTGGGCGCCCGCTATCGCCTGTCGGGCAACAAGATGTGGATCTCGGGCGGCGATCAGGACATCAGCGACAACATCGTCCATCTGGTGCTGGCCAAGATCCCGCTGGACGACGGCGCCCTGCCGGACGGCACCAAGGGCCTGTCGCTCTTCATCGTGCCCAAGGTGCTTCCGGACGGTCAGCGCAACGACATCAGCGTGGCGGGCCTCAATCACAAGATGGGCTATCGCGGCACGGCCAACTGCCTGCTCAACTTCGGCGAGGGTGAAGGCGCGATCGGCTGGCGCATCGGCGAGCCGGGACGCGGCCTGCAACAGATGTTCCTGATGATGAACGAGGCGCGCATCGGCGTGGGGCTGGGCGCCGCCGCCTTGGGCTATCGCGGCTATCGCCATGCGCTTGCCTATGCGCAGGAGCGGCTGCAGGGCCAGCGGCCGGGCCACGCCGGTTCGGTCGCCATCATCGAACACCCCGACGTTCGCCATATGCTGCTGACGCAGAAAGCCTATGCCGAAGGCGCGCTGGCCCTGTGTCTCTATTGCGCCAAGCTGGTCGATCAGCCCGACGATCCGGACGCCGCCGCCCTGCTGGGCCTGCTGACCCCGGTGGCCAAGACCTGGCCGTCGGAATACGGCCTGGCCGCCAACGACATCGCCATCCAGATTCACGGCGGATACGGCTACACGCGCGACTTCGATGTGGAGCAGCTCCATCGCGACAACCGGCTGAACCCGATCCACGAAGGCACGACCGGCATTCAGGGGCTCGACCTGCTCGGCCGCAAGATCCTGCGGGCCGACGGCGCCGGGCTTGCGGTGCTGGAACGCCGCCTGGGCGAAACCTGCGATCAGGCCGCACAGAACGCTGAACTGGCCGACGCCGCCGCCGCCCTGCACGCCGCCTGGCAGGATATCCTGCGCGCTTTGCGGGCGATCCAGAACCTGCCCGAAGCGATCCGCATGGACAATGCGACCGCCTTCCTGCGCGCGTTCGGCCATGTCGTCATGGCCTGGCTGTGGCTGGATCAGGCCAGGGCGGCCAGCCAGGCGCCCGCCGACGCCTTCCACGCAGGCAAGCTGACCGCCTGCCTCTACTTCTTCGAGTTCGAGCTTCCCAAGGTCGGCCCGTGGCTGGCCGCCGCCATATCAGCCAGCGACCTGACCGGCGCCATGAGCAACGACAGCTTCTAGGCCCGCTTCACGCCGTCACCGGGCCTTCCACGCCCGCCGAGGCCATTTCCCGGGCCGCCTGCTGGAAGCCGAAGGCGGGGACCGTCTCGCCGGTGCGGTCAGCCGCCTCGGCCCAGCGCGCGATCAGCTGTTCGCCGGCGTCCTCGGCCCCGCCGATGCGCACGCCCTGCGTCAGGGTGATGTTGGCCGTGGCGAAGTGGCCGGCGCCGGCGCACAGGATGGCGCGCGTCGGAGCGTCCTCGCTGACCAGGGCCAGCAGGCCGGGGCTGACCAGGGCCGGGTCCAGCGCCTTCAGCACCTCTTCGGACAGGATGCCGGCCGTCATCTGCGTCGCCGCTGTCGGGGCCAGGGCGTTGACCTTGATGTCGTATTTGGCGCCCTCGATGGCCAGGGTCTGCATCAGCCCGACCTGGGCCAGCTTGGCCGCGCCGTAGTTGGCCTGGCCGAAGTTGCCGTACAGGCCCGACGACGAGGTGGTCATGACGATGCGGCCGTAGGTCTGGGCGCGCATGATCTCCCACACCGCCTTGGAGCAGATGGCGGCGCCCATCAGGTGCACGTCCACCACCAGTCGGAAGTCGTCCATCGTCATCTTGGCGAAGCTCTTGTCGCGCAGGATGCCGGCGTTGTTGACCAGGATGTCGATGCGGCCCCACGCCTGCATCGCCGTATCGACCATCGCCTGGACCGCGTCCACGTCGGTCACCGACCCCGCCGCCGCCATCGCCTGGCCGCCCGCCCCGACGATCTCATCGACCACGCCCTGCGCCGCCGCCTCGGCCAGATCATTGACCACGACCCGCGCGCCCTGCGAGGCCAGATACAGCGCGTGACAGCGGCCCAGACCCCCGCCCGAACCCGTTACGATCGCCACCCGATCCTTCAGCAACATCCCTGCAAACTCCTATCTCGAAACTAATAGAAACTCATCACCGTGCGCCGTACTCAGCGCGCAGCCTCAGCTGGTCAGTCGCTTTAGGGCAGACCCCGCGCCCAGAAGCTCCCGCCATCGTGACCTCTATCCGCCGCAACCCATCATGGCGTTGACGGGTTCACTGAGCATGACTGGATTTGGCGGATATCTGCTTTCGGCGCTCGACGACCTGTTCAAGATGATCATCGGACAACGGCGTCTTCTATGACCTCTGGAGGCAGGGAGATAATGGCGGAATTCTCAATCGGCGATCATGTCAGCTGGAATTCAGAAGCCGGCCGAGTGAGCGGTAAAATCATCCGCATCCATCGCCAGGACTTTGATTACAAAGGGCACAGACGACGTGCATCACACGACACGCCCCAATACGAAATCGCCAGCGACAAGACAGACCATGTCGCAGCCCACAAAGGAGACGCCCTAACCAGGCTCTCCTGATCGCCGCTTCCTAGATCCCGCCGATCAGACGCAACATCGTGCGCGCCATCGCAAAAGCCAGCACCACGCCCAGCGTCACGCTGATCGCGAACACCGCACGAAAGTGGCGATGTAGGAAGTAGAGAATGTTTCCGGCCATGGGCGTCGTTCCAGATCGTTAACGACAGATTGACACGAAAACCGGATAACACCGCTACAATCGTCTGTGATCAGACCAGCCGGCTCTGCACCAGGGCCGCCGCGATGAAGCTGGCGAACAGCGGGTGCGGGGCGAAGGGGCGGCTGCGATACTCGGGGTGGTACTGCACGCCGATGAACCAGGGGTGATCCCGACGCTCGACCGTTTCAGGCAGGACGCCGTCGGGCGACATGCCGGCGAAGAACAGACCGCCCTTCTCCTCCACCGCCTCGCGGTAGTTGATGTTCACCTCATAACGGTGACGGTGGCGCTCATTGATATCGGTCTGGCCGTAGATCTCGGCGATCTTGGAGCCCGGCGCCAAGGTCGAGGCGTAAGCGCCCAGGCGCATGGTGCCGCCCAGGTCCCCGCCCTGCTCGCGCTTGACCCGCTCATTGCCCTGAACCCATTCGGTCATCAGGCCGACCACGGGTTCATCCGCGGGGCCGAACTCGGTTGAGGTCGCCTTGCGGAAGCCCGCCAGGTTCCGCGCCGCCTCGATCACCGCCATCTGCATGCCGAAGCAGATGCCGAAATAGGGAATCTTGCGTTCGCGCGCATAGCGCGCCGCCTCGATCTTGCCCTCCGCGCCGCGCTCCCCGAAGCCGCCCGGCACCAGGATGGCGTGGGCGCCTTCCAGACGTTCGGCGCAGGCCTGCGGATCGCCTTCGAAGGTATCGGCCTCGATCCAGTCGATATTGACCTTGGCGTTGTTGGCGACACCGCCGTGCTGCAGCGCCTCGATCAGCGACTTATAGGCGTCCTTCAGGACAGTGTATTTGCCGACCACGGCGATGGTGACTTCGCCGTCCGGGTGCAGGCGGCGACGCACGATCTCCTTCCAGCCCGACAGTTCCGGCGCCGGCGCGTCGTCCATGCCGAAGTGGGCCAGCACCTGGGTGTCCAGGCCCTCGCGGTGATAGTCCAGCGGCACCGCGTAGATGTCGGCCGAGTCCATCGCCTGAATGACGCTGTCGGGACGGACGTTGCAGAACTGGGCGATCTTGCGCTTTTCGTCGGCCGGGATCGGCGCCTCGCAGCGGCACAGCAGGATGTCGGGCTGGATGCCGATGGAGCGGAGCTCCTTGACCGAGTGCTGCGTCGGCTTGGTCTTCATCTCGCCGGCGGTCTTGATGAAGGGCAGCAGGGTCAGGTGAACGAAGCACGACTGGCCGCGCGGCAGGTCCTGCTCCAGCTGACGGATCGCCTCGAAGAAAGGCAGGCCCTCGATGTCGCCGACCGTGCCGCCAATTTCGACCAGAACGAAGTCCACATCCTCTCCCGCGTCGGTCTTGGCCGGGTTGAGGCAGAACTGCTTGATCTGGTCGGTGACGTGCGGAATCACCTGGACGGTCGCGCCCAGATAGTCGCCGCGACGCTCTTTCTCGATGATCGTCTGATAGATGCGGCCGGTCGTGATGTTGTCCGACTTGGCCGCCGAGACGCCGGTGAAGCGCTCATAGTGGCCCAGGTCGAGGTCCGTCTCGGCGCCGTCGTCGGTCACGAAGACCTCGCCGTGCTGATAGGGGCTCATCGTGCCCGGATCGACGTTGAGATAAGGGTCCAGCTTACGCAGGCGGACCTTGTAACCGCGCGCCTGCAGAAGAGCGCCGAGAGCGGCGGAAGCGAGGCCTTTTCCAAGAGAGGAAACCACGCCGCCGGTGATGAACACATAGCGAGCCATGGGCGGACACCTTACTCCATGATTCGTCCTGAGCGGAGAGCGGCTCTGAACAAATCCAACTGTTGATCAAAAGAAGAAAGCGCGCCTCGCGGCGCGCTTCCCCAAACTCGATGGCGGCGACGCCCTTACTGGGCGGGCGCGCCCTGGCCGGCGGGCAGGCTGGCTTCCAGATCGTCCAGCGACGGGGCGGCCGGAGCGGCCGGGGTCGCCGGAGCGGCTTCCGGCGCCGGGGCCGTCTGCTCAGGCTGATCCAGGGCGATGGAGCCGACGGCGTCGGCGTCGATCACCGACCGCGAACCGCGCGCATAGTTGCCTGCGATCGTCAGGCCGATGGCGCAGACGAAGAAGGCCACGGCCAAAATCGACGTCACCCGGGTCAGAAGGTTGCCCGCGCCACGCGCCGTCATGAAGCCCGACGGTCCGCCGCCCATGCCCAGGGCGCCGCCCTCGGAACGTTGCAGCAGGATCACGGCCGACAGAGAGACCGAGATGATGATCATCGCGACGAGCAGAATGGTCTGGAGCATGGCGTCATTCATGTGGGCGCAGAAACGCGCCGATCAAGCGGCGGCCTCTAACACCGTTGAGGGTTTCGAGCAAACGGTCCGCGCGTTCAGGCCGCGCGGATGATGCCCAGGAAGTCTTCGGCCTTCAGCGAGGCGCCGCCGACCAGGGCGCCGCCGACCTCGGCCACGGCAAGGATCTCCTTGGCGTTCGACGGCTTGACCGAGCCGCCGTACAGGATCGGCGCGGCGCGGCCGCCCTCCCCCAGCTTGGCGATCATGGCGGCGCGGACAGCGGCGTGGACCTGTTCGATCTGCTCCAGCGTCGGCGTCAGGCCGGTGCCGATGGCCCAGACCGGCTCATAGGCGACTGCAAAAGCCTTGCCTGCCAGCGAGGCCGGCAGCGAACCGGCGACCTGCCGGCTGACGACCTCGACCGCCTGCCCGGCTTCGCGCTCCTGCAGCGTCTCGCCGATGCAGATGATGGGCTCCAGACCAGCGGCCAGGGCGGCCTCGACCTTGGCGGCGACATCGGCGTCCGTCTCGCCGAACCCGGCGCGACGTTCCGAGTGGCCGAGAATCACCAGACCGGCGCCCGCCTCGCGAACCATCTCGGCCGAGACCGAACCGGTGTAGGCGCCCGACGCCTCGGCGTGGCAGTCCTGCCCGCCGATCTCGACGACGCCGCCCTTCAGCGACTGCGCCATCCGGTCGATCAGGGTGGCCGGCGGGCACAGGGCCACGCGGCAGGCCGCAGCCTGCTCCTTCAGCGCCTTTGCGAGAGTTTCAGCCTCGGCCAGGCTCGCGCCCAGACCGTTCATTTTCCAGTTGCCGGCGACCAGCTTCACAGATTGTGTCATGCGGCTTGTCTAGTGGCGAGCGCGACAGAAGCCAAGATGTCGTCAGGCCTCACTTGCGGCGGCGGCCCCGCACCCCCTATACGCGACCCTTGGCGCCCCTTTGACGCCGGCCCTCGTCAGGTTCTTTTCGATGATCACGTACTTCCGAAACTTCGCCAAGTCGAAATGGGCCGCAGGCCTGTTCGCCCTGATCATCCTCAGCTTCCTGGTGGTCGGCGCCCAATCCGACATCTTCGCCAACCTGGGGCCGCGTCACATCATCAGCGCCGGCGACCGCAGCGTGGATTCGGGGCAGTTCCGCGCCGACTTCGAGCGCGTGCGCGCCAATCTTCAGGAACAGGCCGGCCGTCCCGTCAGCTATGACGACATGGTCAAGGAGAACCTGCACCAGCAGTATCTCGACAGTCAGACCCAGCGACTGGGCTTCCTGGACTGGGCCTATAAGGCCGGCATCCGTCCGGGCAAGGAACTGATCCTGGCCCAGATCCGCAAGATTCCCGCCTTCTTCAACCAGATCACGGGCCAGTTCGACAAAGACCTGTACGCCCAGGCCCTGGCCCAGCAGAACCTGACGTCCGAAATGCTGGAAGACGACCTGCGCGACCAGTATGTCACCGCCCACGTCGGCTCGGCCGTCTTCGCTGGCCTGCAGGCGCCGCGCGTCTACGCCGCCCTGCTGGCGGGCCAGGCGCTGGAGACGCGCGACGGCCGCTGGTTCTCGGTCACTCAAGCCATGGCGGGCCGCGCCGGCGCGCCGACCGACGCCCAGCTGACCGCCTTCATGAAGGAAAACGAAGCGCGCCTGCGCAGCCCCGAGTTTCGCATGATCTCGCTGGTCCTGTTCTCGCCGGGCCCGAACGACGCCCGCCCGGCGATCGCCGAAGAGCAGATCAAGGAGCGTTATGAGTTCCGCAAGGCCGCCCTGGCCGAGCCGGAGAAGCGCACCTTCGTCACCCTGACGGTCCCGACCAAGGACGCCGCCGACAAGATCGCCGCCGACCTGCGCGCCGGCAAGGCTCCGGCCGAGGTCGCCAAGGCCAACAACATTCAACTGGGCGACTACAAGGCCACGCCGCAGGCCGCCGTGGGCGACCCCGCCGTCGGCGCCGCCGTCTTCGGCCTGGCCGCCGATCAGGTGTCGGCGCCGATCCAGGGCCGTCTGGGCTTCACGGTCGCCAAGGTCGCCGCGATCCAGGCTGGCCAGGCCGTGTCGCTGGAAAGCGCCCGCGCCGCCGTGGTTCAGGAGCTTCAGGCCGAAGCGGTGAAGGCCGCGACCTACGCCAAGGTCGAACAGTTCGAGAAGGCGCGTCAGGAAGGCAAGAACCTGGCCGACGCCGCGACCGCCGCCAAGGCCCGCGTCATCCAGCTGCCGCCCTTCACCGAACAGGGCCAACTGCCGGACGGCCAGCCGATGAACGCCCCGCGTCAGGTTCTGGAAAGCGCCTACGCCCTGTCCAAGGGCGGCGAGAGCGACGTCATCGACGCCGGAGACGGCCAGTATTTCGCGGTCCGTCTGGACGAGATCCGCCCGTCGGCCCTGCCGACGCTGGACGAAGTGCGCGCGCCGCTGGGCCAGCAATGGACGATGCGTGAGAACGCCCGTCTGCTGTCGGCCAAGGCTGAAGAGCTGGCCGGTCGCATCCGCGCCGGTGAAGACATCGCCAAGGTCGCTGCCGACGCCGGCGCCCAGTTGACGGTCCGCACCGCCGTCCAGCAAAGCCGCGAGTCGCAGGCTCAGGTCGGCGACGGCGTGCTGCGCGGTCTGTTCGGTCAGTCCAAGGGCCAGGTCTTCTCGGGTCAGCAGGCCCAGGACAGCTTCGTGGTCGGCCGTGTCGACGCCATCCACGCCGCTGATCCGGCGCAGGCGGCGCCGCTGGCTGAACAAGCCCGGGCGCGCCTGACCGAGGAACTGGCCAACACGATGGCTGACCGCACCATCGCCGCCGCCGCCGCACGCACCAAGTCGCGCAATGACCCGGCCCTGGCCCTTCAGGCCCTGGGCGTCGAAGCCCCCGCCGCTCCGGCGGCGGCCCCGGCCGCTCCCGCCAAGAAGTAATGCTGCAAGACCGCGACGCCTTCATCGCCGGCCTGACGGCGGGCCGCCCCCAGGTTCTGGTCCGCCGTCTGGTCGATGATCTTGAAACACCCGTCTCGGCCTTCCTGAAGGTCGGGCACGGGCGGCGCTACGCCAGCCTGTTCGAGTCCGTCGAAGGCGGCGCCGTCAACGGCCGCTATTCCTTCGTCACCCTGTCGCCCGACGTGGTCTGGCGCTGTCGGGACGGCAAGGCCGAGATCGCGCGCGGCGCCGACGTCCTGACGGAAACCTTCACGCCGGAAGACCGGCCCGCGCTGGAATCCCTGCGCGCCCTGATCGCGGCGACGAAGTTCGAGCTGCCCGCTGACCTGCCCCCCATGGCCGCCGGTCTGTTCGGCGTGTTCGGCTATGACATGGTGCGCTTGCTGGAGCCGCTGGGCCCGGCCAACCCGGACCCGCTGGACCTGTCCGACGCCGTCATGGCGCGCCCGGCGCTGGTCGCCATCTTCGATTCGGTGAAGCACGAGATCGTCCTGATCGCCGCCGCCTATCCCGACACGGTGACGGACCCGGCTCAGGCCTACGCCGCCGCCGAGGCCCGGCTGGAGGATTTCGAGGACCGCTTGCGCGGCCCCCTGCCGATCCAGCGCGAAGTCGAGCCGGTCCCGGCGCCCGATTTCCACTCCCCCGTCGATGAGGCCGCCTTCGGCCGGATGGTGGCGCGGGCCAAGGACTACATCGCCGCGGGCGACATCTTCCAGGTCGTGCTGGCGCATCGCTTCTCGGCGCCCTGGGGCCAGGACCCGTTCGGCTTCTATCGCTCGCTGCGTCGCGGCAATCCGTCGCCCTATCTGTTCTTCCTCGACTATGTGGATTTCCAGCTGGCTGGGTCCAGCCCGGAAATTCTGGTCCGGCTGAAAGACGGCCGCGTCACCATCCGCCCCCTGGCCGGCACCCGCCCGCGCGGCGCCACGCCCGAGCAGGACAAGGCGCTGGAAGCCGAACTGCTGGCCGATCCCAAGGAGCGGGCCGAGCATCTGATGCTGCTGGACCTGGGCCGCAACGACGTGGGCCGCGTTTCCTCGCCCGGCTCGGTCGAAGTCACGGAAAGCTTCGTGGTCGAGCGCTACAGCCAGGTCATGCACATCGTCTCCAACGTGAACGGCGCCGCCGATCCGAAGCTGGACGCGGTGGACACCCTTCTGGCCGCCCTGCCCGCCGGCACCCTGTCTGGCGCGCCCAAGGTGCGGGCCATGGAGGTCATCGACGAGCTTGAAAGCGAAAAGCGCGGCGTCGGTTACGGCGGCGGCGTCGGCTACATCTCGGCCAATGGCGAGGCGGACATCTGCATCGTCCTGCGCACCGCCATGTTCGCCAAGGGCCAGATCTTCGTTCAGGCCGGCGCGGGCGTTGTCGCCGACAGCGATCCGGCCGCCGAATATGCTGAAACGCTGGCGAAAGCCCGCGCGCCGATGAAGGCGGCCGAGGACGCGTGGCGATTCACCGCGACCACGCGCGGCCAGGGTTCTGACGGCTAAGGATTGGAAACCGTGGCAGCCTGGTCAAACGATACGCCGGGGCCCACGACCATGGTTCCGGCCAACAGAACCGCCGTCGTCGCGGCGAAGGCGGCCGCCGCCAGCAGGCGCAGCGGCTTGGGTGGCTCGCTCGGCGCCTCGTTCAACAGGGCGCGGGCGTCACGGATGCATTCTACAGGGGTCAAGACGGATTTCTTCCGATGGCGATGCTCCTGTATCGCCCGGACAGCTTAACGTCCGCTTTCAATCGGCCCGTTTGCCTTCCATGCTTGGGCCGCCTTGCCTCCCCGTCTTCAAGAAGCCTTCGCCATGATCCTCGTCGTCGATAACTACGACAGCTTCACCTACAACCTCGTCCACTACCTCGCAGAGCTGGGCGCGCAGACGCACGTCGTCCGCAACGACGACCTGACGGTCGAAGAGGCTTGGGCGCTGAAGCCCGAGGCCGTCCTGCTGTCGCCCGGTCCCTGCGCCCCCGATCAGGCGGGCATCTGCCTGTCGCTGATCGAGACGGCGGCCGAGACCATGCCCATCCTCGGGGTCTGCCTGGGCCACCAGTCGATCGGCCAGGCCTTTGGCGGCCAGGTGGTGCGCGCCAAGACCCTGATGCACGGCAAGACCTCGCCCATCCTGCATGAAGGACGCGGCGTCTTCGGCGGCCTGCCCTCGCCCTTCACGGCGACGCGCTACCACTCCCTGGCCGTGCGCGGCGAGACCCTGCCCGACGCGCTGGAGGTCACCGCCTGGACCGAGGACGGCGAGATCATGGGCCTCTCGCACCGCACGCGCCCCATCCACGGCGTCCAGTTCCACCCGGAATCCATCGCCACCGAACACGGCCACGAGATGATCGCCAACTTCCTGGACCTGGCGGGCGTCCGGCGTCTGAAGACGGTCTGACGCCATGGACACCATCAAGCCCCTGCTGGCCAAGCTGGTCGACGGCCAGGTGCTGACCCTGGACGAGGCCAAGGCCTTCTTCGCCGCCTGCCTGCGCGGCGAGCCCACCCCGTCCCAGGTCGCCGCCGCCGTCACCGCCCTGCGCATCCGCGGCGAGACGGTGGACGAGATCGTCGCCTTCGCCAGCGCCATGCGCGAGGCCGCCCTATCGCTGAACCACCCGTTCGACGAGGTGATCGACACCTGCGGCACCGGCGGCGACGGCCAGCACACCTACAATGTCTCGACGGCCGCCGCCTTCGTGCTGGCGGGCGCAGGGCTGAAGGTCGCCAAGCACGGCAACCGCGCCGTCAGCTCCAAGTCCGGGTCGTCCGACGTTCTGGCCGCCCTGGGCGTCAATCTGGACGCCACGCCCGCCCAGCAGGCGCGGGCGCTGGACCGGGCCGGCGTCGCCTTCCTGTTCGCACCGACCTATCATGGCGCCATGCGTCACGTCGGGCCGGTGCGCGGCGAGATCGGCTTCCGCACCGTGTTCAACCTGCTGGGACCGCTGTGCAATCCGGCGGGCGCGACGCATCAGGTCATGGGCGTCTACGACCCCGCCCTGCTGGAGCCGCTGGCCGAGGTGCTGGGCCGCCTGGGCGCCCGGCGCGCCTGGACCGTCAACGGCCAGGGCCTGGACGAACTGACCACCACAGGCCCGACCGAGGTGGCGGAATGGAAGGACGGCGCCGTGCGCCGCTTCACCGTCACGCCCGCCGACGCCGGACTGCCGCTGGCCACTCTGGACGACCTGCGCGGCGGCGACGCCGAGCATAACGCGGCGGCCCTGACCGCCCTGCTGGCAGGCGAGCGCGGCCCCTATCGCGACATCGTCCTGCTGAACGCCGCCGCGGCCCTGGTGGTGGCCGACCGGGCCCAGGATTTGAAATCGGGCGCAGAGATCGCCGCCGCCGTCATCGACGACGACCGCGCCGCCGCCGCCCTGGCTGAACTGGTGCGCGTCTCCCACGCGCCGATCGAAGACGAGGACGCCTGATGAGCGACGTTCTGGACCGCATCGCCGCCTACAAGCGCGAGGATGTCGCCGCCCGCAAGGCCGCCACATCCCAGGACGCCGTTGAGGCCCGCGCACGTGAAGCCTCGGCCCCGCGCGGCTTCCGCGCCGCCCTGGCCAGCCGCTTCGCCGAAACCGGCCGCCCGGGCCTGATCGCCGAGATCAAGAAGGCCAGTCCGTCCAAGGGGTTGATCCGCGCCGACTTCGACCCGCTCGTCCTGGCGCAGGCCTATGAGCGCGGCGGCGCGTCGTGTCTGTCCGTTCTTACCGACGGCCCCAGCTTTCAGGGCGACGACGCCTATCTGACTGCCGCGCGCGCCGCCGTCGCCCTGCCCTGCCTGCGCAAGGACTTTCTGGTCGATCGGTGGCAGGTGGCCGAGAGCCGGGCGCTCGGCGCCGACTGCATCCTGATCATCATGGACATGGTGGACGACGCCCTGGCCGCCGAACTGCTCACCGAGGCGACCCGCTGGGGCATGGACGCCCTGATCGAGACGCACGACGCGGACGAGATGGCGCGCGCCGCCCAACTGGTCGAGGGCCGCGACGACGCCTTGATCGGCGTCAACAACCGCTCGCTGCGGACCTTCGAGGTCGATCTGGCGACGACGGAGCAACTGGCGGCGATGAGCCCGGCCGGCGCGCTGCTGGTCGCCGAAAGCGGCCTGTTTACGCCGGAGGATGTAGCGCGCGTGGCGGATGCGGGCGCCCGCGCCCTGCTGGTCGGCGAAAGCCTGATGCGCCAGGCGGACGTGGAAGCCGCGACGCGGGCTTTGCTGGCCTAAGCCCCCACCCTCGCGTCGTCCCCGAAGCCCGAAGGGCTATCCGGGACCGGCGGAAACGCCGAACACCGATCCGCTGCGCCTTGGACGGTCCCGGCTCTTCGCCCCTGCGGGGCTGCGGCCGGGATGACGGCGAGTTAGCCCGCCTTCGCCGCAATCACCCGCAGCACCGCATCCGCCGCCAGGTCCGACGGGTCCGGTCCGCCGCGCCCCATCAGGTCCAGCGCCTCGGTCTGACGGCACGCCTGATCGGCCGCCGCCTCGCGATCGGTCAGCAACCGCCCCATCGCCTTGGCCAGGGCCTGCGGCGTCGCCTCATGCTGGATGAACTCCGGCGCGATGGCTTCATCGGCGGCGATGTTGAACAGGGTGATGTGTTTGGCCGTCACCAGTCGTTTCATCAGGGCGTAGCTCAGCCCGTCGATCTTGTAGGCGATGACCATGGGCGCGCCCGCTAGCGCCAGTTCGGTCGAGACCGTGCCGCTGGTGGCCAGGGCGGCGTTCGCAGCCTTCATCGCGTCGTACTTGTCGGCTTCCTGCACGACGTGGGCGCGGAACGGCCAGGCGGCGACGCGCCCCGCCACATCGGCGGCGACGGTGCCCGCCGCGACGACGGCGACCTCCAACCTCGGAATCTCGGCCTTCAGACGCTTCGCCGCGTCTTCATAGACGGGCGTCATGCGCGTGATCTCGCTGGGTCGGCTGCCCGGCAGGACCAGCAGCAGCGGCGCATCCGCCGCAATGCCCCGCGCCGCGCGGAACCGGGCGCCGTCGGCCCCCGCCATATCGACGTGCAGCGCCTGCGAGCCGACGACGGTCGTCGGCAAGCCCGCCTTCTCGAACCACGGCGCATCCAGCGCATAGAGGGCCAGCAGGTGATCCACCGCCCCGGCCAGCGTCTTGGCCCGGCCCGGTCGCGAGGCCCACACCTGCGGCCCGACGTATTTGATCAGCGGCGTCTTCGGCGAGGCGGCGCGGATCGCCTGGGCCACGCGGATGGTGAAGCCCCAGCTGTCGATCAGCACCACGGCGTCCGGCTTTTCAGCCGCCGCCAGCGCCGCCGTCTCGGCCACGCGCTTCTTGACCCGGCCATAAGCCTTCAGCCCTTCGATCCAGCCCAGGATCGACAGTTCGGCGATATCGAAGGGGCTGACGACGCCCTCGGCCGCCATCTTGGGGCCGCCCACGCCGACGAAGACCACGTCGTCGCCCAGCCGCGTCTTCAGCGCTCGCGCCAGCCCGGCGCCCAGAGCGTCGCCCGAGGCCTCGGCCGCCACGAGCATGACTTTCAGAGGACGGCTCATCGCTCAACGCCCCAGACGAACAGGCCCAGACGATCGGCCGCCTCGACCAGACTTTCGTGGTCGATGACGATCAGCCGTCCCTCAAACCCGCCGATCCCCGCCAGGCCCGCGGCGGCGGCCAGTTCGACCGTGGTCGGCCCGATCACCGGCATGTCGACGCGGAGATCCTGGATCGGCTTGGGCGCCTTGCCCAACGCGCCGCGCACGAAACCCGGCGAGCCGCGCAGGTCGGCGGGCAGATGCGCCACGCGGCGCAGCATCTCGTCCGTGCCTTCCTGCGCCTCGACCGCCAGCACCAGGCCGTCGCAGACGACCGCGCCCTGACCGATGTCCAGTTCGCCCGATTTTTCAGCGACGTGCAGCGCCTTCCTCAGATCCGAAAGCTGCTCACCGGTCGGCGCAACGCGGCCCAGCGCCCCAGCCGCCAGCATCTCGCCGCCTAGGAGATCGTCCGCGCCCTCGACGGCGAAGCCTTCATCCTCGAATACCGACAGGATCTTCCGCAGCAGGGCGTCATCGCCCTTGGACGCCGCCGCGATGATGCCGGGCAGCAGGGACGCGCCCTTAAGATCAGGCTTCAACGTCTTGAAATCCGGCCGGTTGACGTAGCCCGCCAGACAGACAGCCCGGCAGCCCTCAGCGCGCATGGCCTTCACGATCTTGCCGATCTCGGCCATGCCGAAGTCCTGCCCGGGCCAGCGGTGCAGGTGGGCGTCGGCGAAGCCCTTCAGGCGGATGATGAAGACCTCGCGCCCATCGGCTTCGCACCGCTGGGCGACGCGGATGGGCAGATCGCCAGAACCCGCGATCAGGGCCAGCTTGGGCGCGGTCGTCATTCCGCGCCCGGCAGGCACAGCGGGCGCTTGCCGCCGTCACGGATGAAGGCGACGATCTCCATGATCTCGGGCAGGTCGGCATAGGCCTGCTCAACCCGGTCCAGACGCTCGGCGAAGACGCCGTCGCCCTCGAACAGGTCGCGATAGGCGGCCAGCAGGCGGCGCACCGCGTCCTTGCCGTAGCCCTTGCGCTTCAGCCCGATCAGATTGAGGCCGTGCAGGCTGGCGTGGTTGCCCCAAGCCGAGCCGTAGGGAATGACGTCGCGCGTCACGGCGGCCAGACCGCCGACGATGGCGCCCTGCCCGACCCGGCCGTTCTGGTGCACGGCGCAAAGGCCGCCCAGGAAGACCTTGTCGCCGATCTGGGCGTGGCCGCCCAGGGTGGCGTTGTTGGCCATGACGACGTTGTCGCCGACCACGCAGTCGTGGCCGACGTGGGCGCCGGTCATGAACAGGTTGTTCGAGCCGACACGGGTGACGCCGCTTCCTTGAGGCGTGCCCCGGTTGAAGGTGCAGTGCTCGCGGATCAGGTTGTTCTCGCCGATCTCCAGCCGCACCGGCTCGCCCTTGTATCCGCCGTGCTGCGGATCGCCGCCAATGACGGCGAAGGGATGGATCGTCGTGTTCGCGCCGACGCTCGCATCCTGCTGGATCACCACATGGCTGACCAGAGTCACGCCCTCGGCCAGGGTCACGCCCGGTCCGACCGTGCACCAAGGGCCGATGACGACCCCGTCCGCCAGGGTCGCCGAGGCGTCGACAACGGCGGTCGGGTGGATGGTCACTGGGCGGGCTCCGCCACGGTGACGACCATGGCCATGAACTCGGCTTCGGCGGCCAGCTTGCCGTCGATGAAGGTCTCGCCGCGGAACTTATAGGCGTCGCCGCGCGCCTTGATCACCTTGACCTCCATGCGCAGCTGGTCGCCCGGACGCGCGGGCTTGCGGAAGCGCACGCCGTCGATCGACATGAACATGATGACCTTGTCCGCCACGGCCACGTCCAGCGACTTGGACATCAGCAGGGCGCCCGTCTGGGCCATGGCTTCGACGATCAGGACGCCCGGCATGACCGGATCGATCGGGAAGTGGCCGGGGAAGAAGGGCTCGTTGTGGGTGACGTTCTTGATGCCGACGATCGAGGTCGCCGCCACGAAGTCCTCGGCCTTGTCGACCAGCAGGAAGGGGTAGCGATGCGGCAGGCGACGCATCACCTCGGCGTAGTCGATCTTGTTGTCTTCGCTCATTCTTTCGATTCCTTCGCGCCCTTCTTCTGGGACGCCTGTTTGGACAGCCATACCGTCTCGCGCAAGAACTGGCGAAGCGGCTTGGCGGGATAGCCGGACCAGATCTCGCCCGGCGGAACATCGGCCAGGACGCCGCCGCCGGCCGCGACGCGGGCGCCTTCGCCGATGGTGATGTGGTCGCCCACGCCCGCCCGGCCGCCGAAGATGCAGTTGTCGCCGCTGGTGACCGACCCGGAGATGCCGGTGTGGGCCGCCATCAGGTTGTTGCGGCCGATGACGCAGTTGTGGCCGATCATGACCAGGTTATCGATCTTGGTGTTCTCGCCGACGACGGTGTCGTCATAGGCGCCCCGGTCGATGCAGGAGTTGGCCCCGACCGTCACCCCGTCCTGCAGGATGACGCGCCCCAGTTGGGGAATGTCGACAGGCCCGGCCTTCGACCCGGCGGCGCCGAAGCCCGCCTCGCCGATGCGCGCGCCCGCAAGCAGCTTCACCCGGTCGCCCAGCAGGGCGAAGCCGACGGTGACGCCGGGGCTGATCAGGCAGTCGCGGCCGATCTGCACGCCCGGCCCGATCACGGTGTTGGCGCCGATGCGGCTGCCCCGGCCGATGCGGACGCCCTCGCCCAGGATCACGCCCGGTTCGATCACCACAGTGTCGTCCTCGGCGGCCTCGGCGGCGCTGATCGCGCGATCCAGACGGACCGGCCGATGCAGCAGGGCCGACGCCCGCGCCCAAGCGGCCTGAGCCTCGCCCGACACGATGACGGCGGCGTCAGTGGGCGCCGCATCCACGGCCGACGACGGCACGATCACGCAACCGGCCTTCGTCTCGGCCAGAGCAGCGGCGAACTTGCGGTCGCCTAAAAACGCAATCGCGCCCCGGTCCGCACTGGACAGGGGCGCAACGGCCGAGATGACGACATCGCCGCCCCGGACCACCTCCCCGCCGATATGCTCGGCGAGGGCGGCGACCGTCAGGGGCGACAGGGTCTGAAAGAACCTCGGATCGGGCATGGCCCGTCTTACGACTGCGGCTGGGCCGGAACCGGCATGCGGTTGAAGCTCAGCGTCGGCAGCTGGGCGTTCAGGCGCTGGATCACAGTGTCGGTCACGTCCATGGCCGGGTTCATGATGAAGACGCTCTCACGGTCGAGCATGATGCCGCAGCCCTTCTCCTGATAGACGGCGACCAGCAGGGGCTCGATGGCCTCCGAAATCTTGCGGCGCTGTTCAGCCAGGGTGTAGCGCAGTTCATTCTCGCGCGTGGCTTCCAGTTGCTGGGCTTCCTGGATGCGCTGCTGCAGCTGCTGGCGGCGCTGGTTCATCTGGTCGGCCGGGATGGTCGCGGCACCTTGCTGCAGGGCCTGGGCTTCGGACTGAATGGTGGTGGCGTAAGGCTGAATCTCGCCCTGAACTTCCTGCGCCAGCTGTTCCATGCGGGTCTGCACGGCCTGGCCGACGGTCGACTGGGCCAGGACGCGTTGGTTGAAGTAGACGCAGACGCCGGGGATGGCCGGGCCGGGATTGGCCGGGCCCTGCGACTGGGCCAGGGCGGCCGAGGCGGTCAGCGAAGCAAGGGCGAAGGCGCCGATGGCGATGAGTTTCATAATCTAAGCCTTAGTGACGGCGGTCAGACCGCAGTTAGAATTGGGTGGAGGTCGAGAAGCGGAACGTCTCGGTCTTGTCGTAGTCTTCGCGGTTCAAGACCTTGGACAGGTCGAAACGGATCGGCCCCATCGGCGAACGCCAGTGGATGCTGACGCCGGCCGCTGCGCGCAAGGCCAGGTCGTCGACGATGTTGGGGTTACGCAGACCCGTCGAGGGATCGATCAGATAGCGATCGTCCAGCTTGCCGATCGTACCGAAGTCCGCGAACAGCGAGGTCTTGATGCCGTATTCATCGGGCAGCATGTTCGGCACGGTCAGCTCGACCGTACCGATGGCGTAGAAGTTGCCGCCCAGGGCGTCGGTCGTGGTCAGGTCGCGCGCGCCCATACCGGCCGTCTCAAAGCCACGGAAGGTGTTTCCGCCCTTGAAGAAGCGGTCGTTGATCCGGATCGGATCGCCGTTCCAACCGCTGACGTAGCCGGTCTGGCCTTGGAAGCTGACCACCCAGTTCGGACGGATGCCATAGTACCAGGAGGCGTCCGCCTCGGTCCTGATGTAGTTCACGTCGCCGCCGATGCCGGCGAAATCCTGACGCAGGGAGGCGGTCCAGCCGCGCGTCGGGCGCACGGGATCGTTCAACCGGTTCACCAGCAGGGTGTAGCCCGCCGAGGAGTTCAGGTACGAGCCCGCCTGATCGCACAGGGCCGACGAGCCGGCGCCGACGCCGCCGCAATAGCCGTACGGGATGATGACCTCGTCATCCTTCAGGAAGTAGCGGGCGCTGAAGCTGGCGTAACCGTTCAGCGGATAGGTGATGCGCACCCCGCCGCCCGTCGAACGATAGTCATAGGACGAATATTTGCTGAGGTCGTAGCGGGTGTGGAACAGGTCGAAGCCCGCGCGCACGTCGCGACCCAGGAATTTGGGCTCGGTGAAGCGGAAGTCGATCTGCTGGCGCAGCGAACCCCATTCGGCGCGGGCCACGACGTTCTGGCCGCGACCCCGGAAGTTGCGCTCGGTGATGCCCAGGTTCAGCACGAAGGAGTCGACCGAGCTGAAGCCCGCGCCGACCGACAGTTCGCCGGTGGGCTGTTCTTCCACTGTGACGTTGACGACGGAACGGTCCGGCGCGCTGCCGCGCGTCTCTTCGATCTTGACGTCCTTGAAGAAGCCCAGGGCGCGCAGGTTATTGCGCGACCGCTCGACCAGCGAGCGGTTGAAGGCGTCGCCCTCGCCCACCATCAGCTCGCGGCGGATGACGCTGTCCAGGGTGCGGGTGTTGCCGACCACATTGATGCGGTCGATGTAGACACGCTGGCCTTCGCGGACATTGAAGGTGACGTTGACGGTGTCCGTCTCGGGGTCCGCGCGATAGGTCGGATTGATTTCGACGAAGGCGTAACCGGCCGAACCGGCGGCGAAGGTCAGGGTATCGACCGCCGCCTGGATGCGATCGCTCTCGTACAGGTCGCCCTTACGGATCGGCAGCAGCAACTGCAGGAAGTCGGCGTTCAGGCGGTCATTCTCCGTGACGACCTTGATCTCGCCGAAGTTGTAGCGATCCCCTTCATCCACCGTGACGGTGACGCCGAAGGCGCTGTTGTCGGGCTTCAGCTCAGCCACGGACGACAGGATGCGGAAGTCGTAATAGCCGCGGTTCGTATAGAATTTACGCAGCTGTTCCCGGTCGTAATCCAGCCGGTTCGGATCGTAGTTGTCGTTGGAGCTGAACAGCCGCCACCACTTGGAGGTCTTCGTCACCATGACCCCAGCCAGGTCGCTGTCCGAGAACGCCCGATTGCCCAGGAAGGTGATGGCCGCGATGCCCGTCTCAGGCCCCTCGTCGATCTCGAACACGACGTCGACCCGGTTTTGGTCCAGCTGGACCAGCTTGGGCGTCACCGTCGCCGAGATGCGGCCCGACAGGCGGTACAGTTCGACGATCTTGCCGACATCTTCCTGCACCCGCGCGCGGGTGTAGATGCCGCGCGGCTTGATGGTGACCTCGTCGCGCAGCTTCTTCTCGGCCAGCGCCTTGTTACCCTCGAACGTCACCTGGTTGATGATCGGGTTCTCGGCGATCTCGACGATCAGGTCGCCGTTCGCCTGCAGGCCCAGCTGGACGTCGGCGAACAGCCCCGTGCGCGACAGGGTCCGCACCGCCACGTCGATGGTCACGGCGTCGATGGTGTCCCCCGGCTGAATCGGCAGGTAGGAGAGGACCGTCGTCTGGTCGATCCGTTCGTTGCCGCGCACCACGATGCGGTTGACCACGGCGCGATCAGCCTGAGGCGGCGCTTCCTGAACAACGACGTTGGGCGTCTGTTGCGCCAGCGCGGGGCTCGCGAGGCCGGCGGCGAAGGTCAGGGCCAGGGCGCTGACCCCGATAATGCGGCCACGGGTCTGGGTCATGAGGCGACTGTCGTTTTGATTCATGCGGATACCATCGGGGGCTGGCGTCGGCTCACGAGACGAGCCCGCCGAGGAATTTGAAGAGATTGAGCTTCTGCAGATCGTTCCAGGTCGCGAACAACATCAAACCCGCCAGCAAAGCAAGACCGACCCGATATCCCGCCTCCTGAACCCTGGCCGCCATCGGACGGCGCGCCACGGCTTCGTAAGCGTAGAACAGCAGGTGCCCCCCATCCAGGACGGGAATGGGCATCAGATTTAAAAAGCCGATTCCGACCGAAAGTATGGCCGCGAAGCTCGTCAGCGTCAGCAACAGATTGCGGACGATGGCCCAGGGCTCGGGATTGGCCGCCACGGCGGCGTTGGTCAGGGCGCCGGAAGCCTTGGCGATGCCCAGCGGCCCGCTGAACTGATCGCCCGACTCGCGGCCGGTGAAGATGCGGCCGATATAGGTCAGGGTCGTGTTCAGGATAGCGCCCGTCTCGCGCACGCCCTGCCCCACGGCCGCGACCGGGCCGTAACGGACGTGACGGATCTCGTCGCGCGTCGAGCCCAGGGCCAGGCCGATGCGGCCCACGCTGACCCGGCCGGCGATGCGATCGGTCTCGACCCGGCGCTCAGGCGTGGCGGTCAGTTGCACCGCCTGATCGCCACGCTCGACAGTGAAGCGCACTGGATCGCCGCTGCTCAGGGCCACGACGCGCGTCACCTCGCCGCCGTCAGAGATCAGCTTGCCGTTGACGTGGGTGATCAGGTCGCCCTGCTGGAAACCGGCGGCGGCGGCGGGCGATCCCGCCTGCACCTGCATCACCCGCGCCGGACGAAGCTCGACGCCGACCAGGCTGAACAGCAGGGTGAAGATGAAAATGGCCAGGACGAAGTTGGCGAACGGACCGCCCGCCACGACCAGGGCGCGCTGCCACAGCGGCTTGAAATACAGATAGTCGCGCTCAGCGCCCGGCCCGTGGGCCGCGACAAGCTGCTTGCGCATCGCCTCCAACCCGGCCCGGTCGGGCACGCCGGTCGCATCCAGATCGCCGGAAAACTTGACGTAACCGCCCAGCGGCAGCCAGCCGACGCGCCATTCGACGCCGTGTTTGTCAGTGCGTTTGAAGAGGGCGCGGCCAAACCCGATGGCGAAGCGGTCCATCTTCACGCCAAAGGCGCGCGCGGTCAGGAAGTGCCCGAGTTCGTGCACCGTCACGACCAGCGTCAGGACGAGCAGAAACGGCACGACATAGGTCAGAATCTGGCTGATCGCGCCTAACATGCCGCTCGTCTCTCCTGCGCCCTCAGGCAGCCATGTTCAGCGAGGCGATGACGTCGCTCGCAATCCGCCGCGCCTGCGCATCGACGGCCAGAGCCGCATCGCAGGCATCGTCCGAACCGCAAGACACGCCCGCGCTGGTCGCCTTCTCAAGGGTGTCGGCGACGACTGCGGCAATATTGAGAAAGCCCAGCCGTCGGTCAAGAAACGCCAGAGCCGCCACTTCGTTGGCCGCATTGAAGACGATCGGCGCCGCGCCGCCCGCCGCCAGGGCTTCGCGCGCCAGCCTCAGGGCCGGAAAGCGCGCCTCATCCGGCGCCTCGAAGGTCAGTCGTCCCAGCGACGCCAGGTCCAGCTTAGGCGCGGGCCAGGCCAGTCGGTCGGGCCAGGACAGGGCGCAGGCGATCGGCGTCCTCATGTCCGGCGGCCCCATCTGGGCCAGCGTCGAACCATCCACATATTCCACAAGGCTGTGGATGATCGATTCCGGGTGGACGACCACATCGATCCGTTCGCCCGGCATGTCGAACAGATAGGCGGCCTCGATTAGTTCCAGCCCCTTGTTGGCCATGGTGGCGCTGTCGACCGAAATCTTGGCGCCCATGCTCCAGTTCGGATGGGCGATCGCCTGCTCGGGCGTGATACGCGTCATGGCCGAGCGGGGCAGAGTGCGGAACGGCCCGCCCGACGCGGTCAGCACCAGCTTGGACACCCGCTCAGGCGCCTCAAGCGGGAAGACCTGAAAGATGGCGGAGTGCTCGGAATCGACCGGGATCAGCTGGCCCCCGCTGCGCCGGACCCGCTCGATCAGCGCAGGACCGCAGCAGACCAGGCTCTCCTTATTCGCCAGGGCCAGGGTGGCGCCCGTCCCCGCCGCCGCCCAGGCCGACCGCAGGCCCGCCGCGCCGACGATGGAGGCCATGATCCAGTCGGCCGGGCGCGTGGCTGCTTCCACGATGGCGTCGGGGCCGGCCGCCGTCTCGATCCCGGTTCCCGTCAGGGCTTCGCGCAGTTCATCCAGACGCGCGGGATCGGCTGTTACGGCGATGCGCGGCCGCCAGCGGCGCGCCTGCTCGGCCAGCCGGGCGATATTGGCGCCGCCGGTCAGGGCCTCGACCTCGAACCGCGCAGAGTCCGCGCCTTGCGTCTGTTCCATGAGGTCCAGCGTCGACGAGCCGACCGACCCGGTCGAGCCCAGAATCGTGACGCGCCGCGCGATCACGCCGCCCGCTCCAGCATGAGGACGATCAGCCGCCCGGCGGCGACCACGACCACGGCGAACATCAGGCCGTCGACGCGGTCCAGCAGACCTCCGTGGCCTGGAATCAGATTGCCCGCGTCCTTGACGCCGAAACGCCGCTTCAGCGCCGACTCCCACAGATCGCCGCCCATGGTGGCCAGGGCGGCGGTCAGGCCCAGCACCCCGCCCCAGACGGCCGTCAGCATCCCCATGTCCAGCCAGCCCGCCATTGCGGCGCCGGCGATCATCCCGGCGGTCAGCCCGCCGATGAAGCCGGACCAGGTCTTGTTCGGCGAAAAGCGCGGCCACAGCTTCGGGCCGCCGACGAAGCTGCCGACCAGATAGGCCAGAATGTCCGCCGACCAGGCGACGGCGAAGACCAGCACGGTCCAGTACAGCCCCTGCACTTCATGCAGGTCGCGCAGCCAGATCAACAGAACGCAGGGCCAGCCGAGGTATAGCACGCCATAGGCGGTATCAAGCGCCGACTGGCCGCGCGTCCGGGCGAACAGGCCCGCCGCCAGCGCTCCGAACACCATCAACACCAGCGCTAGGGAAATCTGGCCGACGTGGGCGGCGATCACCGCCACGACCAGGGCCAGAGCCACCGCGACGCCGATCGGCCGCCACAGCCTGGGCGCGCACATCCTGGCCCATTCGAAGGCCAGCAACACCGCGCCCGCGACCACTAAGGCGCAGAACCAGTCGCCCCCGGCCCAGGTCGCCAGAACCGCCGCCGGGGCCAGCACGACCGCAGAGGCGGCGCGCAGGGCGATGTCGCGAGGCTTTAACGCCATATCAGACCGCCGCCTCGCCATAAGCGGTGTCCATGACCTCGCGCCCGCCATAGCGACGCTGGCGACAGGCGAACTGAGCGATGGCCTCGGCCAGGGCTTCAGCGCCGTAGTCCGGCCAAAGGATGTCCTGGAAAACCATCTCGGCGTAAGCCGCCTCCCACAACAGGAAGTTGGACAGGCGCTGCTCGCCCGAGGTTCGCACGATCAGATCGACCGGCGGCGCGCCCGCCGTCGACAGGCCGGCGCCCAGCGCCTCTTCGTCGACGATGAAGTCCTCGCCAGCGCGGGCGCGATCGACCAGACGCTGAGCCGCATCGGCCAGATCCGCCCGCCCGCCATAGTTGAAGGCCACCTGCAGCAGGAATTTGTCGTTGTGAGCCGTCTGCGCCTCGGCCCGCGCGACGATGCCGGCGATATCTTCGGGCAGGCCCGTCCGGCGCCCGAGAACCTTCACCCGCACCCCCGCAGCCTCCAACCGCTTCAGATCGCTGCCGACGAAGGCGCGCACCAGCCCCATGAGGTCGGACACCTCATCGGCCGGACGGCTCCAGTTCTCGGTCGAGAAACCGAACACCGTCAGGCACTGCACGCCCAGTTCAGGCGCAGCCTTTATGGTCCGGCGTAGGGCCTGGACCCCCTCGCGGTGGCCCACGGCGCGCGGAAGGCCCCGTCGCTGCGCCCAGCGGCCGTTGCCGTCCATGATCAGGGCGACGTGACGAGGCCCCTTTGCAGGCGCCGTGGCGACGGGCTCGGCCGACATATGAGACCTTCCTTGGACAGACCTGACGCGGGCGTCAGACCTGCATGATCTCGACTTCCTTGGCCTTCAAGGTCTCGTCGATGCGCTTGATGGCGGCGTCGGTGTCCTTCTGGACCTCGGCTTCCATCTTCTTCTGTTCATCCTGGCTGATATCGCCGGCCTTTTCAGCCTTCTTCAGCTCGTCGTTGGCGTCGCGGCGCACGTTGCGCACAGCGATCTTCTTGTCCTCGGCGTATTTGGCGGCCAGCTTGGCCAGATCCTTGCGGCGCTCTTCGGTCAGCGGCGGGATCGGAATACGCAGATTCTGGCCGTCGACGATCGGGTTCAGGCCCAGGCCCGCAGAGCGGATCGCCTTCTCGACCGAGACCACCATACCCTTGTCCCAGACGCTGACCGAGATCATGCGCGGTTCCGGCACGCTGATGGCGGCGACGGCGGTCAACGGCGAGGTCGCGCCATAGGCTTCGACGACGACCGGCTCCAGCAGACCCGCGTTGGCGCGGCCCGTGCGCAGGCCCGCATAGTCGTCCTTCAGCGCGGAGACCGACTTTTCCATCCGGTCACGAAAGGTTTTGAGATCGGGTTTGGCCATGACGAATGTCCTTGGTCCTGTCGTTGAATAGCGAAGCCGCTCAGGCGGGCTTGTTGGTGATGACGGTATAGGTCCCCTGCCCCGTCAAGGTCTTATGCAGCGAACCTTCCTCGCGAATCGAGAAGACCACGATCGGAATGCCGCTGTCGCGCATCAGGGCGATGGCCGAAGCGTCCATGACCCGAAGGTCCTTGGCCAGCACGTCCTGATAGGTCAGCGTTTCGTAACGGGTCGCGGTCGCATCCTTCTTGGGGTCCGCCGTGTAGACGCCGTCGACGCTGGTGCCCTTCAACAGGGCGTCGCAGTTCATCTCTGCTGCGCGCAGGGCGGCGCCGGAGTCCGTGGTGAAGAAGGGAGCGCCCACGCCCGCAGCGAAGATCACCACGCGGCCCTTTTCCAGGTGCCGCAGCGCGCGGCGGCGGATGTAGGGCTCGGCGATCGCGGCCATCGGAATGGCGCTCTGGACCCGCGTGTCGACCCCGATTTTTTCCAGCGCGCCCTGCATGGCCAGGGCGTTCATGATGGTGGCCAGCATGCCCATGTAGTCGGCGTTGGCGCGGTCCATGCCCTCGGCGGCCTTGGACAGGCCCCGGAAGATATTGCCACCGCCGATGACCAGGCAGATTTCCACGCCCTGACGCGCCACGGCGGCGACGGCGGCGGCGACCACGTCCACCGTCTTCATGTCGATTCCATAGGGCTGATCGCCCATCAGGACCTCGCCCGAGACCTTCAGCAGGACGCGCTTGTAACGAAACTCAGAGGGGGCGTCGGGCATGGTCAGGGGTCCGTGGATACAGGGGTTAGCATCCGCGCGAAGTGAATCGGCGGCTCATCATAGACGAAGGGCGCGTCAGCCTTCAAAGCCGAACGCGCCCAAACGCATAATTCTCCCTCCCCTTCGCGGGGAGGGAGAGGTCTTCTTAGTTGCCGCCGGTCATCGAGGCGACTTCCGACGCAAAGTCGGGAGCATCGGACTTCTCGACGCCTTCGCCCAGGGCCATGCGGACGAAACCGGCCAGCTTCAGCTCAGAGCCCAGCTCCTTGCCGGTGTTGGCGACCAGTTGTTCGATGGTCACGTCCGGGTCCATGACGAACGGCTGCTTGGTCAGCACCACGTCCTTCTGGAACTTGGCGATCTGGCCCGACACGATCTTCTCGATCATGTTTTCCGGACGGCCTTCTTCCTTGGCCTTCTCGATCAGGACAGCGCGTTCCTTCTCGATCGCGGCCGGATCCAGGTCGGAGGTGTCCAGCGCCAGCGGAGCCGTGGCCGCCACGTGCATGGCGATCTTGCGGCCCACTTCGCGCAGGGCTTCCTTGTCGCCGGCGCCTTCCAGGGCGACCAGCACGCCAATGCGGCCGACGCCCGGCGACACGGCGTTGTGGACGTAGGTCGCAACCGCGCCTTCGCCAACCGACAGGCGAGCCGCACGACGCAGCTGCATGTTCTCGCCGATCGTGGCGATCAGGTTGGTGACTTCGGCCTCGACGGTCTTGCCGTTTTCCAGGGTCGCGCCGTGGATGGCGTCGACGCCGTCATGGTGCAGGCCCAGTTGAGCGAATTCCTTGGCCGCAGCCTGGAACAGGTCGTTGCGGGCCACGAAGTCGGTTTCGGCGTTGAACTCGATGGCCGAGGCGACTTCGCCCTTGCCGTCTTCGCGCACGGCGACGGCCACCAGGCCCTCGGCGGCGACGCGGTCGGCCTTCTTGGCGGCCTTGGACAGACCCTTGGCGCGCAGCCAGTCGATGGCTGCTTCGATGTCGCCGTTGTTCTCAACCAGCGCCTTCTTGCAGTCCATCATGCCGACGCCCGAACGCTCGCGAAGTTCCTTCACGAGGGCGGCAGTGATCTCGGCCATGTCTTTCTCCTGAAATTCAAAATGGGCGGCCGGACTGTTTTAGCCCGGCCGCATGTCAAGTTGACGTCGGTCCAGCGCGCTGGCGGCGCCGGAACGTCAGTCCTTAGCCTTCGACCTTCTCGGCCTCGGCGGCTTCGACCGCAGGGGTCTCGACGGCAGCGGCCTCGGCGGCGACCATCTCTTCAGCCACGCCTTCCGTGCCGGCCGGAGCCGGGTCGGCGGCCACGGGAGCCGAGGCTTCGCGCAGCATCGGCTCAACCGGAGCTTCCGAAGCGCCCAGGTCGATGCCTTGGGCGACGGCGCCGGCGGCCAGGCCGTCCAGAACGGCGTCGGCGATCAGGTCGCAGTAGGTCTGGATGGCGCGGGCGGCGTCATCGTTGCCCGGCACCGGATAGGTGATGCCGTCCGGGTCCGAGTTGGTGTCCAGGATGGCGATGATCGGGATGTTCAGCTTGCGGGCTTCCTGGATCGCGATCGATTCCTTGTTGGTGTCGATCACGAACATGATGTCCGGCACCGAACCCATGTC
The DNA here is from genome assembly GCF_053345555.1 of Brevundimonas sp. M1A4_2e. NCBI lineage: Bacteria > Pseudomonadati > Pseudomonadota > Alphaproteobacteria > Caulobacterales > Caulobacteraceae > Brevundimonas > Brevundimonas sp. M1A4_2e. Next base: position 172,768 of record NZ_JBKFAI010000001.1, on the reverse strand, counting down.
CTTGATGCCGCCCAGCGACAGTTCCAGACGGTCCTTCTCGCGCTGCAGGGTCAGCAGTTCCTTCTTGTTCCGGCCCTCGCCGGTTTGAAGGATGGTTTCCAGTTCGCGCAGGCGCTGGATCGAGTTCGAGACGGTGCGCCAGTTGGTCAGGGTGCCGCCCAGCCAGCGGTTGTTCATGTAGTATTGGGCGCAGCGCGTGGCGGCCTGCGCGACCGGGTCGGCGGCCTGACGCTTGGTGCCGACGAACAGAACGCGACCGCCCTTGGCGGCCACGTCGCGCACGGCGACCAGAGCCTGGTGCAGCAGCGGCATCGTCTGCGACAGATCGATGATGTGGATGTTCGAGCGCGAGCCGAAGATGTAGCGGTCCATCTTCGGGTTCCAGCGGTGCGTCTGGTGACCGAAGTGAGCGCCGGCTTCCAGCAGGGTACGCATCGAGAATTCAGGCAGAGCCATGATCGTGTTTTCCTTTTTCCGATCAAACCTAGCGCGGGCGGTTAAAAGGATCGGCTGATCCCTCGGAACGGTGCAGGCCGGGATGTCTCCCCGAACCACGCCACGCCCACGTGCGAAGTGCGCCGCGCATATAGGCGAAAGGCCTGAAAAACACAAGCGGCCGAACAAGATGGCCGCATCAGCCGTCGCGGGCCCTACGTCACCCCGCGAGCCGACGCTTGGGCCGGATCAGAAGCGGCGGCCGTCCACGCGCTGCGCCGTCCAGTCCCACGGCTCGATATCGGTCAGGGTGCGGATATTGATCGCGGCCACCTCGGCTCCGTCCGGCCCCACGCCGTAGCCGAACGGCTGCACCCCGCAGGTCTTGCAGAAGCGATGATCGATCTTGTGCTGATTGAAGAAGTAGGATGTCGTTTCACCCTCTCCCTTCGTCAGGCGGAACGCCGAGCGCGGCGCGAACGCCAGAACGAATCCCTTGCGGTAGCAATGGGAGCAGTTGCATTCGATCAGTCCATCCAGACCGACATCGACTTCATAGGCGACCGCGCCGCAGTGGCAGGACCCGGCATGGGTCTTCACGCTCGTCTCGCTCATCATGCATCCTCCAGCATCACCACCCCCGGCGCCGACTTCAACGCGCCGCGCAGCGCCGCGTCCAGCCGGTAACGGCCCGGCAGTTTGATCTCGACCTCCGTTCGGCCGCCCAATGTCGCCTGCAGCCAGACCTCGCCGCCTTTGCCCTGCGCCCGCGCCCGGTCCAACCGCGCCTTCAACGCCTCGGCATCGGCCGACTGCGCCGACAGGATGACGCGCAAACCGATCTGGGCGTCGTCCAGCAATACGTCCATGCGGCTGGCGTCATCGCCGAAGAAACGCACCTCCCCGTCCGCCGCCTTGGCCCGCACCCTGACCAGAACCGACGTGCCGACCTCCAGAACCTCCCGGCAGCGCCGCAGTTGCTCCGGCGGGAACAGGCATTCGAACTCGCCCGTCGGATCAGAGAAGGTGACGAAGGCGAACTTCTCGCCGGTGCGGGCGCTGGCCCGTTCCTGACGGCGACGCACCACGCCGGCCATCTGAAACGCCTCGTGCCCCGCCTCGGCCAGCCCCTGCGCCTCGGCGACGAAGGTCACGCGCTTGCGTTTCAGCGCCGGCGTCAGCTCCTCCAGCGGGTGGCCCGACAGATAGAAGCCGACGGCGTAGAGTTCCTGATCCAGCTTGTCCGGGCCGGCCCATTGTTCGACGCTCTTCAGCCGTGGACGCGCGGCCCCCGCCTGATCGGCGCCGAACAGGCTGACCTGGGCCGAGGCGCGTTCAGCCGCCACGCTCTGGCAATAGGCGATCAGGACGTCAGCCTGTTCGAACAACTGACGGCGGTTCGGATGAATGCTGTCGAACGCGCCCGCCCGCGCCAGCCCTTCCAGCGCGCGCTTGTTGACGGCCTTGGGATCGACCCGCTCCAGGAAATCAAAAATGTCGGCGAACGGTCCGCCCGTCTCGCGCACCTCGACCACATGGCGCATCGCCTCAAGCCCGACGTTGCGGATGGCGCCGAGCGCATACAGCACGCTGCCCTGCCCGTTCTTCCAAGACACGTCGAAGTCAGCGGAGGAGCGGTTGATGTCGGGCGCCAGCACCGGGACCTCGAACCGGCGGCAGTCCTGATAGAAGACCGCCAGCTTGTCCGTGTTCGACAGGTCCAGGCTCATGGAGGCGGCGAAGAATTCGACCGGGTGATTGGCCTTCAGCCAGCCCGTCTGGAACGAGATCAGCGCATAGGCTGCGGCGTGCGACTTGTTGAAGCCATAGCCAGCGAACTTGGCCACCAGGTCGAAGATGGAGCCAGACTGCGCCTCCGGCACCCCCTTCTCGGACGCGCCTTTCACGAAGCGGAGGCGCTGGAAGTCCATCTCCTCCTTCTTCTTCTTGCCCATGGCGCGCCGCAGCAGGTCGGCCTCGCCCAGGCTGTAGCCGGCCAGGATCTGGGCGATCTTCATCACCTGTTCCTGATAGATGATGACGCCGTAGGTCTCGGTCAGCACCTCCTTCAGGCTGGGGTGCAGATAATCGACCTCGGCCCGGCCGAACTTCCGGTCGATATAGGTGTCGATCATCTCCATCGGCCCCGGCCGGTAGAGGGAGATCAGGGCGGTGATTTCGTCGATCGAACCGCAGCGCATCTTGCGCAGGGTGTCGCGCATGCCCTGGGATTCCAGCTGGAACACCCCGACGGTCTGACCCGAGGCCATCAGCTCATAGGTCTTGGGATCGTCCAGCGGCAGCAGGCCCCAATCCTGAGCCGCGCCGCGCCGTTCCAGATAGCCCTTGGCGCGGTCCAGAACCGTCAGGGTCTTCAGGCCCAGGAAGTCGAACTTCACCAGGCCCGCCGGCTCGACCCACTTCATGTTGAACTGGCTGGCCGGGATGGTGGAGCGCGGGTCCTGGTACAGAGGCACCAGTTCCGTCAGCGGCCGGTCGCCGATGACGATGCCGGCCGCGTGGGTCGAGGCGTTGCGGTACAGCCCCTCAAGTTCCAGCGCCGTCTCCAGCAGCGCCTTGACTGAAGCTTCGGCGTCGCGCGCCTCGCGCAGGCGCGGCTCCAGGTCGATGGCCTGGGCCAGGGTCACGGGGTTGGCCGGGTTGGCCGGAACCATCTTGGCCAGACGGTCCACCTGGCCCAGCGGCATCTGCAGCACCCGCCCCACGTCGCGCAGCACGGCGCGCGCCTGCAGGGTGCCGAAGGTGATGATCTGGGCCACCCGGTCCTTGCCGTAACGGTCCTGAACGTAGTCGATGACCTCTTCGCGCCGCTCCTGACAGAAGTCGATGTCGAAGTCGGGCATCGACACGCGTTCCGGGTTCAGGAAACGCTCGAACAGCAGACCAAACCGCAAGGGATCCAGGTCGGTGATGGTCAGCGACCAGGCCACCAGGGAGCCGGCCCCCGAACCCCGCCCGGGCCCGACCGGGATGTCATGCAGCTTGGCCCATTTGATGAAGTCGGCAACGATCAGGAAGTAGCCGGGGAACCCCATCTGCTGGATGATCCCCACCTCCCACTCGAGACGGTCCCAATAGTCCTGCTCGGGCGCATAAGCCTTATTCTTCTCCAGCCGCGCCTTCAGCCCCTCGCGCGCCTGGTGGGCCAGTTCGTCAGCCTCGGAACGGCCCGCCCCGGTGTCGAAGCGCGGCAGGATCGGCTTGTGCGTCTTAACCAGGAAGGCGCAACGACGGGCGATATGAATGGTGTTGTCGCAGGCCTCGGGCAAATCCGCGAACAACTCGCGCATCGCCTCCGCCGACTTGAACCAGTGCTCGCCGGTGACGCGGCGGCGATCCTCCTGGCCGGTGAAGGCGCCGTCGGAGATGCATAGCAAGGCGTCGTGCGACTTCGCCTGCGCCGCCTTGGCGTAATAGACGTCGTTGGTCGCAACCAACGGGACATCGTGGGCGTAAGCCCACTCGACCAGCCCGCCCTCGGCCGCCGTCTCGCTGTCCAGGCCGTGGCGCTGAAGCTCGACATAGAAGCGATCGCCGAAGACCCGCTTCATCTCAGCCAGGGCGGCGGCGGCCTCCACCGGTTTCTTCTGCACGAACAGAGGGTCGACGGGACCGTCAGGGCCGCCGGACAGCAGGATGAGCCCTTCGGACTTATCCACAACCTGCCCCCAGGGCACCCCCGGCTCGGCCATTTCGCCTGCGTCGAGGTAGGCGGCGGATGACAGGGCGCACAGGTTGAGCCAGCCTTGCTCGTTCTGCGCGATTAAAACGATCGTCGGCGTCTTGGCCCAGCGCTGGGCCGACTGTCCGCCGATGTCGAGAACAGGCAGGGCGCAGGCGACGATCGGTTGGACGCCGGCTTCCTTTGTCGTCTGGCTGAACTCAAGCGCGCCGAACAGGTTGGCCCGGTCCGCAACCCCAACCGCCGGCATGCCCGCCTCTGCGGCCATCTTGCCGATCTTGCTCGCCTTGATCGCCCCTTCCAGAAGCGAATAGGCGCTGCGGACCCGCAGGTGGACAAAGCCCTGACTGTTCACCGCATCCGCCAATCGAAAACTCCGCATCGCAGCGTCGCTTAGACGACGCTTCTTCATCATGCAGGGAGTCGCCCCTCAACGGGGCGCGGTCATGTCACCAAAAAGGCCGCCTGCCAGACCATCCAGACGAAGCCGCCGCAGGACGCAAGCGACAGAAGATCCCTCACCCAACGCGCCATTGATTTTATCCCCAGATCAGATGTTGCCCTTTTGTTCTATGTTGCTCATTTGTTCTCGTCAACCTTCAATCCGCGAGGAAGGCGACCTGGGTCATGCCGCCCCATCGGACGAGGGCTTAAGCCTGCGAACAGGCTTGTCGCCTCCTAATAGGCCTGACTTTCGGCGGCGCGCTGCACCAGATGGCCGTCCTTCAGCGCGAAGACGCGGTCCATATGACCAGCCAGTTCCATGTTGTGCGTGGCGATCAAAGCCGCGACGCCCGTGGTCTTCGCCAGTTCGCGCAAGGCCTCGAACACCGCCTGACTGGTGGTTGGGTCCAGGTTGCCGGTCGGCTCGTCCGCCAACAGCAGACGCGGACTGTTGGCCAGGGCGCGGGCGATGGCCACGCGTTGTTGTTCGCCGCCCGACAGTTGCGCCGGCTGGTGGGTAATCCGCTGGCCAAGGCCGAGCGCGGTCAGCTGCTCGGTCGCGCGGCGACGCGCCTCCCCTTCCCGCACGCCTGCAATACGCATCGGCAGGGCGACGTTGTCCAGAGCGTCGAACTCCGGCAGCAAATGGTGGAACTGATAGACAAAACCGATGCGATGCAAGCGAAGGCGGGTGCGCGCCCGCTCGTCCAGCCCGCCGACATCCTCGCCGTCGATCAGCACCTGACCGCTGGTCGGCCGCTCCAGCAGGCCCGCCGCGTGCAGCAGGCTGGACTTGCCCGAGCCGGACGGTCCGATCAGGCCGACGACCTCGCCCGGCATGACCTCCAGATCGACGCCCTTGAGCACCGTCAGCCCGCCCTGCGCCGTCGGATAGGTGCGCGTGACCCCGCGCAGCGACAGGATGGCGCCGTTCGTCTCAGGGGCGACGACGGGCTTCTTCTTCAACAGCCTATTCAAAGCGCAGAGCCTCCACCGGATCGATGCGCGACGCATTCCACGACGGGGGCAAGCTGGCCAGGCAGCTCATGAGGAAGGAGAATACGGTCACACCGACCACGTCCCACAGATCAACCTTGGCCGGGACGGAATCGAGCATATAGACTTCGGCGTTGAACAGCTGGACGCCCAGCAGTCCCTCCAGAAAATGCTGGATCGCGCCGATGTTCCAGCAGAACAGCAGTCCCAGCACCAGGCCCGCAATCGTGCCGCCGATGCCGATGGCCGCGCCTGAGACGAAGAAGATGCGCAGGATGGACGACTGGCTCGCCCCCACGGTCCGCAGGATGGCGATGTCGCGCGTCTTGTTCTTCACCAGCATGACGATGCCACTGATGATGTTCATGGCGGCGATGGCGACCACCATGCCCAGGATGATGCTCATGGCCGTGCGCTCGACCTGAAGCGCGCCCCAGATCGCGGCCTGACGGTTGCGCCAGTCGGTCACGACGTTGCCCGCCCCGGCCGCGCGCTGCACCGGCGTCAGCAGGTTCTCGACCTTGTCCGGCTCGGCAACCTTCATCTCGATGATGTCCCAGACCCCATCCTTGCCGAAGAAGAGCTGAGCCTGCTCCAACGGCATGAAGATGAAGGCCCGGTCGTAATCGGCCGCACCCGACGTATAGACGCCGCCGACGATATAGGTCTTCTCCAGCCCGCCCAGATTGCCGAAGGCGCTGTCGGCGCCGGTCGGCGAATATAGCGAGATGGGATCGCCTTCGCGCAGGCCCGCTTCTGCGGCCAGGGTCTTGCCGATCAGGACGTGATCGCCCCCGTATTCGCCTTTGCCAAACCGCTCGCGCGCCTCGGGGCTCAGGCTTTCAAACACGAACTTCATCGAGGCCAGGTCTTGAGACCTCACCCCGCGAACCATGCCGCCGGTCGCCAGATTGCCCGCGCGGAACATGGCGGGACTTTCGGTCAGAGGCGTCACCGATACGACGCCCGGCACGTCGGCGATCCGCTTCAACGCCGCGTCGCGGTCAGGCGCATAGAGCAACGGCCCCTGCACGTACATATGGCCGTTGAACGACAGGATGCGGTCCATCAGCGTGCCGCGAAAGCCCGCCATGATGCTCATGACGCTGATCAACACGGCGACAGCCAGCATGATGCCGATGAAGCTGATCATGGCGATCAGCGCCACCCCGCCCTGTTTGCGCTTGGCGCGCAGATAGCGGAGGGCCAGCCCGATCTCCCAGCTGGAGAAGGGGCCGGACCCTTTCGATGCGGGCGGCGGAGCGGAAGCCGTCGCGGCGTCGGTCATTTCGTAAGCAGCTCCAGAGCGGCGTCCAGCGACAGGCTCTGCTTCTCGCCGGTGGCGCGGCGCTTCAGTTCGACCAAGCCCTCGGCCAGGCCCTTGGGTCCGATGGTCAGCTGCCACGGCACGCCGATCAGGTCGGCGGTAGCGAACTTGCCGCCCGGACGCTCGTCCGTGTCGTCGTAGAGGACGTCCTTGCCCGCCGCTTCCAGCTTGGCCACGGCCTCTTCGCACGCGGCCGAGACGGCCTCGTCGCTGGCGCGCAGGTTGATCACCACCACGTCGAACGGGGCGACCGCGTCCGGCCAGATGATGCCGCCAGCGTCGTGGCTGGCCTCGATGATGGCGCCCAGCAGGCGCGAGACGCCGACGCCGTAGCTGCCCATGTGGACCGGCGCGTCCTTGCCGTCCGGCCCCTGGACGTTGGCCTTCATCGCCGCCGAATATTTGGTGCCGAAGTAGAAGATGTGGCCGACCTCGATGCCGCGCGCCGACAGGCGGTCGCGCTCGGCGGTCTGGGCCTCGAACTGGGCCGCGTCGTGCATCTCCTCGGTCGCGGCGTAGAGGGCCGTGCGCTCGGTGAACACGCCTTCCAATTGCTCGACGCTGAGGTCGTGCCCCGGCGGCGCCATCTCGACCAGCTTGCGGTCGCAGAAGACTTCGCTCTCGCCCGTCTCGGCCAGGACGATGAACTCGTGGCTCAGGTCGCCGCCGATCGGGCCGGTGTCGGCGCGCATCGGCACAGCCTTCAGGCCCAGACGGGCGAAGCTGTTCAGATAGGCGGCGAACATCCGCTTGTAGGCGATGCGGGCGGACGCCTCGTCGATGTCGAAGGAATAGGCGTCCTTCATCAGGAACTCACGGCCGCGCATGACGCCGAAGCGCGGACGGCGCTCGTCCCGGAACTTCCACTGGATGTGGAAGAGGTTCAGCGGCAGGGATTTGTACGACTTCACGAAGCCGCGGAAGATGTCGGTGACCATCTCCTCATTGGTCGGCCCGTACAGCAGCTCGCGCTCGTGGCGGTCGGTGATGCGCAGCATCTCCGGGCCATAGGCGTCGTAGCGGCCGCTCTCGCGCCACAGGTCGGCCAGTTGCAGCGTCGGCATCAGCAGCTCGACAGCGCCGGCCTTGACCTGTTCCTCGCGCACGATGTTTTCGATCTTGCGCAGCACCCGCAGGCCCAGCGGCAGCCAGGCGTAGATGCCGGCGGCCTCCTGCTTGATCATGCCCGCGCGCAGCATCAGCTGATGCGACACGATCTGGGCGTCGGAAGGGGCTTCTTTCAGGATCGGCAGGAAGTAGCGCGACAGGCGCATGGGAGGATTCTCGGCAAATTCAGTCAGGCCCGAGGTTTAACCGGGCAAGGGGGACGAAAGCTAGAGCGCGTTCGCGTGGGTGATGTCGGGGATTGGGGTCCAGCCGACCCAGACGAAGGCGACGATCACCAGCCAGACGATGATCGACACCCAGGTCGTGGTGATGAACTTCTTTTTCAGGTTCGGATTCTTCGGCGCGCCCCACTGGGTGCCGTCCGTCGGCGGATCCTTGACCTGATCAGACATCCCCAGCGGCAGGATGGCGAACAACACGATCCACCACACCGTCAGGAAAGTGGCGACCAGGGTGAAGGGGCCAAGGGGCATCGTCTCAAAAGTCCGTTCATCGCAATCATCGTCGCGGGGCGATAGGGAGGGGCTCCGCAACTAGGACGCCCTGAATGCCACAGATTACGCTGGAACACTCCACCCATTTCGACGCGACCGACTGGCGCGCCCTGGCGCTGGAGATCCATCGCCTCTGTGTCGAGGTGGTCGACGCCACCCTGCCCGCCTGCAAGACGCGCATCGTGCGCTGCGAAAACCTGATCATCGCCGACGGCGCGCCGGAACAGGCCATGGTCCACTGCGACCTGCGCATCCTCAGCGGCCGCACGCAGGAGCAGAAGACCGCCCTGGGCGAAGCGGTGCAAGCCGCCCTGCTGGCCGGCGTCGCGCCCTATGACGGCCCGCGCCAGATCTCGGTCGAGATCGGTAATCTGGACCGCGACAACTATCGCAAGGTCACGCTTTAAACCCTCTCCCGGTGGGAGAGGGCTTGAGCTTCGGAAAGCCGAAGGCGATCCGCCAAGCGAAAGGGTGAGGGTTCCGCAATCGGCCGTTCAGGCGACGGCTTACGCCGACTTCAGCCGGGGACCCTCATCCGGCCCTTTGGGCCACCTTCTCCCATCGGGAGAAGGATTCGCTGCTTACGGATGCGGCCGCCCGATGCCGTAACGCGCGGCCCAATACGGCAGCATGTCGTCGTCCTGCAGGAAGCGCGCGCCCGTTTCCTCGCTGACCTGAGCGTCCGGCCAATCGAACTCGCCGTCCAGCACCAGAACCGGGCAGCTCTGGTTCGCCTCCCCGACCTCGGCGATCACGGCCGGGCGCGGGCGCGGGTGATCCAGATAGGTCACGGTCAGGTGCTCGCGCAGGCGCGGATACAGGCCCAACACGCCTTCGATCCGCGCGCCGGGCGGACAGAACCACGGCCCGCCCTGATCGTCGAACCAATCCGGGTTCAGTAGATACAGCCGATCCGCCATCAGAGCCTCAGCACCACGGTTTCGACGATCGGACGACGGTCCCAGATCTGCTGACTGGCCTTCTTCAGGGTGCGGCTGACGGCCTGTTCGATGACCATTTCGTCTTGCAGCGCCTCGCCCTTCAGACCGCGCACCGTGTTCTCGACGCGCTCGGCCATGTCGTCCAGCACGTCGCCCAGCGGACGGTCCGCGTCGCCCGGCAGGCCGATGCCGCGCACGTCGATGTCGCTGGCGATGCGGCCGCGCTTATCCAGGGCGAAGCTGACGATCAGGATGCCGTTGTTGGCCGCGTGCCTGCGCTCGCGCAGGGCCTCGCCGCCCTCCTCGACCAGCATGCCGCCGTCGACGAACAGACGGCCCGAGGGCACTTCATCGATAATGGCCGCGGGTCCAGGCGCCAGGCGCACCATGTCGCCGTTGCGCGGCGTCACCGTCTCGGGCACCTGCATGTCCTTGGTTAGGTTGCCGTGCTCGATCAGGTGGCGGCGCATGCCGTGGGTCGGCACGGCGATCTGCGGCCGGGCCCACTGATACATCTGACGCAGTTCGTCGCGGCACGGGTGGCCCGAGACGTGGATGCCGGGGTGATCCTTTTCGGTGTAGATGCGCACTCCGCGCTCGGCCATCTTGTCCTGCAGCCGGCCGATGGCCAGTTCGTTGCCGGGGATGACGCGCGACGAAAAGATGCAGTGATCCCCCTGCCCCAGCTTGATGAAGGGATGCGTCCCTTCGGCCACGCGCGACAGAGCCGCACGCGCCTCGCCCTGGCTGCCGGTGCACAGGTACAGGATCTCGTCCGCCGGCCAGACTCTGGCTTCCTGTTCGGACAGGAAGGGCTTGAGGTCGCTCAACATGCCGACCGACTTGGCGGCGGCGGTGATCCGGTGCATCGAGCGACCGGCCAGAGCCACGCGGCGTCCGGCGGCCTCTGCCGCGCGGATCACGCTGTCCATGCGCGCGACGTTGGAGGCGAAGCAGCCCACCGCCACTCGGCCCTTCAGGCCCTGGATCAGCTCGGCCAGCTTGACCTTTACGTCACCCTCGGAGCCTGCGACGCCGTCGACGAAGACGTTGGTGGAGTCGCACACCATGGCCAGGACGCCCTCGTCGCCCAGCTTCTGGATGAAGTCGACGTCGGTGCGCTCGCCCACGACCGGATCGTTGTCGATCTTCCAGTCGCCGGTGTGCAGCACCGTGCCCAGCGGGGTCTTGATGGCCAGGCCGTTCGGCTCGGCGATCGAGTGGGTGATGGTGACATAGGTCACCTCGAACGGGCCCAGGTTCACCGTCGAACCCAGCGGCGCCTCGATCAGTTCGACATCTTCATAGATGCCCGCGTCGCGCAGCTTCTCGCGGATCAGGAAGGCGGTGAAGGGCGTGGCGTACAGCGGCGCCTGGATACGCGGCCACAGCCAGCCCAAGGCCCCGATGTGATCCTCGTGCGCGTGCGTCAGCACGATGCCGAGGATATTCTCGCCTTCCAGGAAGGTCGGATCGGGCACGATCACGTCCACGCCCGGCGTGGACTGGTCACCAAAGGTCACGCCCACGTCGACGATGATCCATTTGCGATCATGCGCCGGGCCGAAGCCATAGGCGTTCAGGTTCATTCCGACCTCGTTCGAGCCGCCCAGCGGCAGGAAGACGAGTTCGTCGTTTTGATTTTTCTTAGTCATACGGCCTTACAGATGGGAGTTCCGCCGCCAGATTTCGAGTAGGCCGCGGATGGTCAGGTCCGGATCGAACCGGTCGATAGAGTCAGTTGCGCCCTCGAACAGTGAGGCGACGCCGCCGGTGCCGATCACCGTCATGGGCTTGCCCCACTCGGCCTTGATGCGGTCCACCAGCCCTTCGATCAGGGCGATATAGCCCCAGAAGACGCCCGATTGCATGGAGGTGACGGTGTCGCGCCCGATGACGGTCTCGGGACGTTGAATGGCGATGCGCGGCAGCTTGGCCGCCGCCTCATGCAGGGCCTGCAGCGACAGATTGATGCCCGGCGCGATCAACCCGCCCTCAAAGGCGCCCCCGCCCTTGCCGTTGGCGCCGGAGACGACGTCGAACGTGGTCGCCGTGCCGCTGTCGATCAGCAGCAGGTCGCCCTCATAGGCCTGCAGCGCGCCGATGGCGTTGACCAGGCGGTCGGCCCCGGCCTCGCTGGGCTTATGGATGCGCACCTCGATGCCCAGCTCGACGTTCTCGCCGATCACCAGGGGTTCGACGCTGAGATAGCGACGCGCCAGGTTGCGCAGGTTGAAGATCGACTGCGGCACCACGCTGGAGATGATGCAGCCGTCCATGTCGGCCATCGTCAGGCCCTGACCGCGCATCTCGAACAGCTGATGCAGCCAGACGGCGTATTCATCGGCCGTGCGCATAGGATCGGTAGCGGTGCGCCATTGGAAGATCCACTCCTGACCGTCATGGACGGCGAACAGGGTGTTGGTGTTGCCTTGCTCGATCGCCAGCAGCATCAGGCGGCCTCTCCGAAGAAGACGTCGCCCGCAGAGATCACTCGCAGGCTTCCGTCCGGCAATTTCAGACGCAGAGCGCCGTCGGCCTCGACGCCGTCGGCGGTCCCGGTCAGGGTTTCATGGCTCAGCCGCGCCGTGCACGGTCCGAACAGACCCGGCGTCCGCGCCACCCAGGCGTCCAGCACCGGCTGAAAGCCCAACCGCGTCCAGCATTCCAGCCAGGCGTCAAAGGTTTCGGCCAGCGCCCTCGCCCCCTCCTCCATCGACGGGGCGGCGGCCACGTCATGACGCAGATGCTCGGCGATGCAGGTGGTCGGGCGCTCGGTCCCCTCGGGCGCATGGGACAGGTTCACGCCGATGCCTACGGCCAGCCACAGGCCGCCGGAAGGGGCAGGACCGGATTCGATCAGTATGCCGGACGACTTATGCCCGTCCAGCAGCACGTCATTGGGCCATTTGATGCTGACCAGCGCGGGCGGAACATAACGATCCAGCAGGTCGGCCACGGCCAGCGCGGCGGCGAAGGTCAATTGCGCCGCCTCGGCCGGCGAGCGGTTCAGCGTCAGCAACAGGGTCGTGGCCAGGTTGCCGTCCCGGCTATCCCAAGCCCGGCCGCGGCGGCCCCGCCCGGCGGTCTGACGCCGGGCCGCGATCCACAGCGGCCCGGCCTCGCCCGCCTCGGCGCGACGACGCGCCTCGGCGTTGGTGGAGTCGGTTTCTTCGAGGATCAGGACCGGAGCCGCCAAGGCCCCTTATCCGATCCCGACGCCTGCGGCCGCCGCGCGCGTCAGCGGCTCCAGCCAGGTCAGGGCGACCAGCAGCACCGGGAAGCTGAAGGCCGCAGCCGCCCAGCCGATCCACTGCGCGCTGACCGGCGCCTTGTCCGTCGTCACGTCGAACTCAGGCGTGTCGAACCAAATGACCTTGATGATGCGCAGGTAGTAGAAGCCCGCCACAACCGAGGCCACCAAGCCCGCGGCGCCCGCCATCCAGTAACCGGCGTCGGCGGCTGCGCCGAAGACGTAGAACTTGCCCCAGAAACCCGACATCGGCGGGATGCCGATGGCCGACAGCGACAGGATCGTCAGGGCGACGGCCGTCAGCGGGCGGTCCTTTTTGAGGCCCGCCAGATCCGCGATCTTGCGGATCGGACGGCCGTTGCGGCTCAGCGACAGAAGGATGGCGAAGAAGCCGATCTGGTCCACGACGTATAGCGTCATGAACATCAGGGTCGCCTGGACGCCGACCTGCGTGCCCGCCGCGACGCCGAGCAGGGCGTAGCCGATGTTGATGATCGAGGAATAGGCCAGCAGGCGCTGGATGTCCTTCTGCATCAAGCCGCCGAAGGCGCCGACCGCGAAGCTGATCAGCGAGATCAGGATCAGCACCTGCGCCCACTGGGCATGCGCCAGGCCGAAGCCTTCGATCAGGACGCGGATGATCAGCACCATGGCCGCCACCTTGGGCGCGGTCGAGAACAGGGCCACGACCGGGGTCGGGGCGCCTTCATAGACGTCCGGCGTCCACATGTGGAATGGCGCGGCCGAAACCTTAAACGCCAGGCCGCAGATCAGGAAGACCAGACCGAAGATCAGGCCCGGACCGGGGTTGGCGCTGGCGAAGGCGGCGATGTCCTCGAACCGCATCGACCCGGCGAAGCCGTAGATCAGGCTGGCGCCGTACAGCAGCAGGCCCGACGACAGGGCGCCCAGCACGAAGTACTTCAGACCGGCTTCCGAGGCCTTCAGGTCGTCGCGGCGATAGGCGGCCAGAACATAGAGGGCCAGCGAGTGCATCTCGATGCCGATGTAGAGCGAGATCAGGTCGCCCGACGAGGCCATCATGCCCATGCCGACCGAGGCCAGCACGATCAGGATCGGATATTCGAACTTGGCGATGTTGTTGCGGTGCATCCAGCTGTCGCCCAGCACCACGGCCACAGCGGCGGACAGGAAGATGAGCGCCTTGCCGTAAACGGCCAGCGGATCGGCCACATAGGCCCCGTTGAAGGCCGAACCCAGCGGGCCGACGACGGCCAACGCCGTCGCCGCCAGCAGCAGCAGAACCGACAGGCCCGAAACCAGGCGCGTCGACTTCTCGCCGGAGAAGGCGCCGACCATGAGCAGCACCAGACCGCCGACCGCAAGGGTCAGTTCCGGGGCCGAGAGATGAAGGGCGGAAGACAGATCAGTCATTATGCTCTCACCCGCCGATGGCTGCGCGATAGGCGGTCGTCAGGGCCTCAACGCTTGGCCCGGTGTAGTCGAGGACGGCGTTGGGATAGAGGCCCAGCCAGATGGTGCCGACGATCAACGGCACGAAGATCAACAGCTCGCGCTTGTCGATGTCCGTGATGGTCTGCAGCGCCGGATTGGTGATCTCGCCGTACATGACGTTGCGGAACAGCGTCAGCGCATACACTGCCGAGAAGATCACGCCCGAGGCGGCGATCAGGGCAGTCCACGTCGACGCCTGATAGGCGCCCGTCATGGTCAGCACTTCGCCGATGAAGCCAGAGGTGCCCGGCAGGCCGACGTTGGCCATGGTGAACATCAGGAAGATGGCCGCATACCAGGGCATCCGCGCCGTCAGGCCGCCGTAGAAGGCGATCTCACGCGTATGCATCCGGTCATAGACCACGCCGACGCACAGGAAGAGCGCGCCCGAGATCAGGCCGTGGCTCAGCATCTGGAAGACGGCGCCCTGCACCCCAGTGTCGTTGCCGGCGAAGACGCCCATGGTCACGAAGCCCATGTGGGCGACCGACGAATAAGCGATCAGCTTCTTGATGTCGGTCTGACGGAAGGCGACCAGCGAGGTGTAGACGATGGCGATCACCGACAGGGCGAACACCAGAGGCGTGAACATCTGCGACGCCAACGGGAACATCGGGATGTTGAACAGGATGAAGCCGTAGCCGCCCAGCTTCAGCAGGATGCCGGCCAGGATGACCGAACCGGCCGTCGGCGCCTGAACGTGGGCGTCGGGCAGCCAGGTGTGCACCGGCCACATCGGCATCTTCACCGCGAAGGAGGCGAAGAAGGCCAGCCACAGGATCGGCTGCACCGAGGCGTCGAAGGCGTACTGCTTCAGCTCCGGGATGCTGGTGGTGCCGGTCGTGTGGGCCATCCACAGCATGGCCAGCAGCATCAGGACCGAACCGGCCAAGGTGTAGAGGAAGAACTTGTACGCCGCGTAGATCCGGTTGGCGCCGCCCCAGATGCCGATGATCAGATACATCGGCACCAGGGTGCCTTCGAAGAAGATGTAGAAGAGGAACAGGTCCAGCGAGGTGAACACCCCGATGACCAGCGTCTCCAGGATCAGGAAGGCGATCATATATTCGACGACGCGCGTCTGGATCGACTTCCAGCTGGCCACGATACAGATCGGCAGCAGGAAGGCCGTCAGCAGGACGAACAGGATCGAGATCCCGTCCACGCCCAGATGATAGCCGGCGCCGGCAAACCAGGCGTAGTTCTCGACGAACTGATAGGCCGGGTTCGACGGATCGAACTGCGCGACCAGTAGGACGGACACCGCCAGCACCACCAGGGTGGTGACCAGGGCGATCCAGCGGGCGGCCGGGGCCGCGGCGTCCTGACCGCCCTTGTTCAGCAGGCGCGCGACCAGGATCGCGGCCGCGCCGAGAAGCGGCAGGAAGGTGACGATGCTCAGAATGTGAGGCACGAGGCTCAGGCTCCCCACGTGAAGATGGCGAAGGCAAGGAACGCAGCCACGCCGATCAGCATCACGAATGCATAGAAGTAGACGAAACCGGACTGGAACCGGGACAGCCAGCCGCCCGACTTCAGCGAAGCCCAGGCCGCGCCGTTCGGGCCGAGGCCGTCGATGATCTTCACGTCGCCGATCTTCCAGAAGAAGTCGCCGAGCGCCTTGGCGCCCTTCACGAAGACGGCGTCATACAGCTCATCGAAGAACCACTTGTTGTAGAGGAAGGTCCACAGCGGGCCCTTGCGCTCGGCCATTTCCTTGGCCGCGCCTTCCTTCACGACATACAGCCAGTAAGCGATGGCCGTGCCCAGCAGAGTCACGATCAGCGGCGCCCACTTCACCCAGGTCGGGACATTGTGGCTCTCGTGCAGGACGTGGTTGTCGCCACCGACGAAGATGGCGCCGCGCCAGAACTCGGCCTCATGATGGCCAATGAAGTGCGGGGCGAAGATCATGCCCGCGAACACCGCGCCGATCGACAGCAGCAGCAGCGGCAGCACCATGACCCACGGGCTCTCGTGCGGCTTCAGCGGACCATGGTGATGATCGTTGTGCGCGTGATCGTCGCCGTCCAGAGGTTCGGAATGGGTTTCGATCTGGGCGTGCGAGGCGTGGTCGACGCCCGCGTGAGCGTGCGCGCCCTCCTCTTCCTTCCAAACGGGCTTGTTGTGGAAGGTCATGAACACCAGACGCCACGAATAATAGGCCGTCAGAAGGGCGGCCGAGATGCCGATGACGAAGGCGAACATGCCTGCAGCCGAGTGGCCGGTCGTCGCCGCCGCATAGGCGCTCTCGAGGATGGAGTCCTTGGAATAGAAGCCCGCGAAGCCGCCGACGCCGGGCATGCCCAGGCCGGTGATGGCGATGGTGCCGATCATCATGGTCGCATAGGTGACGGGCAGCAGCTTCCACAGGCCGCCCATCTTCCGCATGTCCTGCTCGTGGTGCATGCCGTGGATCACCGAACCGGCGCCCAGGAACAGCAGGGCCTTGAAGAAGGCGTGCGTGAATAGGTGGAACATGGCGGGCTGGTAAGCGCCGACGCCCGCCGCGAAGAACATGTAGCCCAGCTGCGAACAGGTCGAATAGGCGATCACCCGTTTGATGTCGTTCTGCATCATGCCGACGGTCGCGGCGAAGATGGCCGTGATCCCGCCGATGATGGCGATGAACTGCGACGCGACCGGCGCGTGCTCATACAGCGGCGACAGCAGGCAGACCATGAAGACCCCGGCCGTAACCATGGTGGCCGCGTGGATCAGGGCCGACACAGGCGTCGGTCCTTCCATCGCGTCCGGCAGCCAGGTGTGCAGGAAGAACTGCGCCGACTTGCCCATGGCGCCGACGAACAGCAGCAGACCGGCCAGGTCCAGCGCCGACCAGGTGTAGCCCAGGAACTCCCACCCTGCGCCGACCTTGCCTTCAATCAGCGGGAACAGCTTGGCGAACTCGATCGTGCCGAACATCCAGAACACGGTCATCATGCCGAGCAGGAAGCCGAAGTCGCCGACGCGGTTGACGACGAAGGCCTTGATGGCGGCGGCCGAAGCCGAGGCCTTCTTGTACCAGAAGCCGATCAGCAGATAGGACGCCAGGCCCACGCCTTCCCAGCCGAAGAACATCTGCACGAAGTCGGCGGCCGTCACCAGCGCCAGCATCATGAAGGTGAACAGCGACAGATAGGCGAAGAAGCGAGGACGGCTGTCGTCCTCCTTCATGTAGCCCCAGGAATAGAGGTGAACCAGCGAGGACACCGAGGTCACCACGATCAGCATGACCGCTGACATGGCGTCGACGCGGATCGACCAGTTCGACTGGAAATCGCCCACGTGGATGAAGGGCGCAATCTTGACGGTGAAGGCTTCCAGCCCGCCCCAGGTCCACTGTCCGAACACGATCCAGGAGACCGCGCACGAGAAGAACAGCAGGCCCGTCGTAACGGCCTGAGACGGAATGTCGCCGATCCGGCGACCGAAGAAGCCGGCGATCATGGCCCCCAGCAAGGGGGCGAATACGCCGAGAGTGACGAGAGTCTGGATAGTCACGGTTCCGATCAGCCCTTCATCACGGAGGCGTCGTCGACCGCGATGTCGCCGCGGTTACGGAAGAAGGTCACGAGAATGGCCAGGCCGACAGCGGCTTCGGCCGCGGCGACGGTCAGGACGAACATGGCCATCAACTGACCCGACACGTCGTTCAGGTGGGTCGAGAAGGCCACGAAGTTGATGTTCACCGCGAGCAGGATCATCTCGACCGACATCAGGATGATGATGACGTTCTTGCGGTTCACGAAGATGCCGAACACGCCGATGGTGAACAGCATGGCGGCGACCGCCAGATAGTGCTGGAGCGAGATATCCATCACAGAAGCTCCTCGGGGGTGACGCCCTGGCCCGTGGTCACGGACTTGACCTCGACGGCCTTGGCGCGTTCGCGGTTGGCCTGGGCCGCCAGATCCTGGCGATGCACGCCCGGACGGTGACGCAGGGTCAGAACGATGGCGCCGATCATGGCGATCAGCAGGACCACGCCCGCCGCCTGGAAGAAGTAGACGTAGTCCGTGTAGAGCACGCGGCCGATCGTCTCGATGTTGGTCGCGTCAGGCCCGGCCGGAACCGGCGAGGCGGCGTCGCGGGCGGCTCCGCCCTGAACGACGCTGATCGACACCATGATCATCTCGGCCAGCAGGACGCCCGCCACAATGCCCGCCAGCGGCAGGTAGCGCGCGTAACCCTCGCGCAGCTTCACGAAGTCGACGTCCAGCATCATGACGACGAACAGGAATAGCACCGCCACGGCGCCGACGTAGACGACCACCAGCAGCATCGCCAGGAACTCGGCGCTCAGCAGCACGAACAGGCCGGCCGCCGAGAAGAAGGTCAGGATCAGCCAGAGGACGGAGTGCACGGGGTTGCGCGCGGTCACCACCAGAAGGGCGGAAACCACGGCGACCGTCGCCAGAAGATAGAAGGCCAGGCCTTGCAACATGTGCGGGACGACGCCCCTCTTCAAAACCAATGGCCCGGGCGAACGCCTCGGACCCTTCCAGAAATCGGCCCCGGCCCGAAGGTCAGGGTCAGCGTGGCGGAATCGCCGCTCCGTTTAGCGATACGGAGCGTCGAGTTCCAGATTCTTCGCGATCAGACGCTCCCAGCGGTCGCCGTTGTCCAGCAGGCGCGCCTTGTCATAGAGCAGTTCTTCGCGCGTCTCGGTGGCGAACTCGCTGTTCGGTCCCTCGACGATGGCGTCCACCGGGCAGGCCTCCTGGCACAGGCCGCAGTAGATGCATTTGACCATGTCGATGTCGTAGCGCGTCGTGCGGCGGCTGCCGTCGGCGCGCGGTTCGGCCTCGATGGTGATGGCCTGCGCCGGGCAGATGGCCTCGCACAGCTTGCAGGCGATGCAGCGTTCTTCACCGTTCGGATAGCGACGCAGCGCGTGTTCGCCGCGGAAACGCGGCGACTGCGGGTTGCGCTCGAACGGATAGTTCACCGTGGCCTTGGGCTTGGCCATGTACTTCAGCGACAGGCCGACAGCGCCGAACACGTCGGTCAGCATCGCGCCCTTGGCCGCCTGAACGATACGGGTCAGCATTACGATTTCACTCCGGCGCACTCGCGTTCATAGCGGGCGCTTTCCTTGTCGAGAGTCTGGCACAGGCGCTGGCGTTCCGCCTCGCGCCGTTCAACTTCCTGCACCTTGCGCTCCCACTGATAGACCGAGACGGGCTCGGCCTCATAGGGCGCGCAGGCGCCGGCCGTCGCGGCGACGGCCAGGCCGATCAGCAGGGGCACGCGGATGCTCATCAGCCGCCCACCACGAACACGCGCCACGCCGCCACGAAAACCACGGCGACCAGCGAGGCGGGCAGGAAGATCTTCCAGCCCAGACGCATCAATTGGTCGTAGCGGTAGCGAGGCACGAAGGCCTTCACGAGGGCGATCATGAAGAACCAGAAAACCACCTTCGCGGCGAAGACCGCCAGGTAGAACAGGTTGGCGACGAAGGCCGGGACGCTGTTCAGGAAGTCGGTCGGGAAGCCCGGATTCCACCCGCCGCAGAACAGCAGGGTGATCATGGCGCACATGAAGACGATGTTGGCGTACTCGCCGATCATGAACAGCAGGTACGGGGTGGACGAGTATTCGACCTGATAACCGGCCACCAGTTCCGACTCCGCTTCGGGCAGGTCGAACGGCGGGCGGTTCGTCTCGGCCAGAGCCGAGATGAAGAAGACGATGGTCATCGGCAGCATGACGATGATCGTCGGCAGGGTCTCAAGGCCGCCGCCGAAGGCGTTCCAGTTCCAGATCCAACCCTGTTGCTGGGTCACGATCTCGGTCAGGTTCATCGTCCCGGCCAGCAGGATGACGTTGATGATGATGAGGCCCATCGAGACCTCATAGGACACCATTTGCGCCGCCGAACGCAGCGAGCCGAGGAACGGATACTTCGAGTTCGAAGCCCAGCCGCCCATGATGATGCCGTACACGCCCAGCGAGCTGATCGCGAGGATGTACAGGATGCCGACGTTCAGGTCCGACACCACCCAGCCCGGCGCGAACGGGATCACCGCCCAGGCGATGAAGGCCAGCACGAAGCTGATCAGCGGCGCCAGGATGAAGACCACCTTGTCCGACCCGGCCGGAATGACGATCTCCTTCAGCACGAACTTGAAGAAGTCGGCGAAGGACTGCAGCAGGCCGAAGGGGCCGACCACGTTCGGACCCTTGCGCAGCTGAACGGCCGCCCAGATCTTGCGGTCGGCGAGCAGCAGGAAGGCCAGGGAGATCAGGATGCCGACCACGACCAGCAGAATCCCGCCCAGAGTGGCGAGGGTCCAGCCGACGGGAGTGGCCCAGAAGGAAGTCGCAGCGTCCATGTCTTACTCCGCCGCCAGGGCGACCGGCGCCGTCCGCTCAGCGGACAGTTGGGCCATCGTTTCACTGGCGCGCGCGATCGGGTTGGTCAGGTAGGGATCGGCGATGACGGAGACGAAGGCGACGTCGCCCAGGTCCCCCTTGACGCCCAGCTTGGCGACGTCGAACGTCGCGGCCGGAGCCAGATAGTCGATGCGGCCGAAGGTCGGATGGTCGCCCATCAGCTTCGTACGCAGTTGCTCCAGGGTGTCGAACGGTAGCTTGTGGCCGACGCGTTCCGACAGGGCGCGGATGATGGCCCAGTCGTCCTTGGCCTCGCCCTTCGGGAAGACCACGCGCTCGGCCATCTGCACACGGCCTTCGGTGTTGACGTACAGGCCCGACTTCTCAGTGTAGGCCGCGCCCGGCAGGATCACGTCCGCGCCATGCGCGCCGCGATCGCCATGCGAGCCCAGATAGACGCGGAAGGCGCCCGATGCGTCCGCGTTCACCTCATCGGCGCCCAGCAGGAACAGCACGTCCAGCGCGCCCGGCTTCAGCATGCCGGCCACGTCCAGACCGCCCTCGCCCGGCAGGAAGCCCATGTCCAGACCGGCGACGCGCGCGGCGGCGGCGTGCAGGACGTTGAAGCCGTTCCAGCCGTCCTTGACCACGCCGACCTTCTTGGCCAGCGCGCCCAGGGCGTTCAGCACGGCCGGGCCGGTCTCGCCGATCAGGGCGCCCGCGCCGACGATGATGGCGGGACGTTCCGCCTGGGTCAGGAAGTCGGTCGCGGCCTTGGGCAGCTTGGCCAGGGTCTTCGAACCGGCGCCCAGCCAGGCGTAATCATAGGTCAGGTCGGCTTGCGGGCCGATGACGCCGACTTCGACGCCGCCCTTCAGCCAGCTCTTGCGGATACGGGCGTTGAGCAGCGGCGCTTCCGTGCGCGGATTGGCGCCCACGATCAGGATGGCGTCAGCGTTTTCAATGCCTTGCAGGCCAGAGTTGAACAGCCAGCCCTCGCGAGCCTCGCCGCCCAGCGCCGCGCCGTCCTGACGGCAGTCGGTGTTGGCCGAGCCCAGGGCGCGGAACAGGTCCAGCGTCGCCTTCATCGACTCGGCGTCCTGCAGATCGCCGGCGATGGCGCCGATGCGGTTAGCCGGAGCGGCCTTCAGCTTGTCGGCCACGACCGACAGGGCTTCATCCCACGAAGCGGGACGCAGCTTGCCGTTCTCGCGCACCCACGGGCGATCCAGACGACGCGCCTGCAGGCCATCGACGGCGTAGCGGCTCTTGTCCGACAGCCACTCTTCGTTGATGCCCTCGTTCACGCGCGGCAGCACGCGCATGACTTCGGCGCCGCGCGAGTCGGCGCGGATGTTGGAGCCGAGCGCGTCCATCACGTCGATGGTCTCGGTCTTCTTCAGCTCCCACGGGCGGTAGTGGTACTGCCACGGACGGTGCGTCAGGGCGCCGACCGGGCACAGGTCGTTGACGTTGCCCGACAGCTCGCTGTCGATGTTCTTTTCCAGATAGGTCGTGATCTCAGCGCTTTCGCCGCGCGAGATCATGCCGATGTCCGGCACGCCAGCCACTTCGGTAATGAAGCGAACGCAACGCGTGCACTGGATGCAGCGCGTCATGAACGTCTTGACCGTCGGGCCCATGTTCTTTTCTTCGACCGCGCGCTTGTTCTCGCCGTAGCGCGAGCCGTCGCGGCCGTAGCCGACGGCCTGATCCTGCAGGTCGCACTCGCCGCCCTGGTCGCAGATCGGGCAGTCCAGCGGGTGGTTGATGAGCAGGAACTCCATCACCCCTTCGCGGGCCTTCTTGACCATCGGCGTGTCGGTGAAGATCTCCTGGCCGTCGGCGGCCGGCAGCGCGCACGAAGCCTGCGGCTTCGGCGGTCCAGGCTTCACCTCGACCAGGCACATGCGGCAGTTGCCGGCGATGGACAGGCGCTCGTGGTAGCAGAAGCGCGGGATTTCCTGCCCGGCGCGCTCGGCGACCTGCAGCACGGTCATGCCCGGTTCGAACTCGACTTCAACGCCGTTGACCTTGGCGATAGGCATTACGATTACTCCGCCGCGATCGCGTGGCCGGCGAAGTTCGCGCGGCGGCTGCGGTAGGTGTGGATGCGCTCTTCGATCTCGTGACGGAAGTGCCGGATCAGGCCCTGCACGGGCCAGGCGGCGGCGTCCCCGAGGGCGCAGATGGTGTGACCTTCGACCTGACCGGCCACGTCGAGCAGCAGGTCGATCTCGGACGGGTCGGCGTCGCCGATGGCCATACGCTCCAGCACGCGCCACATCCAGCCAGTGCCTTCACGGCACGGCGTGCACTGGCCGCAGCTCTCGTGCTTGAAGAAGTAGCTGATGCGGGCGATCGCCTTCACGATGTCGGTGGACTGGTCCATGACCGTCACGCCGGCGGTGCCCAGCGACGAGCGATGCTCGCGCATGGAATCGAAGTCCATCAGGGCGACTTCAGCCTGTTCGCGTGTGATGACCGGGCAGGACGCGCCGCCCGGAATGATGGCCTTCAGGTTTTCCCAGCCGCCGCGCACGCCGCCGCCGTGATCCTCGATCAACTGGCGCAGCGGGATCGACATGGCCTCTTCGACCACGCAGGGCGTGTTCACGTGACCCGACAGCGACATCAGCTTGGTGCCGGTGTTGTTGGGACGACCGAAGCTGGCGAACCAGTCCGCGCCGCGACGCAGGATGGTGCCCACCACGGCGATCGATTCCACGTTGTTCACGGTCGTCGGGCAGCCATAGAGACCGGCGCCCGCCGGGAACGGCGGCTTCAGGCGCGGCTGGCCCTTCTTGCCCTCCAGCGACTCCAGCAGGGCCGTCTCCTCGCCGCAGATATAAGCGCCCGCGCCGTGGTGGATGTAGACGTGGAAGTCCCAGCCGTGGACGTTGTCGTCGCCGATCAGCCTGGCCTCATAGGCCTGCTTGACGGCGGCTTCCATGCGCTCGCGCTCGAGGATGTATTCGCCGCGCAGGTAGATGTAGCAGGCGTGGGCCTTCATCGCGAAGGAGGCGATCAGAGCGCCTTCGATCAGCAGGTGCGGATCATGACGCATGATCTCGCGGTCCTTGCAGGTCGCGGGCTCGGACTCATCGGCGTTGATGACCAGGTAGTGAGGGCGATCCTTCACTTCCTTGGGCATGAAGGACCACTTCAGCCCAGTCGAGAAACCGGCGCCGCCGCGTCCGCGCAGGCCCGAGTTCTTGACGTTGTTGATGATCCAGTCGCCGCCAAGGTCCAGCATGTCCTTGGTGGCGTTCCACGCGCCGCGCGTCTTCGCACCCTCAAGGCCCCAGTCGTGGAAGCCATAGAGGTTGGTGAAGATCCGATCCTTGTCTTGGAGGATGCCGACCATGATCCCTTAAAGTCCTTCCGCCATGCGGCGTTTATGGTGGCGGGTGCGCTGGAAGACGGCGTAGATCACCAGCACCCATCCGATAGCCAACAGGCCATAGGCCGCCATCACCGCGTTGTCAGTCAGGCCGAAACGGCCGTCGCGCGCGAACAAAACCAATGCGGCCGCGACCACGATGCAAGCCAGGCCAGCCCAACGCTGACGCCAGCCCACGCGACGCAGTTCAGCCCGATAGGCCGCCCTGCCCGCATCTGTCTCGAGGTCCGGCCGCGCCATCAGGCCGGCGCCTTTTCAGCGACGGGCTCCGAGTTCGGCAGCTTCGTAATCTTCTGGGCGGCCGAGCCGTCATACAGCGCCGGGTCCGTCAGAACGCGCGGGCCGCCCACCGGCTCAGACGTGTGACGGCCGACATAGCTGCCCGCCTTCGGCGTCTTGCCCGCGGCGAAGTCGTCGATGATCTGGGCCATATTCTCAGGCGTCAGGTCTTCGTAATAGAGGTCGTTGATCTGGGCCACCGGCGCGTTCGAGCAGGCGCCGATGCATTCGACTTCCTGCCAGGTGAAGCGGCCGTCGGCGGACAGCTCGTCCTTGGGTCCGATCTTCTCGCGGCACACGCGCATCAGATCATTGGAGCCGCGCAGCATGCACTGCGTCGTGCCGCAGACCTGGATCAGCGCGGTCGTGCCGACCGGCGTCAGCTGGAACATGGTGTAGAAGGTCGCGACCTCCAGCACCCGGATATAGGCCATGCCCAGCAGGTCGCCGATGGCGCGCAGGGCGGGTTCAGAGACCCAGCCTTCCTGCTTCTGGACCAGCCACAAGATCGGGATCACGGCCGACTGGCGACGCGATACCGGGTATTTTTTGATCCACCACTGAGCCTTTTCCATCGTCTCCTTCGAAAACTCGAAAGAGGACGGTTGCTCCTTGGCGAGACGACGAACGCTCATCGGTCCACTTCTCCGAACACCATGTCGAGCGAGCCGAGGATGGCGGACACGTCCGCCAGCATGTGGCCGCGGTTCATCCAGTCCATCGCCTGCAGGTGACGGAAGCCGGGCGCCGACAGCTTGACGCGGTAGGGTTTGTTGGTGCCGTCCGACACCAGATAGACGCCGAACTCGCCCTTGGGCGCCTCGACGGCCGCATAGACCTCGCCTTCCGGAGTGCGGAAGCCCTCGGTGTAGAGCTTGAAGTGGTGGATCAGCGCTTCCATCGAACGCTTCATCTCACCGCGACGCGGCGGGGCGATCTTGTTGTCCTCGGTCAGGACCGGCTCGCCAGGGCAGTTGCGCAGCTTGTGGATGCACTGCTCCATGATGCGCACCGACTGGCGCATCTCTTCGACGCGGCACAGGTAGCGGTCCCAGCAGTCGCCGTTCTTGCCGACGGCGATGTCGAACTCCATGTCGGCGTAGCAGTCGTACGGCTGGGCCTTGCGCAGGTCCCAGGCGATGTCCGAGCCGCGCAGCATGACGCCCGAGAAGCCCCACGCCAGGGCGTTCTCCTTGGACACCACGCCGATGTCGACGTTGCGCTGCTTGAAGATGCGGTTCTCGGTGACCAGGCTTTCGATGTCGTTCAGCGCGGCCGGGAACTCGGCGCACCAGCGGCCGATGTCGTCGATCAGCTCGGGCGTCAGGTCCTGGTGGACGCCGCCCGGGCGGAAATAGTTGGCGTGCAGGCGCGCGCCGCAGGCCCGCTCGTAGAAGACCATCAGCTTCTCGCGCTCTTCGTGGCCCCACAACGGCGGGGTCAGGGCGCCCACGTCCATGGCCTGCATGGTCGCGTTCAGAAGGTGGTTCAGGATGCGGCCCATCTCCGAGTACAGGACCCGGATCAGCTGGCCGCGATACGGCACGTCGATCTCCAGCAGGCGCTCGATGGCCAGGCAGAAGGCGTGCTCCTGGTTCATCGGCGAGACGTAGTCCAGCCGGTCCAGGTAGGGGATGTTCTGGAGGTAGGTGCGCGCCTCCATCAGCTTCTCGGTGCCGCGGTGCAGCAGGCCGATGTGCGGATCAACGCGCGTGACCAGCTCGCCGTCCAGCTCCAGCACCAGACGCAGCACGCCGTGCGCGGCCGGGTGTTGCGGGCCGAAGTTGATGGTGAACTTGCGGTCGTCCATCGCCCGCGCGTGCGGGGTCAGGCCGTCCTCATAGTCCTCGAACGGGTCGATGGCGGAACCGAGCGGCGCGGGCATGTTCTTGACGTCGGCCATTACTGCGCTCCCGCCTTTTCATCGCCCGGCAGGACCGATGTCGGATAGTCGGCGCCTTCCCACGGAGACAGGAAGTCGAAGTTGCGGAATTCCTGCGTCAGCTTCACCGGCTCATAGACGATGCGCTTCTGCTCTTCGTCGTAGCGGACCTCGACATAGCCCGTCATGGGGAAGTCCTTGCGCAGCGGGTGCCCCTGGAAGCCGTAGTCGGTCAGGATGCGGCGCATGTCCGGGTGATCCGAGAAGATCATGCCGTACATGTCGAAGGCCTCACGCTCGAACCAGCCGGCCGACGGATAGACCGACGTCACGCTGGGGACCGGCTTGACCTCATCGGTCGACACCTTGACGCGAACCCGCGCGGCGCGGGTCAGCGACAGCAGGTGGTAAACCACCTCGAACCGCTCGGCGCGGTCAGGATAGTCGGCGCCGCAGACATCCATGCACTGCTGGAAGCCGAACTGATCGCGCAGGGCCGTCATGATCTCGACGATGTTCTCGCGCGGGGCGATCAGGGTCAGTTCGCCATAGGCCACCACAGCCTCGACGCCGAGCGCCGCGACCATTTCCGTGCCCAGGGGCGTCAGGGCGGATTCGCGCTCCGCAACGCGCACCAGCTCGCTCATCGTTCGATGGTCCCCGTGCGGCGGATCTTCTTCTGCAGTTGCAGGATGCCGTACAGCAGGGCCTCGGCGGTCGGCGGGCAGCCCGGAACATAGACATCCACCGGCACCACGCGGTCGCAGCCGCGCACGACGCTGTAGCTGTAGTGATAGTAGCCGCCGCCGTTGGCGCACGACCCCATCGAGATGACGTAGCGCGGGTCCGGCATCTGGTCGTAGACCTTGCGCAGGGCCGGAGCCATCTTGTTGGTCAGCGTCCCGGCGACGATCATCAGGTCGGACTGGCGCGGCGAACCGCGCGGCGCGGTGCCGAAACGCTCCAGGTCGAAGCGCGGCATCGACAGGTGGATCATCTCCACAGCGCAGCAGGCCAGGCCGAACGACATCCACATCAGCGAACCCGTACGGGCCCAGGTGATGACGTCGTCCAGCGAGGTCGTCAGAAAGCCGCGCTCGCCCAGCTCCGTATTGACGGACTCGAAGAACTTGTCGTGGATCTTGGGATCATAGCCCTCGACGGTCGAACGCGCCGCCGAACCGGCGGGGACCAGGGGGCTAGAGGGGGCGATCACTGCCATTCCAGTGCTCCCTTCTTCCATTCGTAGATGAAGCCGACCGTAAGGACGCCCAGGAAGACCATCATCGACCAGAAGGCGAAGACCATGCCGCCGTGCGACAGGTCGAACATCGACACCGCCCACGGGAACAGGAAGGCGATTTCCAAGTCGAAGATGATGAAGAGGATCGACACCAGATAGAAGCGCACGTCGAACTTCATGCGCGCGTCGTCAAAGGCGTTGAAGCCGCACTCATACGCCGAGAGCTTCTCGGTATCGGGGTTCTTGGGGGCCAGCACCCAGGCCGCCAGCATGAAGCCGGCGCCGAGCACGATGGCGATGCCCAGGAAAACGACGATCGGAAGATATTCTAGAAGAAATTCGTTCATTCGAGCTGCCTCGCCCGCCGGGAGGTAGGGGGCGGATTCGGGGCTTCTTAGACCCAACCTCGCCAGGGTTCAAACCCATGTCGGCAAAGGTTTTTTGTTGCGAACGGTTCGCAGTTCTTTGCGCGATTTGCCGCAGCCCTTTCGATTGCCTCCTATGCCGGTGATCCGCGAAATGCGCTGTCGTCTATCCTGAACCCAGAGCTTGCGCATGAACCTGGCCGCCCGCCTGCTGAACACCGTCGAGCGTATCGGCAATCGGCTGCCAGATCCTGTCTTCCTGTTCCTATGGTTGATCCTCGGTCTGGTCGTGCTGAGCCTGGTCGGGGCCGGCCTGGGCTGGTCCGCCGTCAACCCGGTGACCGGCGAAGTGCTGCAGGCGCAAAGCCTGTTGTCGCCCGCCAATCTGGAGCGGCTGTTCATCGGCATGCCGCGCACCCTGGCCGACTTCCCGCCGCTGGGGATAGTCATCACCATCATCTACGGCGCCTCGGTGGCCGAGCGGACCGGCCTGTTCTCGACAGCGATCCGAGGCGCGCTGCTGAATGCGCCGCGCTTTATCCTGACGCCGATCGTGGTGATCACCGGCATGGTGTCGCACCACGCGTCGGACGCCTCCTATGTCGTGGTGATTCCACTGGCGGCCGTCATCTTCGCCGCTGCCGGCCGCCATCCGCTGGCGGGCCTGGCCGCCGGCTTCGCCGCCGTCTCGGGCGGCTATGCGGGCAACCTCTTCCCCGGCGCCAGCGACGCCCTGATCCTGGGCATCACCGAGCCGGCCGCCCATCTGATCGATCCGTCCTACGCCGTCAGCATCGCGGGCAACTGGTTCTTCATCGTCGGGGTGGTGATCGTCTTCACCCCCATCGTCTGGTTCCTGACCGACCGCGTCATCGAGCCGCGCCTGGGCGCCTGGATCCCGCACGACGCCGCCCCGGTCGCGGCCGAGGAGAAGACGCCCCTGACCGCCGCCGAGAAGCGCGGCCTGGCCTGGGCCGGCCTGACCATCCTGGTCATGATCGCCGTCTGGGCCGCAGTGACCTTCCTGCCCGGATCCCCCTTCGTCGACGCAGACGCCGAGCCGGAACAGAAGTTCAACCCGCTCTATCGCTCGCTCGTCGCCTTCTTCGCCCTGACCTTCTTCATGGCGGGCGCGGCCTTCGGCGCGGGGTCCGGCTCGATCAAGACCCACCACGACCTGGTGCGGATGATGCGCGAGGGGATCAGCCAACTGGCCCCCTATATCGTCCTAGCCTTCTTCGCCGCCCACTTCGTCGCCATGTTCAACTGGTCCGGCCTGGGACCGATCCTGGCGGTCAATGCAGCCGCCTCCTTGCGAGAACTGGCCCTGCCCACGCCGCTGCTGCTGATCATGGTCGTGCTGGTGTCCTGCATCTTCGACCTGTTCATCGGCTCGGCCTCGGCCAAGTGGTCGGCTCTGGCGCCCATCGTGGTGCCCATGTTCATGCTTCTGGGCATCAGCCCGGAGATGACGACCGCCGCCTATCGCATGGGTGATTCCGTCACCAACATCGCCACGCCGCTGATGAGCTACTTCCCGCTGATCCTGACCTTCGCCCAGCGGTGGGATCCGAGATTCGGCCTGGGATCGCTGATGGCGACCATGCTGCCCTACGCCGGAGCCTTCCTGGTTGCGGGCCTGATCATGGTGGCGGCCTGGGTGGCGCTGGACCTGCCGCTGGGGCCGGGCGTGGGCGTGCACTACGAACCGCCCCCGCCGGTCACGGCCTCTCAGCTTCCGGCGGACGGCGGAATCGCCGGTCCCGCCGCCCCGCCTCAGGCCGCCGCAGCCGCTCCGACAAGATGATTTGATTTATCCACAGCCAGGTCGCTTGACCTTCGGCGCAGCCCCGCCTAAACGACGCCCCTCGCCGGGGCGCACAGTCGCTTCGGATGGGAACGCGGGTGTAGCTCAGTTGGTTAGAGTGCCGGCCTGTCACGCCGGAGGTCGCGGGTTCGAGCCCCGTCACTCGCGCCACTCCTCTCAAGGCTTTGAGGGAGTGGCGCACCGCCCTTCCCTCTTCTCCTGAAAATCGAAACCGACCGCAGGCGCCGCTTTCGCACGCCCGCAGTTCAGTCGGTCCCTGACCCTAGTTGAGCGGCAGTCGCTCTCGCGGCGTGACAAAGGCGGCCTGCCCGGTCAGTTCGCCGTACAGCATGGTCAAGTCCTCGAACACGCGGTTCCAGGCGAACTGCTCGACCGCCTTGACCCGCGCCGCCGCGCCCAGCGCCTCTACGTCGCGGGCGAACAGCGCCTCAATGGCTGCGGCGTAGTCGACCGGGTCGGCCGAGGCGGCCAGTTGCCCCACGCTGTCATCGACCGTCTCGGCCACGCCGCCCGCGTTGACGCCGACCACGGCCCTGCCGCAGGCCATCGCCTCCAGCACGATCAGGCCGAACGGCTCCTTGTCATTGGCGTGCACGAAGGCGTCGCAGCTGGCGATGATGCGGGCCACGGCGCGCGGGTCCTTCTCATACGGCAGGGAGATCACCCGATCTTCCGGCGGCATCCCGGCGCCCGCGCCGACCAGCACCAGATGATAGGGCGCGCCCAGACGCTGGACCGCATCGATCAGCACGCCGACGTTCTTCTCCTTGGCGGGACGCCCGGCGAAGCACAGCAGACGGGCGTCGGCGCCCAGACCCAGCTTCTTCAGCAGCCAGTCGCGATCGCGACGATCCGGATGGAAGGTATCGACCTCCACGCCCAGCGGGCGCACGACGATGCCGCCGACGCCGGCCTCTTCCAGCCGCCGGGCAATGAAGCGGCTGGGCGAGACGACGCGATCGAACTGCGAGAACAGCTTGGCCCAGCGTTTCTCGACCGGCTTCTTGGCCCACTCGCCGAAATGCAGGGCCGCCAGACTCGCCGGGTCCGAATGACAGAAACCCACGACCGGACAGCCGACCCTCTGGCCTGCCTCCAGCGCGCCCTGCCCCGGCGTATAGGGATCGCCCGCCTCGATCAGCGCGGGATTCAGCGACGACACCCAGGCGCCCCAACGACGCACCGAACCCGGCCAGCGATAGCCGTCGCCGAACGGCAGCTTGGGGGCCTGCAGTCGCACCACGCCGTCGGCGCTCGCCTTATAGCCGGCGCCGGGAACGACGAGGCTGTGCGCCACGTCAGGGCGATTGTCCGCCAACCACGCCTTCTTGGACAGCAGATAACGCTTCACCCCGCCCGAGCGCGGCGCGAACAGCATGGTGGTGTCCACCAGCCGGGGGCGATCCTGGGCCGCGCAAGCCTTCAGCGCGCGAAGGGTCGCAGCGACCTCGTCATCCAAGCCCGGGAACAGGCGCAGTTCGCTTTCCTGGACGTTGATCGGGCTAACGCTCATGCCTGGGGCCTTTCCGCTGAACTTCTTCACGCTAACGCCAAGGCTCCGACTTTGGATGCGGGACGGTGCAAATCAGCATCCTGCAGATTTTCCGCCCTATATCCGTCCCCGGCTACGCTGCAAGGCGGAAGCGCACAAGGCCGAGCTTGCATCCCGCCCACGCTGTGGTTTTCATCTGCCGTTCAGCTTCAGCCGCCTAACGCCAGGCCTTGCAATCGCCTCAAATTCAAGAAATTTGGGGCATGTGGGTGCGGACCCTGTTAGGAGGGTCGGCTCAGTCCTTGCGCGTGCGACCACGAGGGGTTTCCTACCGATGCGTATTCTGCTCGCGACCGCTGTAGCGATCGCTCCCCTGATGGTTGCGGCCGGCGCCCAGGCCGAACAGGTCATCTCGAACGGCCGCACCACGCCGATCAGCACCTCGACCGCCAATAACGGCGCCCGCGACGACGTGCGGATCGCCAACGGCGGCTCTATCGCGGTCACCTCCGGCGCGGCCGTGACGCTGGATTCCAGCAACAGCGTCAAACTCGACGCCGGCTCCAAGATCGACATGCTGAAGGCCGCCGACGGCGCCACGGGCATACTCGCCAACGGCGGCAACACCGGCGACATCACCATCGGCGGCCCCATCACCATCACCGATGCGATCGACGAATATAAGGACGACGACAAGGACGGCGACCTGGACGGTCCCTTCGCCGAGGGCAATAACCGCTATGGCGTTCGTGTCACCGGCGCTTCCCCCCTGACGGGCAATATTCGGATCGAGAACTCCGGTTCGATCCGGGTTGAGGGCAACAATTCCGCCGGTCTGTCGGTCGAAGCGCCCCTGACCGGCAACATCGTCAGCTTGGGCCAGATCAACGTCATCGGCGACAACGGCTATGGCGTCCGCACGAGCGGCGACGTCAGCGGCGACGTCACCCTGCTGGGCGGCATCGGCGTGGTCGGCGAGAACTCGACCGGCGTGGCCATCGACGGCGATGTCGGGGGCCAGGTCAAGATTCAAGGCGCCGTGACCGCCACCGGCTATCGCTACACCACGGCCCCGCCGTCCAAGCCCACGACGGGCGAACCCTGGCCCGGCCAGACCTATCTCGAAAACCTGGATGCGGACGACCTGCTCCAGGGCGGTCCGGCCGTGCGAATCGCCGGCGATGTCGGCAAGGGCGTCGTTTTCGACACCGCCCCGTCCTACGGTTCGGGCGGCATCGACGGCGACGACGACAGCGACGGCGTCAAGAACGGCGACGAGGACGACGACGGCGACGGCAAGAAGAATCGCGAAGACGACGATCGCGACGGTGACGGCATCCCCGACGCCCAGGAAACGACCGCCACCATCCGCTCGTTCGGCGGGTCGGCGGCCGTGCTGGTCGGTTCGTCCGACAGCGCCATCACACTGGGCGCGGCCGGCGCGGGCGATTCCGCCTATGGCCTGATCAACCGCGGCTCCATCGAAGCGGCAGGCGTTTACAAGGACGTCGACGCCAAGGCCGTGCAGATCGGCGGCACGGGGCAGGACGTGACGGTCGTCGGCGGCTTCCGCAACGAAGGCACCATCGTCTCGTCCGCCGTTTCCGCGAACAGCAGCACCGTCCTGGTCGGCAGCGGCGCTTCCTTGCCTACCATCTTCAACAGCGGCGCCATCCAGGGCTCCATCGCCACCTCCGACGCCGACACGGCGAGCGGCGTCCTGATCCAGAGCGGCGCCAACGTCGGCTCGATCTCGAACTCGGGCAACATCGCCGTGGCGTTGAACGGGTCCAAGGGTTCGGCCGTGGCGATCCGCGACGAATCCGGCACGCTTTCCACGATCAACAACACCGGTCGCATCATCGCCGTCGTCACGCCCGAAAAGGATGTCGAGCGCACCGGTTCCGCCATCGCCGTGGACGTCAGCGCCAATACGACCGGCGTGACCTTCGTCCAGGACGGCGTGGTCATCCCGGACAACAAGTTGCCTGATGCTGACGGCGACGGGGTGCCGGACGCCAATGAACCTGGGATCGTCGGCGACATCCGCTTCGGCTCCGGCGCCGACGTGCTGGATCTGCGCAACGGCACGGTGAACGGCGACATCTCGTTCGGGACCGGGGCCGACCGCCTGTCGATCAGCGGCGGCGCCGTGGTCAAGGGCAAGCTGTCGAACGACGACGGCCAGCTCGACATCGACATTTCCAAGGGGGTCCTGGACGCTCAGCAGACCACCAGCCTGGATATCTCCAGCCTGAACGTCGGCGAAGACGGCAAGCTGATCGTGACCCTGGACGAGGCGACGGCTGACGAGTTCCGATACAATGTGTCCGGCTCAGCCGACCTGGCGGGCGCCAGCAGCCTGGGCGTGCGCTTCAACTCCCTGATCGCAGCCGAGGGCACGACCAGCTTCAAGGTGATCAAGGCCGGCGACCTGAACGCTGGAGACCTGACGTCCGAGCAGTTGCAGTCCAATTCTCCTTACGCCTTTGTCGTCGAGATCGGCGACGTGACCGCGAACGAACTGTCGATCGACGCCCGCAGGATCACGGCCGAAGAGGCCAAGATGATCAACTCGGAAGCCGCCGCCTACGACGTGCTCTACGCCGGTCTGGCCGATAACGAGGTCATCCGCGCGGCCCTGCTGAACCAGACGGATCGCGAAGGCTTCTTCAACGTCTATCAGCAACTGCTGCCCGAGCACTCGGGCGGGCCGCTGCTGTCGCTGGCCAGCGGCGTCGACGCCGTGACCCGCGCCCTGACCGGCCGCAACGCCGCGGCGACGCCGGGCGAAACCAGCGCCTGGGTTCAGGAGATCAACTTCTACGCCGACAAGGACAAGACCGACACCTACGGCTTCCGTTCGGAAGGCTTCGGCCTGGCGGGCGGCGTCGAGCGCGGCACCTCGATGGGCGCCTTCGGTCTGACCGCCGCCTTCACCTCGTCTGATCTGGAAGACCCGGAATCGGCCGCCGAGGAAGTGCTGTCGGCCAACCTGCTGGAACTGGGCCTCTATTGGCGCGCCCAAGGGCAGTATTGGTCGACCTGGGCGCGCGCGGCGGGCGGCTACGCCTCCTTCAGCGCGACGCGCAAACTGGTCGCCGAGGGCGTCAATCTGAAGAATGAATCCGACTGGCACGGCTTCACCCTGGCCGCAGCGGGCGGGGCTTCTTACGAACGTCACTTCGGTCGTGTGAACGTCCGCCCTGAAGCCTATGTCGAATACTTCTCGCTGAGCGAGGACGCCCGATCCGAACGCGGCGGCGGCGACGGCTTCGACCTGGATATCGACGAGCGCGACGGCCACCTGTTCTCGGGCGTGGCGGCCGTGAATATCGGCTACGGCTTCGGCAAGGACGGCTGGATCCGCCCGGAAGTCCGTCTGGGCTGGCGTCAGAACTTCTCGGTTGACGCCGGGACCACCATCGCCCGCTTCGCCTCGGGGGGCGACGCCTTCACCCTGACGCCCGCCAGCATCGAAGGCGGCGGCCCGATCCTGGGCTTCCGTCTGAATGTGGGCAACGAGCTGGGGATGCTGGCCATCACCGGCGACGCCGAACTGCTGGAAGACTACGTCCGCTACACCCTGCTGCTGCGGGCCAGCTTCAAGTTCTGATTCTTCTTCGGGATTCGGATCAAAACGGGCCGCCGGATTCGTTCCGGCGGCCTTTTCCGTATCTTGTCGTCGCCTCGCGTCTTCCTATGATCCCTGTCAGTTCAGAGGGGGATTCATATGAACAAGTTCGCCTGGGCCGCCTGCGCCCTGATCCTTAGCGCCCATGCCCCGGCGCTGGCCCAAACGGCGCCGGCCCAGACGGCGCCGGCCGGTCAGACCGCCCTGCCCGCCGCCGACCGAGGCCTGTTCACGGCCCAGGACCTGTTCGGCATGGAGGTCGCCTCCGACGCCCAGATCAGCCCCGACGGCAACCGGATCGCCTATGTCCGCCAGACGGCCGACATCATGACCGATCAGATGCGTCCGACCATCTGGCTGATCGACGTGAAGACGGGCCAGCACTCGCCGCTGGTCGTCTCGGCCGGCTCGCACCGTCAGCCGCGCTGGTCGCCGGACGGAACGCGCCTGTCCTACATCTCGAACGCCGAGGGCGGCCCGCCGCAACTTTTCGTGCGCTGGATGGCGTCGGGTGAAGCGGTCCGCGTCACCAACCTGCCCAACACCCCGTCCGGGATCAGCTGGTCGCCCAACGGCGAACAGTTGGCCTTTTCGGTCCTGGTTCCCGGCGACAAGCCCAAGATCGGCTCGCCTCTGGCCAAACCGGAAGGCGCCAAATGGGCCCCGCCGCTGGAGATCATCGACACCGTATCCTATCGCTCGGACGGTCAGGGCTATCTCAAGCCCGGTTTCCGCCACGTCTTCGTCGTCGGCGCCCAGGGCGGCGGCACGCGCCAACTGACTCACGGCGACTTCAATCACGGCGGCGGCCTGTCCTGGTCGGCTGATTCACGCACCCTCTATCTGAGCGCCAACCGTCGACCCGACTGGCAGCGCGAAGCCAATGACAGCGAAGTCTTCGCCCTGGACGTGCAGACCGGCGGCCTGACCGCCCTGACCAGCCGCGCCGGTCCCGACAACTCGCCCGTCGCCTCGCCCGACGGCCGCCGCATCGCCTATCTCGGCTATGACGACAAGCGGATGGGCTATCACAACACCCGCCTCTATGTGATGGACGCTGACGGCTCGAACAGCCGGGTGCTGACGGCGAACCTGGACCGGTCGGTCAAATCGCCGGTGTGGAGCCGCGACGGCCGCTCGGTCTACGTCGCCTATGACGATCAGGGCCGCACCAAGGTCGCCCGCGTCTCGCTGGACGGCGTCGTCACCCCCCTGATCGAAGACCTGACGGGCGACGATTTCGGCCGCCCCTACACCGGCGGCGACTTCACCGTGGCCGACGACGGCGCCATCGCCTTCACGCGCGGCACGCCCACACGCCCGGCCGACGTCCATGTGCTGAAGGGCGGCCGCAGCACCCAGCTGACGCGCCTTAACGCCGACTTCCTCAACGCCCGCCGTCTGGGCGAGGTGCGCCGCATCCAGGTCGCCTCGTCCCACGACCAGCGCGCGGTCGAGAGCTGGCTGACCCTGCCGGCCGACTATGTCGAGGGGCAGCGCTATCCGCTGGTGCTGGAAATCCACGGCGGCCCGTTCGCCGCCTATGGCCCGCACTTCGCCACCGACAATCAGTTGTTCGCGGCTGCGGGCTACGCCGTGCTGTCGGTCAACCCGCGCGGTTCGACCTCCTATGGGGACGAGTTCGCCAACCTGATCCACCACAACTATCCGTCGAACGACTATGACGACCTGATCAGCAGCGTGGACGCCGTCATCGCCCAGGGCGTCGCCGATCCCAACCGCCTGTTCGTCACCGGCGGCTCCGGCGGCGGAGTGCTGACCAGCTGGATTGTCGGCAAGACCGACCGCTTCAAGGCCGCCGTGGTCCAGAAGCCCGTCATCGACTGGGCCAGCTTCGTGCTGACGGCCGACAACCCGGCCTTCTTCGCCCGCTACTGGTTCGGCGAGTTTCCGTGGGAGAATCCAGAGGCCTATTGGCGCCGGTCGCCGCTGTCGCTGGTCGGCAACGTCAAGACGCCGACCATGGTCGTCGTCGGCGACGAGGACTATCGCACCCCGGTCAGCGAGTCGGAGCAGTACTATACCGCCCTGCAACTGCGCGGCGTCCCCACGGCCCTGGTGAAGATCCCCGGCGTCGGCCACAGCCTGGCCGTGCGCCCGTCCCAGAACGCGGCCCGTATGAACGCCATGATCGAATGGTTCGAGCGCTACAAGGACGGCGCCCCGGCCACGCCCGCCCGCTAAGGTCAGGTTCCGCCAGCCCTGAAGCCCGCGCCCGCCGTCAAACGGCAGGCGCGGGTTTCTGCTTTGAGGGCCTCAAGCGTGACGTTAGTTGACTTTTAACCAGAACACTTACAGAACATCACCAACGGTTCACGCCTTGTTCTGGATTCGCCGCCATGCTCACGAAGAAACAGCACGAACTCCTGATGTTCATTCATGAGCGCATCCGCGAGACGGGCGTTTCCCCGTCCTTCGACGAGATGAAGGAGGCGCTGGACCTGGCGTCCAAGTCGGGCATTCACCGCCTGATCACGGCGCTAGAGGAACGCGGCTTCATCCGTCGCCTGGCACACCGCGCTCGCGCGCTGGAGGTCGTGAAGCTGCCGGAACAGGCCACGACCGCCGCGCCGGCAAAGGGCCGCGTCCCCTTCAAGCCCGACGTGATCCAGGGCGGCGGCCTGGGCCCGCGCCAGGCCACGGCCGAGGCCGCCAATGACGTTCGTGACCTGCCCCTGTTGGGCAAGATCGCCGCCGGCACCCCGATCGCCGCCATCCAGCACGAACGCGAGCGCCTGCCGGTCCCGGAGTCCATGTTGGGCGCGGGCGAACACTACCTGCTGGAGATCGAGGGCGATTCCATGATCGAGGCCGGCATCCTCGACGGGGACACGGTCATCATCAAGCGGGTGGAGAACGCCTCTTCCGGCGAAATCGTCGTCGCCCTGGTCGAGGGCGAAGAGGCCACGCTGAAGCGCCTGAGAAAGAAGGGCCAGTCCATCGCCCTGGAGCCCGCCAACAGCGCCTATGAGACCCGCATCTTCGGCCCTGATCAGGTCGAGGTTCAGGGCAAGCTGGTCGGCCTGCTGCGCCGCTATCACTGAGACTGCGGCTCTGGGCGGCGCGCTCGACCTGCCTTCGAGGTAGCGCTTCCCCCTCCCCCCATTCTCCGCTCATCCCGGCGGAGGCCGGGATCCAGTGCTTTGGCCTCAAGCGAACCCGTTTGAAATCAGCCCGCCCTCTAGCCTATCGCAGCACGTGCGGCCCTTACTGGATCCCGGCTTCCGCCGGGATGAGCGGGTTTAGAGAGGGTGCTTAGTTAGAACCGCCCCCGCTCCACGGCCGCCGCCCTCGCACTTCCGCCGCCCACAAGGCGCGCCAGCCGCCAGCCTCATCGCGCCACAACTCCACCGAGCCGCCGCGCGCATAGTCGGCGCCGTCCAGCACCAGCCGCCCTTGGCACGACGACGGCAGGGCTGCGATCACGGCGCGCACGCTGATCACCTCCGCGCTACGGCACATCTGATCCAGCTGCTCGGCTGTCGGCGTCGCCTTGCCCCACCACAGCGCCAGCGGCCCCGGTTCTCCGTCCAGCGCGCAGTAGGAGCGCCTGCAAATCCAGTCTTCCGGCGACCGCGCGACCGGCTCCAGCCCTCGACGCCGGGACCAAAGGTCGCTGGCGAATTGGCGCACTGCCGGCCGCACCACGACCGCCTCGCTTTCGAGCCGATAGGCCGCATTCGCTCCACCATCGCCGATCCAGATATCCGGCGGGGCCGGGCGCGGCCAGATCAGCACAGCCGCCGCAAACGGCAAGCCCAGCAACCGCCACGGCCCCCGCCACAGGCACATGAACAATATGCCCAGAAAGGCGACCGGCAGGGCGGCCGCAGGAGCGCTGGGGATCGCCTTCACGGCGCCCGGCAGACTGGCCGCCCAGTGTCCGATCGCCAGCATGGCGTCGACCGACTGACCCGCCACCCACAGGAAGGGCGCGCCCAGTCCCAAAGGCTCCAGCGCTGCGCCCAGCGCCAGGGCGGGCATCATCACGAAGTCCGCCAGCGGCGCCGTCGCCAGGTTCGCGATCAGCCCGTAGACGGCCGTGCGATTGAAATGCTGCATGGCGAACGGTCCGGTCGCCATGCCCGCCACCAGGCTCGCGGCGCAGGCGGCCATCAGCCAACTGCCGAACCGCTGCGCGGCGACGATAGGCCAGGGCGCGGCGAACTCGCGGATACGGCGCGGCCAGACCTCGACAAGCGCCACCAGCGCCGCCGTCGCCGCGAACGACATCTGGAACCCGGGCGTCACGACCGCCTCTGGCCGCAACAAGAGCACGACAAAAGCCGCCGCCGACAGCGCCCGCATGGTCACCGCCTGCCGATCCGTCAGGATCGCCAGAAAGGCGATCGACGCGGTAATCGCGGCGCGCTCGGCCGGCGGCGGCGCGCCCGAGATGACGAGATAGGTCCCGACCGCGATCAACCCTGCGATCGCCGCCGCCTTCTT
Organism: Brevundimonas sp. M1A4_2e; assembly: GCF_053345555.1. Taxonomy (NCBI): domain Bacteria; kingdom Pseudomonadati; phylum Pseudomonadota; class Alphaproteobacteria; order Caulobacterales; family Caulobacteraceae; genus Brevundimonas; species Brevundimonas sp. M1A4_2e. The sequence continues at coordinate 133,633 of NZ_JBKFAI010000001.1, read as the reverse complement.
GCCCGAGACGCGCAGCGCCAGCCACGGCCACGCCGCAACCAGAAGGCGGGCGGCAAAGAAGACAAAGCCGCCCACGACCGCCATATGCAGGCCCGAGATCGACAGGATATGCGCCAGCCCGGAATCGCGCATGGCGTCCAGATCCGGGTCCTGAATCCATGTTTCGTGACCGGTCGTCATGGCCGCCGCCACCCCGCCGGTCCGCTCGCCCAGACGCGCCACGATCCGCTCAGCCAGGGCATAGCGAACCGCATTGATCTTCATCGTCGCCCTTACCCGCCACGGCGGCGGAGCGAGCACCGTCGGGCGCGTCGGCCCCAGGGCGAACAGGGTCCCGCCCATCCCCTTGAAATAGGCGTTGCGGCCGAAGTCGTAGGCGCCGGGGCTGGCGGGCGGCGGCGGCGGGTTCAGGATGCCGAACACCCGGATCGGCGCGCCCGGCGGCGGCGGCGCCCCCTTCACCGTCACGCGCAGCCGCTCGGGCGTCTGCTCGGGCGTCAGACCCCGCACGCGCACCGGCGCCACCACGACACGCGCCCCGTTCTGACCGGACGAGTCCACGTCTATGACCCAGCCCTCGACCTGGGTGGGCGCCATATCCGCAGGCGCGATCGGCGCCGCCACAGCCTCTGTTCTCAGCTTGGCCACCGCCAGTCCGCCCGCGAAACAGGCCAGCATCAGCAGGATCAGGGTCGCCCAACGCGGCGCGCCTCTGACCCGACCGATGATCCAGACGCCGACCAGGACGGCGGCGCCCAGCACCAGCGGCCAGGTCGCAGGCTCGCCCTTCAGAGCGAAGTAGGCCGCGCACCCAGCGCCGAAGCAGACGGACGACCATAGCGGCCAGCGTTCGGCCTGCGCCCGCGCGTCGGCGAGCAAGCTGGCAAATAACCGGGCCATAAGGGTTCGCTTCCCCACAGGCGGGCGTATAAGACCCTGCCCTATGGATGCTGCCTCTATGACCTCCCCTTCATCGACCGTCGTCACCCGCTTCGCCCCCTCGCCCACAGGCTACCTGCATATCGGCGGGGCGAGAACCGCGTTATTCAACTGGCTTTACGCCAAGGGACGCGGCGGCAAATTCCTGATCCGCATCGAGGACACCGACCGCGAGCGGTCGACCGACGATGCGGTCAAGGCCATATTCGACGGCCTGTCCTGGCTTGAGCTGTTCGGCGACGAAGAGCCCGTCTTCCAGTTCGCCCGCGCCGATCGCCACCGCGAGGTGATCAATGAGTTGCTGGCGACGGGCCATGCCTATCGCGACTTCCTGACGGCCGACGAGACCACGGCCCTGCGCGACCAGGCCAAGGCCGAGGGGCGCGACTTCGTCTCCCCCTGGCGCGACCGCGAGCCCAGCGTCGATGACCTGGCCAAGCCGCACACGGTGCGCTTCCGTCGGCCGCTGGATCAGGCCGTCGTCGTCGAGGACGCCGTGCAGGGGACGGTGCGCTGGGAATCGGCTTCGCTGGACGACCTGGTCATCCTGCGTTCGGACGGGGCGCCGACCTATAATCTGGCCGTGGTGGTGGACGACCACGACATGGGCGTGACCCACGTCATTCGCGGCGACGATCACTTGAATAACGCCGCCCGCCAGAGCCTGATCTACGACGCGCTCGGCTGGACGCGCCCGACCTTCGCCCACATCCCCCTGATCCACGGCCCCGACGGCGCCAAGCTGTCCAAGCGCCACGGCGCCCAGGCCGTGCACGAATACGCCGACATGGGTTATCTGCCCGAAGCCATGCGCAACTATCTGGCCCGTCTGGGCTGGGCGCACGGCGACGACGAACTGTTCAGCGACGAGCAGGCCCTCGCCTGGTTCGACCTAGCGGGCGTCAACAAAGCGCCCGCCCGCCTGGACTTCGACAAACTGGCCCACGTCAACGCCCACTGGCTGCGGCTGGCGGACGACGACCGCCTCGCCAAACTGACGCTCGACGCCCATTTGGCGCGCGGCCGCACCCTGGAGCCGGACGACGAGGAACGGCTGCTGCGGGCCATGCCTTTCGTCAAGGATCGCGCCAAGACCATTCCCGGGCTGGCGGATCAAACGGCATTCGTGTTGCAGGCGCGTCCACTCGCGCTCAACGAGAAATCGGCCGGTTTGCTGCAAGGCGAAAGCGGGCAGAGAATTTCACGACTGCGTGAACGTCTGGGTCTTTTCCAAAGCTGGGATGTCTTCGCCCTTGAAGCCGAACTTAAGGCTTTTGCCGAGGAAGAAGGCGTAGGCTTCGGAAAAATAGGACCTTCGATGCGCGCCGCCTTGACGGGCGGTTCGGCCTCGCCCGATATCGCACGAACTCTTTGCGCTCTCGGGCGTGACGAAAGTCTCGGACGCTTGGATGATGCGCTGCAACAGACTAAGTGATCTCCCATAACCAACTCAGGCCGACCGCCTCCCCGCGCCGGTCCAAGGAAGAACAAGGGGCCTAGATGACTGAACAAGCGAAACCCGCCGGCTCGGCGACCCTGTCCTATCAGGACAAGACTGTAGAGCTCCCCGTCCTTTCCGGCTCGACCGGCCCGGACGTCATCGATATCCGCAAGCTGTACGGCGGCACCGGCGCCTTCACCTTCGACCCCGGCTTCACCTCTACGGCGGCCTGCGAATCGGCCCTGACCTATATCGACGGCGACGCTGGCGTGCTGCTGCACCGCGGCTATCCGATCGACCAGTTGGCCTCGAAGTCCAACTTCCTGGAAGTCTGCCACCTGCTGCTGCACGGCGAACTGCCGAACGCCGCCGAATACGAAGAATTCGAGCAGTGCGTGACGCGGCACACCATGCTGCACGCCCAGTTCGACCGCTTCTTCGAAGGCTTCCGCCGCGACGCCCACCCGATGGCGATCATGGTCGGCACCGTCGGCGCCCTGTCGGCCTTCTATCACGACAGCCTGGACATCCATGATCCGGTGCAGCGCAACATCTCGGCCATCCGCCTGATCGCCAAGATGCCGACGATCGCGGCCCGCGCCTATAAATACCACATCGGCCAGCCCTTCATCTCGCCGCGCAACGACCTGTCGTACGCCGAGAACTTCCTGCGCATGTGCTTCGCCGTGCCGGCCGAGGACTACCACGTCGATCCGGCGCTGGTGCGCGCGATGGACCGCATCTTCATCCTGCACGCCGACCACGAGCAGAACGCCTCGACCTCGACCGTCCGCCTGGCCGGTTCGTCGGGCGCCAACCCGTTCGCCTGTATCGCCGCCGGCATCGCCTGCCTCTGGGGCCCGTCGCACGGCGGCGCCAATGAAGAGGCGCTGAACATGCTGAAGGAAATCGGCACCCCGGACCGCATCCCCGAGTTCATCGAGGGCGTGAAGGCGCGCAAGTACAAGCTGATGGGCTTCGGCCACCGCGTGTACAAGAACTACGATCCGCGGGCCAAGGTGATGCAGCAGTCGGCCTATGAAGTGCTGGCCGCCACGGGTCGCGAGAACGACCCGCTGTTCCAGGTCGCCAAGGAACTGGAAGCCGTCGCCTTGCAGGACGAGTATTTCACCTCGCGCAAGCTGTTCCCGAACGTCGACTTCTATTCCGGCATCACCCTGTCGGCCATGGGCTTCCCGACCACCATGTTCACCGTGCTGTTCGCCCTGGCGCGCACCGTGGGCTGGATCGCCCAGTGGCAGGAAATGATGGCCGATCCGTCGCAAAAGATCGGCCGCCCGCGCCAGCTGTACACCGGCCCGACCGAGCGCGATTACGTGCCGCTGGCCCAGCGCGGCTAAGCGATCAAAAGCGTAAGACTGCACAAACGCCGGGGCGAAAGCTCCGGCGTTTTTTCTTGGTTTTGCGAAAGATCAAGACCCGGCCGCTTCGGGCGCGTTATGAGTCGAACTCTCCCAGTTCTTCATGAGGATCCGCCATGCAAGGCTATCTGGACGACATCGAACGGGCCACGCTCGACAACGACGACTATCGCCGCGTGCTCTACACCGGCCGTCACCTGCAGCTGGTGCTGATGACCCTTCAACCGGGCGAAGAGATCGGCGAAGAGGTCCACGAAGGCCACGACCAGTTCTTCCGCATCGAACAGGGCGAAGGACAGATCGTCATCGACGGGCAGTCGCGCCCCGCTCAGGCCGAGTCCGGCATCATCGTTCCGGCCGGCGCCCGTCACAACCTGATCAACACGGGCTCGCAGCCGCTGAAGCTCTACACCCTCTATGGCCCGCCGGAGCATCGCCACGACGTGGTTCATCCGACCAAGGCCGACGAAGCCGAGGAACATTTCGACGGCAAGACCTCGGAATAGGCTCGGGCGGGCGGCGCGTTCCCCCCTGCAGACGGAGGAGCGCGCCCTCTGCCTTGGACGCTTCAGCCGATTTCAGATGACGAAGGGTCTGGCATGGTGAAGCCTGTCGAGAATCTCGACCGGTTGAAAGACCGACTCGGCGTTGTGGCCATACCTAAGGGAGCTAAGCGATGGATTTCACCCTGACGGAGCGCGAGCGTTCATTTCAGGCGCGCGTCCGGGCCTTCATGGCCGACAAGGTGCGCCCGCGCGTCGCCGCCGTCCACGCCGAGATCGCTGAAGGCGACCGCTGGGCCGCGCCCCTGCCCTCGATCGAGGCTTTGAAGGCCGAGGCGCGCGCCGCCGGCCTGTGGAACCTGTTCATGCCGCCCGCCCCCGAAGGCATGGCCGAGCCGGACGATTTCGAGTTCACGGGCGAACGGCTGACCAACCTCGAATACGCCCTGTGCGCCGAAGAGATGGGCCGCATCGAATGGGCCAGCGAGGTGTTCAACTGCTCGGCGCCGGACACCGGCAACATGGAGGTGCTGCACCGCTACGGCTCGCCCGCTCAGAAGGCGCAGTGGCTGATTCCGTTGATGAACGGCGAGATCCGCTCGGCCTTCCTGATGACCGAACCGGCCGTCGCTTCGTCTGACGCCACCAATATCCAGACGCAAATCCGTCGCGACGGCGGCTGCTATGTCATCAACGGCCGCAAATGGTGGTCGTCGGGCGCGGGCGATCCGCGTTGCCGCGTCGCCATCGTCATGGGCAAGACCGACCCGGACGAGAAGACCTATCGCCAGCAGTCGATGATCCTGGTGCCGATGGATGCGCCGGGCGTGAAGATCGAGCGGCCGCTGAGCGTCTATGGCTATGACCACGCCCCGCACGGCCACATGGAGGTCAGCCTCACCGACGTGCGGGTGCCGGTCGAGAATATCCTGCTGGGCGAGGGGCGCGGCTTCGAGATCGCGCAGGGGCGCCTTGGCCCCGGCCGCATCCACCACTGCATGCGCACCATCGGCGCGGCAGAAGAGGCGCTGGAGGCGATGACGCGCCGCCTGATGTCTCGCGTCGCCTTCGGCAAGCGGATCGGCGAGCATTCGGTCTGGGAAGAGCGCGTCGCCCGCGCCCGCATCGACATCGAGATGACGCGCCTGCTGTGCCTCAAGGCCGCCGACATGATGGACCGCGCGGGCAATAAGGCGGCCAAGGACGAGATCGCCATGATCAAGGTCCAGGCGCCGATGATGGCCCTGCGCATCATCGACGACGCTATCCAGGCCCACGGCGGCGGCGGCGTGTCCCAGGACTTTGAGCTGGCGGCGGCCTGGGCGGGCATCCGCACCCTGCGCCTCGCCGACGGCCCCGACGAGGTGCACGCCCGCGCCATCGCCCGGTCCGAGTTCACCCGCCACGCCGAGGCGGCGCGATGAGCGATCTGGACGTCGCGCGTCTGGGACAGTGGCTGGCGGGCGTCCTGCCCGCCGCGCCCGCCGATATCCATCTCGAGAAGTTCCCCGGCGGCCAGTCGAACCCGACCTATCGGATGACCGTCGACGGCCGGGACTATGTCCTGCGCCGCCGCCCGTTCGGCCCCCTGCTGCCCTCGGCCCATGCGGTCGAGCGTGAATATCGGCTGCTCAGCGCCCTGCACCCGACCGGCTTTCCCGTGCCCGCGCCGCTCGCCCTGTGTCAGGACGACGCCGTCATCGGCTCGACCTTCTATGTGATGGAGTTGGTTGAGGGCCGCACATTCTGGAACGGCGCCCTGCCGGGCCTGTCGCCGTCCGAGCGCCGCGCCGCCTATGAGGCCATGGTCGATACGCTGGCGCAGTTGCACAGCGTCGATCCGGTCGCCGTGGGGCTGGAGGACTTCGGGCGTCCCGGCAACTATTTCGAGCGCCAGGTCGCGCGCTGGACCAAGCAGTATCGCGCCGCCCAGACCGACGACCTGCCCGAGGTCGAGCGCCTGATCGACTTCCTGCCGCGCACGGCGCCGGAACAGACCCACACCGCCATCATCCACGGCGACTATCGCATCGACAATCTGATCTACGCCCCCGATTCCATGACGGTCCGGGCCGTGCTGGACTGGGAGCTGGCGACGCTGGGCGACCCGCTGGCCGACTTCGCCTATCTGGCCATGAACTGGATTCTGCCCGCCGACGGCCGCGCGGGGCTAAACGGTCTGGACCTTGAGGCCGCGGGCATTCCCTCGCTGGACGACATGGCCCGGCGATATTGCGCCGCCACCGGGCGCGACGCCCTGCCGGACCTGCACTGGCACTTCGCCTTCAACCTGTTCCGCCTGATCGGCATCATTCAGGGCGTAAAGAAGCGGATGCTGTCGGGCAACGCCTCCAGCGCCAAGGCCGCCGACGCCGTGGCCATGCTGCCGGCCCTGAGGAAGGCCGCCTGGCGTGAAGCTCGCCTGGCGGGCGCCGAAGAATAGGGCGCCCTGCCCGTCCGAACGGAAGTGATGGTAGGCGGCGACGGGTTCGAACCGCCGACCCTCTCGGTGTAAACGAGATGCTCTGACCAGCTGAGCTAGCCGCCCGCATCATTCGACTCAATGTCGAGGACAGGCTTCATGCCCTGTGGCGGTCAGCCGTTCAAGGCGCTTTTCAAGCCTTCGCCCGGGCGAAAGCGCGCGGTGCGAGAGGCGGGCCGCGCGATCTCCTGACCGGTCTGAGGATTGCGCGCCACGCCCGCCTTGCGCTCGGCGGCGACGAAGCTGCCGAAGCCGACCAGGCGCACCACCCGCCCCTCGACAAGCGAGGCCGTCACCTGATCGGTAAACGCCTCCAGCGCCAGCTTGGCCTGGTCGCGGCTGATCCCCGCCGCCTGGGCCATGCGGCCGATCAGTTCAGTCTTGGTCACGTCGAAAGCCCCCTCGCGAACGAAGGCGGAACTTAAGCGGCTATTGGGGCGCGCGTCAAAAAAGAGGCGGCTCAGGTCGCCCCGAGCCGCCTCTCGTCACTCTCAGGCCAAGGCCCGCATCAGTGGCTGATGCTGGCCCCCTCGCCGGCCGGCGGCGCCGGCGGCGTCGGGGTCATGGGTTCGGCCGCCTCGTCCCATTCGACGGGGGTCGGCGTGCCGGTCAAAGCCCACTTCAGCGCCTCGTCGGCGTTAGAGATCGGTACGATCTCCAGGGCCGCCTTGACGTTCTCCGGCACCTCCTCGAGGTCCTTCTCGTTCTCCTGCGGGATCAGGACGGTCTTCACACCCGAACGCAGGGCCGCCAGCAGCTTCTCCTTGAGGCCGCCGATGGCCGTGACCCGACCGCGCAGAGTGATCTCGCCGGTCATGGCGATGTCCTTGCGGATCGGAATGCCGGTCAGAACCGACACCATGGCCACCGTCATGGCCACGCCCGCCGAGGGGCCGTCCTTGGGCGTGGCGCCGTCCGGCACGTGCACGTGGATGTCGGTCTTCTCGAACAGCGGCGGCTTGACGCCGAAGCTGAGGGCGCGGCTGCGGACGTAGGACGCCGCCGCAGAGATCGACTCCTTCATGACGTCCTTCAGGTTGCCGGTGACGGTCATGCGGCCGCGGCCCGGCATCTTCAGAGCCTCGATGGTCAGGATGTCGCCGCCGAACTCGGTCCACGCCAGGCCGGTGACGATGCCGACCTGATCTTCCGCGTCCGTCTCGCCATAGCGGAACTTCTTCACACCCGCGTATTCGGCCAGCTTGGCCGCATCCACGGTGATCGAGGCGGCGTTGGTCCTGGCCATCTCGCGCACCGCCTTGCGGGCCAGTCCGCCCAGGGCGCGTTCCAGCGAACGCACGCCCGCTTCGCGCGTGTAGTAGCGGATCAGGTCGCGGATCGTCTCGTCGGGGACGATCAGCTCGCCCTCCTTCAGGCCGTGGTCCTTGAGCTGCTTGGGCAGTACGTGGCGGCGGGCGATCTCGACCTTCTCATCCTCGGTGTAGCCGGAGACGCGGATGATCTCCATGCGGTCCAGCAGGGGCTGGGGCATGTTCAGGCTGTTGGCCGTGGTGACGAACATCACCGGCGACAGGTCGTAGTCGACCTCCAGATAATGGTCGCCGAAGGTCGAGTTCTGGGCCGGGTCCAGCACTTCCAGCAGGGCCGAGGACGGGTCGCCGCGCCAGTCGGCGCCCAGCTTGTCGATCTCGTCCAGCAGGACGAAGGCGTTGGTGGTCTTCGCCTTCTTCATCGACTGGATGATCTTGCCGGGCATGGAGCCGATGTAGGTCCGGCGGTGGCCGCGGATCTCGGCCTCGTCGCGCACGCCGCCCAGCGACATGCGGACGTATTCACGCCCCGTCGCCTTGGCGATGGACTGGGCCAGCGAGGTCTTGCCGACGCCCGGAGGGCCGACGAGGCACAGGATCGGCCCCTTCAGGCTGCCGGTGCGCGCCTGAACGGCCAGATACTCGATGATCCGTTCCTTGACCTTCTCCAGGCCATAGTGATCCTCTTCGAGGATGTCCTCGGCCTTCTGGAGGTCGATGGGCTTGGGCCGGGTCTTGGACCACGGGATCGACAGCAGCCAGTCGAGGTAGTTGCGCACCACGGTCGATTCCGCCGACATCGGCGACATGTTGCGCAGCTTCTTCAGCTCCGCCTCGGCCTTGGTGCGGGCCTCCTTGGACAGGCGCGTCTTCTTGATGCGCTTTTCCAGCTCCAGCAGCTCGTCGCGGGCGTCGTCAGTCTCGCCCAGCTCGCGCTGGATCGCCTTCATCTGCTCGTTCAGATAATACTCGCGCTGGGTCTTCTCCATCTGCCGCTTCACGCGGCTGCGGATCTTCTTCTCGACCTGAAGGACGCTGATCTCGCCTTCCATCATGCCGTAGACCTTCTCAAGCCGCGCCGGGATGACGACGGTTTCGAGCAGGGCCTGCTTGTCGGCGATCTTGACCGACAGATGCGCGGCGACCGAGTCCGCCAGCTTGGACGGGTCGGTGATCTGAGGAATGGCGCTCAGGGCCTCGGGCGGGACCTTCTTGTTCAGCTTCACATAGTTTTCGAACTGCTCGATCACGGCGCGCAGCAAGGCTTCGCTCTGAGACGGATCGCCGGCTTCGTCTTCGATCTCGACGGCCTCGGCTTCGTAGTAGTCCTCACGGTCGGTGAAGCGAGTCAGGCGCGCGCGCGATTTGCCCTCGACCAGCACCTTCACCGTGCCGTCCGGCAGCTTCAGCAGTTGCAGCACCGTGGCCAGCACGCCGGTCGAATAGATGGCGTCCGTCGCCGGGTCGTCATCGACCGAGTTCATCTGGGTGGCGAGCAGGATCTGCTTCTCGCCCTTCATGATCTCGTCGAGGGCGCGCACGGACTTCTCGCGCCCGACAAACAGCGGCACGACCATGTGCGGAAAGACGACGATGTCTCTCAGCGGCAGGACAGGGAGGATTTTGCTCTCGGTCATGATGCGTACTTTCCGGGGCCATCGTGAATCTCCGGCCCGCCGAACCGGTCTGATTTGGCGTTACTGCCTCTTCGTCCCGACTCGACCCGCTGTTTTCAGCGGCTTTCGTGTGAGTATGTGGTTCTGTCTGGACGCGGTTCAAGCGTGGCGGGCCGGCAGCCCACAGAAGCGTGAAAAAGCGTGTGATTTCAGACGGCCGCCTGAGCCATCGCTGAAACGATGAAGGGGCGGCCCGTGGCGAGCCGCCCCTTTTCGCTTGGATCGGACGTCAGCGTCAGGCGGCGCCGTCGGCCGTCTTCTTCTTGGTTTCCGAATAGATCAGCAGCGGCTGAGCCTTGCCGTCGATCACCTCGGCGTTGACCACGACCTCTTCGACGCCCTCGAAGGTGGGCAGTTCGAACATGGTCTCCAGCAGCACGCCCTCCAGGATGGAGCGCAGGCCGCGGGCGCCGGTCTTGCGGGTGATCGCCTTCTTGGCCACCGCCGACAGGGCGTCGTCGGTGAAGGTCAGGGTGACGTTCTCCATCTCGAACAGGCGCTTGTACTGCTTGACCAGGGCGTTCTTCGGCTCGGTCAGGATGGTGATCAGCGCCGTCTCGTCGAGGTCTTCCAGCGTCGCCAGAACCGGCAGACGGCCGATGAACTCGGGGATCAGGCCGAAGCGCATCAGGTCATCCGGCTCGACGCCCTTCAGGATTTCGCCGGTGCGACGCTCGTCGATCTCCTTGACCTTGGCGCCGAAGCCGATCGAGGCCCCCGCCCCGCGCGCCGAGATCACCTTTTCAAGGCCGGCGAAGGCGCCGCCGACGATGAACAGGATGTTGGCGGTGTCGACCTGCAGGAACTCCTGCTGCGGATGCTTGCGCCCGCCCTGCGGCGGCACGGAGGCGACGGTGCCTTCCATGATCTTCAGCAGGGCCTGCTGCACGCCCTCGCCCGACACGTCGCGGGTGATCGAGGGGTTGTCCGACTTGCGTGAAATCTTGTCGATCTCGTCGATGTAGACGATGCCGCGCTGAGCCCGTTCGACGTTGTAATCGGACGCCTGAAGCAGCTTCAGGATGATGTTCTCGACATCCTCGCCCACGTAGCCAGCTTCGGTCAGGGTGGTGGCGTCAGCCATGGTGAACGGCACGTCGATGATGCGCGCCAGCGTCTGAGCCAGCAGCGTCTTGCCCGAGCCGGTCGGCCCGATCAGCATGATGTTCGACTTGGCCAGCTCGACGTCGTTGTTCTTCGTCGCGTGGTTCAGGCGCTTGTAGTGGTTATGAACGGCGACGCTCAGCACCTTCTTGGCGTGGCTCTGACCGATCACATAATCGTCGAGGACGTCGCGGATCTCCTTGGGCGTAGGCACGCCGTCCTTGGAGGTCTTGAAGGCGATCTTGTGCTCTTCGCGGATGATGTCCATGCACAGTTCGACGCATTCATCGCAGATGAAAACGGTCGGTCCGGCGATCAGTTTGCGGACTTCGTGCTGGCTCTTGCCGCAGAACGAGCAGTAGAGCGTGCTTTTGGCGTCTGTGCCGGCGGCTTTGGTCATAGACCCTTCTCACTATCCGCAATCCGCCCCGACATTGAGACGAAAAGCGCTTCCTTCACGATCGATCCAGGGAATCTATCATCGAAGGTCTTCAAAAAATGACAATCACCCATCACACGTTCCGCCACAACCCCGTTGCGGCGCTGCAACGCGCTTCAGGGACGGACAGGACAGATAATATGGGGATCACGGCTAATGTCTGACATGGGAAGCCAAAAAGCCTTTCACCAGTCCCCTGACCCCGGACAGCCCATCGTCGCCTTCGATTTCGACGGCACCCTGACGATTCGCGACAGCTTCACCAGTTTTCTGAAGTGGCGGGCCGGGCCGCTGCGATGGGTGACCGGTCTGGCGCAGATGATCCCAGCGGTGTTCGCCTATCTGGGCGACCGCGACCGGGGCCGGATCAAGGTCGCCTCGGTGCGCGAGTTCCTGATGAACGTCGACCGCAAGGCGCTGGAGGCTGACGCCGAACGCTTCGCCGCAGAGATCTGGCCGCGTTTCATGCGCCCGGACGCGCTGGCGACCTGGGAGGACTGGGGCCGTCGCGGCGCCCATCGCGTCATCGTCACCGCCTCGCCTGAGACAACCGTCGCCCCCTTCGCCCGCAGGCTGGGCGCCGAGAACCTGATCGGCACACGGTTGGCGTTCGACGCCCAGGATCGCGTGGCGGGCAGCTTCCTCGGCGGCAACTGCCGGGGCGAGGAGAAGATGAGCCGTCTTCGCGCCGCCTACGGCGACGACATGACGCTGGCCGCCGCCTACGGCGACACCTCGGGCGATGCCGAGATGATCGCGGCGGCCGCCGAAAAGGGCTACCGCGTCTTCACCGGCCGCCCATAAGCGCTAGCCGATCATCCGCTGGGTCGTCTCATCCTTCCAGATGAAGCGATGGACCAGCACCATCAGGATATGGCCAGCAATCGCGGCCAGCAGCACCCAGGCCAGCAGGCCATGAGCGGCGTTGGCCGGGGCTGTCATCCACGGAACCTCAGCCCAGCCCCCGTCGATCAGACGCACGCCGAACACGTCGAGCGGCTTGCCCGATCCATACTGCCGGAGTAGGGCCAGCGCCGGGACGATCAGCATCAGGGCGTAGAGCGCCAGATGCCCGACCTTGGCGGCCCTCCCCCAGAAGCCGCCGCCATGCGCCGGGCGCGTCTTGATGTTGTAGAGCCCCCACAGCGCGCGCAGCACGATCAGGGTCAGCAGAATGACGCCGATCCCCTTGTGCGTGCCGACCCAGAAGGCGGTGATCGGCGCCTTGCCGACGGTCAGCTTGATGGCCATGCCCGTAAACTGCCACGCCAGCAGCAGGGCCATCGACCAGTGCAGCGCCCGCGTCACGGCGCCGTATCGAAAGCCGTCATCTCTCCACTGCGTCGCCATGAGGCCCCCTCCCGCTGATACCGAGTCTCAAACACGATTCGAGGCGGGATCCGTCGCCGAATCCCGCCTCACCAATTGTCGCAGCCGGAGCGGCTAAGGCTTAGGGAGCCTTCACGCCGTCGTCGTCAGCCTGGGTGCGCTTGTCATAGACGTGGTCGACGATGCCCCAGGCCTTGGCTTCCTCGGCGGTCATGAAGTGGTCGCGGTCCAGGGTGCGCTCGACCTCTTCATAGGTGCGGCCCGTGTGCTGGACGTAGATTTCGTTCAGGCGGCGCTTGGTGGCGATGATGTCTTCGGCGTGGCGCTCGATGTCCGAGGCCGTGCCGCGGAAGCCGCCCGAGGGCTGGTGCACCATCACCCGCGCGTTCGGCAGGGCGACGCGCTGGCCCGCCTCGCCGGCCGTCAGGATCAGCGAGCCAGCCGATGCGGCCATGCCCATGACGACGGTCGAGACCGGCGACTTGATGTATTGCATTGTGTCGTAAATCGCGAGCGCCGAGGTCACCTGACCGCCGGGGCTGTTGATGTACATGCTGATTTCCTTCTTCGGATTTTCCGATTCCAGGAACAGCAGCTGGGCGCAGATCAACGAGGCCATGCCGTCCTCGAACGGGCCGGTCAGGAAGATGATCCGCTCGCGCAGCAGGCGCGAGAAGATGTCGAAGGAGCGCTCGCCGCGGCTGGATTGCTCCACCACCATCGGCACCAGGTTATTGGAGATGTAGTCGATCGGATCGCGCATGAAGGCCTTCTCGAATTCAGGAGGGTCGCACGACTCATACGGCGCGCGCCTGTCTCCTACGATATCGCGTTCATGAGGCCTCGGCGCAAGGCGGCGCCGGAAAGCAAAATCCCCGCCCCGGAAAACCGGAGCGGGGATCGCAAGGCTCAGGGCCTGAGGAAGAAAGGCTTACGCCTCGTCTTCTTCCTTCATCAGCTCTTCCTTGGTGATGGCTTCGTCCTTCACCTCGGCGACCGAGACGATCAGGTCGACGACCTTTTCCTCATAGATCGGCGCGCGCAGCTGGGCCGCGGCGTTCGGGTTCTGGCGGTAGAAGTCTAGCACCATCTTTTCCTGACCCGGATAGTTGCGGGCCTCGGCCATGATGGCGTTCGACAGTTCCTGATCCGTCACGCCGACGTTGTTGGCGCGGCCGATCTCGGCCAGCACCAGACCCAGGCGCACGCGGCGCTCGGCGATCTTGCGGTACTCGGCCTTCAGTTCGTCTTCCGACTTCTTGGCGTCTTCTTCCGGCAGCTGGCCCGCGTCCTTGTCGGCCGAAACCTGAGCCCAGATGCCTTCGAACTCGGCGTCGACCATCTTCGGCGGCAGGGCGAAGTCGTGGCCTTCGTCCAGGATGTCCAGCAGGGCGCGCTTCAGCTTGAATCGGGTGGCGCCGGCGTATTGCTGGTTCAGGTTGGACTTCAGCAGTTCCTTCAGCTGGTCCAGCGACTCCAGGCCGATGCGCTTGGCGAACTCGTCGTCGATCTTGGATTCGACCTCGGCCTTGATGGCCTTGACGGTGACGTCGAAGGTCGCGGCCTTACCGGCCAGGTGCTTGGCCTGGTACTCTTCCGGGAAGGTCACTTCGATGGTCTTTTCTTCACCGACCTTGGCGCCCTTCAGCTGCTCTTCGAAGCCGGGGATGAAGCGGCCCGAGCCGATCACCAGGTCCGCGTCGGTGGCGGCGCCGCCGTCGAAGGCTTCGCCGTCGATCTTGCCGACGAAGTCGATGGTCAGCTGGTCGCCGTCGGCGGCCTTGACCGTCTTGCCCTTCTTGTCCTCGTAGGACTTGGCCTGCGAGGCCAGTTCCTTCAGCGCCTCGTCCAGGTCCTCTTCCGAGGCCTCATAGGTCGGGCGGGTCAGCTTCAGGGTCTTGGGGTCGACCGGGGTGAATTCCGGCATGACTTCCAGCGACATTTCATAGGCCAGGTCTTCCTGACCAGCGATGACCTTGTCCATGTCGGAGGTCAGGTTCATCTCGGCCGGCGCGGCCGGACGCAGCTTCAGCTCTTCCAGAGCGCCCTGGCTGGTCTCGTTCAGCGAGGCGTTGATGATTTCGCCCATGAAGTCACGGCCGAAGGTCTTCTTGACGTACGAGGCCGGCACCTTGCCCGGACGGAAGCCTTTCAGCTTCATCTGGGGGGCCACTTCCTTGATGCGGGCTTCGAGCTTTTCATTGAGCTCGGCGACGGGAATGGTCACCGCAATCACGCGGCTGAGGCCTTCGTTCGACTTTTCGACGACTTGCATGGTCGGATATCTGACGCTCTGTGGCGACGCCGCAAAGGCGCGCGGTGGATAAAGCAACAGGGCCGCCCCTTTCGGGAGCGGCGCCTCGGAGCCCGCCCTTATGTCGAGAAGGGGCTGAAACGTCAACGCAACGCGGTTCCTTTGTGGTCAGAGGGCCGCTATCTGATGGCCCATGAGCCAGTCGTCAGCCTCTTCCGCAGCCCCCATCGGCGTCTTTGTCACGCCCGTCACCCCGCTTCAGCAGAACTGCACCACCGTGTGGTGCACCAAGACGAACAAGGCCGCCGTCATCGATCCCGGCGGCTCGGTCGACGCTATCCTGGGCGAGGTCGCGCGGCGCGGACTGACTCTGGACGCCATCTGGATCACCCACGGCCACCTGGACCATGCCGGCGCCGCCGCCGAAATGCAGGAGAAGACCGGTCTCGACATCGTCGGCCCGCATCTTGAGGACCAGTTCTGGATCGACCTGATTCCCACCCAGGGCCAGAAGTACGGCCTGCCGGAAGCCCGCACCTTCACCCCCACGCGCTGGCTGGACGATGGCGACGTGCTGACCCTGGGCGAGACGACGTGGGAGGTCTTCCACTGTCCCGGCCACACGCCCGGCCACGTGATCTTCTTTAACCGCGAGGCTCGCTTCGCCCAGGTCGGCGACGTTCTGTTTCAGGGCTCGGTCGGCCGCACCGACTTCCCCCGCAGCGATCATCAGGCCCTGCTGAGCGCGATCACCACCAAGTTGTGGCCGCTGGGCGACGACGTGACCTTCGTGCCCGGCCACGGGCCGGCTTCGACCTTCGGGGCAGAGCGGCGCAGCAACCCCTTCGTCTCGGATCAGGCCATGCAGGCGGCGCCGATCGCGCGCCCGGCTTCCGGCCCGGCCTGACCTCCCTGATAGTGGTTTAACGCGCGGCCAGCAGGCCGATCAGGACACCGATGCCAAGGGCGTAGAGCGACATACGGATCGGCTCATCGCGAATCGCGTCGCGGGCCTCAGAGCTGCGATGGCGCGCCCAGTCGCGCACCTCGGCCGCATCTTGTCGCACGGCCTGACGTAAGGGGCGTGGCCGCGCCCCGGCGGCCAGAATCTCGTCGGCGGCGCCCTCAAGACGATCGCCAAGGGTGGAGCGATCCTCGATGATGTCCTCGGGCGATGGCGCGCCGTCCGTATGGGCGAAGGGGTCGTTGGATGCCGACATGACTGAGCTCCTGAATGCTGCACTCCGAGCCTCGATGAACCCGCCGAAGTCCGCGCGGTTCCGTCTTGTCGAGGCGCGCCGCCGAACAGGGTTTTAATCCTTTCTCGGAACCTCCGCGCCGGGGCTGGGTTCTCTTTCGCAAGCGCCACCGTCTACGAAAGGAACATCCGAAATGGCCGAAGGTCAGCCCACTCGCGGCTCCGGTGTTTCCAAGCGAGGCTTCGCCTCGATGGACCCGGAACGTCAGCGCGAAATCGCCCGCAAGGGCGGCGCCAGCGTCCCCAGCGAGAAGCGCAGCTTCTCTCAGGATCGCTCTCTTGCAGCCCAGGCCGGCCGCAAGGGCGGCGAAGCTTCACACGGCGCGCGCAACAAGGCCGCTCAGGATCCGGCGACGCCGAAGCGCTGATCCCAGCGACCCCGTTTCAGACTTTACAGACGGCGCGGGAAACCTCGCCGTTTTTCTTTGACCGTTATGACCCGAGGATTAGCTGGCCAGCAACGCCAGGGCCACGCGCGGGGCGTCGCTGACCTCGAACGCCTCCACCCGCCAGCCTGCCGCCTCGGCCAGGGCGCGCACGCGGGCCTCGTCGAACTTGCGCGAGCTTTCGGTATGGATCGTCTCGCCCTGCGCAAAGCGGAAGACAAGCTTCCCAAGGCGCACCGTCATGGGGCGCAGGGCTTCCAGATGCATCTCCATGCGCGCCTCGGCCTCTTTCCAGACCGCCCGATGGGCGAAGGCGTCCAGATCAAAGTCCGTCCCTAGATCGCGGTTGGCCCGCGCCAGCACGTTCAGGTTGAAGCGGGCGGTCACGCCTTGCGCGTCGTCATAGGCTGGGACCAGGACCGACGGCTCCTTGATCAGATCGACGCCCAGAATGAACAAGGCGTCCGGCCCCAGCATGTCGCGCGCGTCGCGCAACAAGGTCTCGGCGGCCTCTGGCGTCAGATTGCCGATGGTCGAGCCCGGGAAGAAACCGACGCGACGCCCCTGCCCCGCTTCGGCCGGCAAGACGCCCATATGCTCGAAATCGCCAACCTGCGGCAGGACCCTTAGCGCGGGATAGGCCTGCCGCAACCGGGCCGCCGCGTCCTCCAACGCCGTAGGGCTGATGTCGATGGGGACATAGGCCGCCAGATCAGGCGCGGCGTCCAGCACGATCCGGGTCTTCTCGCTGGCGCCCGAGCCCAGTTCGACCAGGACGGCGTCAGGGCCGAACCGCCCCGCCCACTGCGGCGCGACCCGCCGTAGCAGCGCCGCTTCCTGTCGGGTCGGATAGTATTCCAGCAGCCGCGTAATGGCCTCGAACAGGTCCGAGCCTCGCGCGTCATAGAACCACTTGGGCGGCAGGCTCTTGGGCCTGGCCGCCAGGCCGGCGACCAGATCGCGACGAAACGCCTCATGTTCGTCGTCGCTCTCGCCCCGTCGCCTCGCCTCGCCAGCGTCCGACGCCAGCCGGACGCCGGTGAAGGCCCAGCGCTGGTCCGGATAGAAGAAGTTGCGATAGGTCGGCCGCGCGTGGCCCGGCGCAGTGGCGAAGGCGCCGCCGCGCAGCACCATCTGATTGGCCATGAACTTGCCGTTGTACTCGGCCGCCGTGCCTTCGGTCGGGCAAAAGCCGGGGTAAGGGGCATAGGCGCTGGCGGTCCATTGCCACGCCTCGGTGTCCAGATTGGAAAAGGCCTCGGGTCGGCTGCGGGCCGCGTGTTCCCACTCCGCCTCGGTCGGCAGGCGCCCCCCCGACCACCGCGCGAAGGCGTCGGCCTCATAGAAGCTGACATGACGCACCGGCGCCGCCGGATCGACCGGCCGCCGCCCCGCCAGCGTCATCACCGTCCAGCCGCCGTCTTCCTCACGTCTCCAGTAGAGCGGCGCCGTCCAGCCCTGCGCTTGGACCGTCGCCCAGCCGTCGCTCAGCCACAGATCGGGCCGCGCGTAGCCGCCTTCGCTGATGAAGGCCAGCCATTCTCTGTTGGTGACCAGGTCCGCAGCCAGGTCGAACGGCTCCAGCCAGACGCGGTGAGCGGGCCGCTCATTGTCGAAGGCGAAGCTGTGGCCGGCGTCGCCGATTTCGACCAGTCCGCCTTCGAAAGCTTGCCAGCCGCCGTACGGAGCCTCCAAAGGCGGTGAACGCGGCTCTTCGTCATAGACGGCCGGATCTAGGGGCGAGCGCGACATCAGATGGAGAATGTCCATCAGGAACAGCTCCTGGTGCTGCTGCTCGTGGTTCAGCCCCAGCTCAAAGAGATATTGTTCTAACGCGCCAAGCGGCCTTGCAGCGTCGGCAAGGCGCGCTTCCATTCGCCGATCGACCTCTTCCCGATAAGCCATGACCTCAGCCCGGGAAGGCCGGGTCATCAGACCCCGTTCGGCGCGCCCGATCCGTTCGCCCAGAGCCTCATAATAGGAGTTGAAAACCCGCCCCAGTCTTGGGTCGATCGGCTGATAGCCCGGCTCTTCGAGCAGCATGGTTTCAAAAAACCAGCTCACATGGCCGAGGTGCCATTTGCCCGGACTGGCCTCCGCCATCGACTGAGCCTGCAGGTCTTCATCCGTCAGCGACGCCGCCAGTATCGGCAACACGCTACGGGTCCGGCGATAACGTTCCAGGTCATCGACGGGTGCGGTCGCCCTATACTGCATGCTGCCCATGAAGCCGCTTCGCCCCCATTTTGATTTCGACGGTCGCCACCTTCTCGAAATGCAGCCGGCGCGCAGGGGGTTCCTTAAGTCGTGATCGGACCTTGGCGGAGGCTCAGCGTCGCCACGTGGCGTACGGAAAAGAAGGTGATCGCCCGGCGGCGCAACCGGGTCGGCGATGACGCTAAAATAATACTGGCCGCAACAGCGGCGCCGCAGGAACAGCGCCTCTCTGAAGGGGTTTAATTCCCAGCCTTAGGAGAGTCCGCCATGATGACTCCGCAACACCCGTCGTCCCCTCAAAACCCCCGTCCGGCCAAGCGCGGCCTTATGGACTGGCTGTTCGGCCGGCCGCCAGCTCCGCCCAAAAAATCAAGCACGAATCTTTATTTGGGCGACATCGTCGATGGCGATTTCAGTTCGCCTTCTGTCCATCACCACCACAGGAATCCGCCTGATAAGGCAGGATAGAACGACCCGCGCCACCCCCAACCTGGCGCGAGCCATCCCCCCAAACGAAAACGGCGCGGCCCCATCGGAGCCGCGCCGTTGATCATCAGGCCTAAGCCTGTCGTTAGCCCTTGAGCAGCGGAGCCAGCTTTTGGGCGATCATCATGTCGCCGGCGATCTTCAGCTTGCCCTGCATGAAGGCCATCATCGGGTCCAGGCGACCCTCGGCCAGGGCGACGAAGTCGTCCCACTTGATCGAGACCGTGGCGT
Source organism: Brevundimonas sp. M1A4_2e (assembly GCF_053345555.1). NCBI lineage: Bacteria > Pseudomonadati > Pseudomonadota > Alphaproteobacteria > Caulobacterales > Caulobacteraceae > Brevundimonas > Brevundimonas sp. M1A4_2e. The sequence continues at coordinate 114,235 of NZ_JBKFAI010000001.1, read as the reverse complement.
CGGCGGGCTTGTCGTCGTTGCTGACGGTGTTCGGAGCCGAGGCGCCGTCGATGAAGATCTTGCCGTCATCGCCGAAGTCCAGCTTCACAGTCTTGCCCAGACCCGAGTTTTCGCCGACGGCGGCGCGGATCTTGTCGGTGGCGAGGGCCAGATCGGCCATGTGCGTTTCTCCCGTTGAGAAGTTGAGCCACAGGCCTAACCCGCGCGCCGCGCGGCGCCAAGATCACCTTAGGGAAGCTCGCCCCTGAAGAGGCCCAACCGGCGGCTCCCCTCACATATGGCTCAGGTTACATGAGTTTGCGTTCGCCCCCGGCGGGACGGCTTAAAAGCAAGGCGTCTGCGTAACAAGGACTCGTCAATGACTCGCCTGCTCACTCCAGAGGAAGTTCGCCTGGATCAACTTTGGCGCGAGCGTTTCGGGCAACCGCTGCCGATGGTCGGCGCGCCCGAAGTCGCCCGTCGCATCCTGCGCCAGCACGGCGTCCCTGTACGCCGCCCCACCGACGCCAAAGCCGCCCCGTCCAAGGAAGGCTGAGGCTGCATCATCATTATGAAGATGAAAGGGTCTGGCGGAGACGGAGGGATTCGAACCCTCGGTACCCCTTACAGGGTACGACGATTTAGCAAACCGTTGCCTTCAGCCACTCGGCCACGTCTCCGGCAGGCCGCGTGGATAGCGAGTCGCGCGACGCTTCGCAATGCGGAACTGACGCCCTTTGTGTTAACCCGGCATAAGAGTGGCATGTGGGAGGGGGGTATCGCCCCATTTTGCTCGATTTTGGGAAAGAGAATTGGCCATCACCCCTGCTGACACCCTGGCATCCGCGACGGATGGCGCGCGCGCATCTCGCGCCGCGACAACCGAATCGCGCGCCGCGGCGCCGACAGGGTCGACCGGGCGGACGCGGCGCGGGCCGTTGCGTCCAGAGGTTTGGCTGAATACCCGACAGCGGGCTGCGGCGCGACGCCGGGTCTTCTATTTCCGTGGGGTGGACATCGTCGCCTCGTCCTTCCTGTGCTTCGTAGCGATCGAGCGGCTGGCCCCTGGCGGTCTGATGCAGGTCGGGCTGTTTCAAGCCCTGCCGATCCTGCTCGGCGCACTGGTCACTCTGGGCCTGATGCGCTCGCTGGGCCTATATCGTTTTGACAGCAGCCGGGCGCCGGCGCGCCATCTGGCGGGGGTCGCTGTCGTGGCCGCCATGGGCGGGGCCATCGCCTGCGCGCTGGGGCTCGTCCTGCCCGGCGAAACGCCCGTGGCCGAATACGGCTGGTGGGCGATCGCGTCCACGGTGGTGGTGACCGGCCTGCATACCATCTGGCGAATGCTGGTGGCGCAATGGAGAAGCCGCGGCGACTTAACGCCCAACGTCGTCGTGGTCGGCGCCACGCGCCATGCCGAATCTCTGATCCGCGAGGCGCTGGATCGCCGCGACCTGAACATTCTGGGCGTCTTCGACGACCGCCTGGCCCGTACGCCTGACGCCCTGGCTGGAGTGCCGGTTCTGGGCGGCGCCGACGCCCTGCTCGACCATCGACTGACGCCCTATATCGACCGCGTCATCCTGGCCATCGACCCCAAGGCCGAGGCGCGGGTGCGCGCCCTGACGCGCCGGCTCGAAGTCCTGCCCATCCCGCTGACGCTTCTGGTCGATCCCAAGGGCGCCGCTCAACGCAACGAGGCGCTGGAGAAGCTGGCTTCGGCCTCCCTGCCCCTGCTGGGCGGCGCGGTGGACGGCGAGCGGCGCGCGTTCAACAAGCGCATCCTCGACATCATCCTGTCGGCGCTGGCCTTGGTCGCGCTCAGCCCGGTTCTGTTCCTGATCGGCCTGGCCGTGCGGCTGGACAGCAAGGGCCCGGCCCTGTTTCGCCAGCGCCGCCACGGCTTCAACCAGGAAGAGATCGTGGTGTGGAAGTTCCGCACCATGCGCCAGGAAGCCTCCGACGCCACCGCCAGCCGTCAGGTCACAGCCGGCGACGACCGCGTCACCCGTCTGGGCAAGTTCCTGCGCGCCACCAGCCTGGATGAACTGCCCCAGCTGGTGAACGTCCTGCGCGGCGAGATGTCGCTTGTCGGGCCGCGTCCGCACGCTATCGGCATGAAGACCGGCGACGCCGAGTCGGCGCGTCTGGTCGCCGAATACGCCCACCGTCATCGCATCAAGCCCGGTATGACCGGTTGGGCCGCCATCAAGGGCTCGCGCGGGCCTTTACACACGGCCGATGAGGTGCGCCGCCGCGTGCAGCTCGATATCGAATACATCGAGCGCCAGTCCTTCTGGCTGGACCTGTGGATCATCGCCGTGACCGTTCCCGTGTTGTTGGGCGACCGGATGGCCGTGCGCTGATGTTCTGGCGGGGGGTGTTCGGCTATCTGCCGGCCAACATCGTGCAGGGCGTGGTCGGGTTTCTGACCATCATCATCTTTACGCGCCTGCTGTCGCCCGAGGATTTCGGGCGCTACGCCCTGGCCTATTCGGTGCTGACCCTGGCCCATGTGGCGACATTCAGCTGGCTGGAAGCGTCCATGGCCCGGTTCTGGGCGGCCCAGTCCGACGAGGCGCAGATGGCCGGGCATTTCGCCAGCCTGTATCGCGCCGCCCTAATTATGACCGCCGTCTTCGTGCCGGTCGTCGGCCTCATGGTGTGGCTTTGGCCCATGCCGGACAGCTTCCGTCTGCCGCTGGCGGTGGCCTTGGCGGGAGTGCCGGTGCGCTGCTTCCTGAAGCTGGCGCAAGAACGGTTCCGCGCGGCGGGGGATGTCGGCCCCGCCGCCGCCATCGATATCTGGAGCGCGGTGGCCGGACTGGTCTTCGGCGTCGGCCTGGCTCTGCTGGGGCTGGGGGCTGAGGCCCCGTTGGCGGGTATGCTGCTGGCCCCGCTGGCCGCCCTGCCCTTCATCCTTCCCGCCGAACTGCGCGAAGCCCGGCGCGGGCGGCTCGATCGCCAGCGGCTGAAGGCCTACGCCGCCTATGGCTATCCCATCGCCGTCGGACTGGGGCTGACCGTGGTGCTGGCCTCGACGGACCGCTTCCTACTGGCCCTGTTCATGAACGAGGCGGCGGTCGGCGCCTATCACGCCGCCTACAGCATCGCCAACCGAACGCTGGACGTCATGTTCGTCTGGCTGGGCGCAGCGGGCGCTCCCGCCCTCGTCATGGCGCTGGAACGCGGCGGGCGCGAGGATCTTCAAGCGGCAGCCAGAGAACAGGCTTCCACCCTGGTGCTGATCGGCCTGCCCGCCGCCGTGGGCGTGGCCCTGGTCGCGCGGCCGCTGGCTGAGTTCATGATCGGGGAAGACCTGCGCACGGTCGCCGCCTCCGTCACGCCGTGGGTCGCGCTGGGCGCCTTCCTGTCGGGCATGACGACCTATTATTTCGGACAGGCTTTCACGCTGGGCCGCCGCACCGGCTGGCTGTTGCTGGCCATGAGCATTCCGGCGGGCAGCAACATCGTCCTGAACATCCTGCTGATCCCGCGCTTCGGCGTCATGGGCGCGGCCTGGGCGACGGCGATCAGCTTTGCCCTGGGCCTGAGCGCCTCCATGACCATCGGGCGCCGCATCCTGCCGCTGCCGGTGCCGTGGAACGCTCTGGCGCGCTGCGGTCTGGCCGCCGCCGTCATGGCCGCAGTCGTCCTATTGCTGCCGCCGATCGGGGGTTTCGCCGAACTGATGATGGACGCAGGCGTGGGCGTCGCCGTGTACGGCGCTGTCGCCTACGCCCTGAACGCCGCCGGCGTGCGCGACCTGCTGCGCCGCCTGCGCGGCTTCCTGCAGGCGCGAAAGGCGGCGGCATGAGCGGCTCGGTTCACGACAACACGGCATGGGCGGCGGCGACGCCCGTCCTGTCGGTGCTGATGCCCTTCCTGCGCGACGATCCGGCAGAGCTGCTGCGGATGCTCGACCGCGAGGCCCCTGCCGTCGCAGAGCGCGCCGAGTTGATCATACTGGACGACGGCACAACGGACCCGGCCCTGACGGCCCGCCTGACCGCCCTGATCGACGCCCGGTCCCTGCCCGCCCGACTGATCACCCTGGACGCCAACGAGGGGCGTTCCAGAGGCCGCAACCGTCTGGCCGAGGCCGCGCGCGGCCGCTTCCTGTTGTTCCTGGACAGCGACATGCGCCCCGACCATCCGCGCTTCCTCAGCGACTGGGTTGATCTGGCGATAAAGGATGACCCGGCCGTGGCGTTCGGCGGTTTCTCCCTGCTTCAGGCGCCGAGCGACGCGCGCTTCGCCGTCCACCGCCAGATGGCCGCGCGCTCCGACTGCATCCCCGCCGATCAGAGGGCGCTACAGCCTGAAAAATACGTCTTCACCTCCAACCTTCTGGTGCGCAGGGACGTCTTCGACACCGAGAGCTTCGACGCCGGTTTCAGCGGCTGGGGCTGGGAGGACGTCGAATGGGCCATGCGCGTCTCGCGCCGGTTCGCGGTCACGCACATCGACAATCCGGCCACTCACATGGGTCTGGACACGGTCGAGGCCCTGGCCGCCAAATATGAGCAGTCGGCGCCCAACTTCGCCCGCGTGGCCGCCCGGCACCCTGACTTCGTCGCCGCCTATCCCAGCTATCGCGTGGCGAAAAAGCTGAAGGCCGTGCCCGGCCTGCGCCTGATCCGGCCCCTGTTCAAACAGGCGGCGCGCGTCAGCCTGCTGCCCCCCGCCGTTCGCGGCCTCAGCCTGCGGCTGTATCGCGCCGCCCTCTATGCAGAGGCGATATGAGCAGCCCTGACGTCGCCGTCGTCATTCCGACCCTGCGTCGCCCGGACGAACTGACCCGCGCCCTGCGCTCGATCTTCGCCCAGCAGAACGTCGACAGACGCCTGCGCGAAATCGTCGTTGCCGACAACGATCCCGAAGCCAGCGCCCGCGCGACCGTCGAGGCGTTGAGGGGCGAAACGCCGGTCCCGCTGATCTGGACCCACGCGCCGCGACCCGGCGTAGCCACCGCGCGAAACACGGGCCTGGCCGCTACCGAAGCGCCGCTGATCGCCTTTCTGGACGATGACGAGGCCGCCAGCCCCGGCTGGCTGGCCGCCCTGCTGCGCGGTCAGGCGGCGACCCGCGCCGACGCCGTGTTCGGCCCGATCCAGGGTCGCGTGCCGGACGGAACCGGCTGGGCGACCGCCTATCTGGAACGCTTCTTCGGCCGCGAAGGCCCTGAAGGCGATCAACTGATCGACGAGCCCTACGGCTGCGGCAACTCGCTTCTGGTGCGCGCGACCGCCTTGCCCGGCACGGCGCCCTTCCACGTCGGATCGGATCAGATCGGCGGCGAAGACGATGTCCTGTTCGCCGCCTTGAAGGCGCGCGGCGGCCGGTTCGGCTGGGCGGCCGACGCCTGGGTGGACGAGTTCGCCCCCCCGCACCGCGCGACCCTGCGCTACGCCTTGACCCGCGCGTTCGCCTATGGCCAGGGCCCCAGCCAGACAGCCGCCGAGGCGCGCGACTGGCTCGGCGTCGGCCGCTGGATGGCCATCGGCGCGGTACAGACGCTGGTCTGGGGCGCAGCAGCCCTCGCCATGACCGTTATGGGCCGCGCCAGCCGCGCCCAGATGGCCGACCGCGCCGCGCGCGGTCTGGGCAAGATCATGTGGATGAAGGGCTTCGAGCCGCGCTTCTACGGCCAGAGCGAACTGGACCGCCTGAACCGCCAGCGTGCGCCTAGCTGAAGAACCGCTTCAGCAGCTTGGGCGGGCTCCAGGTCGAACGGTTCATCACCAGACCCGCGACACGGCCCCCGGCGGCGTCGATCTCTTCACGCAGGGCGGCAGGCGCGGCTGCGCCGGTGCTGTCCGCCGCCACCACCATCACGGTTGAGTCCGCCAGCGGCGCCAGCGTCAGGGCCATGTCGCTACGGTCCGCCGCCGGGGCGTCGATCACTACAGTGTCGGCATGCGCCCGCAGACGGGTCCAATAGCGCGGATCATCGACCGCCTCGACCCGCTGGCCTGCGCGCAGAAGCTCCATATGGAAGCGCGTGACATACAGCCGCCCTCCCAGGCAGGCCTTGGCCGTCAGGACGCGTCCCGGCGCAGCGGGCTTGCCGTTACGGCCGCGCAACGGCGGCGACACGGCGTAGAAGGCCGACCCGTCCGGCGACGCCCGCACAGACGCCCCCAGGCGCCCGAACCGATCCGGCTCGGCGGCGATCTGCTCCATCTGGCCCTGCTGCGACAGGTCGCCGTCGATCAGCCAGACCGGACGGCGTCCGCGCACGGCAGCCATACGGGCGAACTCGCGCGCCACCGTCGAGACACCCTCGCCCGAGGTCGCGGCGGCGAACAGGATCACGCGGCCGCGATGCGCCGGGGCCGGCCCCAACGCAGCCCACAGGCCAGCCATTTCTGTCGTCAGATCGACCATGCGAATCGGTTACGCGCGCGCCATTTGGCGAAACCTAGCACGGGCCGTCCGCCGGTCATCGCAGCGTATCAGCGTCATACGCGCTCAGACGCTCTTGGCGGGCGCTACGGCCAGCACCGGCGCGTTGAGGGTGCGGCTCAAGGTCGCGGGCATGGCGAATCCCGGCCGCAGCAGCACCCGCAGCAGGCCGACGCACAGAGCGGTGAAGCCGGCGAACAGGAAAACGGCGATCATCAGCGGCGCCTTCAGGCTCTTGCCCTTCGACGGCGGCTGGGCGCGCTCGATGACGGTGACGTTGTCGGCGCCCGCCTTGACCAGTTCGTTGTCAGCTCGGCTCTGGGTCTCGCGCTGCTGGAACTCGCGGATCGATGCGGTCAGCACCTCGCGATTGCCCGCCAGGGTCGAGTTGCGCGACTCCAGTTCGGTCAGGCGCGACTGACGCGCGCGCAGGTCCGACAGTTGCCGATCCAGAACGGCCAGCCGCGCCGCCAACGCATCCCGCTCCGCCTGGGCGTTGATGCGGGTGGTCTCCAGTTCGACCCAGATCGGGTTCGGTCCCGTGCGGACCTCCTTGGCGCCGACCGCCGTGCCGGTGCCGACATAGGTCTGGAGTTGGGCGATCTTGGCGTCGATCTCGCGCACCGGCTGGGCGTCGGCTTGATAGCGGGCCAGCAGGCTCTCACGCTCGGTGCGCAGTTGCAGGATCAGATCCTGGGCCGAAACGTTCAGATCCTTGTACAGAGCCACCTCGGCCGGGGTCCGCGACAGCTGGCTTATCAGCGTCGCCAGACGCTGCGACGCCTGTTGCAGTTGAGCCTGAACGCCCATCCGCTCGGCGAAGATCGATTGATAGGCGCTGGCGACCGTCGCCCTGGCCGTGGCGAAATCGCCGATATTATTGGTGCGCAGGAAGTCTTCATACGCGCGGTCAGCGTCGCCCAGCTCGTCCTCGAATGTCTGGCGCTGAGTGCGGATCGCCGCCGTCGCGCGGTCCTGAAACACTTCGCGGCGATAGGTCAGATACTGGTCGATGACCGTGTTCAAGACCCGCGCCGACTTGGCCGGATCATCGCTCTTGTAGCTCAGGCCGATCACCGGGCTCAGCGGCGTCACCTCGACGCCCAGACCGCTGGCGACCGCGCGAACCGCCGAAGCCTCGCGGCGCGCCGGATCGGCGGGCGGGGGCGCATCGGGGCTCTGGAAGCTCTCGACGCCCAGGGCGCGCACCACGCGGCGCTTGACCTCAAGGCTGTTAAGGATGGCCGCCTCGGACTGAGCCACCTCGGCGGCAGAAGGGGGCATCGCCCGCTCGCCCAGGCCGACGCGCGGCTGATAGACATATTCCTGGCCGACGCCGACAAACAGGCTGGCTCCGGCCGTGTAGGTCTTCTTCATCGTCATCACGACAGCGGCGCCGATGCCGAAGATCACCGCGAAGATGATGACCATCAACAGCAGCTCCCGGAACAGCAGGGCCACGACGTCCATGACGCCGTACCGGGGACGGGTTGCTGTGACGTGCGAACGCATACGGGCCGGATCATCCACCAGTGTCAGACCGGGACAGCTTGAAGCGTTGGCGTTAACCGGCCGTTACCCATAAGGCGTCAACTTGGCGGAACTTCAGTTTCGCAATCGCTCGGACCCGGCCGCTCATGGACGTTGATCGCCGCCTGCTTCTTCTGGCGCTGGGCGCCGGCCTGACCGGCTGCGCGTCAAGCGGGCGCAACGAGTCCGCCGCCGTCCTGCCCAGGCCTCAGACCGTGGCCGACCTGCCGCGTGACCTGCCCTTCGCGCCGTGGACCGATATCGAGCCTGAATACCGTCTCTACGCCGGAGACGAGATCGAGGTCGCCCTGCCCACCGCGACCGAACTGACCCGTCAGCTGAAGATCGGCCCGGACGGCCGTGTCTCCCTGCCCCTCGTCGGTCATGTGACCGCCGCCGAGCGCAGCCTGTCTGAGCTTGAGGGCGATATCTCGGCCGGCTATGCCCCTCACCTGCTGCGCCCCGAAGTCGAAGTCACGCTGCGCCAGGCCGGCCCGCTCAAAGTCTGGGTCGACGGCGAGGTGCGCAATCCCGGCGTTTTCGACATGCCGGGCCAGATCGACGCCTATCAGGCCCTGATCATGGCGGGCGGCGCCCTGCCGACGTCCAACACTCGAAACTGCGCCCTGATCCGACGCGGACCGGGCGATCTGCGCATGCTGAAGGTGTTGGACTTGCGCGCGCCGCGCGGCGAGATTCTGCCCCTGCGTCGCGGCGACATCCTCTTCGTTCCGCGCTCGACGCTGGGCGAACTGGCGGCCTTCTTCACCCAGTTCCGCGCCGCCCTGCCGATCGGCTTCTCCTACGCCATCAACGGCGGCTACGCCTCGACCTGACGCGGGTCGGGGCGATGCGGCGATAAGTGAAGCCGCGTCATCGTCCATATGGATCGCTAAGCCCGTCTTACAGGCCGAAGCGAACTTCGCTTCACGACCCGTAGCGGACATCCGGCTCACCTTGTCCGGCGTGCTCGGACCAGTCGATATATCCCACGCGCGCCCAAAACAGGCACCGCGCCTATGGCGCAGCCGACGAATCCGTAAGCCGTGAAAAAAGCGGCGTCCAGTAGCAACACATCGGTCATTTCGTCCGCGTAGCTCCAATCGATAAGAAGCGCGAAGTCGGCAAACACGGCAACGAGCAAGGTCGTCAATGCGAACCGCCAGTAGGAGCGCCCCTTCAACATGACGAAAATCAGCGCGCCCACGAACCCGATAACCAATGAAAGGGCGAACGCCACATAATAGGTGAAGTCCATTGTGATCGTTCCTCACGCGAGAGGGCAACCATAAGGGACCTTAAGTCCGCTTCCCACCCATAGCCGAAGTTCAAAGGGCCTGCTCTGCGCAACCAAAGCCCGCGCCGATCGAGAAAACTTGATTGAGAGGCAGCGCTTCCGCCGCAGGGACGAGTGTAAAACTCATCCCGCCCAAACGGGCTTAAACCGTGGTCGGGGCGAGAGGATTCGAACCTCCGACCCTCTGGTCCCAAACCAGATGCGCTACCAGGCTGCGCCACACCCCGGACCGACGGAGCGCTCTCATGGCACGTCGGCGGCGGCGCCGCAACGGCCTAAGCGGCGCCTTAGTCGTCAAGGGCGAAAGAAAGGGTGTTTCACCGTGTCGCCCGGCTTGGCGCCGATCTCGTCAGCCCGCCCTGCGCGCAGTTCCAGCACTCCATTAGCCGCGCCGTTCGAGGGGATCGGCGTCTCTGAGTTGGGCGTGGTATGGCTGGCGATGGAGACGATGCGGCCGCGCGGGTCGATGTAGAGGATGTCTAGCGAACTGGGCGTGTTCTTCATCCAGAAGCTCTGCTCGGACGCCGTCGGGAACTGGAACAACATCCCGCGATCGTCTTCCAGCGGCGGGCGGAACATCAGGCCGCGCGCGCGCTCAGTGTCGTCGTCCGCGATCTCGACCATGAATTTGTGCTCGCCCGTCGACGTGACGATGGACAGAGCTTCAAGCGGTTGCCCCGCGCCATCCATCGGCCCTGTGCGCGCGCAGGCCGAAGCCATCACGGCGATCCCCAGGGCGGCCCCCAGGGCGAAACGGCGAGTGAGGTTCATCATCATCGTCCTCTACGGACGAACTCAGCCGCCCGGTCTTATATCAGCCACCACGAGGCCCTTGGGACCTTCGGCGAAGCGAACGCTGACCGGATCGCCCGGCAGCAGGTCGTCCAGGCCGCAGCGTCGCAGCGTCTCGACGTGAACGAAGATATCGCCGTCCTGGCCGTCACGCACCACGAATCCATAGCCCTTGGTGCGATTGAACCATTTGACCACGGCCGCTTCCAGCGGGGTGTCAGCAGAGAAAGCCTGACCAATCGACGAGGGCCGGACGTTTTCCCGCCGCGTCACAGGCGTCGCCTCAGCCGCTTCCAGATCAACGACCGTCACGACCTGCCAGCCCTTCGTCCGCTTGGCGCATTCGCAGGTGATGGCCGCGCCCTCGCCCGCCAACTCGTGCCCCGCCTGGCGCAGGCTGGTGACATGAAGCAGGACGTCGCGACCTTCCGTCAGAGCCGGATCGTCCGGGACGATGAAGCCGTACCCCTTGCCAGCATCGAACCACTTGACCTTACCGGCGACCTTGACGGTCTCAAGCGTATCGCTCTCTTCGAAACTCATCACCTACTCCCCGCCCGAGCACTCCGGGACAGTCGCCATACCACGGGTATGTCAAGACTGGCAATCTTGCCGCCCCTTTTACGCCACATTATCGTCACGGGTGCAAGACAAACGCGCGCAACCGCGCGTTGCACAGGCGGTCTTGGGGCTAGAGATTTTGGGGAAGTGTTTGCTCCGCGTGGCAGTCCCTAGGGGAATCGAACCCCTCTTTTCAGGTTGAAAACCTGACGTCCTAACCGATAGACGAAGGGACCGCTGCGCGGAGGAGCGGCCTGATAGCCGTCCCTTTTCGGCGACGCAAGAGGCTGCTTCGCGCTTTTTCAAAAAAACGACAAAGCCGCACGCAGACGCCGGATCGATCGCGCAAAATCGACACGGCAAGCGTGCGTATTCACGAGCGACGACAGATCTAAATGTCAGGGGGAGATAAACTCCGCGTGGCAGTCCCTAGGGGAATCGAACCCCTCTTTCCAGGTTGAAAACCTGGCGTCCTAACCGATAGACGAAGGGACCGCTGCGCGGAGGACCGTGTAGATAGCCGCCGATTCCGCTTATGGCAAGCTCGGTGGAGGCGATTTATGCGACTTTTTCAAAGACCTGCGTCGTTTCACAGCCAAGGCTGACGCTTTCAGACCATGCGCGGATCGGCGACGTCCTCGATCTCGAACTGAACGCCGCGACGGCCGTTCCAGTCGTCGGCTTTCAGGCGGCCCGCCACGTTGAGGCCGCCCTGCCCCGCCAGCAGCGCCTTGCCCGTCGGCAGGTCGGCGCAGCGCCAGGCGATGGCGCGCACCGAGGCGCCGTCCGGCCCGACCAGACGGCACCGCACATGGCCGCCGTTCATGGCCACCGGTTCGCGGGCCTGAACCCCTTCCAGCGCGAACAGAGGCTCTGGGTTGGCGGGGCCGTAGGGGGCCAGTTGCTCAAAGGCGTCGAACAGATCCCGGGTGGCGGCGCGCGGGTCGATCAGGGCGTCGACCTCGACCCAGTCCTGGGCCACGGCCTCGACGCGTTCGTCCGACAGTCGCTCATTGAGGAAGGCGCGCAGCTCGTCGATACGGTCGGCCGCCACCGTCAGGCCCGCGGCCATGGCGTGGCCGCCGCCGGCGATCAGCAGGCCGTCGGTCCACGCCGCCTGCACCGCTCGGCCCAGATTCATTCCCGGCTGCGATCGGCCCGACCCCTTGCCCACGCCGTTGATGACGTCGACGCCGATCACGATGACCGGCTTCCTCCAGCGTTCGCGCAGGCGCCCGGCGACGATGCCGACCACGCCGGGGTGCCAGTCTTCGCCCGAGACGACCACGGCGGCGCTGTCGTCGGCATGAGCGCCCGTCGCCTCGACGCGGCGGACAGCCTGTTCCGTCACCTCGGCCTCGACCTCGCGGCGAGCGAGGTTCAAGGCGTCCAGTTCCTGCGCCAGCATCCGCGCCTCATCCGGGTCGTCGGTGGACAACAGGCGCGCGCCGAGATCCGACTTGCCGATCCGACCGCCCGCATTGATGCGCGGCCCCAGGATAAAGCCCGCATGGTTGGTCTTGGCTGGTCCCGGCTCAGCCCCCGCCGCCGCCAGCAGGGCGCGCAGGCCCGGATTGCGCCAGTGCGACATGACCCCCAGCCCCAGACTGGTCAAAGCGCGGTTGAAGCCGGTCAGGCCCGTCACGTCGCAGATGGCGCCCATGGCGGCCAGGTCCAGCCACTGACGGATATCGGGCTCAGTCTTGCCCTCGAACAGGCCGCGCCCGCGCGCCTCGCGGTTCAGGGCCGCCAGCAGGACGAAAACTACCCCCGCCGCCGCCAGATTGCCCTGCCCCGAGCCGCAGCCCGGCCGGTTCGGATTGACCACGGCCAGGCAGGCAGGCGGCTCCTCGCGCATCATATGGTGGTCGATGACCACGACCTTCAGGCCGATGGACGCCGCATGGGCCACCGCTTCGTTAGCCGCCGCCCCGCAATCGACGGTGATGACCAGATCGGCGCCGCGCGCCTTCAGCGTGTCGAACGCCCTGGCGCTGGGGCCGTAACCCTCGGTCAGGCGATCCGGCACATAGATCGGCAGGTCGGCGCCCAGCGCCCGGAACCAGCGTACCAGCAAGGCCGCGCTGGACGCCCCGTCCACATCGTAGTCGGCGAAGACGTGGATGCTGGCGCCGCTCTGCAAGGCGTCGACGATGGCAGCGGCGGCGGCGTCCATGTCCATGAAGCTGGACGGATCGGGGAACAGCGCCTTCAGCGTCGGTTTCAGGAAATCTGCGCCCTGCTCCGGTCCGACGCCGCGCGCCGACAGGACGCGAGCCATCACCTCGTCCAGCCCCAGCGCCTGCATATGGGCGCGGGTCGTCGCCGTCTCGGCCGGACGCTGCCGCCACGCCCGCCCCGACAGCGAGCGGCTGACGCCCAGAAAGGCGGGCAGGCCGTAACCGTCCGCCATCAGAAGGTCCGTCCGACGAAAATAGCGACAATGAAGACAGAGCGGGCCATGCGGACCTTTGCAGCAGATTCGAGCGTCGGCCCTGCGGCCGAAGCGTTCAGGATCGCGGGATTCGAGGCCGGACGCGATCTGCGCGCCTCATGCCCCTTATATCGCGACTGCGCCTGATACGGTCGTGCGTCTCAGAAGCGCGGACGGTCGATAGGCGGCGGCGCCGTAGCGCGGCGGCGCAGCTCTTCGGCGTAGGCTTCGACTTCCTGAGCGGTCTTCAGCGTCTGGGGCGACATCTGGCTGGCGTCCAAGCGGCGGTTGATCTCGGCGAGGAAGGCGGCCGGGTCGCTGTTCAGCGTCCAGTCGATACGCGCCATCTCGGCGGTCAGGGCGGCGCTGCGGCCTTGCAGGCGTCCCACGTCGGCGGCGATCTCGGTCGGCGCCGGCAGCGGGGTGCTGCTGCGCGGGAAATCGGCCCAGCGCGGATACTGGCGATTCTCATCGACCAGTTGCTGGATGCGGGGCGCCAACGGCGAGGTCGGGTCGGTCTTCGGCTCGAAAGCCCCGACGCAGCCGCCCAAAATCAGGGCTGAACCGAGGGTCGCCCCCCAGGCTGCCGTCCATCCCGTCTTTTTCAGCATAAGCGCGTTCATTTCCGTCACTGACATATGCCATCATCGCGTCGGGAGGAAGGCGCGCGCATTCGCTCGTCCCCAACGGAGGTTCGCCATGGCCAAGCGCCCGACCAAGGCCCCGCCCCAGCCGACGGCGCCCGCCCAGGCCCCCGCGCCGCGCAAGGCCGGCCGCCCGACCTCGGCCAAGCCGCGCGCCAAGAAGGCCGCCGCACCGCCTGAACAGCCGCAACCGGCGCCCGCCCCGGAACCGACGCCGCAGGACGAAGCCCCCGCCTCTACGCCCGACTTCATGGCCTTCAGCGCCGAACAGCGTCAGCAGTTGGAGACGCTGTCCCTAAATCTGGCCAAGGCGGCGATGATGGCCCAGACAGCGGTGGCCGAGGCGGCTCTGTCGCAGGCCGACCGCCCCGCCGCCCTGTCGCCCGATCCGTTCAACGTGGCCCCGGCCATGTCCTCGGTCATGACCAGTCTGGCCGCCCGACCCGAAAAGCTGTTCCAGGCCCAGGCCGACCTGTTCGGCCGCTATATGGAGCTGTGGTCGACCACGACGCGCCGGGCGATGGGCGAAACGGTCGACAGCCCCGCCCCGTTCGACAAGCGGTTCCGCGATCCGGCCTGGTCCGAGAATCCCATGTTCGACATGATGCGCCAGTCCTATCTGGCCACCTCGGACTGGATGAACAGCCTGGTCTCCAGCGTCGAGGACGTGGACCCGCGCGTGAAGCGCCGGGCTGAGTTCTTCACCCGCCTGCTGACCGACGCCTTCTCGCCCGCCAACTTCCTGGCCTCGAACCCCATGGCGCTGAAGGCCCTGGCCGAAACCAGCGGCGAATCCCTGGTGCGCGGGATGCAGAATTTCGCCGCCGATCTGGAGCGCGGGGCTGGCTCGCTGAAGATCAGCCAGGCAGATTATGGCCGCTTCGTCCTGGGCGAGAACGTCGCCACGGCGCCGGGTCAGGTCGTCTGGCGCGACGAGTTGTTCGAGCTGATCCAGTATGACGCCGCGACGGAGCAGCAGCACGCCATTCCGCTGCTGATCTTCCCGCCGTGGATCAACAAATTCTACATCATGGACCTGCAGCCGGCGAACTCCCTGATCCGCTGGCTGAGCGCGCAGGGCTTCACCGTCTTCGTCTGCTCGTGGGTTAACCCGGACCGCGACAAGGCCGAGTTCGGCCTCGACGACTACATGAAGAAGGGCGTCTATCGCGCCGTCGAAAAGACGCTGGAGCAGACCGGCCAGAAGCATCTGAACGCCGTCGGCTACTGCATCGGCGGCACCATGCTGGGCGCCACACTGGCCCATATGGCGGCCAAGGGCGACGACCGCATCGCCTCAGCCACCTTCTTCGCCGCCCAGCACGACTTCGCCGAGGCGGGCGACCTGCTGCTGTTCACCGACGAGCACTGGCTGGCCGAGATCGAGCGCATGATGGACGAGGCGGGCGGCGTCCTGCCCGGCACGGCGATGGCCGACACCTTCAACGCCCTTCGCGCCAACGACCTGATCTGGTCCTTCTTCGTGTCCAACTATCTGATGGGCAAGGCGCCGCCCGCCTTCGACCTTCTGGCGTGGAACGCCGATCAGACGCGGATGCCCAAGCGGCTGCACCTGCAATACCTGCGCCTGATGTACGGCCAGAACGCCCTGGCGAAGGGCGAACTGGAGATCGACGGCGAGGCCATCGACCTGTCGAAGGTCCGCATCCCCCTCTACTTCCAGGCCAGCCGCGAGGACCACATCGCGCCGATGAACTCGGTCTACCGCTCGGCGCGGCTGTTCGGCGGGCCGGTGACCTATACGCTGGCCGGGTCGGGCCATATCGCCGGGGTCATCAACCCGCCATCGGCCAACAAGTATCAGCACTGGGTCAACGCCGCCCTTCCCGAAACGCTTGATGAGTGGCAAGCGGAGGCGGAACAGCATCCCGGCAGTTGGTGGTCGCACTGGGCCGACTGGCTGGGCGCGAAGTCCGGCGAGAAGATCGCCGCTCGCGATCCCAAGGCCGGGCCGCTGAAGCCCATCGAACCGGCGCCCGGCGCCTATGTGAAAGTAAAGTCTTGAAGCGTATCGAGCCTAACCTGCTGCTGGCCGTCGCCACGGCCATTCCGCTGATCCTGCTGATCGCAACGGCGACCCTGTTCGGAGCGCCCGGCCAGCTGGTGAAGTATCTGGCGATCGCCATTATCGTGCCGGCGGCCTTCGTGCCGCTGAACGGCATCCTGGCCCGGCGGATGGGCATGCAGCGCCCGCCGATGATCCATCCTCACGCCGCCTCGACCGCCGTCTGGGCCAGCCTGTTTCCGGCGCTGATCATCCTGGCGGCGGGCGTGCCGCTGGTCTTCCCCGGACACGATTACGGCCTGCTGATCATCATCGCCGCCGTCTTCTTCGGCGGGACGGTGGAGTCGGCGGTCAAGGCGGCGCGGGCGCGCTGATCGCGCGCCCCGGCCGGCCTCACCTGAGGCCGGTCGCCTCGTCCAGACCCAGCATGATGTTGAGGTTCTGAACCGCCGCGCCCGAGGCGCCCTTGCCCAGATTGTCCAGCAGGGCGACCAGACGCGCCTGCTCCCCGCCGCGATCGCCGAAGACGTGCAGGCGCATTCGGTTGGTGCCGTTCAGGCCCTCGGGCTCGATGCCGGTCATGGCCTCGGTCTCGTCGATCTCGGCGACCTCGACGAAACGCTGGCCGTCATAGGCCTCGACCAGCGCGCCGTGTAGCCGCTCGACCGAGGGCGTCTCCGGCAGGGCCGACAGGTGCAGCGGAACCTCGACCAGCATTCCCTGGCGGTAATTCCCGACAGCGGGCGAGAACAGCACCGGCCGCGACAGCCCCGCGTGCTTGGTCATTTCCGGCACATGCTTGTGCTTCAGCGTCAGGCCATAGGCGCGGAAGGCGGTGGATGCGCCCTCAGCTTCAAACTCGGCGATCATCGCCTTGCCCCCGCCGGAATAGCCGGACACCGCATTGATCGTAACCGGCCAGTCCGCCGGGACCAGCCCAGCCTTCACCAGCGGCCGCATCAGGCCGATGAAGCCGGTCGGATAGCAGCCGGGATTCGACACCCGCGTCGAGGCCGCGATGGCCGCGCGATGGGCCTGATCCATCTCGGCGAAGCCATAGGTCCAGCCGTCCGCCACGCGATAGGCGGTCGAAGCGTCGATGACCCTAACCGACGGATTTTCGATCATCGACACGGCTTCCTTAGCCGCGTCGTCGGGCAGGCACAGGATAACCGCATCGGCGCTGTTCAACGCCTCACGCCGCGCCTCGACATCGCGGCGGCGGTCGCCCAGCAGCATCAGTTCCAGATCGCCGCGCGCCTCCAGCCGCTCGCGGATCTCCAGGCCCGTAGTCCCGGCCTCGCCGTCGATGAAGATGGTGTGGGTCATCTGGTGCCCTCGGACATGCAAAAAGAAAAAGGCGCCTCGGGTTTCCCCGAAGCGCCCTTTGTATTCCCAGTCGCGGGTTCGCGACTTAGCGCTTCGAGAACTGGAAGGACTTGCGAGCCTTGGCGCGGCCGTACTTCTTACGCTCGACGACGCGGCTGTCGCGGGTCAGGAAGCCGTGCGGCTTCAGAACCTTGCGCAGTTCCGGCTCGTAGTGGGTCAGGGCGTGCGACAGGCCGTGGCGGATGGCGCCGGCCTGGCCCGACAGGCCCGAGCCCTCCACGGTGCAGATCACGTCGTATTGCGTGGCGCGGTCCGAAACGTTCAGCGGCTGGGCGACCATCATCTGCAGCACGGGGCGAGCGAAATACGCAGCCACGTCCTTGCCGTTGACGGTGATCTTGCCGGTGCCGCGCTTCACCCACACGCGGGCGATGGCGTTCTTGCGCTTGCCGGTCGAGTACGAACGGCCCAGGGCGTCGATCTTCGGCTCGCGGACGATTTCCTCGGCAGCAGCAGTGCCCAGGCCCTTCAGGGCGTCAAAGCCGGCGGCGGTGTCTTGAGTCACGTCGGTCATGCTCAGGCGCTCCGGGTGTTCTTGGACGACATCGACTTGAAGTCGATGGTCGTCGGCTGTTGGGCTTCGTGGTCGTGCGCGGCGCCGGCGAACAGGCGCAGGTGGGTCATCTGCTTGCGAGCCAGCGGCGACTCCTTGGGCAGCATGCGCTCAACGGCCTTTTCCAGCACGCGCTCGGGGAAGCGGCCGCCCAGGACTTTCTCCGGGGTCGTCTGCTTGATGCCGCCCGGGTGGCCGGTGTGGCGATAGTAGACCTTGTCGGTGTTCTTCTTGCCGGTGAACACCACCTTGTCGACGTTGGTGACGACGACGTAGTCGCCGCAGTCAACGTGCGGGGTGTAGGTCGGCAGGTGCTTGCCGCGCAGGCGGTTGGCGATGAAGGTCGCGAGGCGGCCCACCACGACGCCTTCGGCGTCGATGTGGATCCACTTCTTCTCGACCTCGGCCGGCTTCAGCGAAGCCGTAGTGCTCTTCAGCATGATGAGGGTCCTGGAAGACGAAAAACGCGGCCCGAACCAGATGGATCGGGCGGAGGCCGTGCTGATAGAGGGTCCACGCGCACAGGTCAACGCCGACCTTGATGCGCAAAACAGGACAATTCGTTGAAAAATATCATCTATTTATAGTTGGTACTAAAATACCCGACCTGTTTCGCCGGAAAGGCGCCGCCGAGGGGCCGGAAAACACCGCGTCGCCCGCCCTGCGCGACCGTTTTCGTCTTCTCGCATAAATCCAGACGCGGTATCGCGGGCCATGCCCTCTCGCTCCCTCTTCCCGACCCAGGTGTATGACGCCTCCCTCGCCTCGGCGCGCGGGTGGACGGAACTGCACGAGGAGTTGCTGGAACTGTGCCTTGTCATGGCGGAAGAGGACGAGGCCGGGATCGAATGGTGCCGGGCCAACCACTATCCGGGCTATACCTCCTATGGCTCGATCAACGACCTGCCTCAGCGGTTTCCCGAGTTCGGCGAGCTGAAAAAGCTGCTGGACAAGCATGCGGCGCTCTTCGCGCAGAGCCTGCATTTCGACTTGGCGAAGAAGCTGCGGCTGGACAATCTGTGGGTCAATGTCCTGATGCCCGGCGGCGGCCACACCGGACACATCCACCCCCACGCCGTGCTGTCCGGCACCGTCTATATCCATGTGCCCGACGGCGCCTCCTCGCTGAAGATCGAGGACCCGCGCCTGGCCATGATGATGGCCCGCCCCGGCCTGACCGCCGAAGCCGGCGAGGCGGAACAGCCTTTCGTCTATCTGAAGCCGGCGCCCGGCACGGTGCTGATGTGGGAAAGCTGGCTGCGCCACGAAGTGCCCGCCAACCGCGCCGAAGAACAGCGCATCTCCATCAGTTTCAACTACGCCTAAGGCGGGGCGCCGACGCCGCCATTGAAAAGCCGCGTCGGCGTCCGAAGATTTGCCCAAAGCCTTCGGGATCGCTACATCCACCGGCAACTTCCCATCCGCACTGAATCAAAGGCGCGACGCGACGCATGGCGCAACAATATATCTTCCAGATGCAGGGCCTGACCAAGGCCTATCCCGGCGGCAAGAAGGTCTTCGAGAACATCTGGCTCAGCTTCTACAACGACGCCAAGATCGGCGTCGTCGGGGTCAACGGCTCGGGTAAGTCGACCCTGCTGAAGATTATGGCCGGCCTGGACCACGAGTTCCAGGGCGAGGCCCGCGCCGCCGACGGCGTCAAGCGCGGCTACCTGGAGCAGGAGCCGCAGCTCGACCCGAACCTGAACGTTCGCCAGAACGTCGAGGCCTGGTGTGAAGAAAAGCAGTGGGTCAACCGCTTCAACGAAGTCGCCAACGAACTGGGCGAAAACTACACCGACGAACTGATGGAGGAGATGACCGCCCTCCAGGAAAAGATCGACGCCGGCGACGTCTGGGACATCGACAGCCGCATCGATCAGGCCATGGGCGCCCTGCGCTGCCCGCCGGACGACTGGGAAGTCACCAATCTGTCGGGCGGTGAAAAGCGCCGCGTGGCGCTGGCTCGCCTGCTGCTGTCCAAGCCGGACATGCTGCTGCTCGACGAACCGACCAACCACCTGGACGCCGAGTCGGTGGCGTGGCTGCAGCACCACCTGGAAAACTTCCCCGGCTGCGTCATCCTGGTGACCCACGACCGCTACTTCCTGGACCTGGTGACCAAGTGGACGCTGGAGCTGGACCGCGGCAAGGGCCACCCGCACGAGGGCAACTACTCCTCGTGGCTGGAAGCCAAGACCAAGCGCGTGGTGCAGGAGCAGTCCGAGTCTGAAGCTCGCCAGCGCGCCCTCACCCGCGAACTGGAATGGGTCCGCTCGGGCGCCAAGGCTCGTCAGGCCAAGTCCAAGGCCCGTCTGGCCGCCTATGAGAAGATGGTCGCCGAGCAGGAAAACAGCCGTCAGGCCCAGTCCTTCGCCGTCATCCAGATCCCGCCCGGCCCGCGCCTGGGCAACGTGGTGCTGGAAGTCGAGGGGCTGAAGAAGTCCTATGGCGACAAGGTCCTGTTCGACAACCTGAACTTCAAGCTCCCGCCCAACGGCATCGTCGGCGTCATCGGCCCCAACGGCGCCGGCAAGTCGACCATGTTCAAGCTGATCACCGGCCAGGAACAGCCCGACGGCGGCACAATCAAGGTCGGCGAGACGGTCAAGCTGGCCTATGTCGATCAGTCGCGCGACGACCTGAAGCCGGACGACACCATCTGGCAGGCCATCTCGGGCGGCACCGACATCATGATGGTCGGCAAGCGCGAGATTAACACCCGCGCCTATGTCGGCAGCTTCAACTTCAAGGGCGGCGACCAGCAAAAGAAGGTCGGCCAACTGTCGGGCGGTGAGCGCAACCGGGTCCACCTGGCCAAGACCCTGGCCACCGGCGGCAACCTGATCCTGCTCGACGAACCGACCAACGACCTGGACATCGAAACCCTGCAGAACCTCGAAGAGGCTCTGGAAGAGTTCGCCGGCTGCGCTGTGGTCATCAGCCACGACCGCTGGTTCCTGGACCGTCTGGCCACCCACATCCTCGCCTTCGAAGGCGACGGCCATGTGGAATGGTTCGAGGGCAACTTCGAAGCCTACGAGCAGGATAAGATGCGCCGCCTGGGCGCGGACAGCATCATTCCCAAGCGCGTCCAGCACCAGAAGTTCGGCCGCTGATCCAGCGGACAGACTGACCCGCGGCCCTCCGAGCGATCGGGGGGCCGTTTTTCTATGCCCCCTCTCCCGCTCATCCCGGCGGACGCCGGGATCCAGTAAGAGCCCAAGACCAGAGGGTCGAACGTCGCACCTGTCGCCAAAACACTGGATCCCGGCGTCCGCCGGGATGAGCGGTGAATGAGAAGGCTGGCGCTCCGGCGAAAGCGGGATAGTCTGCGCCCATGACCCAGCGTCCCGCCGTCCTGATCATGCAGCGGCATCTGGCCCCGCTGAGCGCCTTCCTGGAAGGCGCCTACGATGTCTATCGCTTCTGGGAAGGCCCGCCGATCGAGGCCGCCGGCGACATTCGCGCCCTGATCGTCGCCGGCGAGTTCGAGCTCGACAAGGATCTGATCGAGCGCCTGCCGAACCTGTCGCTGGTCGCCTGCTTCACCGCTGGATATGACGGCATCGACGTCGCGTGGTGCCGCGCGCGCGGCCTGCCCGTCACCCATGCGCCCGGCGTAAACCATGAGGACGTGGCCGACCACGCCATCGGCCTGATCCTCGCCTCACGCCGCCAGATCGCCGAGGGCGACCGCGCCGTCCGTGCGGGCGAATGGAGCCTGTCCAGCCGCAGCATCACCACATCTCTGAGCGGTCAGCGTCTGGGAATCGTCGGTATGGGCCACATCGGCGAGGCCGTAGCGCGGCGCGCCGAGGTCATGCGCATGGACGTCCGCTGGTGGGGGCCCCGCGCCAAGGAGGCCGCCTGGCCCCGCGCCGATAGCCTGATCGCCCTGGCGCGCGATTCGGACATTCTTGTCGTCGCCTGCCGCGCGGACGAGAGCAACCGGGGACTCATCTCTCAAGATGTCATCGATGCGCTTGGGCCTTTAGGTCTGCTGGTCAACGTCGCGCGCGGACAACTGGTGGACGAAGACGCCGTCATCGCCGCCCTGAGAGAGGGCCGCCTGGGCGCCGCAGCACTCGACGTCTTCGCTGAGGAGCCGACCGACGCGGCGCGTTGGGCGGGCGTGCCCAACACCGTCCTGACGCCCCATACCGGCGGCGCCACGACCGAAGCGGTGCAGGGCATGCTGATGCTGCTCCTGCAGAATCTGTCCGCCCACTTTGCGAACGAGCCGCTGCAGACGCCTGTCGCAGACTAAGATTTGCTCTTTGGGGCGCTCTCGACCCTGATTTCAGACACAAGAAGAACGATCCGTGCCTGCGTTCGGTGGTTGGCGGACGCGCGCGACCAGATTTTGCTTGCATAAGCGTATAAGGATATCTTTATACGACCTATGACGCTGACCGCTGACCAGACCGTTGAAGCCCTGCGCGCCGCCGGAGAACCGACCCGCCTGCGCGTCCTGTCCCTGCTGGCTGCGGAGGAGCTGTCGGTGATGGAGCTGTCGCGGGTTCTGGACCAGAGCCAGCCGCGCGTCTCGCGCCATCTGAAGCTGATGGCCGACGCGGGTCTGATCGAGCGGTTTCCCGATGGCGCGCGCGTCTTCTACCGTCTGTCGCACGACGCCCTGTCGCGGCGGCTGATCGACACCGTGCTGGACCTGCTGGACGACGGCGAGGGCGAGGCCGACCATCGCCGCCTGGAGGAGGTGCGCAAGGAGCGCGCCATCGACGCCGCCCGCTACTTCGAGCAGATCGCGCCCCAGTGGGACCAGATGCGCAGCCTCTATGTCTGCGAAAGCGCGGTCGAGGCGGCGGTCGAACGCGCCGCTGGTCCCGGCCCGTTCGATCGGGTGGTCGACCTGGGCACCGGCTCGGGCCGGATGCTGACCCTGTTCGGCAAGAAGGCGAAAATGTCGGTGGGCCTCGACCTGTCGCAGAACATGCTGAACATCGCCCGCGCCAATGTCTCCAAAGCCGGGCTGGACAAGGTCGAGCTGCGCCACGGCGACATCTTCTCGACCCGCCTGCCGCACGAGAGCGCCGACCTGGTGATCGTCCATCAGGTGCTGCACTACCTGGCCGATCCCGCCGCCGCCGTGGCCGAAGCTGCGCGTCTGGTCATGCCGGGCGGCAAGCTGCTGATCGTCGATTTCGCCCCGCACGCCTTCGAGCACCTGCGCGAGGCGCATCAGCACCGTCGCCTAGGCTTCCCCGACGCTGAAATCCGCGAATGGCTGACCGAGGCGGGCCTGACGCCCTCGGCGCCCATCGCCCTGCCGCCCGACACGGAAGGGCTGACTGTTCACATCTGGACCGGCGAACGCGCCGCGAGCCCCGTCCGAAAGACCGCCTGATGGCCCCCTCCTCTCTCGCCGAAGCCCGCGCCCTGCTGCTGTCGCCGCTGGGCCCAGTCGCGCGCGCCGGATCGAACCGCAACGCCGTCAACGTCTCGTTCGAGTTCTTCCCGCCCAAGACCGACGCGGCCGAGGCCAATCTGTGGTCGGCGATCCGGCGCCTGGAGCCGCTGAACCCGGCCTTCGTCTCCGTCACCTACGGCGCGGGCGGCTCGACGCGCGAGCGGACGCACCGCACCGTCCAGCGCATCATCAGCGAAACGACCCTGCGCCCCGCCGCCCACCTGACCTGCGTCGAGGCGAGCCGCGCTGAGGTCGATGAAGTCATCGAAGGCTACAAGGCCATCGGCGTCGATCACGTCGTCGCCCTGCGCGGCGACCCGCCGGGTTCGGCCGGCATCGGCGGCGCCTATACGCCGCGCGCCGACGGCTACGCCAACGCCACCGAACTGACCGCCGCCCTCAGCCGCATCGGCGGGTTCGAGGTCACGGTCGGCGCCTATCCGGAGAAGCATCCGGAAAGCCCGTCGATCGACCACGACATCGAGGTGCTGAAGGCCAAGGTCGATGCGGGCGCCACGCGCGCCGTGACCCAGTTTTTCTTCGACATCGAGGCCTTTCTGCGCTTCCGCGACCGGGTGCGGGCGGCGGGCGTGACCATTCCGCTGATCCCCGGCGTCATGCCGGTTACCAACTTCGCGGGACTGCAACGGATGACGGCGGCGTGCGGCGCGGCCCTCCCCGATTGGCTGGCAGGCCACTTCGACGGGCTGGACGACGACCCGGAGACGCGCAAGCTGCTGGCCGCCTCCATCGCCGCCGAAACCTGCGCCCGCCTTCAGGAAGAGGGCTTTTCGGACTTCCACTTCTACACCCTGAACCGGGCCGAGCTGGTCTATGCGATCTGTCGGGTTCTGGGCGTGCGCGAAACCAAGGCTGTTGCGTAGATGACGTCTCCCCTGACCCGCCCCGACCGGATCGCCGCCCTGCACGCGGCGGCGAAAGAGCGAATCCTGGTGCTGGACGGCAGCTGGGGCGTGATGATCCAGCGCCGCGAGCTGACGGAAGAGGACTTCCGCGGCGAGCGCTTCCACGACCACAGCCATCCGCAGAAGGGCAACAACGATCTGTTGATCCTGACGCGCCCGGACATCATCGCCGACCTGCACGACGTCTATTACGCCGCCGGGGCGGACATTTCGGAGACCAACACCTTCTCCTCGACCACCATCGCCCAGGCCGACTACGGGCTGGAAGACGCGGTCTATGACCTGAACTATGAAGGCGCCCGCATCGCGCGCGAGGTCGCCGATCGCTGGACCGAGAAGGAGCCGCACAAGCCCCGCTTCGTCGCCGGCGCCATAGGCCCCACCAACCGCACCCTGTCGCTGAGCCCCGACGTCAACGACCCCGGCTATCGCGCCGTCACCTATGACGAGGTCTATGAGGCCTATAAGCAGCAGGCTCGCGCCCTGCACCACGGCGGCGTCGACCTCTTCCTGATCGAGACGGTGTTCGACACCCTGAACTGCAAGGCCGCGATCAAGGCGATCAAGGATCTGGAGGACGAGGGGCTGGAGCCCCTGCCCCTGTGGATCTCGGGCACCATCACCGACCGTTCGGGCCGCACGCTGAGCGGCCAGACGGCCGAGGCCTTCTGGAACTCGATCCGCCACGCCAAGCCTTTCGCTGTCGGCTTCAACTGCGCCCTTGGGGCAGAACTGATGCGGCCGCACATCGCCGAGCTGAGCCGTGTCGCGGACACCCTGGTCAGCGCCTACCCCAACGCGGGCCTGCCCAACGCCATGGGCCAGTATGACGAGCAGCCGCACGAAACGGCCCACTTCCTTGAGGAATGGGCGCAGTCGGGTCTGGTCAACATCGTCGGCGGCTGCTGCGGCACCACCCCCGACCATATCCGCCACGTCGCCGAAGAGGTCGCGGACGTGCCCCCGCGCGTTGTGCCGGAGCGCCCGGTCGCCCTGCGCCTGTCGGGCCTAGAACCGTTCGAGCTCGTGTCGTGACGACCACCTGCCCCTTCCTTCTCCCCTCGGGGGAGAAGGTGGCCGCGAAGCGGTCGGATGAGGGGGCTGCCCACAACGCGCTCACCCTCAGCCGTTCAGCCTGCGGAACCCTACCCCTCATCCGTCATGCGCTGCATGACACCTTCTCCCCCAAGGGGAGAAGGACTGCCTTTGGTGCGTGCTGATGCGTCCTGTCTTCATCAACGTCGGCGAGCGGACCAACGTCACCGGCTCGGCCAAGTTCAAGAAACTGATCATCGCGGGCGACTATCCCGCCGCCCTGTCGGTCGCGCGGCAGCAGGTTGAGGCGGGCGCCCAGATCATCGACGTCAACATGGACGAGGGCCTGCTGGACGGTCCCGCCGCCATGCGCACCTTCCTGAACCTGATCGCGGCCGAGCCCGACATCGCACGCGTGCCGACCATGATCGACTCTTCCAAATGGGAGGTGATCGAGGCGGGCCTGAAGTGCGTGCAGGGCAAGCCGATCGTCAACTCGATCAGCATGAAGGAGGGCGAAGACGCCTTCCGACACCATGCCGTCCAGTGCCTGCGCTACGGCGCCGCTGTCGTGGTCATGGCCTTTGACGAGGTGGGCCAGGCCGACACCGCCGCGCGCAAGATCGAGATCTGCACCCGCGCCTACAACATCTTGGTCAACGAGGTCGGATTCCCACCCGAGGACATCATCTTCGACCCCAATATCTTCGCCGTGGCGACGGGGATCGAGGAGCACGACAACTACGCCGTCGACTTCATCGAGGCGACGCGGGTCATCAAGGCCACCCTGCCCCACGCCCGCGTCTCGGGCGGGGTGTCGAACGTCTCGTTCAGCTTCCGCGGCAATGAGCCGGTGCGCCGGGCGATCCACAGCGTCTTCCTGTATCACGCGATCAACGCTGGTCTGGACATGGGCATCGTCAACGCTGGCGACCTGCCCGTCTATGACGACATCGAGGCCGAACTGCGCGAAGCCGTCGAGGACGTGATCCTCAACCGGCCGCAGCGGACGAACGTGTCCAACACCGAGCGGCTGGTGGACATGGCGCCCCGCTACAAGGGCGAGAAGGGCGCGGCCAAGGTCGTGGACCTGAAATGGCGCGACGCCCCGGTCGCCAAGCGCATCGAACACGCCCTGGTACACGGCATCACCGACTACATCGTCGAGGATACGGAGGAAGCCCGTCAGGCGTCCGAGCGCCCGCTGCACGTCATCGAAGGGCCGCTGATGGACGGGATGAACGTGGTCGGCGACCTGTTCGGCTCGGGCCGGATGTTCCTGCCGCAGGTGGTGAAGTCGGCGCGCGTCATGAAGCAGGCCGTGGCTCACCTCGAACCCTTCATGGAGGCCGAGAAGGCCGGTCAGGAGCGTCAGGCGGCCGGCAAGATCCTGATGGCCACGGTCAAGGGCGACGTCCACGACATCGGCAAGAACATCGTCGGCGTCGTGCTGCAGTGTAACAACTATGAGGTCGTCGACCTGGGCGTCATGGTTCCCGCCGACCGCATTCTGGACGCCGCCATCGAGCACAAGGTCGACATCATCGGCCTGTCGGGCCTGATCACGCCGTCGCTGGACGAAATGACCTTCGTCGCCGCCGAGATGGAGCGGCGCGGCTTCGACATTCCCCTGCTGATCGGGGGCGCAACCACCAGCCGCACCCATACAGCGGTGAAGATCGAGCCGGCCTATCGCAAGGGCTCGACCACCTATGTCATCGACGCCAGCCGGGCCGTCGGCGTGGTCTCGGGCCTGCTGTCCCCGACCGACCGGGCGAAGAACGAGGCGGCCACTCGCGACGAATACATCCGCATCCGCGAGCAATACGCCCGTGGGCAAGAGGTGAAGGCCCGCGCCACCATCGAACAGGCGCGCGACAACCGCTGGCGACCCGATGAGGCGCAAAGCCCTGCCCCGGCGCCGTCCTTCCTCGGCGTGCGCGCCTATGAGGCGTGGGACCTGCAGGATCTGGCCGACCACATCGACTGGACGCCCTTCTTCGCCAGTTGGGAGCTGATCGGCCGCTATCCGCTGATCCTCGAGGACGAGATCGTCGGCGAGGCGGCCCAGGATCTGTTCCGCGACGCCCAGGCCATGCTGAAGCGCATCGTCAAGGAGAAATGGTTCACGGCCAAAGGCGTCGTCGGCTTCTGGCCCGCCAATGCGCGCGGCGACGACGTGGTGGTCTGGACCGACGAGAGCCGCACGACCGAGGCCGCCCGCTTCCACGGCCTGCGCCAGCAGATCAAGAAGTCCAACGGCAAGCCGAACCTGTGCCTGTCCGACTTCGTCGCCGAAGACGGCGCCGACTATCTGGGCGCCTTCGCCGTCACCGCCGGTCACGGCGAGCTGGAAAAGGCCGCCGAGTTCAAGGCGGCGGGCGACGACTATTCCGCCATCATGGCCACAGCCCTGGCCGACCGTCTGGCCGAAGCCTTCGCCGAGCGGCTGCACAAGGAAGTCCGCACCCAGCTGTGGGGCTATGTCCCTGACGAGCAGACCTCGGTGCAGGACCTGATCGAGGAGAAGTATCAGGGCATCCGCCCCGCCCCCGGCTATCCGGCCCAGCCAGACCACACGGAAAAGGCTGCGCTGTTCCGTCTGCTGGACGCAGGCGCCAACGCCGGGATGAGCCTGACGGAATCCTTTGCCATGTCACCCCCGGCCTCGGTCAGCGGCCTCTACTTCGGCCATCCGGGCAGCCACTATTTCGGCGTCGGCAAGATCGACCGCGATCAGGTCGAGGACTACGCCGCCCGCAAGGGCTGGGACGTGCAGACGGCCGAGCGCTGGCTGGCGCCGATCCTGAACTACGATCCGGCCGCCATCGGACGAGACGACGCCGCCTAGCCCGCGACCGGGGGCCGCCATGTCCCCGACCGCGCGGGGGTGCTAAGGGTCTGGGCGTCGTCTTTTTCGCCGGATGCCTGAGACCTATGAAGCCCCTGCCCGCCCTCGCCGCCCTCGCCTCGGACATGACCGCCTGGCGTCGGGATTTCCACGCCCACCCCGAACTCTCGGGCGAGGAAAGCCGCACGGCGAAGATCGTCTTCGACGCCCTTAAGGACATGGGCCTGTCGCCTGAAGGCGGCATCGGCGGCGCGGGCGTCGTGGCGGTGGTTCAGGGACGCGAGCCCGGCCCCTCCATCGGCCTGCGCGCCGACATGGACGCCCTGCCGATGAACGACGACAGCGGCGCCGAGCACGCCTCGACCAAGCCCGGCGTCTCGCACGCCTGCGGCCACGACGGCCACACGGCGACCCTGCTGGGCGTCGCCCGTTACCTGAGCGCCAATCCGCCTGCGCGCGGCCGCGTGGTGCTGATCTTCCAGCCCGCCGAAGAGAACGGCCTGGGCGCCAAGGCCATGATCGACGACGGCCTGTTCGACCGCTATCCGTGCGACGAAATCTACGCCTATCACAACATGCCCCTGCTGCCGTTCGGCGAGGCGGCGGTGCGTCCGGGCGCGACCCTGAACGGCTACAAGATCTGGGAGATCGATATTCAGGGCGTCGGCGGCCACGGCGCCGCCCCGCACAAGACCAAGGACCCGCTGCAGGCGGCCGTCCGCGTCGCCGCGGAAATCTCATCCATCATCGGCCGTCACGTTGATCCGATGGAACCGGCCCTGTTCACCGTCACCAAGCTGCAGGCGGGCGCCTCGCACAACGTCGTGCCGCACGAAGCCAGCCTGGCCGGCACCCTGCGCGCCACCTCGCCCGAGGTGATCGAAACCATGTGGAGCCAGCTTCAGGCCATCTGCGACGGCGTCGCCCGCATGACCGGTTGCACCCTCACCGTGACGGAAATCGCCGGCGTGCCGCCCTGCATCAACGCCCCGGCTCAGGCCGCCATCGCCGCCGACGCCTGCGCCGCCGTGCTGGGCGCGGACAAGGTGCTGCGCGATCTGAAGCCTTATCCCTTCACCGACGACTTCGCCTATATGCTGCAGCACGCGCCGGGGGCCTATATGTTCTTCGGTCAGGGCGGGCCGATGGTCCACCAGACGGTCTATGACTTCAACGACGCCGTCCTGCCCGTCGCCTCGTCGATCTTCGCCCGCGTCGTCGAGGACCGGCTGAGCTGAGTTCAAATCAGCAAGAGGCGCATCAGGCGCGCGGAGGAAGGATTCGGGCGAACCGGGCCGCGTCGCCTGCGGGCCGTGTCGGCTCCGGCGCAGGCGCCTGATGCAGTCTTTCGGCCAGGGCCGCCGGGTCCTTGCAGAAGATCTCGAACAGCATGGCCATCACCCCTTCGGCCCGCTCGTCGGCGAGGGAGTAGTAGATGGAGCGGGATTCCCGCCTCGTCTTCACCAGACCCGACTGGCGCAGTTCGGCCAGCTGCTGCGACAGGCCCGGCTGACGCAGACCCAGCTCCTGTTCCAACTGGCCGACGGAACGCTCTTCCTGCGCGATATGGCACAGGATCAGCAGGCGGTTGGCGTTGGCCAGTTGCCGCAACAGTTCGGCCGCCTCGGGCGCGGCGGCCTTCAACCGGTCCAGATCGACGTCGCCGCGCGTCATTTCGGCCCCGGCCGATAATACCAGGCGTCATCGCCCGCCAGCACGTCGCCAAAGTCGGTCGGCGCCGCCTGAAGCAAAGGCGCGCCCGGCGTCCAGCCCTCGGGCGCGGAGGCCCCTTCCCGATCCGCCGTCTGCAGGGCCGTGATCAGCCGCAGCAACTCTTCGACCGAACGGCCGACGTTCATCGGATACCAGCTGATGGCCCGCACCACCCCGTTCGGGTCGATGACGAAGGTGGCGCGCACCGAGGCGCTGTCAGGCGCCGCCGGGTCGATCATGCCATAGGCCTGGGCGATGACCATGGACGGGTCCTCTATGATCGGGAACTCCACCGTCACGCCGAAGCGGTCGCGGATGTCCTTCAGCCATGCCAGGTGAGAATAGAGGCTGTCGACCGACAGGCCCAGCAGCTCGCAGCCGATCGCCGTGAAGTCCGCCCGACGCCGGGCCAGGGCGATGAACTCGCTGGTGCAGACCGGGGTGAAATCCGCCGGGTGCGAGAAGAAGGCCAGCCAACGCCCGCGATAGTCGCTCAGCCGGCGCTGGCCGCGCGTCGTGCGCGCGGCGAAATCCGGCGCCGCCTCATTGATCCGCAGCGGCCGCAGCAAAGGCGTGTCCGTCATCGAGTCGGTTTCCATGTCATAGGGCTACGCGCAGCGGAGGTCTGACGCGCCTTGAAAACATTTACTTGCATATAATATGTAAATATCTAATTGCTTGATACAGATCAATGCGGAGAGACGCCGTGACCGACGCCCCCATCGACCCCGCCCGCGACCATCCCCGTGATCACGCCAGGGAAGTGATCGAGGCCGCCCTGACGAACCCGGCCCAGCGCCCCGTGGTCAAATCCTTCTTCGACCCGGCCACCTTCACCGTGAGCCACGTGGTGCGCGACCCCGGCTCGAACGCCTGCGCCATCATCGACAGCGTGCTGGACTATGATCAGGCCGCGGGCCGCACCTCGACCGCCTCGGCCGACGCCCTGATCGCCTATGTCGAAGCCGAGGACCTTGAGGTTCAGTGGCTGCTGGAGACGCACGCCCACGCCGATCACCTGTCGGCCGCGCCCTATCTGCAGGAGCGCCTCGGCGGCCGTCTGGCCATCGGGCGCGACATCATCAAGGTGCAGGACGTCTTCGGCAAAGTCTTCAACGAGGGGACCGAGTTCCGCCGCGACGGCAGCCAGTTCGACCAGCTGTTCGACGACGGCGACCGCTTCGCCATCGGCGAGCTTCAGGCCACGGCGCTGCACGTTCCCGGCCACACCCCCGCCTGTCTGGCCTATGTGATCGGTGACGCCGTCTTCCCCGGCGACACCCTGTTCATGCCCGATTACGGCACGGCGCGCTGCGACTTCCCCGGCGGCGACGCACGGACGCTGTATCGCTCGATCAAGCGGCTGCTGTCCCTGCCCCCGGCGGCGCGCGTCTTCCTGTGCCACGACTACAAGGCCCCGCCCGCCCGCACCGAGTTCGCGTGGGAGACCACCATCTGCGCCCAGCGCGAGGGCAATATCCACGTCCGCGACGGCGTGACTGAGGATGAGTTCGTCCAGATGCGAACCGCCCGCGACGCCACCTTGTCCATGCCGCGCCTGATCCTGCCTTCGGTTCAGGTCAATATGAACGGCGGCCGGATGCCCGAGCCGGAAGACAACGGCGTCCGCTATCTGAAAGTGCCCATCAACGCGCTCTAACCCGAGCACCCCTTTCCTCAAGCCAGAGAAGCCTCATGGACATCCGCACCCTGGAAGACCGCCTGCACGTCTCGCCGCAGATCCTGCCTGAGGAGGTCCCGACGGCGGCCGCCCAGGGCTATCGCGCCATCATCTCCAACCGCCCCGACGCCGAAGAGCCGGGCCAGCCGACGACCGAGGACATCCGCGCCGCCGCCGAGGCCGCGGGCCTGCCCTTCGTCCACATCCCGGTGCGCGGCGGAGCCATGACGCCCGACGACGTGGCCCGCTTCAAGGCGGCGCTGGCCGAACTGCCCCAGCCCATCCTCGGCTACTGCCGCTCGGGCACCCGCACCACCTTCCTGTGGGCCCTGTCGCAGGCAGGCGAGCGCCCGGCCGAAGAGATCGTCGCCCTGGCCGCCGCCGCCGGTTACGACGTCTCGCCGCTCGGCCCGCGTCTGGAGGGCTGAGGCATGGCCCATCCGCAAGCTTCCGAGACCTGCGACGTCCTGATCGTCGGCGGGGGCGCCGCCGGGATCGCCACGGCGGCCAGCCTGCTGCGCCGCCGTCCCGGCCTTGACGTGGTGATCGTAGAACCGTCCGAGCGGCACTATTACCAGCCCGGCTGGACGCTGGTCGGCGCGGGCGTCTTCACGCCCGAGCGCACCATGCGCGAGACCTGCCGCCTGATCCCCACCGGCGCCCGCTGGATCAAGGACAGCGTCGTCGATTTCGCGCCTGAAGCCGATCAGGTGCGCCTGTCGGACGGCCGCCGCATCGGCTATCGCGCCCTGGTCGCCGCGCCGGGCATCAAGCTGGACTGGGACGCCATCCCCGGCCTGAGCCAGACGCTGGGCCGCAACGGCGTGACCTCCAACTACCGCTTCGATCTGGCGCCCTATACCTGGAAGCTGGTGCAGGAAATGAAGAGCGGCCGCGCCCTGTTCACCCAGCCGCCCATGCCGATCAAATGCGCGGGCGCCCCGCAGAAGGCCCTGTATCTGTCGGCCGACCACTGGCAGCGCACCGGCGCGCTCAAGAACGTGGACATCGAGTTCCACAACGCCGGGGCCGTGCTGTTCGGCGTCAAGGACTACGTTCCCGCCCTGATGAAATACATCGAGCGTTACGGCGTCGACCTGCGCTTCAACTCGCGCCTGACGGCCATCGACGGCGAGGCGCGCAAGGCGACCTTCGCCGTCACCGACGCCGATGGCGCCGTCAGCGAAGTCGTCCGCGACTTTGACATGATCCATGTCTGCCCGCCGCAGACGGCGCCCGACTTCATCCGCAACAGCCCGCTGGGGGCCGACAGCGGCTGGATCGACGTCGATCAGGCCACCTTGCACCACAACCGCCTCGACAACGTCTTCGGCCTGGGCGACGCCTGCTCAGCGCCCAACGCCAAGACGGCCGCCGCCGCCCGCAAACAAGCCCCGGTCGTGGCCGAGAACGTCATCTCCATGCTGGACGGCAAGGCGCTGAAGGCGGTCTACGACGGTTACGGCTCCTGCCCCCTGACGGTCGAGCGGGGCAAGATCGTGCTGGCCGAGTTCGGCTATGGCGGCAAGCTGCTGCCTAGCTTCCCGGCTTGGATGCTGGACGGCCGCCAGCCGACGCGCCGCGCCTGGCACCTGAAGGCGCAGGCCTTGCCGGAAATCTACTGGGTCGGGATGCTGAAGGGCCGCGAGTGGCTGTGCGCCCCCGACTGCGTCGAGCCGGGCGTCGCCCCCCGCGCCAAGAGCGCCGCCTGATGGGCGAGCCGCTCAGCCTGCTGCAATACGGACTGGGCGCCGGGGCGGGGTCGCTGGTTGGCTTCACCCTGGGCCTGGTGGGCGGGGGCGGCTCGATCCTGGCCGTACCGCTGATCGTCTATCTGGTGGGGGTGAAGGACCCCCACCTGGCCATCGGCACCAGCGCCTTCGCCGTGGCCGCCAACGCCTTCGCCAACCTGCTGAACCACGCCCGCCACGGGGCGGTGAAGTGGAAGATCGCCCTGCTGTTCGCGGCGGCGGGCGTGGTCGGGGCGGCGCTGGGCTCCAGCCTTGGCAAGACGGTGGACGGGCAAAAGCTGCTGGCCCTGTTCGCCGTGCTGATGCTGGTCGTCGGCGCCCTGATGCTGCGCGGCCGCTCGGCGGCGGGCGACCCGCAGGTGATCCTGACCGCGCGCAATGCGCCCAAGCTGATCGGCACGGGGACGGCGACGGGGATGCTGTCGGGCTTCTTCGGCATCGGCGGCGGCTTTCTGATCGTGCCCAGCCTGATGGGCTCGACCGGCATGCCCATCTATTACGCCGTCGGCTCGTCTCTGGTCGGCGTCACCGCCTTCGGCCTGACCACCGCCTTCAACTATGCGCTGGCGGGATGGGTGGACTGGCCGCTGGCGGCGGTCTTCATCGGCGGCGGCGTTCTGGGCGGGTTGGTGGGCGCGCGGCTGGCCAAGACGATGTCCAGCCGCAAGGGCCTGCTGAACACCGTCTTCGCGGGACTGATCTTCGTCGTGGCCCTCTACATGCTCTATCAGAGCGCGCAGGCCTTGATGGCGTGAACACGGGGGCGTCCTGCCTTATGGCGTGACGCCCTCGCCCGCGACGTCCTTCGCAGCGCGACGCGGGACGCGGCCGGTGAAGATCCAGTGCGCCGCCAGCCCGATCACCAGCCCCCAGAAGGCGCCGCCGATCCCCAGCAGGGTGATGTTCGCTGCCGCCGCCAGGAAGGTGATCAGGGCCGCCTCCCGCGACGTGGTGTCGGCCATAGCGCCCGCCAGGCTGCCCCCGATCGTGCCCAGCAGCGCCAGCCCCGCCAGGGTGGTGATGAAGGCCGCCGGGAAGGCCATGAAAACCGCCGCCAACGTCACCCCGAACACGCCGACCAGGTTGTAGAAGACCCCTGCGGCGACGCCCGCGATCCATCGCTTTGCGGGGTCTTCGTGCGCCTCTGGCCCCGTGGCGATGGCGGCGGTGATGGCGGCGATGTTGAAAGCGTGCGACCCGAACGGCGCCAACAGCAGCGAGCCCAGGCCCGTCACGGCGACGATGGGATTGGCGCTGGTCTTGAACCCGTCGTTCCTCAGCACCAACATGCCGGGCATGTACTGGCCCGACAGGGTGATCAGGAAGAGCGGCAAGGCCACGCTCAGCAGGGCGTTGAGCGAAAACGTCGGCATGACGAAGACTGGAGCGGCGAACTCCAGCTTCAGGCCCGACACGTCCACCCGCCCCTGCCAGATCAGGATCGCAACCCCCAACAGCAGGATGCCGACGACCGCATAGCGCGCCGAGAACCGCTTGAAGCCGACATAGGCCAGGATCAGCAGGCCGACCAGCAGGGGATCGACGCTGGCCCCGGCGAAGGCCCCCACGCCGAACTGCAACAATATGCCCGCCAGCAGGCCCGAGGCGATGCCCGGCGGGATCAGTCTGACCACCTTGTCGAAGCCGCCTGATACGCCGAGCAGGACGAAGGCGGCCGCCGAAACCATATAGGCGCCGATCGCATCGGCATAAGCCGTGGTCGCCAGGGCCGTGACCAGAAAGGCCGCTGCCGGCGTCGACCACGCCGTGATGATCGGCTCGCGATAGCGCCAACTCAGATACAGGCCGGTCAGGCCCACGCCGATGGAGACCGACCACACCCATGAGGCCGTCATCTCAGGGCTGAGCCCAGCGATCTTGGCCGCCTGGAAAACCAGGATGAAGGTGCCGCCATAGTTGACCAGAACGGAGATCAGGCCGGCGACGACGGGATGGAGCAGATCACTAAGGCGAAACGGCGAGGCGATGGTCGGGGAGGACGACATCTGGCTTGAAAGTCTCCGAGGAAGGGGTCGCGGACGGCGGCGATAAGCGGGGCGAAGTCGGCGCGTCGCCGGCCGCTGGATAAAGACGCGCCACACCACCGCTTCTGGCGTGCGGGGTCTGGGCGCGGGCCGCGTCAGACGGTCTCTAGCTGGCGCATCGCCATCGCTGAGAAGCGTCGCCACTCGGCGTTATCGCGCCAGATTTCGACCAGCGCCTCCAGCAGTTGCTCTTCGTCCTCGTCGGCATGAAGAGGCGTGGGCGTGACCCTGAGGCGCTCGGTTCCGCGCGCAACGGTCGGGAAGTTGATCGGCTGAATATAGACGCCGAAATCCTCCATCAGCCGGTCCGTCACGCGCCTCGCCGTAGCCGCGTCCCCGATCATCACCGGCAGGATGTGGCTGGGGCTGGGCAGGACCGGTAAGCCCATCCTGACCATGGCTTCGCGGATGGACTTGGCCCGCGCCGCCAGAACTCGCCGGGGTCCGCCGTCAGCTTTCAGATGCTTCAGCGCAGCGCGAACTCCTGCCACAACCGAGGGCGGCAGGGCGGTGCTGAAGATGAAGCCCGGCGCGTGACTGCGCACGAAATCGACCGCCGCCGCATCGCCCGCCACGTAGCCGCCCATCGCGCCGAATCCCTTGCTGAGCGTGCCCTGGATCATATTGATCCGGTGCGACTGGCCATCGCGCTCAGCCACGCCGGCGCCGCGCGCGCCGTACAGGCCCACGGCGTGGACCTCGTCCAGATAGGTGAAGGCGCCGTGTTTTTCGGCCACGTCGCAGATGGCAGCGATGGGGGCGAAGTCGCCGTCCATCGAATAGCAGCTCTCGAAACAGACCAGCTTGGGCCGGTAGCTGCAGACGCCGCTCATCAGCCGGTCCAGGTCGCGCCAGTCGTTGTGGGCGAAGATGTGCTTCTCCACGCCCGAGCGGCGCATGCCCTCGATCATGGAGGCGTGGTTCAGGGCGTCGGAAAAGATCACCGCGCCCGGCAGGCGCGAGGCCAGCGTCGACAGGGCCGCGTCATTGGCCGCATAGCCCGAGGTGAACAGCAGCGCCGCCTCCTTGCCGTGCAGATCGGCCAGATCGCGTTCCAGCAGGACGTGCTCGTGACTGGTGCCCGAGATGTTGCGGGTGCCGCCCGCGCCCGCGCCATAAGTGCGGATCGCATTTTGCGCCGCCTCGACCACCTCGGGATGGACGCCCATCGACAGATAGTCGTTCGAGCACCAGATGGTGATGGTCCGCCCGCGCCGATGATCCCAGGCGTAGGGCGCGCCTTTCGACAGCCGCTCCAGATCGGCGAAGACGCGATACCGGCCCTCCTGCTTCAGGTCGTCCAGATCGCGGCTGAAGAAGTCGGCGAAGTCGAAAGCGCCCATGACATCACATCCCATCACAGGACGGGCGGCGACATTGCCATCCCGCCGGGGGCGTGACACCTAGCGCTGCATTGGCCGGGCCATTCCGGCCACTTTGGAAAGAAGCCCCAGACCATTGCTGAAGCGCGCCCAGCTGGACTCCGTCAAGGCCTTCATGGACCACCCGGCCCAGTCCGGCCTGCCCCTGCACGCCCGCATCCAGCGCGCCGTGCGCCAGTTGATCATCGAGCGGTCGCTGACGGCGGGGCGGCCCTTGCCCTCGTCGCGCACTCTGGCCCGGTCGCTGGGCGTGTCGCGCGACACGGTCGAGACGGCCTATGCCCAGCTTCACGCCGAGGGTTTCATCGAGCGGCGCGTCGGCAGCGGCAGCTTCGTCTGCGAACTGACCGAACTGGGCCTGAAGCGCGGGGTGCTGCGCCCGGCGGGTCGCCGTCCCGCCCTGCAACCCGCAACGGCGCCGACCCTGAGCAGGCGCGGACAGGCGATGGCCGACAGCGGCCGTTTGCGCGACCCCTACGCCCCTCTGGCCTTCTCGCCCGGCGTACCGGAGACGCGGCTGTTTCCCTTCGCCCAGTGGGACCGGCTGCACCGCCTGACCCTGCGCGAGGAAGGCGCCGCCGCCCTGCATCACGGCGATCCGCAGGGGCATCCGCGCCTTCGCCGCGCGATCGCCGAATACGCCAATCTCGAGCGCGGGGCGCGCGCCGACCCCGACCAGATCCTGGTCCTGACCAGTTCGCAGCAGGCCCTGTCCCTGTGCGCGCGGGTGCTGGCCGACCCCGGCGACGGCGTCTTCATCGAAGACCCGGCCTATCAGGGCGCCGCCAGGGCGATGGACGCGGCGGGGCTGGAACGCCTGCCCGTGGCGGTCGATGCGCAGGGTCTGCGCACCGACGACCTGCTGGCCCGGCGTGAGGACGGGCGGGCGGTGTTCGTCACCCCCTCGCACCAGTTTCCGACCGGGCGCACGCTGTCGCTGGACCGGCGTCTGGCCCTGATCCAGTGGGCGGCGGATCATGACGCCTGGATTCTGGAAGACGATTACGACAGCGAGTTTCACTACGCCGGGCGGCCGACCGCCTGTGTGCAGGGTTTGGACCCGCATGACCGGACCCTGTATCTGGGCACCTTCACCAAGTCGCTGTTTCCGGGGCTGAGGCTGGCCTATCTGATCCTGCCGCGCCCGCTGGTCGAGCCGATGGTCGCGGCCCGCAGCCTGATGGACGGCTTCACCGCCTCGGTGTCTCAGTTGACGCTGGCGCGCTTCATCGAGGACGGCCGGTTCGGCGCCTATGTCCGCACCATGCGCGGCGTCTATGAGGAACGGCTGGATGCGCTGGAGGCGGCGGTGACGGCGCGTCTGTCCCACGTCGTCACGCCCGACCGGCCCGCCGGAGGATTGCAGATGCCCTGCTTCCTGAAGGACGGCTTAGACGAGGCCGAAACGGTGCGCGCGGCGCGGCGCGTCGGCGTCCACCTGACCGGCCTGACGCCCCTGCACGACGCGGGCGCGGGCCGCCCCGGCTGGCTGATGGGCTTCGCCGCCTCGACCCCGGCCGAGATCGACGCCGCCGTCGAACGGCTGGCGAAAATCTTCCCCGCGTGATCGACGCTTACAAAGCGGTCTGACGATCTGCGCCGACGTGGCGGGGAATGGCCGGGGCGGCGCTGGCTAGGGTGCAGAGGTCGGCGGTGAGCCGACGCCGTGAAAGCTTCCGTCCCTTGCCTGCCCTCGCCCTCTTCCCGACCGACCAGCCGGCCCGCCGATCCGACCATGGCGGCGGCCGTATTCGCGTGTCCCTAGGCGCCGTCGCCGCCAACTATCGCGCCATGCGGGACAGGATCGCGCCCGCCGCCTGCGCCGCCGTGGTCAAGGCCGACGCCTATGGTCTAGGCGCGGCCCGCATCGCGCCCGCCCTCTATGACGCCGGATGCCGCGCCTTCTTCGTCGCCCATCTGTTCGAGGCGGTGAATCTGCGCCGCGTCCTGCCCGCCGACGCCGAGCTGTTCGTGCTGAACGGTCTGGCGCCGGGCGCCGAATACGCCGCCCTCGCCGCCGGAGCGATCCCGGTGCTGAACAGCCGCGAACAGATGGAGGACTGGGCGCGTCTGGGCCGGGCCGTCGGGCGGCCGCTGGCGGCGGCGATCCAGTTCGACACCGGCATGTCGCGACTGGGTCTGCCGCCCGAGGACGCTGCATGGGCCTTTGACCCGGACGGCCCGATCCGCTGGATCGAACCGCGCCTGATCCTCAGCCATCTGGCCGTCGCCGATACGCCCGGCCATGCGGGCAATGCGCGCCAGCGTCAGGCCTTCGAGCGCATACTGGCCCACGCGCGGCCGGGCGTTTCGCGTTCGCTGGCCAACTCGGCCGGGTGCTGGCTGGGCGAAGACTATCACTATGACGTGTGCCGTGTCGGGGCCGCCCTGTTCGGACTGGACGCCTCGCCCTCGGCCAAGGCCATGCAGCCGGTGGTCGAGGTGACGGGCCGCGTCATCCAGACCCGCGCCGTGCCTGCGGGCGCGGGTGTCGGCTACGGCTGGGCCGTCACGGCGGCGAAGGGAATGCGTCTGGCCACCATCGGCGTGGGCTATGCTGACGGCTGGCCGCGTCAGTTGTCGGCCACCGGCGGCGCAGCATTCGAGGGGCGGTTGCTGCCCTTCGTCGGGCGCATCTCGATGGACAGTCTGGTCGTGGACATCAGCGACCTGCCGCCCGATGCGTTGAAAGCGGGCGATCAGCTCGAACTTCTGGGCCCCAATCGCACGCCGGAACAACTGGCTCGGGACGGCGCGACCATCGACTATGAAGTCATCGCGCGGCTGGGCCGCCGCCTGTGTCGGGAGTATGTTTCGTGACCCTTTCGCCTGAAAACCTCGAACGCTTCGGTGCTGACCCGCGCGAGCGGTTCGCCGCCAATCTGGCGCTGGTCCATCGCCGCATCGCCGCCGCCTGCGAACAGGTCGGACGGCCGATCGACAGCGTGCGTCTGTTGCCGATCGCCAAGACGGTTCCGGCCGAGATCCTGCGTCTGGCCTGGGCCGCGGGCGTCACCGACTTCGGCGAGAACAAGCTACAGGAGGCCCGCGACAAGGCCGAGGCCATGGCCGACCTGTCGATGCGCTGGCACGTCGTCGGCCACCTGCAATCGAACAAGGTCAAATACCTGACCCGTCTGGCCGACGAGTTTCATGCGCTGGACAGTCTCAAGCTGGCCGAGGTGCTGAACAAGCGGCTGGAGACCGACGGCCGCGACATGAAGGTCTATGTCCAGGTCAACACCTCGGGCGAGGAAAGCAAGTTCGGTCTGCACCCCGATGATGCCCTGGACTTCATCGAACGGCTGGAAGCCTTTCCCCGGCTGAAGCCGCAGGGGCTGATGACGCTGGCGGTGTTCAGCGAGGACCCGGACAGGGTGCGGCCCTGCTTCACCCTGTTGCGGTCCCTGCGCGACAGGGCCGAGCGCATCGATGCGCGCATCACCGGCCTGTCGATGGGCATGACCGGCGACTACGAACTGGCCGTGCGCGAAGGCGCGACCGTGGTCCGCGTCGGCCAGGCCATTTTCGGCCCGCGCCCGACGCCGAACGGGCACTACTGGCCAGGTCTGGCCTGAGCTGACTTGCCCTGAGCCGACTGGGCCTGAGCCGACTGGGCCTGACTTTCCTCCACTCCCCGGAGTAACCGCGTGACCATTCCCTTCATCGATCTTCTCAGCCAGCGCCGCCGCATCGGCGCGACCATCGACGCCGCCCTGCTGGAGGTCGCCGCCAGCGGCCAGTACATCATGGGTCCGGCGGTCGGCGCCTTCGAACACGCCCTGTGCGACTTCGGACAGGCGCCGCACGCCCTGTCCTGCTCCAACGGGAGGGATGCGCTGGTGCTGCTGATGATGGCGTGGGACGTGGGGCCGGGAGACGCCGTCTTCTGCCCCGCCTTCACCTTTGCGGCTACGGCCGAGGTGGTGGCGCTGGCGGGCGCCACGCCGGTCTTCGTCGACATCCGTCCCGACACCTGGACGATCGACCCCGACCACCTGCGCGCCGCCGTCGAGGCGGTCGAGCGCGAGGGCGTGCTGAAACCCCGCGCCGTCATCGCCGTGGACCTGTTCGGGCAGCCCGCAGACTATCCCGCCCTGTCGGCAATCGCGCAGCAATACGACATTAAGCTGATCGCGGATTCGGCGCAGGGGTTCGGCTGCACCCTGAACGGCCAGCACCCCATCCACTGGGCCGACGCCACGACGTTGAGCTTCTTTCCGGCCAAGCCGCTGGGCGCCTATGGCGACGGCGGGGCCGTGCTGATGAAGGAGGCGGCCCTGATGGATCACCTAGTCTCCTTACGCGTCCACGGTCAGGCGACGGCGGCGGATGCAGCGGCGCAGGGCTTCGCCCACGACCCGAAATACCTGAACCCGCGTCTGGGTATGAACGGACGGCTGGACACGCTGCAGGCCGCCGTCCTGCTGGAGAAGCTGAAGATCTTCCCGGACGAGATCGAGCGCCGCAACCGCATCGCCGAACGCTATGTGCAGGGGCTGGCCGGTCATGTGGCGGCGACGCCGATGATCATTCCCGGCGGCCGCTCGGTCTGGGCCCAGTTCACCGTCGAGCATGACGACCGCGACGCCCTGGCCGCCCATCTGAAGACTGAAGGCGTGCCGACCGCCGTCTATTATCCGATCCCCCTGCATCGCCAGCCCGCCTATCGCCAGCACCCAGTCGGCCCCGGCGGTCTGGCCGTGACCGAGGCCAAGGCCGAGCGCGTCATCAGCCTGCCGATGAGCGCCTATCTGGACGAGGCCGTGCAGGACCGGGTGATCGCCGCCGTCGCCGGCTTCAGCTGAGGGCTTTTAGCTCTCGGTCAGGCGCATCTCGAAGGCGCCCGCCGCCTGGGTCCGCAGCAGAACGGTCTGGACCCCGGCGGTGGCGCGGGCGGCGGCCTCGGCCAGCCCCTCGCCGCGCATCAGCCAGCCGGTCAGATAGGCGGTGAACAGGTCGCCCGTGCCGCTGGGCCGGATCGGGATGCGGGGGATGGAGGTGCGATGGGCGACGCCG
Organism: Brevundimonas sp. M1A4_2e; assembly: GCF_053345555.1. NCBI lineage: Bacteria > Pseudomonadati > Pseudomonadota > Alphaproteobacteria > Caulobacterales > Caulobacteraceae > Brevundimonas > Brevundimonas sp. M1A4_2e. The sequence continues at coordinate 72,788 of NZ_JBKFAI010000001.1, read as the reverse complement.
CCCTCGACGGCCACCGTCTCGACCTCGCCTGGCGCGGTGTCGGTCAGGACGCAGCCGGTCACCACTGTCCGCCCCGTGCCGCGCGCGCTCAGGATGCGCGTCGCCTCGATCACCCCCGCGACCGTATCAGGCCGTTCGCCGACCAGTCGGCCCAGTTCGAACTGGTTGGGGGTGATGATGTCGGCCATCGGCGTCAGCGCGTCGCGGAACTGTTCGATCAGGCCCTCGGCGACGAAGACGCCCAGATCATCGTCGCCGATCACCGGGTCGCAGATGTGCAGCAGGGCCGGATTCTCCGCCTTCCAGCGCCGCAGGAAGCCCGCCGTCGCCGCCGCATTGGCGGCTGAGCCCATATAGCCCGTGACCACCGCCCCGGCCGTCATCGGCAGGTCGCGCTCCTCGACCCCCAGCAGCAGGTCGGCGACCAGCTCCGTCTCCAGAATCCGGCCGCGCATGGTGGGATAGTGCGGGTGATTGGACAGCAGGGTGGTCGGCACCCCCGCCACCTCCAGCCCCATGGCCTGCATCGGCTGGACCGCCGCGCTGTTGCCGACATGGCCGTAGACGACCTGGCTCTGAATCGAGATGACCCGCACGCGCCTTCAGAACCTCCTTAGGCGGGCGTCAGCGCCGGTCCGGCGATCGGCCAGGCCCGCGTCAGTTCTCTTGCCTGCGCCTTCACCGCCGCGCTGTCGAGATCGCCGTCTCGCAGGCCTTTGAGGATGGTCAGGATCATGCCGCCGACCGTGCGGAACGCCTCGGCGTCGAACCCGCGCGAGGTCGAGGACGGCGAACCCAGCCGCAGCCCCGACGTCACCATGGGCGAGGCCGTGTCATAGGGGACCGAGTTCTTGTTGGCGATCAGGCCGTGATCCTCCAGCGCCTCGACCGCCGCCTTGCCGGTCAGGCCGAAGGGGCGCAGGTCGACCAGCACCAGATGGCAGTCCGTTCCGCCCGACACGAGGCGCAGGCCTCCGTCCGCCAGCGTCTGGCCCAGCACGCGGGCGTTCTCGATCACCGCCCTGGAGTATTCAACGAAATCGGGCTGAAGCGCCTCGTGGAAGGCCGCCGCCTTGCCGGCGATGACGTGCATCAGCGGCCCCCCTTGCGTGCCGGGGAAGACCGCCTTGTCGATGCGCCGCGCCAGCTCTGGATCATTGCACAGGATCAGACCGCCGCGCGGGCCGCGCAGGGTCTTGTGCGTGGTCGAGGTGGTGACATGAGCGTGCGGCGTCGGATTGGGATAGAGGCTCGCCGCGATCAGCCCGGCGTAGTGGGCCACATCGGCCACCAGCCAGGCGCCGACCCTGTCCGCGATCTGGCGCATCCGGGCGAAGTCGATGCGGCGCGGATAGGCCGAGCCGCCTGCATAGATCAGGCGCGGCCGATCCTGAAGGACGCGCCGTTCCATGTCGTCATAGTCGATCAGGTCGTCGTCCTCGTGCACCCGATAGGCGCTGACCTCGAACCACTGGCCCGACAGGCTGACCGGCGAGCCGTGCGTCAGGTGACCGCCGCAGGCCAGGTCCAGCCCCATGATGCGGTCGCCCGGCTTGATCAGGGCGAACAGCACGGCCAGATTGGCGTTGACGCCCGAGTGCGGCTGGACGTTGGCGTAGGCCGTGTCGAACAGGGTGCAGGCGCGTTCGATCGCAAGCTTCTCGGCGATGTCGACCGCCTCGCACCCGCCGTAGTAGCGGCGGCCCGGATAACCCTCAGCGTATTTGTTGGTCAGGACCGAGCCCTGCGCCTGACGCACGGCGGCGCTGACGATGTTCTCGGACGCGATTAATTCGATGCTGTCCTGCTGGCGCTGGCGCTCCTGCATCAGGGCTTGGGCCAGTTGCGGGTCCAGAGCCCGCGTCGCAAGGTCGGAAGTCATGCCGTCTCCGTCTGACAAAAAGAGGCGGGCGGCTTGACGAGAGGGAGGCCGCCCGCCCAGCGGCCGCGCTTCGGGGGAAGGAAGCGTAGCCGAACAGATCACCCGCGCAGGGCCGAGAGATCCGCGCCGTGATTGATGTGGTACACGGCGCCGTCGATGACGAAGGCGGGCACCGACTTGACGCCGGCGGCCTCGGCCTCCGCCAGGCGCTCGGACGTCTCTCCAAGATGCACCACTTCAACGGCGTAGGCGGCCGGGTCCAGGGCGCCCACGAAGCCCCTCTCGGCATCAAGGCAGACGGTGCATCCTGCGTGATAGAAGACAGCTTTCCCGGACATGACGCTTTCTCGTGTTTCTGGTCCCGCAGCGGTGTTGCTGAATGGGAGAGCGGCTGGGATAACCGGCGAAACGGCCCCGTGATAAGTGCCGCTATTTCGAAACTTGATAGGCCGGATTATGGCGCGCAGCACCGTCGTCATTGAACTGATAGAAGACGCCTCCAGGCCCATCTTCATCAACCTTGCGGAATCGATCATCCGCGAGATTGAACGTGGCCGGCTCAAGCCTGGAGATCGCCTCCCGGGGACGAGGGCTCTCGCTGGGACGCTCGGCGTGCACCGGAATACGGTCGACGCCGCCTATCAGGAGCTGGTGCTTCAGGCCTGGCTGGTTTCCGAGGCGTCCCGCGGCACATTTGTCGCAAGGGACCTGCCGGACCTGGGCGCCCGAAGCTGGGCAGGGCATGCCAAAGCCCGGGCGGCACCGATCGAAGCGCGAACCGCTCTGCCTCCCCTGAAATTCTCCGACGGCGCGCCTGACGCCCGGCTGATGCCTGGCGCAGAACTGGCGCGCGCCTTCCGCCGCGCCGTGTCCGCCTCAGGGCTGAGAATGCTGACGGGATATGGCGATCCTCGCGGCGCAGCGCCCCTGCGATCCGCCCTCGCCCGCTATCTGTCTTCGGAACGCGGCCTGATTGTCGGCGCCGACGACATCCTGGTCACGCGTGGGAGTCAGATGGCGCTCTTCCTCGTGGCGGGCGCCGCTCTCAGGCCAGGTGAAGCGGTCGCCGTCGAAGACCCGGGCTATCCCATGGCCTGGAAGTCATTTCGCGCCGCGGGCGCCCGCGTCGTGGGCGCTCCTGTGGACGGCCTGGGCCTGGATATCGACCGCCTGGAGAGCCTGCTCGACCAGGACCCGGGGATCCGCGCGATCTATCTGACGCCGCATCACCAGTATCCCACCACCGTGACTCTTGGCGCAGGGCGCCGCCTGCGGCTCTTCGACATTGCGCGCCGGCGCCGACTGACGCTGATCGAAGACGACTATGACCACGAATACCGTTTCGAAGGCCGGCCGGTTCTGCCCATGGCGGCGCGCGCGCAGGCTGAAGACCGGATAATACACATCGGTTCGGTGTCAAAGCTGCTCGCTCCTGCCTTGAGGATCGGCTACGCCACGGGAACCTTCGCCTTGTTGGAGAGAATGAAAGATCTTCGCGAAGCGATTGATCGGCAAGGCGATGTTCTCCTGGAAACCGCTCTCGCCAAGCTGATCGACGAAGGCGATCTCGGCCGTCACGCCCGCAAGGCGAGAAAGGTCTACGAACAGCGCCGCGACCATCTGGCGGATGAACTCACTGCACGGCTCGGCGACGCCGTCGCCTTCGATCGTCCCGCAGGGGGACTGGCTCTCTGGGTGAAAGTTCATCCGTCGATCAACGCCTCGGCCTGGGCCGCCGCCGCGGAGGGCTCGGGTCTCTTGCTGACACATGGCGGCCAGCTTCGCCTGAAAGAGGGTGGCCAAATGAACGCCTTCCGGCTCGGCTTCGCCAGCCTCGACGATGCCGAACTCAGGCGCGCCGTCAAACTTCTGGAGACCTCCAGGCCCGTCTAGCGATCCAGTGGCCTTCAGAACCGGAGGATCGCGACCATCCGGCTTCATGCCCCCGTCGTGAGCTGATGTCTCGAGGGTTGACTGGTTCATGTCCTGACGAACCTTCGTCAGAAAACCCGCGCAACGTCGGCGACCTGACGAGATCGACAGAACCGTCCAAGGCCGGGCGTCGACCCAACGATCACCCAAGCCGGTTCAACAACTCGATACACGCCTTTCACAGCCGCCGAGCCTCGACACGTCGAGCCCGCCGAACTCGGCCTTCCATTTGGAAGTCCGAGACTGAGTGATGCCGAATCAAGTGTTAGGCAGGAAAACGGGCAACTTCCGGTTCCTTTAAAATCAATGACTTCGTCGGCGGGATTGTTGTTTCGGTGCAAAGGTAGCGCTGTCCGGTCGACATGAGCGAATGCGGAACACGCTGCCACATGCCACCGCCTAAGAGTGCTTAGCCAAATAGAAATAGTGCTATTGATTCTGATAATCGTTCGCATTAAAGGCGAGGCCTCTTTCAAACGGGGTGCCGCCTATGCGTTCGCTATTGATGATTTCCGCCGGGGCCGCGGCTCTTGGGGCCGCCTTGCCGGCCAGCGCGGAGGACGGGTTTGAGATCGACCTGAATCAACCGGTGCGGGTGGCTCCGGTCACCGTCGTCGGCACTCGCACCGAACGACGCGTTGACGAAGTGCCCGCCAGCGTCAGCGTCATCACCGCAAAAGACATCGAGACCAACCTCGTCACGGACATCAAGGACCTGATCCGGTTCGAGCCGGGCGTTAGCGTTCCGGCCAGTCCGGCCCGCTTCTCGGCAGCCCTGTCGGGCGCCGGGCGGGACGGCAATTCGGGTTTCACCATCCGCGGCATGGGCGGCAACCGCGTCCTGATCGTCCAGGACGGCGTGAGGGTGCCGGACGGCTTCGCCTTCGGCGCCCAGGCGGTCGGACGCGGCGGCTATAATGACTTGGATCTGGTCAAGTCGGTCGAGATCCTGCGCGGTCCGGCTTCCGCTCTGTATGGCTCAGACGGCATCGCGGGAGCGGTCAGCTTCACCTCCAAGGATCCTTCCGACTTCATCGAAGCGGGCCGCAGCTTCGGCGTGCGTGCGCGTGTCGGCTACAGTTCGGCTGATGAGGGCTGGACCGAGGGGCTGGCCTTCGCCGGACGCAGCGGCGCCCTTTCGGGCCTGCTGGCCTACACCCGCCGCGACGCTCAAGAGACCGAGAACAGGGCTGAGACCGGCGGCGTCGGCGCGGCCCGAACCCAGCCCAATCCCCAGGACTTCGCCTCCAACGCCGTGTTGGCCAAGCTGGTCTGGGATGTGAATGACCATCACACCTTGCGCCTGACCTACGATCACTTCGATCAGGACATGGATGGCGAGGCATTGAGCAGTTATTCGGCCACGGTCGTCGGCTTGACGGCTCATGACGAGACCCAGCGCGATCGCGTCAGCCTCGACTGGCGTTTCGACGACGTCCTAGGTCTGGATTCCGGCTCTGTGGCCGCGTTCTGGCAGGATTCGACCACGCGCCAGTTCACCTATGAGGACCGCACGCCAGCGGTCGACCGCACCCGCGACGTGACCTTCGACAACGCTGTCTGGGGTTTGGCGGCGCAGGGCTCCAGAAGCTTCGGAGGGGAGAGCGTCCGCCACCGGGTCACCTTCGGCGCCGACTGGTCGCGCACCACCCAGGAAGGCATCCGCGATGGCACGGTCCCGCCCATGGGCGAGCCTTTCCCCGCCCGGCCTTTCCCCAAGACCGAGTTCGACCTGGCGGGCCTGTTCATCCAGGACGAGATCGATCTGCTGGGCGGCCGCCTCAGCATCATCCCGGCCCTGCGCTACGACTGGTATGAGCTGACGCCGCAGGCCGACGCCCTGTTCCCGGCCCCGGCCGAGGGGCAGAGCGACAGCCATCTGTCGCCCAAGATCGGCGCCATCTACTGGGCCGACGATCATTTCGGCGTCTTCGCCAACTACGCCCAGGGCTTCAAGGCGCCCTCGCCGATGCAGGTGAACAACTTCTTCGCCAACCCGGTGTTCGGCTATGAGTCCATTCCGAACCCGGACCTGAAGCCCGAAACCAGCGAGAGCATCGAGAGCGGCTTCCGCTTCCGCAATCTGGAGGCCTTCGGCGGCGCCCTTTCGCTGCAGGCCACGGCCTTCCGCACGGAATACGACGACTTCATCAATCAGGTCGTGGTGAGCGGGACCGGCGTGCCGGGCGTCGATCCGCTGATCTATCAGTACGTCAACCTGACCAAGGTCGAGATCTGGGGCCTGGAAGCGCGCGGCGATATTCACTGGGACAACGGCTTCTCGGCCATCGTCGCCGCCTCCTTCGCCGATGGCGAGCAGGAGACGGACGGCCAGCGCGGCGCCCTGACCAGCGTGGATCCGATCAAGCTGGTCGGCGGGCTGAATTACGCCGCTCCGTCGGGCGTCTGGGGCGGAAGCGCCATGGTCACCTGGTCCGACAGGAAGTCGAACCACGAATGCGGCGGCGGCCTGTGCTGGCCGGGCGAGCGCTTCACCCTGCTGGACGTCACCGCCTTTTGGAACGTGACCGAACGGGCCACTTTGCGCGCCGGCGCCTTCAACGTCTTTGACGAGAAATACGCCTGGTGGAGCGACGTGCGCGGTCTGAACAGCCCGGCCGTCGGCGCCCGACCGGCGACGCTGGACGCCTTCACCCAGCCCGGCCGCAACTTCGGCGTGTCTCTGAGCGTGCGCCTGTGAGCTCGACCATGCCCCGGAAGCGTCAGTTGAAACCCCGTCCTTCGCAAACCAATGGAGCCCCCATGCGCGCAATCTTGATCGCGGCCGCCCTTCTGACCGGCGCCCCGGCTGTCCAGGCGTTGCCCGCCTCGCCGGCGACAGGCCAGACCCAGCCGCCCGCCAGCGCCTTTGAACAGGACCGTCAGGCCATCCTGGCCCAGGTCGGCGATTATCGCGTGCGTTTCGACATGCGCGAGACGGTTGGCCTGCAGGCGGACTATCAGCCGCTCGAGCCCAAGCGGTCCGGCGGCACCGAGATCGTGCGTATCGTCTACGACACCGGCGATCGCATCAGCCTTCAGCACATCCTGGTCATGTATCACCAGGGCCAGACCATACTGGTCAAACACTGGCGTCAGGACTGGGCCTATCAGCCCGAGACCGTGCTGACCTACGCCGGACCGAACCAGTGGACCCTGACTCCTGTGTCGGCCGAAGAGCGTCGCGGCGCCTGGTCCCAGACTGTCTGGCAAACGGACGATTCGCCTCGCTATGGCGGCGTCGGACGTTGGAGCTATGACAATGGCATGACCGTGTGGACGTCCGGCCCGACCTGGCGGCCGCTGGCCCGTCGCGACGCGGTGCGCAACCCGGTCTATGACCGTTATCTTGGGACCAATCGCCACGTTATCCGTCCGGGCGGCTGGGTCCACATTCAAGACAACGTCAAAATGACTGGACGTAACGGCGGTGTTCCTCAGGGCGTGGTTCAGGAAGACGTGGTCAACACCTACGACGCCTCGACGGCCTTCGAGCCCAAGCCCGGCGACGACTATTGGGCCGCGACCAAGGACTATTGGGCCGAGGTCCGCGCCGCATGGGATGCCGTGATCGCACGCGACGGAGGCGTCCATGTTCAGGAGGTCGCTGAAACCGGCGCCGTCACCAGCGCCCCTCTGATGGATCTGGCGGACCAGATCAATGCAGGGACATTGACTACCCAAGCTGCTGTAGAGCGCGGACGCGCCCTGATCGCCGACGCAACCCGGCGTTAAGCACCTCTTCCGCCTATCGTGCCGGTCCGGGTGAAGCAGCGTCTGATTTGGGTCGCCTAGCTCTGCAGCGCATAAATCAAGTCCGCCCCGGACACGAGCGGGGGCCCAAGATCGGGCGGGGGGGGCCATGACCCGACGGCCCCCCCTGCTTTCCCAGCCCTTATAGGCAATCGCGGATTCACCAGTCTGATTGTGATTAACTAGGCTGATTTCGGCATGAAACCTACGGACCGAAATCGCCCCCAAGCGAGTCCCCAGCCGGTTCTTGAGCCGGTGACAGCATTCTAAGAAACTCCTCGGCCAGACGCGACGGCTTGACGCTGCTGGACACCACGAAGGCGTGTTCATGCAGAATGTCTGGATTGAACCGACCCAGCACGGTTTGATCCCGCACATAGGCCTGCGCCAGTCGTTCGTTGACGATAGCCACGCCGACGCCGCGCGCAGCCAGGGCGCAAGACGAGGCCACCGTGTGGGTTTCAACGCATGTCAGGGCCGTGCTGGATGATCTGGATCGCGGCGAATGCCCGACCGTCCTGCAGACGTCGGATGGTCTGCCCTGGACGCCGCCCGGCAACGGCCTGGATAGCGGCGTGAGGCGCGCCCGCCTTGAGGCGGATGAGGCGACGAAACGGTCTGGCAGGTCCAGCGCCGGCCTTGAGGGTCTGCGCTTCCACGATCTGCGCGGCACGGCCGCCACCAACTCGTCCGTGCAGGCCTGCCGCTGGATGATGTCGCCACGATCCTGGGCTGAGAGTTCAACCGCGTGAAGGAGATCGCGCGGCGTTATGTAACGGGAGAGGCCATCGGCCTGAGCACGATCGCGCGGCTCCAGGAGACCCGGAACAGAAGATCAACTGTAAAACCCGATGTAAAACCTGAGCCCCGAAGGGGGCGCGTGATGCGCTCTACCCTTATCGGACGGTGGCTGGGGAACTAGGACTCGAACCTAGAATGACGGTACCAAAAACCGTAGTGTTACCATTACACCATTCCCCAGCGGTCCGGTGTTCCCGCCGGCGCAGTGCGTCCCGGCGAGGAGCGGTCAGATACGCCAAGGTTTCGGGGGATGCAACACCTGAAAAGGAGAGAATTTTCCTCGGCCCAAGAGTTTTTTCCGGAGGCTCATTTACCCGCTTGCGAGGGCCGGTCGGCATGGCTATAAGCCCCCTCCTCGACGCAAGCGGCGGCCACGGCTCGTCTGATTGCGTAAAGTCGGAGTGTGGCTCAGTCTGGTAGAGCACCGCGTTCGGGACGCGGGGGTCGCAGGTTCGAATCCTGCCACTCCGACCATTTCTTTCTCTAATTGCGAAGTCAGAGCCGTCGCAAGGTCGCGCCCGCTGGCGCGCTGCTGCTAGGCTGGCGGCATGACCCAAGTTCTGACCCCTGCCGAAGTCGTCGCCTTCTGGACCGAGGCCGGCCCCGAAAAATGGTTCGCCAAGGACGCCGCCTTCGACCGCGCCTTCACCGAGTTGGGCCGCGACAGCCACTTCGCCGCCGCCGCGCGCCAGCTGGATCATTGGCTGGAGACGCCCGACGCCGCCCTGGCCCTGATCATCCTGCTGGACCAGTTGCCGCGAAACGCCTTTCGCGACACCGCCCACATGTTCGCCACCGACCCCCTCGCCGTCGCCTTCGCCAAGAAAGCGATTGAGCGCGGACATGATCGCCAGGTCGCGGCGGAACTGCGCCCCTTCATGCTGATGCCTCTGATGCACTCCGAGTCGTTGGAGGATCAGGACCACCTTCTGGCTCTGCTGGATGAAGCGACCGAAGCGCAGACGTACAAGTTCGCCGTGATTCATCGGGACATCATCGCCCGTTTCGGCCGCTTCCCGCACAGGAACGCCTGTCTGGGCCGCGTGACATCCGCAGAGGAGGCGGCCTTCCTCAGCGCAGGCTGCTTTTCCGGCTAGACGTCGATTGCTTTGCAGCAACGGCAAAGCTAAGGGCGGGCCGGTTTTTCACAATCGGCCTGTTCATCATGTATCGTTTCGCGCTCGCCCTGACGGCAACCTCGGCCCTGTTCGCCGTCTCGGCGTCCCCGGCTGAAGCGCAGATTTTCAACCGCCGATCCAACGCGGAAGCGGCTCAGGTCGTGAACGAAGCGCCGCGCTGCACCCAGAATCTGGGAACCGTGGCGATCGCCGAAACCCAGGGCGTCCTGTTCGAGCAGATGGGGCTGGGCGAGCCGACGGAACTGCTGCGCACCGTGATTCGCGATTCCGGCTGCTTCACCCTGATCGAGCGCGGCCCCGGGATGGATCTGGTCGAGCGCGAGCGCAGCCTGGGCGGCGCCGCGCGCGTCCGCACGGCCGACTTCGTCCTGGTCGCCGAACTGGCGAACCCCATCGAATCGACCGACAGCGACCGCAGGTCGGGTCTACTTGGCTCGCTGGCGGCGGTCGGCGGGCGCGCCCTGCTCACGGCCGGCCTGGCCGCAGCCACGGGCGGCGATCTGGGCGGAGGTCTCGGTGGTCTGGGCGGTCTAGGCGCCGAGGCCGGGCTTAATCCCTTGCAGATGCAGGCCATGAATGCGGCCATGAACATGGCCGGCAACGCCCTCGGCGGCCAGAAGGGCGCTCAGGCCGCCCCGGCCCAGGCGCTGAACGCCAATACGGTTGAGCGGATTCGCGACCTGAAAAAGGACATCGGTCGCGGCAAGGAAGACGCCCAGATCGTCTTTTCGCTGGCCAGCGTGCCTCTGGCTGAAACCGTCGGCACTACGCGCGCCGTGGCCAACAAGGACGAGTTGCGCCGCCTTCGCATCCGCGACAACCATTTCGGCGGCCGCGTCGGCGCCGGCTATGAAAGCCAGGATGAGGGGAAGGTGATCGCCCTGGCCCTGGTGCGCGGTTACGCCGATCTCGTGACCAGCCTTGGCGGCACGGGCGCGCAGACGCCGGAGGTCACGCTCGCCAACCGTGAGGCTGTGCGCGCCGCCGCCGCCGAGCGCGAGGCCGAAGCCGCTCGCAAGGCCGAGGCGGAACGCCGCGAGCAGGAGCGTCTCGATCGCGCGCGCGAAGAAGAACGACGCCGCCTGCGCGAAGAAATCCGGCGGGAAGACGAACTCCGTCGCCGCACCGACGCAGCGCAGAGCCTGGCCAGCCGTCAACTGGCCCTGCCGACGGTGCTGCGCAAGGCTCCAGACGGCGAGGCCATTCGACCCCTGGCGGCGGGGGCGGCGGTGTTTCCGACTGGAAAGTCTGATGACCAATGGGTCGAGGTTCTGGACGCTGACGACAACATCGGTTGGCTGCCGCAGGACCGATTGGTCGACGCTCAATAAACAAGGTTCCCTTAGCTTCACCGTATTGCTACGGCGTTCGCGCCCGCCGCGTGTCGGCGCCAAGGGCCGTGAAGCTTGATAGCGAAACCAGGAGATCACGTTTTGAAGACCTATCTTATCGCCCCGGCCCTCGCCGTCTCGATCGCCGCCTTGGCCCTGCCGAGCGCATCCCTGGCCCAGGCGCGCAGCGGCGCGCAGCGCGCCCAGGACGCGCAAATGGCGCAGATCCCGCGCTGCCGGGCCAGCCTCGGCTCCATCACCATCACTGACGGCCAGTCCGACTATTGGCGCGAGCTGCAGCTGTCGCCGCCGCAGAGCCTGCTGCGCGTCGTGATCCAGCGTTCGGGCTGCTTCACCCTGGTCGATCGCGGCGCCGGCATGAGCGTCGCCCAGCGCGAACGCGAGATGGCCGCAGGCGGCGACCTGCAGCGCGGCTCCAACGTCGGCGGCGGCCAGGTGCGCGCGGCCGACTATGTGCTGGTCGGCGAAATCGCCAGCCAGAACGCCAACAGCGGCGGGAACGCCCTGGCCGGTCTGGCCGGCGCGGCGCTGGGCGGGCGCGCCGGCGCCCTCGTCGGCGGCCTGCGCACGCGCAGCATGGAAGCCAACACCGTCCTGTCGCTGACCAACGTCCGCACCTCGGAAACCGAGCTGGTGACCGAAGGTTACGCCTCCAAGCGCGACCTGAGCTGGGGCGTCGGCGCCGCAGGCTTCGGCGCAGGCGCCCTGGGCGGCGGCAGCTATGAAAACACCGAGATCGGCCGCATCGTGGCCCAGTCCTTCATCCAGGCCTACACCGACATGGTGACCCAGATGGGCGGCCTGGAAGGCGGCTCGGCGGCCCAGTCCGCCCCGATCCAGAGCTATACGGTCCAGACGGCGTCGACGCTGCGCTCGGCCCCGAACGGCGGCTCGGTCGTGCGCGCCCTGCCCGCCGGCCTGCGCCTCTATCCGACCGGCCAGCGGGACGGCGCCTGGTGGGAGGTCATGGACGACAACGACAACGTCGGCTGGGTCCAGAACGAACGCCTCGCGCCCGGCAAGTAACGGCCGAACGCCTGAAGCCAAGAGCGCCCGCTGATCCGTCAGCGGGCGTTTTCTCTTTTCTGTGAGCAAGAGAATCAGGCCCCTGCCCTCGGGAGAGAATCAGCGGCATCCTCAGAGCATGAACGCCGCCGTCGCCCTCGCCGATCTTGAAGCCCGCACGGCGGCCGCGCCCGCCGACCATCCCGAATGGCAGTATCTGAACCTGCTGCGGGATATCCTCGACAATGGCGTGCGGCGCGACGACCGCACCGGCACCGGAACGCTGGGCGTCTTCGGGCGTCAGATGCGCTTCGACCTGTCCAAGGGCTTTCCCCTGCTGACGACGAAGAAGCTGCACACGCGGTCGATCTTCATCGAACTGCTGTGGTTCCTGCGCGGCGAAACCAACATCGCCTGGCTCAAGGACAACGGCGTCAGCATCTGGGACGAATGGGCCGACGCCGAGGGCGACCTCGGCCCCGTCTACGGCAAGCAGTGGCGCTCCTGGGCCGCCCCGAACGGCCAAAGCATCGACCAGATCAGCAAGCTGGTTCACGGCCTGAAGACCAACCCCAACAGCCGCCGCCACATCGTCAGCGCCTGGAATCCGGCCGACGTGGACGACATGGCCCTGCCGCCCTGCCACTGCCTGTTCCAGTTCTTCGTCGCCGATGGAAAGCTGAGCTGCCAGCTGTATCAACGCTCGGCCGATGTCTTCCTGGGCGTGCCGTTCAACATCGCCTCCTACGCCTTGCTGACGCACATGCTGGCCAAGGTCGTGGGGCTGGAGCCGGGCGACTTCGTCCACACCTTCGGCGACGCCCACCTGTATCTGAACCATCTGGAGCAGGCAGAGCTTCAACTCAGCCGCGCCCCCCTGCCCCTGCCGACCCTGACGGTGGCGGACAAGACCGACCTGTTCGGCTTTGAGCTGTCGGACTTCGTGCTGAACGACTACCAATCCTGGCCGCACATCAAGGCCGCCGTCGCCGTCTGATCCTCGCATGAAGCTGACCGACCTGCAGGCGGATGTGCTGCGCATCTCCGACATCTACGCGCGCGAACACGCCATCGACCGCGACCGCGACTGGGCTCTGCTGAAGTTGCAGGAAGAGCTGGGCGAGCTGACCGCCGAGCACTTGCGCCTGACCCAAAGGGCGCGCGGCGCCGCCGACGCCCAAGCCCTGGCCGATGAAGCGGCGGACGTGTTGGGCATGCTGCTGATCTACTGCGACCGCGCCGGCGTCGACCTGAACGCCGCGATGCAGCGCAAATGGCTGAGCTGGCTGAAGACCGAGGCTTGAAACTGCTCCAGCCGGACGCCTAACTCCTACGGACGGGAGCGGCGTCGCGCGGCTCCCGATTCGCTTCGGAGAACCGCCTTGGCCCTGCCTCGCATCGCCCTCGTCGTCGCCCGCGCCCGCAATGGCGTCATCGGCCGGGACGGCGACCTGCCCTGGCGGCTGCGCTCGGACCTGCAGCGCTTCAAGGCGGTGACCATGGGCAAGCCCTGCATTATGGGCCGCAAGACCTGGGAGAGCCTGCCCCTGCGTCCCCTGCCGGGGCGGCTGAACATCGTCCTGACCAAGGACGAGTCCTACGCCGAGGCGGGCCTGGCCAAGGGCGCTGTTGTCTGTTCGACGCTGGACGAAGCCCTGTCCATCGCCCGCGAACAGGCGGCCGACGACGGCGTGGACGAGGTCTGCGTCATCGGCGGCACGGCCGTCTTCGCCGCCGCCCTGCCGCGCGCCAAACGCCTGTACATCACCGAAGTCGAGGCCGAGCCGGAGGGCGACGCCGTCTTCCCCGCCCTTGACGAAACCGCCTTCGTCCGCACCGCGTTTGAACCGCATGAGGCGGGCGAAAAGGACGAGCACGCCTTCGCCTTCACGGTTCTGGACCGCTGCTGAACATCAGGAGGTCCTCGGGATCACGCCAATGAGATCATGCCCGGCGGGATATTCGAGCCCACCTGAGCCGAGACCCTAGCGCGCGATCGTCACGCTGACCGGGGCGCGGGCGGCGACAGCCTCGGCGGTGGAGCCCATCAACCAGTTCACCAGCCCTTTGCGGTCGCCTGTGCCCACCACGATGTGATCCGCGCCCAGGGCGGCGGCGGCCGCGATCAGGGCGTCAGCCACGTCGTGCCCTTCGGTCGTGACCGCTTCAACCGACGGGCAATAACGCCGCGCCTCGGTCATCGACCGCATCAGAATGGCGTCCTGCTCCTCGGCCTTCCAGGCGCGAATGTCCGGGTGGCCGCTGGCCGAGCTGAGCGGATTGACCGCCACCAGCGCCAGTCTGGCGCCTTTCGCCCTGGCGAACTGCGCCGCGATGCGCACGGCGCTTTCAGCGTGCGCGCTGCCGTCGATGCCGCAGACGACCACGGCTTGTTCCTGCTCAGCCATCATGGCCTCCCTCTAAGAGCCCGCGACCTAAAGACCCAAGGACTGGGCGACCTTCGCGGCGATCTGCCTGAAACGCTCGGACGCCGGATGCTGCGGGTCAACGGCGACCAATGGCCGCCCCGCGTCGCCGGCCCGCCGCAGCGCCCCGTCCAGCGGCAGATCGCCCAGATAGGGCGCGCCCAGACGCGCCGCCTCGGCCTCGGCGCCGCCGGTTCCGAACACCTCGCCGCTCATGTTCTCGACCAAGCCAAACGTGGGGACGCCGACCTTGTCGAACAGGGTATGCGCCCGGCGCGCGTCGGCCAGGGCCACTTCCTGCGGCGTCGTGACGATGACCGCCCCGTCCAACGGCGTCTTCTGGATCAGGGTCAGTTGCACGTCGCCGGTGCCCGGCGGCAGGTCGATGACCAGGACGTCCAGCGGTTGCTCTTCCGTCCCCCAGCGCGTCTGGGTCAGCATCTGGTTGATGGCCTGCGACGCCATCGGCCCGCGCCAGATCATGGCGTCCTCGGCCTTGGTCAGCAGGCCGACCGACATGGCCTTCAGCCCATGCGCCACGTGCGGAACCATCGCCCCGTCCTCATAGGCGGGCTGGCCCGAAATCCCCAGCATGGTCGGCAGCGACGGGCCATAGACGTCCGCGTCCAGCACCCCGACCGACAGGCCGCGCGCCGCCAGGGCCGCCGCCAGATTGACCGAGACCGTCGACTTGCCGACCCCGCCCTTGCCGCTCGCCACGGCCAGCACGCGCTTCACATGGGCCGGGCGCTCGGTCGGAACCGGTGCCTTGGGCCGCCCCTGATCCGTCGCCGCCTTCGACAGTCCGGCCGTGCGGCGCGCCGGCGCGGCCACCGCCTCGGCCGTCAGCACGACCGACACCCGCTCCATGCCCGGCATGGCCTTCAGCGCCGCCTCGGCCGCATCGCGCACCGGGGCGTAAAGCGCCGTCTCCCTGGCGGGAACCTCCATGACGAAGCCCGCGCGCCCCTGGGCCACCACCAGTCCCTGCACCAGCCCGGCGGTCGCCAACCCCTGCCCCGACCTGGGGTCGGTCACGGCGTCGAGGACAGCGAGGACGGCGGCGCGGTCAGTCACGATGAAGACTCCTTGAAGACCCGACGGACTTGCCGGGCCGGTGACGGGCGTTCTATCGCCCTAAGCGTCCGTTCGCGAGTTGATCCTTTGTCCCAGCCCCTCCTCACCCTGATCGCCGGCCCCACCGCCTCAGGCAAGTCGCGGCTGGCGATGCAGCGCGCGCGCGAAACGGACGCCCTCATCATCAACGCCGACAGCCAGCAGTTGTACGCCGACCTGCGCGTGCTCAGCGCCCGGCCGTCCGCCGAGGACGAGGCCGAGATTCCGCACCGCCTCTACGGCGTCGCCGACGCCGCCGACGCCTGGTCCGTGGGGCGCTGGAGCCGTGCGGTGATGGATCTGCTCGCCGAACTGGCCGCCGAGGGCCGCCCGGCCCTGCTGGTCGGGGGGACGGGCCTCTACTTCAACGCCCTGACCAAGGGGCTGGCCGACATCCCGCCTGTCCCGGTCGACGTCCGCGACGCCGTTCAGGCCGAGTTCGACGCCGAGGGCGAGGCCGTTTTCCGGCGCCGCCTGGCGCACATCGATCCGGCCGCCGAGGCCGCCATCTTCCCCGCAGACCGCCAGCGGCTGGTCCGCGCCTTTAGCGTGCATCGCGCCAGCGGCCGCGCCCTCAGTGACTGGAAGGCCGACACCCGCCCCCTGCTGGCGCCCGGCAGCTATGAGGCCCTTGTCGTGGAGCCCCCGCGCGAACGCCTTTACGCCGCCTGCGACGCCCGCGTCGATGTAATGATGGCCCACGGCGCTCTGGACGAGGTTCGCGCCCTTGTCGCCCGCGACCTGCCCCCCGATTTGCCCGCCATGAAGGCTGTCGGCGTGCGGGAGCTGGCGGCGCATCTGGCGGGCGACCTGTCGCTGGACGACGCCGTCGCCGCCGTGAAGCAATCCACCCGCAACTACGCCAAGCGCCAGTTGACGTGGTTCCGCAACCAGCAGCGAGACTGGCCTCGCCATCCCGGTTTCGCATGAACTTCTGCGCCAGCCCCTTGGAAGGCGGCGTCGCCCATACTATATTGATCCTGCTCGGGTTCGCCCGGGCTATGGCGATAAACGCGCCTGTAATAAGCGGACCGGACCCGGGTGCGAATCCCGGCGGCTCCACCAACTTCTTCCCCGCGTTATCGGCGGAGGCAGCATGGGGCCGACTAGCATCGACGGACGTGTAAAGAGGATTGCTTTCGCTCGTCCTGGCCCACCGCATCGGGCCTTTATCTAACTGCGAACGATAACTTCGCTGGAGAAGTCCGCCTCGCCGCGTAATGCGGTTCGGTTGATTTCGAACACTTAAGTCCTAGGGGTTCAGATCCTTAGGCGGGGCCTGTCGGGAGCCTGGCAACAGAATCCCGGCGCTTCTCGCAAAAATCGAAATTCCTGATCCGGCGGCGACTCTGCGTCTTCCGTCGCCTGCGCTTGGCGGGTAACAGTCACGCGTTCCCCTGTTTTGAGGCGCTGATGACGGATCAAACTCCCCCTGTCGACGAGATGCACTATGAGCAGCTCGCCCAGGACGCCCTGCGCGGCGTGATCCGCCTGGCGCTGGAGCGCGCGGCCATGCCCGAGGGCATCCCCGGCGCCCACCATTTCTACATCACCTTCAAGACCCGCGCGGCGGGCGTCAGCGTCCCGCCCGACGTCCTGGCCAAATATCCGGACGAGATGACGGTGGTGCTGCAGCACCAGTATTGGGATCTGGCGGTCGAGCCTGACCTGTTCTCGGTGATGCTGAAGTTCGGCGGCGCGCCCAAGGTGCTGACCGTGCCCTATAGCGCCGTGGTTCGTTTCTACGATCCCAGCGTGCAGTTCCTGCTACAGTTCGACGAGCCGGAAATCGTCGAGGCCGAGATCGCCCCCCTGTCGCCGCCCGCGCGCGACCCGGAGGCCGCAGCCCCGCCGCCTTCCGGCGACGACGGTCCCAAGGTCGTCTCTCTGGACCAGTTCCGGAAGAAATAGGCTTCAAGCGTCGCCTTGGCCTCAGCGCCCGAGCGCCGGTACCCCGAGGTTACTCAGGCTCCATAAACATCCACACAGGGTCGTGAAGCGAGGTTCGCCTAAGGGTGAAGGCGATCATCCTGTCGCGGACCTCGTGAGAGCGTAGCAATCGCTCGGGCCGGCGACTTCGCCAAGTTGAGGGCGCGCTTCCCAACTCGCCAGCGTCGCTTCGTAGCTTAGCCCCGCCCTACGGAGGACCGCAGCCGACGCCACGTTGCTAGGATGGCATGTTGCCCAGACGCGAAGGATTGAGGGCTGAGCAATTGCCCAGGCGACCACGGCGGATGCGGCTTCGGTGGCGAAGCCCTTTCCCCAGAAGGGTTCAGCGAAGATGTAGCCGAAGTCAGCCTTGGGCGGTGATAATCGCAGTTCCAGCACCCCTAAAAAGCGCTCAGACATCTTCTCGGTAACAGCCCAAGGGAAAGCCGAGCCCTCGATCCAGCAGCCTTCACAACGCTGCGCGAACGCCAGACTGTCAGCAATATCTTGATGGCGTTGGAACGGCATGAAACGGGTCGGAGGGACCTCGCCCGCATATTGAAAAATGTCCGCAGCATCCATTCTCTGGACTGGACGCAGGCGCAATCGCTCGGTTTCAAAAGTCCCGGGTGCCCGCATTCGCTGACGATATGCGCAGATATCGAATGTTCGCAACCGGGCGCTTTTTGACTTAGGCCCCGTCCCGAAACCGACCCCTGTCCAGACGGACCGAGCGCCCCTGCCTTTACCCCCTCGGAAACACCCTGATGCTGATCCGCTCGCGCTCGCCTTCGCGGCGTTCGACCAGCAGGCGGGCGACTTGGCTGTCGTCGTGGAACAGATAGCCCTTGATGGCGTCCAGCAGGGCCTTGGCCAGATTGTCCAGATCCATCCACGGCGGGTCGCCGACGTGCTCCATCACGATCTCGACGACGTAGTCGCCCCAGGAGGGGCGCGACACCCACTCCTTGCGCATGAACTCATAGACCAGCGGCTTGTAGTATTTGGCCTGGGTGGTCAGGCCGTCGATGGTGATCTCGACCGCCTCGCCCTGCTCGCGCGCCCTGACCTTTCCGGTTCCGATCCAGCCGTGCACGCGCCGTCCGCCTTTCGTGATCAGCGGCTCGCCTTGCTCCGCCGCGCCTGCGTGCTACACCGCCCGGCATCTTCCCGCCACGCCTGAGAGACGAGTCCCGCGCACATGAGCAACGTTCGTATCGAAACCGACACCTTCGGCCCCATCGAGGTCGCCGCTGATCGCTATTGGGGCGCGCAAGCCCAGCGCTCGCTCGGCAACTTCAAGATCGGCTGGGAGAAGATGCCGCTGCCGATCGTGCGTGCGCTCGGCGTCGTCAAGCGCGCCGCGGCCGAGACCAACCGCGACCTGGGCAAGCTGGACGCCAAGCTGGCCGACGCCATCATCGCCGCCGCCAATGAAGTGATCGAGGGCAAGCTGAACGACCACTTCCCGCTGGTCGTCTGGCAAACCGGTTCGGGCACCCAGTCGAACATGAACGCCAATGAGGTGATCTCGAACCGCGCCATCGAGATGCTGGGCGGCGAGATGGGCTCCAAGAAGCCGGTCCACCCCAACGACCACGTCAACATGAGCCAGTCGTCGAACGACACCTATCCGACGGCCATGCACGTCGCCTGCGCCGAGCAGGTGGTCAACGACCTGCTGCCCGCGCTGAAGCACCTGCACGCCGCGCTGGACGCCAAGGCCAAGGCCTGGGCCCACATCATCAAGATCGGCCGCACCCACACCCAGGACGCCACGCCCCTGACGCTGGGCCAGGAGTTCGGCGGCTACGCCCACCAGGTCGCCATGGGCATCGAGCGCATTGAGCTGACCCTGCCGCGCCTGATGGAGCTGGCCCAGGGCGGCACTGCCGTCGGCACCGGCCTGAACGCGCCCGTGGGCTTTGCTGAAAAGGTCGCCGAGAACATCGGCAAGATCACCGGCCTGCCCTTCACCACGGCACCGAACAAGTTCGAGGCCCTGGCCGCCCACGATGCCATGGTCTTCACCCACGGCGCGATCAACACGGTCGCCGCCTCGCTGTTCAAGATCGCCAACGACATCCGCTTCCTGGGCTCGGGCCCGCGCGCCGGTCTGGGCGAGCTGTCGCTGCCGGAAAACGAGCCGGGCTCGTCCATCATGCCGGGCAAGGTCAACCCGACCCAGAGCGAAGCCCTGACCCAGGTCTGCGCCCAGGTGTTCGGCAACAACGCCGCCATCTCGTTCGCGGGTTCGCAAGGCCACTTCGAGCTGAACGTCTACAACCCGGTCATGGCCTACAACTTCCTGCAGTCGGTGCGCCTGGTCGCCGACGCGGCCATCAGCTTCACCGACAACTGCGTCGTCGGCATCGAGCCGCGCGAGGACAACATCAAGGATGGCCTGGAAAACAGCCTGATGCTGGTCACCGCTCTGAACGCCAAGCTGGGCTACGACACCTGCGCCAAGATCGCCAAGACGGCGCACAAGAACGGCACCACCCTGCGCCAGGAAGCCGTCGGCGGCGGCTATCTGACCGACGCCGAGTTCGACGAATACGTCCGCCCCGAGAAGATGATCGCGCCGCAGTGAGCCGCGGGCATCACCAGATATGAAGACGCCGGTCGGGTTCGCCCCGGCCGGCGTTTTTCATGTTCAGCCCTTGTCGCGGATGGTCCGCCCCACCGGCGCCAGCGACAGCCGCGCCAGTTCGACATTCTTCAGCGCGAACGGAATGCCGATCAGGCTGACGAACTGCGGCACGGCGATCAGGATATGCGCCAGGGCGATGTACCAGCCCGCCAGCACCAGCCAGATCACGTTCAGCCCGACACCCAGGCAGCCTGCGCCCAGATCAGCCGGGTTCGGATCGCGCCAGACGATCTCGCGCCCGAACGGCCAGAAGGAATAGCTGGCGATCCGCCACGCCGAGAACGCCCACGGCAAGCCCACGACGGTCAGCGCCAGCAGCAGTCCGCCGAACAACCAAGCCAGACCCGAGGCGAAGCCGCCCAGGAAGAGCCACAGCAGATTGAGGATCAATCGGATCAAATCATCGGCCCTTTCGCGTCACCACCCCCCTCATATGGCGAAAGGCCCCGCTGATTGCAGCGGGGCCTTCGATGAAATCACGGTAAGGCGTGACTAGTGCTTCTCGGTCCAGCGCGCCTTGGCCTCGTCCTTGCTGAGGTTGAGATGAACGTGCTCGTCGACGCGGGACACCCAGCTGACCGGGATCATATGGTGCTTCAGGCCTGAACCCAGATCCAGTTTGGCCAGCTCGATCTGATCGCCCTTTACGTGGTCCACCCGGCCGACGTGGCCGCCGTCGGAACCGACGACTTCCTGATGTTCCTTGATCATCGAGGCGTTTATCATGATTGACTCCAATGGCTGTGAGGGACGCTGAGACAACGAGCCCGCCCGCCATGGGTTCACCGCCAAGCCTATCGTGGGAGTTCACAATGTCGATGCCCCGCCCGATGCCGGGACGCGCCTGATGGCCGAGATCGTCAACTTGAACCGGGCGCGCAAGGCGCGCGCCAAGGTCGACGCCAAGCGTACGGCCGAGGCCAACCGCCTGACCTTCGGCCGCACCAAGGTCGAACGGCTGACCACCCAGACGGAGCGCGAGCGCGACGCCGCCCGGCTGGACGGTCACAAGTTGGAAAAGCCTGACGACGCCTAGGCCGCCGATCGCTTTGGCGCGCGGATCAGGAACAACTGCCCGGCCAGCACAAGGGCCAGGCCCGCCAAGGCCAGGACGCCGAAGCGGGCGCCCTCGAACATGACCGACACCAGCATGGCGATCGGCGGCGTCAGGGCCGAGATGTAGCTGGCCAGCGCATAGCCCCTCGCCCTGGCGATGGTGAAGTACAGGCCGAAGGCGATGACCGAGCCAAACACCGCCAGGTACAGCAGGGAAACGATATAGGCCGGGCTCCAGGCGACCGACCACGACACCCCTGTGACCAGGGCGTAGAGCGCCAGCGTTCCCGTGCCATAGGCCATGGCCCACGCGGTCGAAGGCAGCACCTGCGAGCCCGCCTGCTGGCCGCGCCAGGCGAACCAGTTGCCGAAGGCCGAGGCGACGACAGCGATCAGGGCGAAGCTGACGCCCGCCACGGCATGGACGCCCAGCCCCGCGCCCATCACCTCGCCCGCAGACAGAACGCCGACGCCCGCCACGCCCATCCCGGCGCCCAGCCAGGCGGACGGCGCCGCCTTCTGGCCCGAGGCGACGCGGAACAGGATCAGATTCAGGAAGGCCAAGGCGGCGAAAATCACCGCCACCACCGCCGAGGCGATCTTCTCCTCCGAGGCGTAGACGAAGGCGTAGCTGATGGCGAACGAGAACAGCCCCTGCCCCAGCGCCGCCAGATGCTGAGTGCGCGTCAGGGCCAGCCGCCCGCCCGTCGCCTTGACGACGAGCGCCAGCAGGGCCGAGGCGATCCCGAACCGCAGCACCACCGACACCACCGGGTCCACAGCGCCCAACTGGAACGTGATGGCGTACCAGGTGGTGCCCCAGATCAGGGCGCAAACGCCCACGCCGCCGAAGGCCAGCATGGCCGGCGACCGGAGAAACGACGATCCGCCTTCTGGCGATGGAGCATCAGACTGGGGCACTCAGGCGCACTCGACAGGACTAAACGACACATGGCGATACCACCGCTCGGGCGTCCCGTCTCTCAAGCGTTGCAGCCATATGTCGCGCTGATGCGTTCTGCTAAGCTGACCTTATGCAATGGAGGCGCTGATGCGCTCTTTTCTCGCCCCGCTCGTCATGATCCCTGCCCTGATGGCGGCAGCCTGCACCACCTCGCCCGAACCGTCGAGCGACACGACCGAAGTCCGGGTCACCGCGACCTATCGTGAGCGCATCATGCTGCCGCCCGGCCATACCCTGACGGTCAGGATCGAGGACGTCAGTCGCGCGGACGCTCCATCGCGCGTGCTCGCCGAGTCGCGGCAGCCTTTGGATGGCCGCGCGCCCCCTTACGCCGTCACCCTGTCCGTTCCGAACGACGAGATCGACAGCCGCTTTGAATACGCCGCCCGAGCAGAAATTCGCGATGCCGCCGGCGCCCTGCGCTTCACGACCGACACACGCCATTCGGTGCTGACCCGCGGCGCGTCGAACAGCGCCGACATCGTCATGGTGGGCGTGCGGTAAGCCTTGAGCGGTCTCATTAAACGATCCGTCCTGCTGTCAGGCCACGCCACATCGGTGGCGCTGGAGCCTGAGTTCTGGGCCATTCTGGACGCCATCGGGGCGGAGCTTTCCTTGAGCCGCGCCGGACTGATGATCCGTATCGACGACTGGCGGGGCCGCCGCCCCCTGGCGTCATCCTGCCGCGTCCTGGCCCTGCAATGGGCGGGCGGCGACCGCAGCTTTGCAGAAGAGAAGACCCCATGAGCGATAATCGCATCGACACCGCTCGCCTCATCCCGGCGGCTGTCTTCGGCGGCCTGGTGGCTGTCGGCCTGATCGGCGGCGGCGCCTTGATCGGACAGGGCGTAGTCAACGCCCGCGCCGGCGACCGCTCCGTCACGGTGCGCGGCCTGGCGGAAAAGGACGTGAAGGCCGATCTGGCCGTCCTGCCGATCCGCTTCACCACCTCCGGCGACGTGCTTTCCGAGGTCCAGAGCCGCATCGACGGCGACCTGGCCATCGTGCGCCAGTTCCTGAAGGCGCAGGGCTATCCCGACGATGCTGTCGACCTCGGCCAGCTGGGCGTCGCCGACACCCGTTCGCGCGAATACATGAGCCAGACCGGCGGGCCGCGCTTCATCCTGACCCAGACCGTGATCGTGCGCACCACCGACGTGGACCGCGTGCAGACCACGACGCGTAATCTGAACGATCTGGTGCGCCAGGGCGTGGTGCTGCAGGACTTCAACGGCCCGTCCTACATCTTTACCAAGCTCAACGACGTGCGCCCGGCCATGATCGCCGAGGCCACCGCCGCCGCGCGCAGCGGTGCCGAACAGTTCGCCAAGGATTCCGGCGCGCCGCTCGGCCCCATCAAGACGGCCGGCCAGGGGTCTTTCGAGATCCTATCGCGCGACGGAACCGGCGACGAGGCTAGCTCCCCGAACAAGAAGGTGCGCGTCGTCACGACGATCAGCTACCGCCTGAAATAGTCGGCTCAGGTGCCGCCTAGAAAGGCCGCGAGCACGACCGCGTCGTTGTGCTCTTCATCTTTCGCCCCATAGACCAGCGTCGCTCGGCCGCTCGCCAGTGCGGCCTTCAGCTCCGAGACCGCCTCGGCGTTCGCCATCAGCTCGGCGCAGTACCGATGCTGGAACTCGGGCCATTTTTCGGGATCGTGGTTGAACCACTGGCGCAACTCAGTGCTGGGCGCCACCTCTTTCAGCCAGAGGTCGACTTGCGCCTTGCCCTTGCTCAGCCCGCGGGGCCACAGGCGGTCGACCAGAATGCGCGTCCCGTCCGCCTGAGACGGAGACTCATAGACGCGCTTCAGGCCGACCGTCACGGCGTCAGGCCTTGGGTTCCGGCGTCGTCACCTGAGGGGTCTCGCTGGGGCGGGGGAGTTCCGGCGGCGCGGGGCGATCTGGAACGTCGGGCATGCGCGGCGCGGGTACGCTTATGTCCACATCGAGGTTCGGCGCCTCCGGCGCAGGCGCGCGTCCCCCGGCGAAGACGAACCAGGCGATCACCGCCACGGCGACCAGCAGCCCGCCCACCAGGAAGGCCAGGCCCGCTCCCCCGCCTTTGCGTGGCGGCGGGGCGGTGTTGATGGTCGTCTGATGAACGACGCGCTCGGGCGGGAGGTTAGGGTCCGTCATCGCGCGACCTCAGTTGCCGCCCGGGACGGCCGGCGCCGAAACTTCAGGCAGTTTGACGTCGACATCGACGTTCTTGGTCTCCGGCGCGGCGCCTCGGCCCAGCAGGAACCAGGCCAGTATGGCCACCACCACCACCAAACCGCCTACGATAAAGGCGAGACCGGCGTTGCCGCCGCTGCTTGAGTTCTCCGCCATCAGGCATCCCTTCCTATGTAGTCCCTGTCATTTGGGACAACGACGCTCTGGCTTCACGGTTCCGTTCATTCCCTGGCTGAAGGGGACTGACTTTGGCCGCTGTGCTGCTTATGTTCTCCTCTTCCAGATTCCGCATGGGCGCCCCGCCCGCCCCAGACGCCCAGACGCTGTCCCGAGTACCCGCCCCTGTGACCGACCTGCCCGCTCCCCGCATTTCCGACCTCGCCCGCGCCCAGAGTCCGCAAGGTGCTCCGCAAGGCGCGACGTCCGACTATCTGGCCGGGCTCAACCCCGAACAGCGCGAGGCGGTGGAGACGACCGAGGGGCCGGTTCTGGTGCTGGCCGGAGCCGGCACGGGCAAGACGCGCGTCCTGACCACCCGTCTGGCGCACATTCTGGCGACCGGCCGGGCCAAGCCGTGGGAGCTGCTGGTCGTCACCTTCACCAACAAGGCTGCGCGCGAGATGCGCGAACGGATCGGCCACCTGATCGGCCCGTCGGCCGAGGGGTTGCGCTGGCTGGGCACCTTCCACTCGGTGGCCGCACAGATCCTGCGTCGTCATGCGGAACTGGTCGGGCTGAAGTCCAGCTTCACCATCTTGGACACCGACGATCAGGAGCGGCTGCTGAAGCAGCTGCTGGAAGCGGCCAACATCGACACCAAGCGGTTCACGCCCAAGTCGCTGGCCCATATGATCGACCACTGGAAGAACCGCGGCTGGACGCCCGACAAGCTGCCGCCCGACGAAGACTTCGCCAACGGGAAGGGCCCGGCGCTCTACGCCGCCTATCAGGCGCGGCTGGCGACACTGAACGCCTGCGACTTCGGCGACTTGCTGCTGCACAACATCACCATCCTGTCCAAACACGCTGATCTGGCTGAGGAATATCGCCGCCGGTTCCGCTACATCCTGGTGGACGAATATCAGGACACCAACGTCGCCCAGTATCTGTGGCTGCGGCTGCTGACCTCCTCGACCGGCAACGTCTGCTGCGTGGGCGACGACGATCAGTCGATCTATGGCTGGCGCGGGGCCGAGGTGGACAACATCCTGCGCTTCGAGCGCGACTTTCCCGGCGCCAAGGTCATCCGGCTAGAGCGCAACTACCGCTCGACCAAGCATATCCTCGGCGCGGCCTCGGCCCTGATCGCGGCCAATCAGGACCGGCTGGGCAAGACCCTGTGGACCGAGGACGACAGCGGCGACAAGGTGCGCGTGCGCGGCGTCTGGGACGGCGAGGCCGAAGCCCGCCTGATCGCCGACGAGATCGAGACAGCCCGCAAACAGGGCATGAATTACAAGGACATGGCCGTCCTTGTTCGCGCGTCGTTTCAGATGCGGGCGTTTGAAGAACGCTTCCTGATGCTGGCCATTCCCTATGTCGTCATCGGCGGGCCGCGCTTCTTCGAGCGGGCGGAAATCCGCGACGCCCACGCTTATCTGCGGCTGATCCAGTCCGAGGACGACGACCTGGCCTTCGAGCGCATCGTCAACACGCCCAAGCGCGGCATCGGCGACACCAGCGTCCAGAAAATCCTGCACATCGCGCGCGAGAACGGCGTCTCGGCCATGCGGGCGGTGCGTCACCTGATCACGACGGACGAGCTTCAAGCGCGCACCCGCACGCCGCTGGCCAACTTCGTGCGCGATCTGGACCGCTGGCGCGACCTGATGGCCATGGGCACGCCGCACTGGCAGGTCACGGAGACCCTGCTGGACGAGAGCGGCTACACCGCCATGCAGAAGGCCGACCGCACCAGCGGCCAGACCCGCCTGGACAACCTGAAGGAACTGACCCAGTCGATGCAGCAGTTCGAGACGCTGCAGGCCTATCTGGAGCACGTTTCGCTCGTCATGGACCTGGAGCGCCGCGACGAGAACGCCGACGGCTCGGGCTCGGTGCAGATCATGACCCTGCACGGCGCCAAGGGGCTGGAGTTCCCCCTGGTCTTCTTGCCGGGCTGGGAGGAAGGCGTCTTCCCCAGCCAACGCAGCATCGACGAGAAGGGCGTGAAGGGGCTGGAGGAGGAACGCCGCCTGGCCTACGTTGGCGTCACCCGCGCCAAGCAGGATGCGCGCATCAGCTTCGCCGCCAACCGCATGGTCTACGGCCGCTGGACCTCGCAACTGCCCAGCCGCTTCGTCGATGAACTGCCCCTGGCCCACGTCGAGCCGCAGTCGGACACCGGCTACTACGGCGCCTCGAGCGGGATGAAGGAGGCCAAGAGCCGCTGGGACGAGGCTCCCTCGTTCGGCGGCGGCTATTCCAGCCCCGGCTGGAAGCGCGCCCAGACCTACACCGCCGCCCAGACGCCCAAGCCCGCCTACGCCCGCCGCGCCGTGATCGAGGGCGAAGGCCGCCTGATCGCCACCGCCGATCCCAAGGCGGCGTCCGGCTGGTCGCGCGGCGACCGCGTCTTCCACCAGAAGTTCGGCTACGGCCACGTCCGCGCGGTGGAGGGCAACAAGCTGGTCGTCACCTTCGACAAGGCCGGCGAGAAGAAGGTCATCGACACCTTCGTGGAGAAGGCGTGACGGGGGCCGACGCCCTTCGACGTCCGGTCTCCGACACCCCCACCCTGTGGGAACAGGCGGCGGCGGCTCTGATTCTGGCTCTGTTGTCCGGCGCCCTGCTCGGCCCGATCTTCGCACCACAGCAGCAGGAAACGCCGGTGCTTCGGCTGATCTGGCCGCCGATCTATCTGGTGATCCTGGGGCTGGCCGCGTTTCGCGCGCGGCGGATGGCGGCGGCCTGGCCCGCCTTCATTCCCCTGCTGCTGATGGCGGCGCTGGCGTTAGCGTCCAGCCTGTGGTCCCAGGCGCCGGAGGTGACCGAGCGCCGCGTGCTGGCCCTGGTTCTGACCGGCGTCTTTGCGATCTATCTGGGCGCGGTTTTTCGGGGGATCGCCCTGCCCCGAATGCTGACCGCCGCCTTCCTGGCCCTTGGCGTCGGCAGCCTGATCTCCGTCTTCGCCTTTCCCGGCTTTGGCGTGCACGCCGACGTCAACGCCGGAATGTGGCGCGGCCTGTGGTATGAAAAGAACCAGCTGGGCATGGTCATGGCCGTGGGCCTGATCTCCGCCGCCGCCCTGATGGCCGCTCAGGAGCAGAAGGCCGACCGGAACCTGGCGCTGATCGCGCTAGGCGTCTGCGCCGTGGCGCTGTTGGGGTCGCAATCCAAGACCGCCCTCATCATGGCCATGCTGGGCGCCGGGCTGGTGGTCCTGTGTCTGGCGATCCGGCGGATGGGTCCGGTGTTCGGCGTCGTCGCCGTCTGGTGTCTGGGCGTCGCCCTGCTCGGCGGCCTGTGGATCTGGAGCGAGTTTTCCGTCGAGATTCTGGCCCTCTTCGGCAAGGACCCCAGCCTCACCGGGCGAACCGAAATCTGGGACGCCATCGGCCGCATGACCGAACGCAAACCCTGGCTCGGCTATGGCTACAGCGCCTTCTGGCTGCCGCACGCCGAGCCGATGGAATGGATCCGCCATGAGACGGGCTGGCGCGTGCCGTCCGCTCACCAGGGCTGGCTGGACCTGCGCGCCGAACTGGGCTGGACGGGCGTCGGCCTGGTCGGCGCCGTCGTCGCCGTGACCTCGTCCGCCGTCCTGATCCGCCTGTCCGGCCTGGGTCGGCGGGAGGGCTACTGGAGCCTGGCCTATCTGGCCGCCTTCCTGCTGCTCAGCCTGTCGGAGAGCGTGCTGATGCGGCACCAGGACCTGCCCTGGACCCTGTTCGTCGCCCTGATGACCCGCAACCTGATGGTCAACAGGCCTGAATGAGGCGACGCTTGCCCCCGCTCTCTGCGAAGCCTACCAGACCCTGCCCCGAATCGCCGCAAAATGCCCTGATGGACGATCTGTTTTCCAAGCTCGACGACGCCGAACCGACCAAGCCCGCCGCTCCCGCTGCGGCGCCCGCTCCTGCGGCGACGCCCCCGGCGGCCCTTCAGGCAGCGCCTGCGCCGGTGCATGAGCCGAAGGTCGAGCTGACGTCCCACGCCAGCACGGCGACGGCGGCCGCCACCGGCTATTCGGCCTCCTCGATCGAGGTGCTGGAAGGGCTTGAGCCCGTCCGCAAACGCCCCGGCATGTATATCGGCGGCACCGACGAGCGCGCCCTGCACCATCTGTTCGCCGAAGTGCTGGACAATGCGATGGACGAAGCCGTCGCCAAGCACGCCAAGCTGATCACCGTCGATCTGGACGCCGAGGGCTATCTGTCGGTGCGCGACGACGGGCGCGGCATTCCCGTCGATCCGCACCCGCGCCATCCGGGCAAGTCGGCGCTGGAAGTCGTCATGACGGTGCTGCACTCGGGCGGCAAATTCTCGGGCAAGGCCTATGAGACCTCGGGCGGCCTGCACGGCGTCGGCGTCTCGGTCGTCAACGCCCTGTCGGAAAGCCTGGACGTCACGGTGTGGCGCGACGGCTTCGAATGGCGCCAATCCTTCAGCCGCGGCCTGTCGCAAGGCCCGATCCAGCAGATCGGCCCGTCGAAGAAGAAGGGCACCCTGATCCGGTTCAAGCCGGACGAGCAGATCTTCGGCGTCGGCGCGACCTTCAAGCCCGCCCGCCTGTTCCGCATGACCCGGGCCAAGGCCTATCTGTTCCGCGGCGTCGAGATCCGCTGGAGCTGCGCCCCTGAGCGCATCACCGACCAGACGCCCGCCCAGGCGACCCTGCACTTCCCCGGCGGCCTGGCCGACGCCCTGGCCGAGCGCGTGGGCGAACTGGAAACCGTCACCCCCGTCTTCGCCGGGCGCGTCGAGCGCAAGGGCGAGGCGGGCGCGCTGGAATGGGCCGTCACCTGGTCGCCGATCGGCTTCGGCGACGCGGACAGCTTCGTCGCCTCCTACTGCAACACCGTCTCGACCCCCGACGGCGGCACCCACGAGGCCGGTTTCCGCGCCGCCCTGGTCAAGGGGCTGAAGGCCTATGGCGAGCTGATCAACGAGAAGCGCGCCGCCCAGATCACGGCGGAAGACGTCATCGCCAATGCGGGCGCCCTGATCTCCATCTTCATCCGCAACCCCGAGTTCCAGGGTCAGACCAAGGACCGCCTGTCCTCGCCCGAGGGCGCGCGCCTGGCCGAGCAACTGCTGCGCGACCCCTTCGATCACTGGCTGACCGAAAGCCCGAAACAGGCCAACGCCCTGCTCGGCTTCGTCGTCGACCGCGCCGAGGACCGCTTGCGCCGCCGCAAGGACAAGGAAGTCCAGCGCGCCGCCGCCACGCGCAAGCTGCGCCTGCCGGGCAAGCTGTCGGACTGCTCACGACAAGCCGCCGAGGGCACCGAACTCTTCATCGTCGAGGGCGACTCGGCCGGCGGCTCGGCCAAGCAGGCGCGCGACCGCACCACCCAGGCCATCCTGCCCCTGCGCGGCAAGATCCTGAACGTCGCCTCGGCCACGGCGGACAAGCTGCGCCAGAATATCGAACTGACCGACCTGATGCTGGCGCTCGGCGTGCAGGCGGGCAGCCGTTTCAGCGTCGACGATCTGCGCTATGAGCGCGTGGTGATCATGACCGACGCCGACGTCGACGGCGCCCACATCGCGGCCCTACTGATCACCTTCTTCTACCGCTCCATGCCAGACCTGATCCGTCAGGGACGGCTCTATATGGCCCTGCCGCCGCTCTATCGGATTTCGGCGGGTCCGCTGTCGGAGTACGCCCGCGACGACGCCCACCGCGACGAGCTTCTGGCCACCGTTTTCAAGGGCAAGAAGACCGAGATCGGCCGGTTCAAGGGCCTGGGCGAGATGATGGCCTCTCAGCTGAAAGAGACCACCATGGACCCGAAGAAGCGGACCCTGGCCCGCGTCTCCCTGCCCGACAGCGAGGAAGAGATCGAGGATCTGGTCGAGCGCCTGATGGGCCGCAAGGCCGAGGCCCGCTATCAGTTCATCCAGGAAAACGCCCGCTTCGCCGTCGCCGACCTGGACGTCTGATCCGCGCGTCAGCTCATCTGGAAACTGAGCCGCAGGGCGCCGTTGATGCCCTTGACGCCCATCCGCATGCAGATCGAGCGCAGGTGCGCCCGCACGGTATGGATCGACATATCCAGCTTGCGGCCGATGTCCTTGGGCGTGGCGCCGGCGGTCAGGTGCAGCAGCACCGCCGTCTCAGCGCGGGTCAGACCGAAGACCGCCCCGAGAGCCGTGATCTTGGCCACGTCCAGCGGTTTGACCGGCTGGGCCGTGGCGAACACTCGGCACGGCGCCTCGGGCGTCGTCATCAGATCCAGGATGCACCACTCGTCGTCGCCGGTGCGGAACAGAATGCGTCCGCTCGACCGATTTCCATCGGCCAGGTCCCGCAACAGCGCGTCCAGCTCCGCCCGGCTGCGATGCGCCGCGCAGATAAACAGACCGCGCGACCCCACCATGCCGCAGTCGGCCAGGGCGCGCGCCTTGGCGTTGGTGCGTAGAACCCGACCGTCTGCATCCAGAATAAAGCGGGCCGTATCATCGGCCTCAAACCAAGCGTCCGCTTCCGGTAGATCGCGAGGCGCGGAAGGGGGATGGAACGAGCGGATATCGCCGAAGGCCGCTTCAGATCGGCTTATCCACAATCCGTCAACGGGGCTCCCCGTATCCGATCCAAGCGTCGTCGTGGTCTGCTCTCCGATCATCGCCCTAACCTCCCGCACGCCAGGCCCTAAGGACCATCAGCTCCTGAAAGCTGAACAGCGCATCCTCTAATTCCACATTGTTGGTCGCGTATCGGTGGCTTTTCAAGGTTCAAAATGAGAAATCGGGATTTTAATAAGCTGCGCTTTAAAGATTCTCCCTAGTGGGTACGTTTGATCAACACTAAATAAAAAACTTCGATGACTTCACAGATCTGACAAACAGCATACTTAGCGTTGTAAAGAAATTCGTTCTGGCACGAAATTTAACACGCCGCTATAAAGTCCCAAAATGGGTCAGTTCATTTGGGGGAGATGTCTATCGTTAGAACGTCCGCATAACGACCTTCCATAGCGCCGGCGACAGGCCCCAAAATGAAGGTCATCGGAACGGAAATACCGGCCAGGGTCCGCGGCGGATCAATCTGTTTTGTCCACAGGGTCGACAGATCAACACCATCACCGTCCAAATCCACTGTGTAGGGCAAGGCCGGGGCGTCGGGCGCCTCCTCCACCCGGCGCATGACGCCGCCGTGCTGAGACGAAACCGACACCGTCGCCATCGTATTGGCGCGGACCTGAAGGAATATCCGCCGGGTGACGCCGGCGATCGCCTCGCCGAAATCCACGACCTCAACGCTGGAGCCCGTGCCGAAGGCTCCCGCTGCGCCCGCCAGATTCAGTTGCGCTCTGGGCGTCGCCTGAAGGATCAGCCGCACCGGGATCGGCGCTCCGATCGGTTCGCCGTCCGCCGTCTTCACGACCAGACGCAGATTCACGCCGTATTCGCCGGCGTCGGCCACCGCTCCCTGCACCACAGCGGCGTCGAACTGAGCCTGCCCCTTGGCGCCCGGAGCGAGCTGATATTGGAACACGGCTGTCTGCACATCGGCCATCTGCACGCCCGACGCCTCACGCGGCCGGAATTGCACGCCCACATTACCCAGGACTACGCTGGTGACTTCAACGCCGACGTCGTCGGTGAACGACATCCGCACATCGCAGGCGGCGTCGCCCCGGTTCTCCAGGTCGATGTCCAGCGCGCCGGACGACGGTCCGATGGCGAAGGGGTTGTACTCGATCCGCACCGTCTGCGGCCCGTCCCGCGCCACCAGCTCGCATGTCTGGGCCGAGACGCTGGACGCCAAGGCCGCAGCCGCAAGCAGGCCCGCTGTCCCGATCATCAGCCGCCCTTGCGCCCTATGACACCGGGCCAGGGGTTTTGATTTCTCCCACATCGCTTACTCCTTCCGCGTTGTCCGGAATGACAAATTCGCCCACCGTTCGCCCCTTGATCACCAGTCGATATAGTCCGGGGGCCAGGCCGTCGGCGATGAAACGCCCGTTGCGATTGGTGAAGAAGGGCTTGCCCTGAGCGTCGTCCTTTGCACCGGCCGGGACGATCAGGCCGCCCATCAAGGCCACCGGCCCCTCGGGCGATATCAGATAGCCCCGCGCCGTGCGCGAGGCGTCGCTGCCGACGACAAAACGATAGCCGTTGCCGAAACCAGGAAAGGCCTGGATCACGCCGGCGCCGAGATCATAGCCCTCCGGCAAGGGATCGACCTCCAACTCGTAGCGCCGGACGCCATAGCCGCGATCAATGCCCGCCAGCGCCGGGCCGAACCAGCCGCTTTTGGCGACCGGATAGCCGCTGGAGTCCGTCAAGCTGACCTGCGCGCCCTTCAATGTCGGGTGGCCGGTGGCGATGACGAAGCCTTCGCGCGCCGATCGGCCAATGCCGAAAGCGCCGTTCGCATAACCGACCATGGTCGAGAGCCGCCACAGCGACTCCTGCCGCGTCTCGCCGTCGTTCAGGTTCGAAACCAGGCGGTTTGAGATGATCTCCGCATCGAAGCGGTTGTTGATGTAGCGCAGGTCGCCGGCGATGGTCTGCTGCGTCCCGTCTTCGGAGAAGCGCAGATCCCCGCTCAGATCGTTCAGGCGGCCTGACGAGGCGCGCGAAATGCCGACCTCGCGTAGGTCGTTCTGGCTATCGTAACGCGCCACGCCGCTCCACCGCCCGCCGAAACGGGTGGTCAGATTGATGCCGAACCGCGTGTCGTCGCGTCCGTCCAGGGCGGTCGTGCGCTGCACGGTCATATTGACGCCGAAACGGCGGAAACTGCGACCGAAGTTCAGATTGAGGTCGGTCCGATCCCGCTCGCCCCGCCCCTTCACATAGGCCGCGCCAAAGCCCATCGTATAGGCGCGGAACCGCAACAACGCCTGGCCGGCGGCGCGCCATCTCTCACGGTTGAAGCCATTGGTTTCGAAGGCGCTCTGGAAATAGCGGCTGGTCGCCTGGATTGACGCTACAAGGCGAAGATCGGCTTCCCGGCCGAACGTCGTCTCGCGCAGATAGTCGATCGAGCCGATATAGCCCTGCCGTCCCGTGTCGCCGTTATGACTGACAGCGGCGCTCGCCTGGATCAGGCCGAGGCGGCTGCCCCATACGGCCAGCCCGCCGGCCTGGCCGCGTCCTTCGGCCAGCTGGGCGTTGGCGCCCAGGGTCAGCACGTCGCTTATCCCCTTGCGGACAAAGCCCGACGCGCCCAAGGCGGAGCCGTATTCCAGCGATCCGCCCTCCTCCAGCACGCCCGCCGAGACGCCGAAATCCAGCACGCCGGGGTCCAGCAGTCCTGCGCCGCCGAACAGGTCGAACACGGCGATCTCTCTCTGGCCCGTATTGTCCTCGACCAGCAGGCGCACGGTGTTGGCGCCCTGGCCGAACGGAAAGTCGCCCAGTGAATAGGGCCCGGCGTCCAGGCGCAGCCGCTCGATAATCACGCCATTGACCTCGACCACCACCAGGGCGGGGCGATCCAGCACGAACTGGCGCCGCCCAGATGGCCGCACGTTCTGGAACGGTCGGATCG
Organism: Brevundimonas sp. M1A4_2e; assembly: GCF_053345555.1. Taxonomy (NCBI): domain Bacteria; kingdom Pseudomonadati; phylum Pseudomonadota; class Alphaproteobacteria; order Caulobacterales; family Caulobacteraceae; genus Brevundimonas; species Brevundimonas sp. M1A4_2e. The sequence continues at coordinate 38,933 of NZ_JBKFAI010000001.1, read as the reverse complement.
TCGAATAGGCCCGCGCCGCCGACAGGCCCAGAAATCGTCGCGAACCCTGGAAGCTCTCAACCGGCGGGGCGAACTCGCCGGCGGTCAGGCGCACCGCCGACTGGAACAGATCCTTGGTGAGGCGGATTTCGCGGCGGCGCCAGCGCTCATCGGATGAGCCGTCGTAGTCGACGCCTGCCGTTAACGTCACGCCGTCGAAACCGCCGAAGTTGGCGAACATGTCCACCCCGCCCGCCAGGGGCGCAAAGCTGTTCTCCGAATGTGAATACTGCTGAGCCATGGTGATATTCGCTCCAGCCGAAAAATTGGCGGGCTGATCAAAGGCCGCCGGATCGACCAACTCGTTACGGTTGAAGCTGACGTCCCGACGCGCACGCGCCCCGGCCGACAGTTCTGCCACGAAGGTCAGGGCCAGTGGATCGAAGCTCAAGGAAAAGCCCTCGCCTCTCAGGTCCGCCATGTTGACGCGCTTCTGCGACGCGATGATCGTCTTCAGCCGGTCGCGCTGGGCGGGCGCCAGACTGGGACCCAGAAGGTCCATCAGCCCCTCGGCGTCGACCAGCCCCTGGCCTTGCAGATCCACCTCCCCCGCCAGGTCGCCCAGATAGCGGCCATCGAGGGTCAGCGGCCCCTGGATCGGGCTCAGCACCGGCGTTGGCCGGGCCGAGGGCGTCTGATCCTGGGGTCCGCCGGCCGCCGCATCGAGCGCGGGGGGAACACTCGACGCGGCGCCGGCGGCGAGCAGGACGTCAGGGGCGTCTCGCTCGACCGGGACTACGGCGGCGGCGCCGTAGGTGACTTCGGAATAGTTGCGCGCCGTGCGGATGACTTCATCCCCCGCGAAGGGCGCTTCGGCGTTGCTGGCCGAGGCGACGCTGCCGCCCAGGCAGGCCGCGGCGCCCAGGCGCCGCCAGATCCGTTTGCGGCCGGACATCTCACAGCAGCACGATCGAGGCGGTCACGTCGCCGCTGGCGTCAGCCGCCAGCGCAGCCGGGATACGCATGTTGCGCGTGGCGCCGCCCGCCATCACGCTGACCTCTCCGACATCAATGTTGGCGGCAGGAACCTCATGCGTCTTCCCGTCCGCCGTCTTGAGCGTGAAACGCGCCTCGCGCAGATGGGCGAAGCCGTCGCCGGTGTTTCGCGCCGTCAGAAGGATGTCGCCGTTCGCCGCGCGGGAAACGGAGGTCACCTCGACCGCCGCCCTGGCGCTGGTCGGCGCCACGAAGACATAGGTGTTGATCGTGAAAGCCAGTTTGACGTCGGCGCCGGCCTCGTCCTCGCCGGTGATCGACTGCATATTGATCGGCAGTTGCGCCGCTCGCACCAGGTACATCTTGCCTTCCGGCCCGCTGTCGCCGAGATAGCGCACCTGCACCACCTGTTCGCGATTGGGCGGAATGACGGATTGCACCGGGAAGACGCCGATGTCGTCTTCTTCAGGGACCAGGCTGCGGACGCCGTTTTCGTCAACCCGCATCCGATAAACTTCGATCTCCACCGTGGCCGGCGCCGTGGCGGTGTTGCGCACGGTCAGTCGGTAGCTGGATCCGCTTCCTGAAGGCGTGATCTTGGCCACCATCGGCGAGACGTCCATGGCGCGCGTGTCTGACGGCGCCGTCATGGCCATCATCAGACAGAGCACCGAAGCTGCGATGACTTGAACTCTCATAACTGCATCTCCCCTGCAGTAATGCGAAAGAAAAACGGGGAGCCTTGCGAGCTCCCCGTTCTGGCTCGATCAAGCCGGGTTCAGCGTGAAGGTGAAGGTCTCCGTATAGGTGCCGGCCGGGGCCGTGGCCGCGCCCGGACCAGACGGCGCAGCCGCGCAGCCCGTCGAACCGGGGTTGGTGTTGTCGCCTTGCGTGCCGCCGACGCCGGTGCCGCCCGGAACGTTGTAGCAGAGGTTCAGGAACAGATCGGCGAAGATGCCGTCAGCCAGGGCTTGGCTATAGCCGCCCGAGTTGGTGACGATCGCCGGGCTGCCGGGCCAGGTGTCCTGAGCCGGGAAGCCCAGGGTCGGCACTTGCTGAACCACCAGGTCCCAGTCGTAGTTGATCAGCACGCCGTCGACCGACTTGAAGTCGCCGTTGGCGGCGCTGGAGGTCAGCTTGGCGCCCGTCGGGGCGTTACACGACATCCGCAGCGTGGTGACTTTCTGGCGCTGGCCGTTGGCCACCGCGACATTGCCGCCAGCCACGTTGGCCAGGCCGATGCCGCAGAAGTTGGTCACGCTGGTGCTGACCGTCACATTGGTTTGCGCGCTGGAAACGCCGGGCAGAGCCAGCAGGGCTGCTGCGGCGGTGGCGGCCGCAGTCATCATCAAAGTACGCATCTTCGCCTCCGGGAATGGGTTGTTAAACGAGACTCCAGACTGTCGCTTCCGATGTCTGGACTTGCGGCCAATCGCCACAATCTCGCCATTTAAACCTCCCCCCAGAGGCCAACATCCCCAAGGTTGATACTCATCTTGGACTAGTCAATTTTAACTAATCATTTACCGCTGCGGCGGGCGAGGCTGCTACGGGGCGGATCGAGCAGCAACCACAGGGCGCCGAAGATCGCCGCCAATGCCACCAGCCCCGCCGCCTGAGGCGCGACCTCCGCCAGACTGGCGCCCATGGCGTTCATCGGCACAAAGGCCTGGACGGCGGCGGTCGAGGGCGACAGGCAAGCCAGCCAGACCAGCAGCTTGGGCATCATGAAATGCGGCCAGGCCGCCCCCGCCAGAAAGAAAAGAGGCGCCGAGGTTCCGACCAGCACCTGCAAGACCCGCTCGTGACGATCGAACAATCCGCCCAGCAGCAGCCCCAGCGCCGAGACCCCGGCTGCGAACACGGGCGACAACAGGACGACCCCGCCTAGATCGCCGCCGCGCGGATAGTCCTGCACCCAGAACACGAAGCCGAAATAGAACAGGCAGGACGCCGTGCCGATCGCCGTCAGCGCCAACCACAGACCCAGCTTTGCGCTGCGCCGCATGGGGGCAGCGCCCGTCTCGCGGCGCAGGGCGGCTATGACGCCGGCGCCCAGCAGCAGGGTCTGCTGCAGGATGATCAGGCTGACCGCCGGCACAGCATAATCGCCATACCCTTGCGTCGGATTGAACAGGGTTTCCTGCTTCAGCGTCGGCGCCAGCTTTGCCGCGCGGGCGGCCTGAGGCAGGCCCTCCAGCCGCGTCTCGGCGACGTGGGCCGCAGCGGCCGCGACCGCCTTGCCGACCGAGGTGACCCGGACCAGATAGCCGCCGTTCAGCCAGACGGCGACGCCGCTGGGCGCGCCGCGCGCCAGGTCGCTCTCAAACCGGTCAGGCAGGATGACGACCCCGTCCACAACGCCGCGCCGCATCAGGTCGGACGCCTCGGCGGTCGAGGGGATCACAGCGGCGACCTCGACCGCGTGGGAGGCGTTGAGGTCTTCGACCAGGGCGCGGGTCAAGGCGCTCTGCGTCGGCGTCACTACGGCGACCGGCAGGCCCGTCGCCGCCTGCCCGGCATAGGCCGCCGGATAATAGAAGGCGTACAGAACCACAGCCAGGATCAGCAGGCTGCTGACCGGCCGAGCGCGCGGCAGATTGCGGAATGTGGCGATGAAGGCGGCGCCCACGCCCTGTTCCGGCAGGGGAAAGGCCAGCGCCTCGGCCTTGGGCGCACGGCGGGCGCGCAGGCCGACCAGCACGGCGGCCAGGATCAGGGCGATGACGGCGACGCCGCTCAGGACCATCAGGTCGCGCCAGGCCCCGCCGGGCGCTGCGCCGGTCACCATCTGGCCGGTCTGCAGCCGAAGATAATGGGTGTAGGGCAGGATGTCGCTCCAGATCCGGGCGAACCGCGGCCCGTGATCCAGCGGCAGGGTGCCGTTCGAGAAGGCGATGGCCGCGCCCGAATAGATGGCGGTGCCTGAGAAGGCCATGTCGATGTCCCCCAGCAGGGCGACCAGCAGGGCCGACAGGGCGACGCTGACCGCCATCAGGGCGACCACGCCCAGCATCAGTAGTGGCAAGGACCCCGCCACGCCCCACCCCCTGATCCCGCACAGCCATCCGATCCACGCCAGCCCCCATAGGGTGAAGATGACGAAATGCGGGATCAGCGTCCCGATCAGGGCCGCCGTCGTCCGCCCGTCAGCCTGGGCCTTGAACGCCTGGAACGAGCCGCCCTGCATCAACCGTCCGACAGCCAGCACCGCTGAACAGGCCGCCAGCAGATGCAGCACGCCGGGCGCCAGCAGGCCGCCGAGGAAGAGTTCGAAACTCAGCTGCGGATTGCCGATGATCGACACCTGGACGGCGGGCGGCTCCAGCGCCGTGGCGGGCAGGCCGATCTGGCGCGCGCGTTCCTCCAGTCGCGGCGCGGCGGCCGAGGCGATGGCCGCCGACTGCCCCAGCGCTGACAGGGCGCCCACGGTCTGGAAGGCGCCGTTGAACGACACCGTCACCTGCTCCGGACGACGGAAGGCGCCTTCGCTGAAGCCCGAGGGAAAGTGCGCGATGCTGTAGACCTCGCCGCGCCGCATCAGGGCCACGGCCTCATCCACCGTCGCCGGGGCGTGGGCCACCCGCACGCCGGGGCTGGCCTCCATGTTGCGGATGGCCGCCCGGCTGAAAGCTGAGTTGTCCTGATCCACCACGGCGACCGGGGCCTGACGGAACACGCCGGGCGCCAGCATGGCCGCGATCACCGCCAGCAGGATCAGCGGCAGGCCGAAGGCGACGAAGGCGTCCCACGGCCGGGTCGCCAGCCGCCGCGCCTCGTCCTGAACGGCCGCAAGAAAGACGGCCGCCCCGCCCTTCATCGCGCCGACCAGTCGAACAGGACGCTCATGCCCGGCCGCAGGCCCTCGATCGGCCGGACAGGCTTGGCCTTCACCTGGAAGCTGCGGACATCATAGCCGCTGGACTGGCGGGTCGAGCGCCAGGTGGCGAACTCGCCCTGCGGGCTGATGGCGGTGACGCGGAAGGCGGCGCCTTTGACGCCCAGCGCCGGCACGTCCCCGCGCACGGTCGCGCCGATCTTCAGCTCGCGGAACTGATCTTCGCGCACGCTGAAGGCGACCCACGGATCGGCCGTGTCCACGATGGTGAACACCGGCACCCCCGTCAGCACCAGCTCGCCGACATTGGCGAAGCGTTCCGACACCTCCCCGCCATGCGGAGCGGTCAGGCGGGTCTCGCCCTGCAGGCTTTCGACCTCGGCGACGGCGGCGCGGGCGCCGCTGACGTTGGCGTCGGCGACCGACTTCTCCTGCGGACGGGTTCCGGCCTGCGCCTTCAGATACTGCTGGCGCGCGGCCTCGGACTGAGACGCCGTAGCGGCGCGGGCGGCCACCGCCTCATCCCGGCGCTGGGCGGAAATGACGCCCTCGGCGAACAGGTTTTCGGCCCGGTGCGCGGTCTGATCGGCCAGACGAGCCGTCGCCTGTGACGCGCGCCAGATGGACTCGACCGTCTGCACGTCCTCGACGCGGGCGCCCTCGCGGCTCATGGACTGGATGGCCTGCGTCGACTGCAGCAGGGCGCGGGCCTGAGCGTCCTTGGCCTCGACCTCAGGGCTGCTCATCAGCGCCAGTTCCTGCCCGGCCGTCACCTGATCGCCCTCGGCGGCCATGAAGCGTTCGACGCGGCTGGGCACCTTGGTTGCGACAGTGAAGGTCTCGGCCTCGACCATGCCCTGAACCTGATCCGGCGCTGGACGGGCGGCCAGGAACAGACCCACGACGATGAAGACCAGCAGCAGCGCCACCCCCGCCGCGACAATCAACGGCAGAAGCGGACGGCGCTGTTTCGGCGGCGGCGCCTCGGCGGGTTTGGGCGGCGTATAGGCCGAGGAAGGCGTCTCGCTCATGGGGCGCTGAGTCATGGGGCGCTGATCCGGTCGTCGCGTTGCAGATAATCGTTCAGGGTCTGACCATTGCCCGACGCCGCCAACAGCGCCGCCAGGCTCAGGTCGTATTCATAGGCCGCCGCCGCCCGTTGCAGGCGCGCGGTTCCCAACAGGTTGCGGGCGTCGATCACCGAGGCGGCCGTCGCCTCGCCCTCGCGGAAGCCGACCTCCTGCACGCGCAGATTTTCGCGCGCGGCCTCCATACTGCTGTCCATGCTCAGGAACTGCCGCCGGGCCAGATCGACCTGATTATAGGCGCGCGTGACCATCAGCCGGGCGTCGTCGCGGGCCTTGCGCTCCATCTGAGACGCCGCCGAGGCCTGGGCGCGCGCGGCGCCGAGCAGCCGTCGCCGGTCCACCGAAGACATCAGGGTGTAGCGCGCGCCAAGACCAAAGGCCCAGTCCGGCTCGGTCGGCAGGGCATCATCGGGGTTCAGATTATAGGTCCCGAAGGCGAACACCGACGGCTTCAGCCGCGAGGCGGCCAGATCCGCCCCCGCCTCGGCCAGATCGCGCCCCGCCTGCGCCTGAATGACCCGCGCGTTCGACTGCCCCGCGCTGTCCACAAACAGGTCGGCCGGTCCCACCGGGCCGCGGTTGACGAACAGCGGCGTGGTCGGCGTCGCCCCGTCCTCAAGGTCCGTCACGCGCGCCAGCGAGGCGACGGCGTTTTCATGCTCCAGTTCGGCGCGGTTGACCTGACGCTGGGCGGCGTCGCGCGCCACCTCGACCTGAAGCGTCTGGGCGCGGCTGAGGAACCCCTCGCTCTCCATGCGGCGCGCGTTGTTCAGATGCAGATCAAAGCCGTCGCGCGTTTCGATGGCGATCTTCAGCGCCTCCGCCGCCAGCACCTGGCCGAAATAGGCCTGGGCCAGCCCGACGCCTTCCAGATCGACGGCTTCGCGACGCTTGGCTTCGGCCAGATCCAGATTGGCCTCCGCCGCCCGACGCAGGGCCGGAATGGCGCCGCCGGTATAGATCGGCTGAAGCGCCGTCACCGTCGGGCGAAACGTCGTGTCGTCCACCTGCAGCCGGATATCGTGCGGCAGGGCGGCGAAAATCTCTGGCAGAGCCGCCTGCAGCCTCTGCTCCACGACGCCCAGAACATCGCCCGGCACGCCCGGCAGACCTGAAATCAAACCCGGAATGGCCGCGCTGATGTCGGACTGCGCCCGGTCCAGCGGCTCGCCCAGCGACAGGTCGAACGTCTTGCGATAGCGGATCAGCTGAGCGTCCAGCGACACCGTCGGCCGGTTCAGGCCGTCTGCGGCGCGCGCCTGAGCCTCCGCCGCCTCTACCGCATAGCCCGCCGCCCGGTTCAGGCTGGACGTCGCACGCAGCCGCGCCTCAGCCTCTGCATAGCTCAGCGGGGTGCGGGACGCCTCGGCGTTTCGAGGCGCAGATGCGGTCAGTTGCGCCTGCCGCTCCGCCTCCTGGCTGCTCGCCATCGGCCCCGCAGCCAGCGCGACGCACAGCCCGACACCACTGATCACCATCGCTTCACCCCGTATCACGTCCGGCCCCAACGATCCTGACGCGCCGCCGTTGCGTCAAGCAAGCACGGGCCGCGCCCGCTCGCCTTGAGGAAAGGCGTTCTAGCCGGATTCCAGCCCTGTTCCGAACCGTCTTGACGCGCGACGACCCTGTGCTGGAAGGTCTCCATACCGCTGGCGAAGCTTCCGGGCTCGGCGGCGGAAGGGGCGCTGTCAGGGCGGACCTGACGACAGGGGGAATGACCTATGGGCTCGCCGTTGACCCTGATCGGGCTGCCGATCGCGCTGGGCATCATCATGTTCGGCCTGGGCCTGAGTTTGACGCCATCCGATTTCGTCCGGGTGTGCCGACAGCCGAAGGCGGCGGCGGTGGCCCTGGCCTGTCAGCTGCTTCTGCTGCCGGCGATCTGCTTCGCCCTGGTGCTGGCGTTCCAGCTGCCGCCGCTTCTGGCGGTCGGCATGATGCTGCTGGCGGCCTCGCCGGGCGGGACAACGGCCAATCTCTATAGCCACCTGTTCCGCGGCGATGTGGCCCTGAACATCAGCCTGACGGCGATCAACTCCGTCATCGCCGTCGTGACCCTGCCGGTCATCGTCAATCTGGCCGTGGCCTATTTCCAGCCCGGCGACATGAAGGTCGGCCTGCAACTGACCAAGACCCTCGAGGTCTTCATGATCGTGCTGGTTCCCGTGGCTCTGGGGATGCTGGTGCGCGGTCTGAAACCCGGCTTCGCCCAGGCGATGGACAAGCCGGTGCGGATCGCCTCCATCCTGATCCTGACCCTGGTGATCCTGGGCGCGGCGGCGTCCAGCCTGGATGTGCTGCTCGCCAACTTCCAGGCCCTGGCGGGGATCGTCATCCTGTTCTGCCTGTTCAGCCTCGGCATAGGTTTCGCTGTGCCGCGCCTGCTGAAGATCGAACGCCCGCAGGCCATCGCCAGCGCCTTCGAGGTCGGGCTGCACAACGCCACCCTCGCCATCGTCATCGCCCAATCGGTGCTGCGCAGCCCGGAGATGACCCTGCCCGGCGCCGTCTACGGCGTGCTGATGTTCCCCCTGGCGGCGGCGTTCGGCCTGCTGATCACCCGCAAGCGCGCAACAGCCGTCGCAGGCTGAAGGCGATCAGCCGCGCAGTTCGCGACGCAGCACCTTGCCCACCGCCGTCTTGGGCAGGGGTTCGCTGCGGAACTCGACGATGCGCGGCACCTTGTAGCCGGTCAGTTGCGCGCGGCAGTGGGCGATCAGCATCTCCTTCGTCAGCTCAGGCGATCGCGGCACGACGACGATCTTGATCCGCTCGCCCTGCGCCGCATCCGGCACGCCGACGGCGGCGACCTCCTCGACCAGAGGATGGCTGGCGACCACATCCTCGATCTCGCCCGGATAGACGTTGAAGCCGGACACCAGGATCATATCCTTGATCCGGTCCACCAGACGCACGCGCCCGTCCGCCTGCATCACCCCGACGTCCCCCGTCGCCAGCCAGCCGTCGTCCGACAGCACCCTGGCTGTCTCGTCGGGCCGTTTCCAATAGCCCAGCATCACCTGGGGGCCGCGCACATGCAGCTCTCCCTCTTCGCCGATCCCGGCCCAGCTGCCGTCCTCGCGACGCATGCGAACCTCGGTCGAGGGCACCGGCAGGCCGACCGTTCCGTCGAAGCCCATCCCTTCCGGATGCTCCAGATCGACGCGCCCGATGCAGACCACCGGCGATGTCTCCGTCAGGCCATAGCCGTCGATCAGCGGCGCGCCCGTCACCGCCTGCCACTCCTGGGCCACAACGCTCTGGGTCGCCATGCCGCCGGCGATGGTCAGCTTCAGATCCGAAAAGTCGCGCTCTCGAAACGCCTGGCTTTTCATCAGGCTGACGAACAGGGTGTTCAGCCCGGTCATGGCCACGAAGCGCTCCTTGCGCAGGATCCACTCCACCCGCTTGGAGTCGCGCGGATTGGCGATCAGGATGTTGCGCCCGCCCGCCCCGGTGAACATCATCAGGTTCGCGGTCAGCGAGAAGATATGGTACAGTGGCAGCATGGTGACATTGCCTAAAGGCCGTGTCTGATCAATCTGATCCAGCAGCCAGACCCGCCCCTGAATCGTGTTGGCCAGGATGTTGCGATGGGTCAGCATCGCCCCCTTCGCCACGCCTGACGTGCCTCCCGTATATTGCAGGAAGGCGATGTCCTCGGGACTGATCGGCGCCGGCTGCAAGCTCATTCGCCGCGCCTTGGCCATCAGGCGGGTCCACCGATGCGCGCCCGGCAGGCGATAGGCCGGAACCATCTTCTGCACATGACGCATCATGGCGCTGACGGCGACGCCCTTCAGGCCGCCCATCATGTCGCCCATGGCGGTGACGACGACATCCCGAAGATCGGTCCCTTCGCGCGCCTGCTCCACCGTGGCGGCGAACATGTCCATGACCACCAGGACGACCGCCCCGCTGTCCTTCAGCTGATGGTTCAACTCGCGCGGGGTGTAGAGCGGATTGACGTTGACCACGATGGCGCCGGCGAACAGCGCGCCGAACAGGGCCGCCGGATACTGCAGGCAGTTCGGCATCATCAGCGCCACCCGCTCGCCCGGCTGCACGCCGATCGACTGCAACCACGCGCCGAAGCTCTTGGCCGCCTTCAGCATATCGCCGTAGGTCACTGCCGAGCCCAGGCTGACGAAGCCGGGCCGGTCGGCGAACTTCAGCGCATCCGCCTCGAACAACTGAGGGACCGACGTCCAGCGCGCCAGCTCATCCTCAATGCAGCGGGGCACGCCCTTGTGATAGAATTTCGTCCAGAAACGCTCGGCCCACAGTTGGTCCAGGTCGTCAGCGGAATCAGTCACGGCGCTCATTTCTCGACCGTCCACGCCGACCGGCGCCCTGCGGCCGCCTCGCGACAATGACCGCGCAGGGCGGCGGTCAGCCGGTCCCGGGTCGCCCCAACGGCCCAGGCGGCGCTGGACCGCCAAAAGGGGATACGAACGCCGCCGATCATGGCGAACCGTGGCGGTGCAGATGCGGTCAGCATAGGGCTTCATCCCTGGATGAAAGGGTCAGGCGACCCTGCATATGGATGCGCGACCCAATGGCGGCGCGCGCGGAAAAATCACATTCGTGGCCGCCTGCTCCTACGTAAAGCAACGCCTTTCCGAGCCGAAACTGCGGCGCGGGAGCGAAGGTCTTGGCGACGAAGACCATCGAGACAACCCCGACGATTCGTTGAGCGTACCCAAAAACAGAAACAGTTTCATTTTCTTCTTGCGACGTAATGAACCTTGTGAAAGCCTTGGGCTGGGCGAACACTCACGAGCGTTCTGGAGGGGACATCATGAAAATGCGCATCTGGCTGCCGGTCGCGGCGATACTGTTTCTGAGCGCCTGCGGGTCGAAACCGGCCGAGAAGGGCACGGACCTCAGCAAGGCGAACACCACCTATCAGAACGAACTGATGGAGCTGTTGATGGACGCCAAGCCGGGCGCGGTGATCGAGATCCCCGCCGGCGTCTTCGCCATCGACACTGAGTTGAGCCTGGTGGTCGACGGCGTGACCATCCGAGGCCAGGGCATGGACAAGACCATCCTGAACTTCCGCAACCAGGCGGCCGGCGCCCAGGGGCTGCTGGTCACCGCCAGCAACTTCACCATCGAAAACCTGGCGATCGAGGACACCAAGGGCGACGCCATCAAGATCAACAAGGGCGAGAACATCATCGTGCGCAAGATCCGCACGGAATGGACTCAGGGCCCTAAGACGGAAAACGGCGCCTACGGCATCTATCCGGTTCAGACCAAGAATGTCCTGATCGAAGACAGCGTGGCGATCGGCGCCTCCGACGCCGGAATCTATGTCGGCCAGTCGCAGAATGTGGTGGTCCGCCGCAACCGCGCCGAGTTCAACGTGGCCGGCATCGAGATCGAGAACTGCATCGACGCCGACGTCTATGAAAACCTGGCGACCAACAACACCGGCGGCATTCTGGTCTTCAACATGCCCCAGCTTCAGCAGGCCGGCTATCGGACGCGAGTCTACAACAACCGCGCCATCGCCAACAACACGCGCAACTTCGGCCACGCCGGCACCCCGGTCGCCAGCGTGCCCGCAGGCACGGGCGTGATCGTCAACTCCAACGATCAGGTCGAGATCTTCGACAATGAGATCGCCGACAACAAGACGGCCAACATCATCATCTCGGCCCTGTTCTCCGCCGGCTATTCCGACAGCGCCATGAGCGCGGACTTCGACCCCTATCCCGAGGCCATCCTGATCAAGGACAACCGCTTCAGCGGCGGCGGCAATGCGCCGGACGGCATGGATTTCCAGGCCCTGCGCATCGCCAAATTCGGCCCCACCGGCCGCTTCCCCGACATCCTGTGGGACGGCTATGTCAATCCGAAGAAGCTGGTGAACGGCCAGTTGCCCGCTGAACTGCGGATCTGCATCGACAACGGCGACGCCGGAATCCTGAACGTCGACGGGCCCAACAAATACGCCAAGCCCAACACCGACATCACGCCGCACCGCTGCACCCTGCCCCGGCTCAAGCCGGTCGTCCTGCCGCAAGCCTGACACGGCCCATGAAACCGCTTCGCCTGCTCTCGCTGGGCCTGCTGCTCCTGATCGGAGCAGCAGGCTGTTCCAAGCCTCCGGCCCCGGCCCAGCCTCTGGCGGAGCCGACCTATTTCGAGGCCGACAATCCCAAATCCCTTCGGGAATGGGGCATGGTTCAGACATCGGACGGCGCTCTCATCCTCGGCGCCCGGGTCACGCCGTATGACCTGACCACGCCGCTGTTCACCGACTATGCGCAAAAGCTGCGGACCATCTGGATGCCGCCGGGCGTTTCGGCCGATTACACGCCGGACGACGCGCTGTCCTTCCCGGTCGGCACGGTCATCACCAAGACCTTCTTCTACCCGACCGGCGCCAAGGGCCGCGTGCTGCGACAGGCGGACCCGAGCCAATTTCATGATGGCGACGGCCTGAAGCTGAAGCAGGTTCGCATGATCGAAACCCGCCTGCTGATCCGTCGGCCCGAGGGCTGGACCGCCCTGACCTATCTGTGGAACGAGGCCCAGACCGACGCCGTCCTGCACCGCGTCGGCGCCGCGGTCCCCCTGACGATGACGGGCTCGGACGGCAAGGACGAAACCTTCTCCTACATCGTCCCCAACGCGACCCAGTGCTCGGCCTGCCATGCGACCAATGTCGCCACCCGCGAAATCCAGCCCATCGGCCCCAAGGCCCGTCTGCTCAACCGCGACTTCGCCTATTCGGACAGGACGGAGAACCAGCTGAGCCGCCTGACCGCCATGGGCTATCTGAAGGGCGTCGCCGATCCGGGCCAGGCGCCGCTCCAGGTGTCCTGGACAGACGCCGCCGCATCGACCGAGGCCCGCGCCAGGGCCTATCTCGACGTCAACTGCGGCCATTGCCACAACCCCAAGGGAGCCGCCGCCACCTCGGGGCTCTATCTGGATGCGGCCTCGCCGCTGTCCGGGTCCGCAGGCCTGTGCAAACCGCCCGTCGCGGCGGGCGCGGGCACGGGGAACCTGCGGTTCGACATCGTGCCGGGCAAGGCGGATGAATCCATCATGGCCTACCGCATGGACTCGACCCATCCGGCCGTCATGATGCCCGAGATCGGCCGCTCGACCCGCCATGACGAAGGCGTCGCCCTGATCCGGTCCTGGATCGATTCACTGGAGGGATCATGTCGTTAGACGCGGCCCAGACCCCTGTGCACCAGACCCCTGCCCCTCAGACCCCTGACCCTCAGATCCCCGCGATCCTGGATCGCCTCCGCGCCGCCTTCGACAGCGGCCTGACGCGCGACCTGGCCTGGCGCCGCGCCCAGCTCGCCGCCCTCGAACGGATGATGGTCGAGAACGAAGCGGAGATCGCTTCTGCGCTGAAGGCGGATCTGGGCAAGCCGTTCGCCGAGGCCTGTACGGCCGAGATCGACCTCGTCTCCAGCGAGGCGGCCCTCGCGCGCAAGCATCTGGGCCGCTGGAGCCGCCCCCAGCGGACCCGCACCCCCCTGGCGATCCAACCCGGCAAGAGCTTTATCGAGCCGGCGCCCTACGGCGTGACCCTGATCATCGGGGCGTGGAACTATCCCTTCCAGCTGGTGCTGGCCCCTCTGGTCGGGGCCATCGCGGCGGGCAACTGCGCGGTCATCAAGCCCTCGGAGATGGCGGTCCAGTCCTCCATCCTGCTGAAGCGTCTGGTGGAGCGCTATCTGGACCCGCGCGCCTTCGCCGTGGTCGAGGGTGACGCCGCGGTCGCGACAGCCCTGTTGGACCAGTGTTTCGACCTGATCTTCTATACCGGCGGCGAACGGGTCGGTCGGATCGTCATGGCGGCCGCCGCCCGCCATCTGACCCCCGTCGTGCTGGAGCTGGGCGGGCAGAACCCCTGCATCGTCGATGAAACCGCCGACCTGACCGTGGCCGCCCGGCGCATCGTCTGGGGCCGGTTCCTGAACGCCGGCCAGATCTGCGTGGCGCCGGATCACGTCTATGTCGCCGCCTCGGTCGAGGCCCGTTTGCTGGAGGAGCTGAAGCGCGCGGTCAAGGCCATGTTCGGCCCCGATCCACGGCAAAGCGCGGACTACGGCCGCATCATCAACGCGCGCCACGCCGCGCGCCTGCAGAACCTGCTGGCCGACGGCCGCGCCGTCACGGGCGGCCAGGCCGATGTCGACGCCTGCTATGTGGCGCCCACCATCCTGACGGATGTCGCGGCCGATGCGCCGGTTCTGGCCGAGGAGATCTTCGGTCCGATCCTGCCGGTCCTGCCCTATCAGACGCTGGACGAACCCTTGGCGGCGATCAACGCCCGCGCGCCTGCCCTGGCGCTCTACGCCTTTACCCGGAACAAGGCGACGGCTGACCGGATCATCGCCGCCACGCGATCCGGCTCGGCCACCATCAACGATGCTGTGATCTTCATGGCCAATCCGAACCTGCCGTTCGGGGGCGTGGGGGCCAGCGGCATGGGCGCCTACCACGGACGCTACAGTTTCGAGGCCTTCAGCCATCGGCGCGCCGTGCTGAAACGCGGCTTCGCCCTGGACGCCAGCATCCGCTATCCGCCCTTCACCCCGGGCAAGCTGGCGCTTTTCCGACGCATGACCTGAGCCGACTGCGCCGGATCAGTCCTGCAGATAGGCTGACAGATAACGCTCCAGCGCCACGGTCGCCTCCGCGAACAGACGGTCGGTCCATTCCGACTGGGCCTCGCCGCTGGTCAGGGTTTCAAACGAGGTGAAGATCTCGGTGGCCATGCGGGCGACGGCCAGGGGCGCGTCACCATGGAAGCCGTCCAGCCCCTGCTCCCACCGCGCCGCCAGATAGGCCGCGATCTGGGCATTGGCCTGTTCCTTGACGATCCGCAGTTCGCGCGTCGTCAGCATCAGATGGAACAGGGGGCGATAGGCGGGGTCCTCGTCCAGCATCTTGCGCAGGGTCCGCATCACCTGCAGATGGCGCTCGCGCCATGATGTGAACTCAGGGTTCTCCATGATCTCCGCAATGCGGGCGTGCAGCTGCGCCACCAGGGTCTCGAACAGCTCCTTGTAGATGGCGAAGACGTTCGGGAAGTAGCGATAGATCGAGCTGACCGGCACATTGGCTTCAGCCGCGATGGCGCTGGTGGTGATCGTATCGACGGAGGTCGAGGCCAGGAGCTTCTCGGTCGCCGCCAGCACCCGGGTGATTCTATCGCGCGCACGTTGCTGCATCGGCGCGGCGCGGCGTTCCAGCGTGGTGATGATTTCTTGCGACGCGCGCGAGGTCACTGCCGCCCTCCATTCCAGTCTGCAGGCCGTCTAACATGACTTGACGCCTTTCCATACGCCGCATCGAGCCACAGCCCCTTGTCAAACGGAATAATATTCTGTTTCTTGAAGTTTGAGAAACGGGGCTTTGGGAGGGGCTGCGATGATCAAGATGGAACACTGTCGCAAGGCGACGCTGGCGGGGAGCGTGGCGCTGGCCGCCCTGGCCGCGCCGGGTCTGGCGATGGCGCAGGAGGCCACGACCCTCGATGATGTCGTCGTCACCGCGCAACGGCGCGAACAGAGCCTGCAGGAAGTCCCGATCACGGTCAGCGTCGTCACGGCCAAGACGCTGGAATCGCTGGCAGCGGACGACATGGGCGACATCTCCGCCTTCGTGCCGGGGCTCTCGGTGTCGAACACCAGTCCGACCCAGGCCAAGTACAGCATTCGCGGGGTCTCGACGTCGGACTTCGGCGTCGGCACCGACCCGGCGGTGGGCGTCTATGTCGACGGCGTCTATGCGGCGCGCTCGGGCGCCGGCCTGCTGGCGTTCAGCGACGTGGCCCGGATCGAGGTGCTAAAAGGGCCGCAAGGCACCCTGTTCGGCCGCAACAGCGCCGCCGGCGCCGTGTCCATCACCACCAACAAGCCCAGCGACGAATTCGAAGCCCGCCTCGGCGTCCGGCTGGGCGAATACGACAAGCGCCGCTTCGAGGGTCTGGTCAATCTGCCGATCAACGACGCCCTGGCCCTGCGGGTCAACGCCCTGGTGAACCGCCGCGACGGCTGGCTCATCGATCAGGCCACCGGCCAGGACTATGACCGCGAAGACAACTGGGCGGCGCGTGCAGCCCTGCGCTGGGATGTCGGTCCCCAGACGCAGATGATCCTCAGCTGGACCCATGACGAGATCGATCAGGACGCCCGCCCGGCGATCGGCGTCGCCCCCCTGCCCGCCGCACCGGGTTTGCCGACCTTTCCGTCGAACCCGGCAAACTATCGGAACCCGTTCAAGGCCGGAATCCGCAACGACGTCATCGACAACCACGAGACGCGTCGCCTGGACGAGGGCACGCTGACGATCACCCACGCCTTCGGCGACATCGACTTCACCTCCCTGACCTCGGCTCGCCGCTTCAGCACCGAGAACCGCGAGGACGAGGACGGCACCAACCGGCCGGATTTGTATTTCGACACCAACAACCGCGAAAAGAACCGGTCCTGGTACCAGGAATTCCGTTTCGCCGGCGAACACGGCGCGTTCAACTGGATCGCCGGCGCCAGCTACTACAGCGAACACGCCGAACAGCGCAGCGACACCTACGCCACCACCGACAGCATCAACACCATCCTGACCAATGCGGCCGGACAGCCGTTGTTCTCGCTGGCCGACATGATCCTGGGCATGGCCGGAATCCCCGCCAGCACGCTGGGCCACAGCTGGCAGGAGGACATGATCAACGAGGGCGATTTCGATGCGACCGCCGTGTTCGCCGACGTCATCTGGGCCGCCAACGACCGCCTGAACCTGACGTTCGGCCTGCGCTATACCCGCGACAAGAAGACGTTCCAGTGGCTGAACGGCCCGCGCGTCGCGCCCGGACTGGACGCCGTGCTCAACGACCCCACGGTGAACTTCGTGCTGGATACCTACATGGGGCCGGCGCTGGGCTATCTGTATTCCGACTTCGTCTTCGACCTGTCCGGCCTGGCGGGGGTTCAGTGCGACAACGGCGTCACGGTCCAGGAAGGCGTAGCCTGCAAGCTGTCCGACTCCTGGTCCGACCTCAGCCCGCGCTTCGTCGCGGACTATCACCTGACCGACAACGCCATGGTCTTCTTCTCCTACGCCAAGGGCTACAAGGCCGGGGGCTTCAACAGCGTCGAGGTCGCCTCGCGCTTCGACAATGAAGACGTGCAGAATTTCGAGATCGGGCTGAAGAGCAGCCTGGGCCCCAACGCCCGCGTCAACATCTCGGCCTTCCAGTATGACTACGACGGCAAGCAATCGATCCGGCTGGTCACGCCGGCGGGGTCCAATGTGCCGCAGTATCTGGTCGAGACCAGCGACGACACCGCCTGGGGCCTCGACATGCAACTGGACGTGCAGCCTCTGGACGGCCTGAACCTGTTCGCCAACGCCCAGTACATCGACGCCACCTACAAGCGAAAGATGACCGACGACGGCGATCTGGCCGGCCAGCCGACCGGCGAGCCCCTGTGGTCCGCAGCGGCGGGCGCCTCCTATCGGCGCGACCTCGGCGGCACCGGCTCGCTCGACATGCAGCTGATCCACGCCTATCGCGGCGAAGGTCGCTGCAACAAGACGTCCACGGGTCAGGGTTCTTGCCTTCAGACCCCCTGGTTCGATCCCTCCGAGGCGCAGAACCGAACGGACGTTCGTCTGTACTGGCGCAATGCGGACGAGCGCTATCAGGTCGGTTTCTACGTCAACAACCTGTTCGACAACCAGTATGTGACCGGCGTGAACAACATCACCGCCACCACCTTGGGCACCCCGTTCGTGAACATCACCGAACCCAGAATGTGGGGCGTCGACCTGACCTATACCTACTGAGGGGGGTCCGCCTGGGACGGCGCGAAGGCGGTCCCAGGCGCCTCGCTTGGCTGATAGAACGCCCGGCGCGGAACAGGCCAGGCAGGCGCTTGGCCGCTCTGGCTCGAGGGCGCCGCCGCCCAGTTCGTCAACCCTGCCCTAGGCTCGGCCGCCCCGCATCCGTTTCGGCTTGCCGGAAAAGTGCGGACCGGATAAATTATGGATCAGCGGACCGGGCCCCTCTGACGTCTGATGGCAGACGTGATGTCGGACCGCATCGAGTGATCTCGGTGCGCGACTACCCCTTCTGGTCGATCCCCCAAATCGCGCGCCGGGGTCGCTCCTTGAACAAGGGGTGTCCCTATGGACCTGATGACTTTCTTCCTGGCCGACTGGCTGGGCAAGCCGGCCTGGATGTGGCTGGCGTTCATGGGCGTGATCGTGGCGCTGCTAGTGCTGGACCTGGGCGTCCTTCACCGCGACCAGCACGAGATCGGCGTGCGTGAGAGCCTCTTGCTCTCCAGCATGTACATCGCCGTCGCGCTCCTTTTCGGCGGCTGGGTCTGGCGGGAGCTGGGCAGCCAGTCGGGCATGGAATACCTGACCGGCTTCGCGATCGAGAAGTCGCTGGCGATGGACAACGTCTTCGTCATCGCCATGATCTTCGGCTACTTCGCTATTCCGAGGGCGCTGCAGCACCGAGTGCTTTTCTGGGGCATCCTGGGCGTCATCGTGCTCAGGGCTATCATGATCGGCGCGGGCGCGGCCCTGGTCAGCCAGTACGGCTGGGTGCTCTACATCTTCGCCGCCTTCCTGATCTTCACCGGCATCAAGATGTTTTTCGCCGGCGACGGACATGCCGACGTGGGCGCCAATCCGCTGGTGAAGTGGATGCGCGGGCATCTCAGAATCTCCGACCAGTTGCACGGCCAGAGGTTCTTCGTGCGGGAGCCCCACCCGAAGACCGGACGCCCGGCCCTCTGGGCCACGCCGCTGTTCCTGGCGCTGGTGATGATCGAGATCGCGGACGTGATCTTCGCTGTGGACTCGGTGCCGGCGATTTTCGCCATCACCACTGACCCCTACATCGTCTACACCTCGAACATCTTCGCCATCCTGGGGCTCAGGGCGCTCTATTTCGCGCTCGCCGCCATCATCCACCGCTTCGCCTATCTCAAGCAGGCGCTGGCCGTGCTGCTGGTGTTCATAGGCGGCAAGGTTTTTGTGGCCGACCTCTTGGGCTGGGAGAAGTTTCCTGCGGAATGGTCGCTGGCCATCACGGCCTTCATCCTGGCCGCCGGGGTGTTCTGGTCGCTCTGGAAGACGCGGGGCCCGTCCTCTGAGGCCTCCTCCTCGTGACGAGAAAGGGCCCCTCGACAGGCCCCAAAGCCGCCCCTTCCCCGACGGTCCGCTGAATGGAGTCGGATAGACCTGATCCAACCAAGGGCTCGAGCGTAATAAAGCCCGACTGAGGCGGGACCCCTCTGGCAGGGCGGAAGGTGACTTGGATGCGGCGAGTTCAGAAGAAGGACCTGCCTTCCAAGACCTGTCCCGTCTGCGCCCGGCCCTTCGCGTGGCGCAAGAAATGGCAAAGAGACTGGCCGAACGTGATCTACTGCAGCGCGCGTTGCGCCTCCCGAAAGACGCCCCTCGAAGAGGCGGGCAAGCCTGTCCGTCCTTCGTCGATGCCGTCATGACGCGGGTGGATGACGTGAGGGTCCTGCGGCTGGTGCTCGGCGATCAGCTTTCAGACAGCCTGGCCGGCCTGACTGATCTGGAGGCGACGCGCGACGTCGTGCTGATGGCGGAGGTGCGGGACGAGGCGACCTATGTGCGTCATCACAAGCAGAAGATCGCGCTGACCTTCGCCGCCATGCGCGCGCACGCGAACCGGCTGACGGCGCGAGGCGTGACGGTTCGCTATGTCCGCATCGACGACCCCGACAACACGCATTCCATCATAGGCGAACTGCATCGCGCCCTTACGCACGACGCCTATGCCCGCGTCGTGATCACCGAGCCCGGCGAAGTCAGGCTGGCCGAAGCCTTCGCGGCATTCGCCGCGACCGCCGGCCTGCCGGTCGAGATCCGCGAGGACCGGCGCTTCATCTGTTCCCATGCCCGTTTTCGACGCTGGGCCGCCGACAAGCGCGAACTGAGAATGGAGTATTTCTATCGCGAGATGCGCCGCGAGACGGGCCTGCTGATGGACGGCGCCGATCCCGAAGGCGGTCGCTGGAACTTCGACGCCGAGAACCGCAAGAAGCTGACCAGGGGACTGCGCCCGCCCCCTCGGCTGCGCACCGCCCCCTCGGCCACGACGAAGGGCGCGATCGCCGACGTCGCCCGCCTGTTTCCCGACCATTTCGGCGATCTGGACGATTTCGGATGGCCGACCACGGTCGAGGAGGCCGAGGCCGCGCTGGAGACCTTTCTGGCGCGCATCCTGCCCGCCTTCGGCGACTGGCAGGACGCCATGGCCCACGGCGAGCCCGGGATGTGGCACGGCCTGGTCTCGACGGCGATCAACATGGGCCTGCTGGACCCGCTGGACGTCTGCCGACGAGCCGAAGCCGTCTATCGGGCCGGCGCCGCGCCCCTGAACGCGGCCGAGGGCTTCATCCGCCAGATTCTGGGGTGGCGAGAGTTCGTGCGCGGCGTTTATTGGCTGAAGACGCCCGAGTACGGGCGCATGAACTTTCTGGACGCGGACCGCACCCTGCCCTGGTTCTTCTGGTCCGGCGAGACGGACATGGCATGCGTCGCCGACGTGGTGTCCGCCACCCGCGCCAACGCCTACGCCCACCATATCCAGCGCCTGATGATCACCGGCAACCTGGCCATGATGCTGGGCGTTCATCCCGACGCCGTCGATGACTGGTACATGACGGTCTATGCCGACGCCTATGAGTGGGTCGAGATGCCGAACACGCGGGGCATGGCGACCTTCGCGGACGGGGGGATCGTCGGCTCCAAGCCCTACGCGGCGTCCGGCGCCTATATCCAGCGCATGAGCGACTATTGCGGCGGCTGTCGCTATGACGTGAAGGGCAAGAGCGGCGATGGCGCCTGTCCGTTCAACCGTCTCTACTGGGGCTTCCTGGAACGCAATCGCCCGCGCCTTCGCCACAACGCCCGCCTGGCCATGCCCTATCGCACGCTGGACGGCTTTGGAGAGGCGAAACGCGCCGCCTTGCTGGCAGAGGCGGAAGCCGCGCGGCTGGCTCTCGGCGCCGCGCCGATCAGCGGCGCGGACGAAGGCTTAGGCCGGTGAAGGTAAGCGCGGGGCTCGGCGACGATCGGCTCGGATCCGGGGGAAGACCCGCGATCTCGGCGTCAAAGTCTAGCGGTCAGGAGCACGGCGGACGCCGCGATCAGGCAAACGCAGACTGCCAAAGTGAGCCATATACGGATCCGACCATACCATTGCGGTAGGTCGCCACGCCGGACGCATCTCAGATCATAGGCCAGCAGGAGGCAGAAACCGGCGGCGAGCCCGACCAGACCGATCGTCGTCGGGGCGAACCCCATGGCAAAGGCCCACAGCGCGGGCAGGACGCTGACGGCATAAGGCGGCGCCTTGTCCTCATTCCTCAACGTCGCGACGCCCCAGTGAACGCCGCCCATGAAGGACAGAATGACCGCCCCGTATAGCCGCAGGGCGCCCGCGACCTGTTCAGAATCGCCCAGCCCAAACGCCAGAGCCCCCACAAGGCCGGCGAAGGGCAGAACGCCGGACCAGCCCAGGATCATCGCTGAGCGCGGGGCCTGCATCATACCCCCTCGCCTTCGCGTTCCAGGCGTCGAACGACCCTCTGCAGGCGAGGACGAAGGCGCAGGAAGCCTCGGTAGGCCCACTCCAGAACTGCGGCGACAGGTCGGGTTGTCGCCAGTCGGCCAAGCCAGTTCAAGGCCGGAAGCTCACGCCAGACGGCGGCGAAGGCTGCGGCTCCGCTAACGGTCTGACCGTCGGTCCCGCGCACATGAAACTGACGGAGCAGCGCGTCGCGATCCATATCCCCCACATCGTGCCGCGTCACGTCGAGGAACGACAAACGCCTTTGACGGTCCAGCCGCCGCATCACCCTGATTTCCCGAGAGCAGAGCGGGCACCCGCCGTCGTAGTAGACGATCATCCCGGAATCCGCCGGCTCTGCCTGATGAGGTAAGCGCTTCACGACAGTCGGAACTCCAAACCGCACCCGCGCACAATACGCCCCATCCCGACCTCTGGATCAGCCGCGCTGGCGTCACACGCTGAACCTCTAAAGGACCTCCTGGAGAGAGAGGCGGTCAGGCCCGCCGGTTGGCGCGAGGCGACCGGTCACCTGCAGTCTGCCTGGGAGTTAGGCGAAAGTCGGGAGGGTCATGCTCTGGGCGTCGAGCGGACCACCGTGCGCTCTCCGGGGGCGGGCCCGCACGACAGCGCCTTGCGCGCACGGCCCAGCCATGACGAGTGCATTTGAATACCTCTAAGTTCTAGGGCAGCCCTGGGACGACCGAACGGCACGGCTCGCCGCGTGCGTTTGTCAGGTTTTCACGCGGACTGATTGACAGAAAGCTCAGGTTATGTCGACATACGCACGTATTCATAAAGATACATGCTCGGCCAAGAGGGCATGACAGGGGAGCCACCGTGAAACATTGTACCCACGCCTTAGCCATGACTGCCCTCGCGGCCGGCTTTAGCGTCCTGGCCAGCGTCGCCGCAGCCCAAGAAACCGCCCAGGTCGATGACATCATAGTCACCGCGCGCAAGACCAGCGAGCGTCTGCAAGAGGTGCCGCTGGCCATTACCGCCCTGAATGCCGAGGAAATGCAGCGTCGCGGCATTCGAGACGTTACGGATCTGTCCTCGATCGCGCCGGGTCTGAACATCGAGAAAGACCAGGGCCGCCGCTTCGAGCGCCCGGTCATTCGCGGCCAGGCCAACGTCTTCGGCGCGCCCAACGCCGCCTCCTTCATCGACGGCGTCTATATCCCGGACAGCTTGTTCGCCACCGAAATGGCCTTCGTCGATCAGGTCGAGGTGATCAAGGGACCGCAGTCGGCTCTGTACGGCCGCCAGACCTTCTCGGGCGCGATCAGCTACACGACACGCAAGCCGTCGCAGGACGTCGAGGCCCTGATCCGCGCCACCGCGGCCGAGCATGACGAATACAACTTCCTGATGGGCCTCAGCGGGCCGCTGGTGAAGGACGTGCTGTCGGCCCAGGCGTCCGTCAACTACTACACCTATGGCGGCGAGTACCGGAACAACGCGCCCGGCACGCCCAGCGACGGCAAGACCATCGGTCAGGAAAAGACCGTCGGCGGCACCCTGGCGCTCATGTACACGCCGACGTCGGAACTGAGCTTCATCCTGCGCGGCTCGTACGCCCATAACAACGACGGCCACGAGCCGATGGCGATCCAACGCTCGAGCGCCAACAACTGCTATCTGAACACGCGCACCCAGTATTATTGCGGCGCCATCAACGTCACGCCGGACATGATCGGCCTGAATCTGGATGAAATCGGCGGCGGCGGCGTGGAACGCAAGACCGGCCGTCTGAGCCTGACCGCCGAATACGATCACGGCGGCTACACCCTGACCTCGATCAGCGCCTATAACGATTCCGAAGAGCATCGAAAGGCCGACCTTGATTACCTGCCCCAGCGTCTGCTGGGCGGTTCGCTGCATGTCGACGACCGGGTGAACATCAAGGGCTTCAGCCAGGAGTTCCGCATCGCCTCGCCGCGCGGCGAACGCCTGCACTGGATGGCCGGGGCCTATTATTTCAACAGCGACCGCTGGGACGGGCGTTATCGCTATGTCTCACGCGCCCTGCAGGACAACGGCACGATCGAGACGGAAAACCTGGCCGCCTTCGGCCTGGTCGGCTTCGACTTCACCGACAAGCTGTCGGGCACGGCCGAAGTGCGGGTCGCCGAAGAAAAGCTGCACCTGACCGGCGGCGATTCCAACTTCGATTACGAAGCGACCTATCGCTCGACCAACCCGCGCTTCACCATGTCGTATAAGGCCACTGACGACCTGATGTTTTATGGCCTGGTGGCGCGCGGCAACAAGCCGGGCGGCTTCAACACCGACGTGCGCCTGAGCCCCGCGGATCGCTCCTACGGCGAAGAGACCGCCTGGAACTATGAACTGGGCTTCAAGAGCGATCTGTTCGATCGCCGCGTCCGCCTGAACGTCGCCGGCTACTATATCGACTGGTCGAACCAGCAGATGACCCAGGTGGCCAATCTGTCCTCGACTGAGACCGTCTCCTTCATCCGCAATGTCGGCGAGGTCGAGGTCAAGGGCGTCGAGGTCGAGGCCCAGGCCAAAATCACTTCTGACTGGTCCGTGCGCGGCACCTTCGCCTATGCGGATTCCGAATACACCAATGCGTTCGACCCGGACTTCGCCACCCTGACCGGGGGCGACGGCGACGTCAGCGGCAAGGCGATCCCCAACGCGCCCAAGATCCAGTACTCCCTGGGCAGCAACTACGCCTGGTACGTCGGCGAGAACCGCTTCTTCGTCGACGGCACCTATTCCTTCCGCTCCAAGAAGTATGATCAGGTCGCCAACCTGGCCTGGGTGGACGGCCGCGACACCGCCAACGTGCAACTGGGATGGGAACGCGGCCCGCACCGGGTGATCCTGTTCGGCCGCAACATCTTCGACAACATCGATCCTGTCGGCATCGTCCGCTATTCGGACTTCACCACCAACCGTCGCGGCTTTGTGGGCTCCCTGCCGCGCGGTCGTCAGATCGGCCTGACCTACGAAGCCAACTTCTGACCTGCCTCCCGAAAGCTGGTTGGGCCCGCAGTTCACGCTGCGGGCCCTTTTTCTTTGAGACCTGGCCTCGGCCAGCCTCTGCTCCAGAAAGCATAAGGCCCCGGACGGCGATGCGTCCGGGGCCCTTTCCATCATTTGATCGCCGGGTCGATCAGCCGGTGAGAG
This sequence comes from Brevundimonas sp. M1A4_2e, assembly GCF_053345555.1. NCBI lineage: Bacteria > Pseudomonadati > Pseudomonadota > Alphaproteobacteria > Caulobacterales > Caulobacteraceae > Brevundimonas > Brevundimonas sp. M1A4_2e. The sequence goes on along the minus strand of NZ_JBKFAI010000001.1, from coordinate 14,263 downwards.
CCGTGCCGCGACGCCCCTCAGCGTCAGGCTTCTCGCCCAGCACGATATACCAGGCGCGCGGGCCGTCCCGCATCCGCACCGTCGTCTCCAGCACTTCGTCAGCCGCGAAACCCGCTTCGAGCATGACGTCCGGCGCCTGTGTCGCCAGGAACTCGTCCCAGAAGGGTTCGTCGTTGTTCTTGGTCTGCCAGGCGAAGATGAACTTCTCGAAGGCGCTGAAATCGGCGCCCTTCATCGGCACGTCCTGGTGCACGACTACGCCGCCGGGACGCAGCACACGGCGCGCCTCGCTGAAAATGCGGCCGAGCGAAGAGCGCGAGACCTCGTGCATCATGTTGTGCGACACGACCAGATCAAAGCTCTCGTCCTCGAACGGCATGGCGCCCGCATCCATCTGACGGAAGTGCGCCTTCAGCCCCATCGCCTCGGCCCGGATATGGGCGTAGCGCAGCAGGCCCGGCGCCACGTCGACGCCATAGACCTCGGCCTCGGGAAAGGCCGCCGCATAGCCGACCGTGGCGCCGCCCGAAGAACAGGCCAGATCCAGAATGCGACGCGGCTTGAAGCCGGGATAGCGCTCAGCCAAAAATTCGATGACGGCCGCAGACTTGGAGTCGCGCGTGCCGATGCCGACACCCAGCGAATAGGCGTTTCCGCCGCTCTCATAGAAGGCCCCGGCCGTGAAGTCGTCGGCCGAACCCTCGCCCAGCATATAGCCGCCGGGCTGACCGTGGATGTGGCCCGCATAGGCGTCCGCCGGGGCCGCAAAGTCGGGGCTGGTCTCGCAGCTGCCGCCCGCCGGCGCCTGGGCCAGACTGACGGCGACCTCCTTCATGCGCGGCAGTTCGCGATGAATGGTCTCTCCCACCGAGTTCCACATGACGTCCTGAGCGCTGCGGCTGAAGGCGCTCCACATCTGATAGAAAGGATCACGGACCATGGCCGCCGTGATGTCCTCAACGGTTTCGGGCGCCCTGCCCGAGGCGGCCTTGAAGGCGGGCCCAGCGCGGGCGTCCAGGGCGACCTTGTTGGCGTCCTCATAGCGGCGCAGCCGGTTTTTCAACTGCACGATGTACTGGGTGCGCGCCGCCTCGTCGTGAAGCGGCCGCGCCAGAAGTTCATGGGTGGCCGTACGGTCGATGATCATGCGCTCTCCTCCATGTTCGACTGGCGTTCAGTCTTTCATGATGTATTATCTCAAATACCTCTTATGCGGAAGTCTCTTCGTCGGATCGGACCATGCCTTCAATCTCGCCGCCCCCTGGTCACGCTGCATCCGGTGTGGAGCACGATCGGCCCGATCTGGGCGCGCGCGGCGTGGTGGCCCTGCTGACCCCGGCCGAAAACCCGACCGCCGAGCCCGAGCTGTCGCTGCTGATGCCGCCGGACGTGAACCTGCTGACAGCGCGCATGTATGCGCCCGCTTCCGAGATGAGCGCCAGACTGAGGGCCTATGAGACGCGGCTTGAGGAATGGCTGGCCCCTTTCGGCGACGCGCCTCTGGACGCCGTTGCGTTCGCCTGCACCGGCTCGACCTATCTGCTGGGCCCTTCGCGGCGTCGGCCGGAAGCGCTGGAGCGTCGCCACGGGCCCTGTCCTGTCGTCTGCGCCGCCGATGCGCTGAAGGATGGCCTGCAATCGCTGAGAGCGCAGCGCATCACCCTGGTCAGCCCTTACCCTTCTGCCTTGACCGAGGCCGCTCAGGACCACTGGCGCGCGGCGGGATATGATGTGGCCGCTGTCATCCAGTCGCCCCTCGCGCATGGCGCGGCCCACCCGATCTACGGCCAGACGGCCGCCACCCTGCTGACAGGGCTGCGCCAAGGCCTGAAGGCGGGCGTCGCCGACGCCGTGATCGTCATGGGAACGGGCGCGCCAAGCCTGGCCGCCCTGGCCGTTGCCAGCGAGGAAACGGATATCCCGATCCTGTCCTCCAACCTGGCCACAGCCTGGTCGGTCGCGCGTCATTTGGGACTGGAAGAGCGGCCGCTGATCACGGAATGGCTGGCGCCCGACGCTGCCTGGCGCGAACGGTTATGGAGCCGTTTCCCCGCCGTTCACGCCCGGCTGAAGATCGCCTGACGCCCTATTCTGATTTCGTTTCGAGGAGTTTCCTGATGTCCACGCCCAAGCCGCCCCGCCCGACCTTCTTCGAAGACACCGCCAATGACCGGCTGACCGCCATCATCACCGCCCTGGTGACTGAGGTGGCCGGGTTGAGCGACCGGGTGGCGACGCTGGAAAACCTGCTGGCCGCCCAGGGCGTTCTGTCGCCAGACGCGGTCGATCATCATGTCCTGACCGAGCAGGAACAGGCCGCGCGCCGCGCGCGCCACGCGGCGCTGACCGACCGTGTGTTCTACGTACTTCAGGAAGAGGTCGACGCCCTCAAGGGACAGTTAGGCGCCTGATGCGAAAACGGGCCGGGACGCCTTCGCATCCCGGCCCGTCGCCCGCGCCCCCCCTTCCGCTTGCGCCGATGCTCCCTCAAGCAGCGATGCGCGGAGGAGCTCGCCTCAGGTCAGCGTCGCCGCCTTGCGCAGGCCGTCGATCATGGATGACCGCATCACATAATCCTTGTGCCGCACAGGATCGGCCAGCATGGCCTGCATCTCGGCCATCATGACCTTGCGGCGCTCCGGGTCGCGCTCCTGCATCCGGCCACGGTTGCGATCCGCCTGGGCCAGGATCTCCTGCTCGGCGATAGGGCGGCGCTGGCGGGTGTAGAGATCCAGCAGCCTCTCGTCGGCGCCGTCCAGAACGGCCTTCAGCTTTTCGGTCAGGTTGAAGGCGTCATGGACGCCGCCGTTCATGCCCATCCCGCCGGACGGGCTGTTGATGTGGGCGGCGTCGCCCGCCAGCACGACCCGTCCGCTGCGGTAATCAGGCGCGATCCTCATGTGCACGCGATAGGGACGGATCTCCAGCACCTTATAGGGCTCGTCCCTGGCGACGATGGCCTGAAGCTTGCGCTCGATGCTGGCGGGGTCCAGCGCGTCCTCGATGGACTCTTCGCCGCGCGGATAGAGGCTGCAGCGCCAGAAATCCTTCAGCTTGAGCAGGGAGAAGGTGCCGCCGTCCGTCCAGCAGTAGTTGACGTTCGACAGCCCCTCCAGATGGTCTTCAAAGGGGAAGTCCGTGATCGCGAGGATGGTCGTCTCAGGATAGGTCTTGCCGTCAAGCTCCCACCCCAGCAGGGTCCGCACCGCGCTACGGGCGCCGTCCGCCCCGATCAGATAGCGACAGCGCAGAGTCTGCGCCTGACCGCCCTGCTCATAGGTGACGTTGACGCCGTCTGCATCCTGATCCACGGCGCACACCGTTGCGCCCATACGGATTTCGACATGACGCGCATCCGACAGGTGGTCGGCCAGGATACGGCACAGACGAAATTGCTCGCACTGCAGCCGGAAGGGATGCAGCGTCTCGCCCTGCAGATAGGACAGGTCGAATACGGCGCGTTCCCCGGTTTCATGATGACGGATCTGCCACTGTTCGCACTTCAGCCCCTGAGCGATCAGCGGCTCGGCCAGTCCGTACTGCGCCAGCATGTCCAGCGTCGGGGGATGAAACGTCGACGCCCGCAGGTCTTCAGGCAACTCCGTTTCGGCCTCAAGCACGATGGCTGAAATCCCGAAAGCCTCCAGCCTCAAGGCCGCGCTCAACCCGACCGGGCCGGCGCCGACGATGACCACTTGGGCGTCCCATTGCTGCATATTGGCGACCTCATGCCTACTTGTATCTGACTTAATACATTTGTTCGGCATTCCAGCAAGGGAAGATTCGCAGACTTCCCTGCAGCCTCGCGCATTTAAGGAAACTTCGACGCCTCAAAGGGCCAATGAACCAGCTCTTGCCTCACCGCACCCTCTCGCCTTGCGATCCGCATCGATCACGTATTAGCTTAAACACAACACAAGTCGCCACAGTATCAGGATGACCGCTCATGTCCCTCCCCGCCTCCCCGTTCGACTGGGCTCCCAAAACGGTCACCAGCCTGATTGACGGCGCCTATGTCGCAGAGCGCAGCGGCCATCGTCTGCCCGCCTATTATCCGGGCAACGGCGAAGTCATCTCCGAACTGCAGGAAGCCGACGCCGAGGAAGTCGATCGTGCGGTCCGGTCGGCCCGCCGGGCCTTCAACGATCCCGCCTGGCGCGAGATGTCGGTAGAGGCCCGACAGGCGATCCTTTACCGGATCGCTGACGCCATCGACGCCCACGCCGTGGAATTGGCGACGCTGGAAACGCTGAATGCCGGCATCGTCCTGCGCGACGTTCTCAGCCGCCAGGTCGTGCGCGCAGGCTATAATTTCCGCTTCTTCGCCGAGGCGATCAGCCAGCAGCCCGGCCAGGTCTGGCAGCAGATCAAGGATCACCTGACCTTCGTCACGCGCCATCCCGTCGGCGTGGCTGCCCTGATCGCGCCGTGGAACTCGCCGCTGGCGCTGGCGTCGATGAAGGTCGCGTCGGCCATCGCCTTCGGCAACACCTGCGTGCTGAAGCCGTCGGAGCAGACTCCGCTGTCCCTGGCCCGCATGGTCGAGATCATCAACACCATCACCCCGCCGGGCGTGGTCAACCTGGTGAACGGCCGCGGGGCGGTGACGGGCGCCGCCCTAGTGGATCACCCCGAGGTCGATCTGATCTCCTTCACCGGCGGGACCGAGACGGGCCGCCACATCATGCAGGCGGCCGGACGGCGGCTGAAACCGGCGGCGATGGAGCTGGGCGGCAAGTCGGCCAACATCATCTTCGCCGACGCCGATCAGGAGCGGGCCCTGGACGGCGCCTTGATCTCCATCTTCTCGAACAACGGGCAACAGTGCCTGGCCGGGTCGCGCATCCTGGTCCAGGATTCCATCTTCGACGAGTTCGTTGATCGCTTCGTCGAGCGGGCGCGAAAGATCCGCGTCGGCGACCCGCTGGACGACGCCACCGAGATCGGCCCCATCGCCTCCGCCCGCCACCGTCAGCACATCCTGTCCTATGTCGACATCGCCAAAAGTCAGGGCGCGACCCTGTTGACCGGCGGCAAGGCGCTGGACCGACCGGGCTATTTCATCGAGCCGACCGCCGTCCTGGCGCCCAACAACAGCGACCGCGTCTGTCAGGAGGAAATCTTTGGCCCCTTCGCCGCCTTCGTGAAGTTCAGCGACATGGAGGACGCCGTCCGCATGGCCAATGAAAGCCAGTTCGGCCTGGTCGGCTATTGCTGGACGCAGAACGTGGACAAGGCCCTGAGGGTCAGTCAGGCTGTTCGTACCGGTCTGATGTGGGTCAACACCCCGATGGTGCGTGAACTGCGCGCGCCGTTCGGCGGGGTGAAGGATTCAGGCTTGGGCCGCGACGGCGCCGCCGCCTCCATGGCCTTCTTCACCGAAGAGAAGACGACGACCATTCCTCTGGCCGACGTGCCGCTGCGCAAGTTCGGCGTCTGATCCCGACGGGGTCGCGGCGGGCCTGTCCCGCCGCGCTTCGCGTCAGCCGATGTGGCGCCACTGCGGACGGGCCGAGCTGTTATCGCGCGTCAGGAGCATGTGGTACTCATACTGATCGGGATTATAGAGGCCGACCTGATGCTCGAACGGGCGGCCGTCGCCGTCAAACACGGTGCGGCGCAGGCGCAGCAGCGGCGCCCCGATGGCCACATTCAGCTTATTGGCCGCCGCGTCGTCAGCGAGAATGGCGCTGATGGTCTGTTCGGCGCGCTGGGCGCGTATCCCGCCGCTTTCCAGAATGCGCATGATCGGCCGGTCATCGATGACGCTGCGGGGCGTCAGGGAGGCGACGGAACGAGGCAGCCACACCGTCGTCACCGACAGGGGCTTGTCCTTGAAGAAACGCAGGCGCTCGATCCGCAGCGCCCGCTCGTCGGCGGGCAGGCCCAGCGCCTGAAGCACGGCGGCCGGCGTCGGCGCCTCGGGCTCATAGGCCAGCAGCCGCGCCGTCGTCTCAAGCCCCAGGGTGATGAGGTTCTCGACCAGGCCCGACACCCGGCTTTCCTCTCGCTGCGCCTCATCAGCACGGGGGGCGACGAAGGTGCCGACGCCATGCTTGCGTCGAATCCAGCCTTCGCGTTCCAGCAGATCCAGCGCGCGCCGCACCGTCACGCGCGACACGTCATAGGCCGCCGCCAGCTGCATTTCGGACGGCAGCGGCTGCTCCGGCGCAAAGGCGCTGTCCTTGATCTGCTGACGCAGAATGGTGGTCAGCTGGTGGTAGATCGGCAGGCTGCTGGAACCGCCGTCCGCCTTGAGGCTGCGTCGACCGATATCGGTCCCTGCCCCGGCGCCCTGTCTGGCCAAGCTCATCCTCCACACGCCGGCGTCAGAGCCTGCGTCGTCAATTAGCGAACTTGTGCTTATTATCAGACCTTAGCGGCTTGGCCACTCCGGCTTGTCTCCATCGCCGCCGCACGCCACACAAGGCGGCATGACATCCTCCCCGCCGACAGACGACGCCTTGGACCTGCGTCCCGAGCTTCTGGACGACCGGCTGCCGATCCCCCTGTATCATCAGGTTCGGCTGCTGCTCGCCGAGCGGATCCGGCGCGGCGTGTTTCCGCCCGGCTCCCTGTTGCCCGGTGAGCATCAGATCGCAGAACTGCTGGGCGCGTCGCGAATAACGATCAAGCGCGCCATGAATGAACTGGCCGATGCGGGCCTGGTCACGCGCCATCGGGGCCGCGGCACGGTGGTGGCGCCGCAGGTCGAACTGCCTGTGGTGACAGGGTCCTTCTCCACCCTGATGGATTCGCTCAAGACCATGGGGCACGAAACCCAGGTCGAGTTGCTGGAAAGCCGGTCCGTCGCGGCTGATAGCGACGTCGCGCACGCGCTGGCGGTCAGCGCCGGCGCGCCCGTGCGGCGCATCACCCGCCTGCGTCGGTTGGGCGAGACGCCGTTTTCCTATCTGGTGTCGTGGCTGCCGGAGTTCGTCGCCAGCGGATGTGACGACGCCGCCTTCGCTGAACAGTCCATGCTGGACCTGCTGGAGCGAGCCGGGGCGACCCCGCATGAGGCGGAGCTGTGGATCTCGTCAGTCGGCGCCGACACCGCTGCGGCCTCGGCGCTCCAGGTGGCGATCGGGTCGCCCCTGCTCCGGATCGAGCGGATCATGCGCCGGGCCGACGGCGAACCGGTCCAGTATATTCACGCCCATTATCACGCCGACCGCTTCCGCTATCACCTGCTCAGCCGTCGCGAAGACGGAAACTGGCAGGACGGCGCCTGATTTCCGCTGCACCGCCTCAGGACCGGCTGGCGCCCGCCGCAGGACCGTCTATAGTTGGCCTATCTTTATACCATTAAGGACAGACCGACCGTGAGCGACCTTGTCTTCGAACCGACCATGATCTGCGAGAACAAGACGGCGCGCGAACTTTTCGAAGCGGTCAAGGCCAATCCCGCCCGCGCCCGTTTCGGCTTCGGCGAGAAACTGGCCGTCGTGAACGTCGACTTCCAGCAGTCCTACACCCGCCCCGATCTGTTTCCAAAGACGGCCTATGTGACCCATCCTGACCAGATCGGCTTCACCAACCGCATCTCGGCCGCCGCGCGCGCCAAGGGGATGCCGGTGATCTGGAGCCATGTCGGCTATAAGGCCGACGCCGGGGACGCAGGCGTCTGGGGCACGCGCACCGATACGCCCGACAGCCTGCAGAACATCAAGTACGGGTCCGAACGCCACGCCCTCGATCCGCGCTGTCAGATCGATGAGGCCGCCGACCTGATCTACACCAAGCGGATGCCCTCGGCCTTCTTCGAGACGCCGCTGAACTCCTACCTGCGGTGGCACAAGGTGGACACGGTGCTGGTGACGGGGGGCTCGACCTCGGGCTGCGTGCGCGCCACGGCGGTGGACAGCCTGTCCTATGGCTTCCGCACCATCGTCGCCGAAGAGTGCGTGGCGGATAAGCACGAGAGCTACCACTACGCCAATCTGACCGACCTTCAGTTGAAGTATGCCGACGTGGTGTCGGCACAGGAAGTGCTGGACTGGCTGGCCTAGCGCTGAGCTGACAGCAGCCTGAAAAATCGAAGGGCGGCGGACCGAAATCCGCCGCCCTTCTTTTTACGCTTTTACGCTTCCCGGCCGAAGGTTGGGGGCGACGGCCGAGCCTGGAGCCGGGACGACGGCGGCCTCAGCCGCGCGCCGCCTCGACAATCTCCGAGACGCCGGCGGTCCATACGGCGTCGTCCTGCGCCAGACCGTCCAGCACGCGACGGACAGTTTTCATCCGGAACGGCAGGCCGCTGACGTAGGGGGTCAGGGTGAAGCCGACGACCTGGCCGCCGAAGCGGTCGGCCTCGGCCTTGTGCAGGCGGATCGCCTCCAGCACCTGATCGGCCCATTCGTCCTCGGTCTGAAGGCGCACGGTCAGCAGGGTGCGGTCATCCAGTTCATTCGACAAAGGGGCCGCCCGGACCACGCCGTTGTCGGTCTGCATCGGCACGGGAACGGTGTCCTGCTCCCAGTCCAGACAGATGTCGAAGCCTGCCTCGGCGATCAGCTCCAGCGTGTGGAACGACTGCTGCCGCGCCGGGCTCATCCAGGCGCGCGGCTTCAGCCCCGCCCTGTCGAAGGCGTCGCGCGTACGGCCGATCCATTCAGCCTCGACGCCTGGTTCAAGCCCGCTCCAGTGGATGCAGTCCGCCTCCCAGCCATGGGCGGCGATCTCATGCCCGTCGGCGAGGATGGCCTCGACCAGCGGTCGTGCGCGTTCCAGCAGGACCGCATTGATCGGAAACACCGCCTTCAACCCTCTCGCTTTCAGCGCGTCCAGAATGCGGAACACCCCGACCCGATTGCCGTAGTCCCGGGTCGTGAAGTGGCGCAGATCCGGATAGGTCGTCTGCATGGCGCCGGGGTGCTTGAACGGCTTGCCTTGCGGGTTCAGGCGATGGAACTCCAGCGGGACCACGATCATGGCGGCGGCCGTTTTGCCGTCCGGCCAGGCGATCTTCGGGCGCTCGGTCGCCGAGCGCCACGGATACAGCGTTTGATCCATGCCGTAGGAACGGTGCGGATAGGTCAGATAGTCCTCAGGCAGCGCCATGGCCGAACCCCTTTCCTCCGGTCGCGCAGCCTCTTGCCGCAATATCGGCCTGCGTCTGGTCCCAGCAGTGGTCGCGATAGTAGCCCGCGATCTCGGCGCCGGTGGCGAACCACACGTCGTCGGCGTGGCCCATCACGTGTTTCAGCGCCTCTTCGAACGGGCCGATGCGGTGCGGCTGGCTGACCAGATAGGCGTGCAAAGGAATGCACATGACCGTGCCGCTCTGCTCGCCCTCTTCCAGCAACTGGTCGAAGTGCCGCTTCAGGATGTCGGTGTAGCGCGCCGGGCTCATCCCCAGGGCGCCGTAGGTGATGACGTCGTTCACCTCCAGCGAATAGGGCAGCGAGATCAGCTTGCCCGACGCCGTCTTCACCGGCTGCGGCTGGTCGTCCTGGAACAGGTCGCAGGTGTACCAGAAGTCGTTCTCGGCGATCAGATCCAGCGTCCGTTCGGTGTGCGTCAGAGCCGGAGCCAGATAGCCGCGAATACGCTGACCGCTGGCCTTTTCGACCGTGCGGATGGCGTCCTCGATGATGGCGCGCTCCTGCGCCTCGTCCATGCCGTAGGAATAGCGGGTGTTGTAGACGCCGTGCGAAAAGAACTCCCAGTTCCGCTCGACGCAGGCCTCGATGATCTCAGGATGGTGGTCGCACAGGGCGACGTTCAGCGACACCGAGCCGCGCAGGCCGTATTTGTCCAGCAGCTCCATCAGCCGCCAGTGGCCGACCCGGTTGCCCCAATCGCGCTGGGAATAGGCGACGACATCGGGCGCAGGCTTGGGCCAGCCGGCGCGGCCGGCATTCTTCGCGGGATCGAACTCATAGAACTCGATGTTCGGAGCGACCCAGAAGGCCAGTTTCTTGCCGCCCGGCCAGACGATCTTCGGCCGGTCTCGATAGGGCCAGTAGTCGTAGAGGTTGGGGTCCGCGACGGTCATGCCTTCTCCTCTTCCTGCGCTTCGTATCGCTGTCCCAGAGCCATCATCTCATCCAGACCGATGCGGGCGTTGACCCCCATCAGGTCGGTCATGTGCGCGCGGTGCGCCGCCGTGCCGCCGTCGCGCTTCAGCACCGACAGGAAGGCTTCGACAGCCGGAATGACGGCCCGCACCATCGCGCCCGGCGCAATGACAAGGCGATAGCCCAACTCGGACAGGCTGTCCGCCGAGCTCAGCGGCGTGTCTCCGCCCTCGACCATATTGGCCAGCAGGGGAACGCGGGCGGCGAAGCGTTCGGCCACCGCCCGCATCTGCTCCAGATCGCGCGGCGCCTCGACGAACAGGACGTCGGCCCCGGCCTCCAGGAACAGTTCGGCGCGATCCATCGCCGCTTCAAAGCCTTCGACCGCGATGGCGTCGGTGCGGGCGATGATCAGGGTGTCGTCGTCGTGGCGCGCATCGACGGCGGCGCGGACCTTGCCCGCCATCTCCTGCGCTGAAATCACGCCCTTGCCGCGCAGATGGCCGCACCGCTTGGGAAAGGTCTGGTCCTCGATCTGGATCGCGCGGGCGCCCGCTCGCTCGAACAGCCGCACCGTGCGGCCCATGTTCAGGGCGTTGCCGAAGCCGGTATCCGCGTCGACGATCAGGGGAATGTCGATCCGCTCGGTGATGCGCGCCGCCACGTCAACGACGTGATCCAGACTGACCAGGCCGATATCGGGCCGCCCCAGCTGGGTATAGGCGACCGAGGCGCCCGACAGATAGGCCGCCTCGAATCCCGCCTGCTGGATCAGCAGGCCGGACAGGGCGTCATAGCATCCCGGCGCCAGCAGGGCGGGCGACTGTTTGAGCCGACGACGCAGATTCAGACGCTCGCTCATGCGGCGCCCGCCAGCTTCTTCTTCAGGTGCGGCATCAGCCCCCCGTCATCCATCATGGCCATAAGGTGCGGCGGCAGGGGCGTGAAATCATAGCCCTGCCCCGTCGTCAGATTCGTCAGACGCCCAGCCGCCAGATCGACCTCCAGCCGGTCGCCTGCGGAAATCTCGCCCGCTTGTTCAAGGGTGATGCATGGCACCCCCAGATTGATCGCATTGCGCCAGAAGATGCGGGCGAAAGAGCGCGCGATCACGGCGCGCACGCCCAGCAGACTCAAGGACACCGCCGCCTGCTCGCGCGACGAGCCGATGCCGAAGCTGCGGCCGCCGACGACGAAGTCGCCCTTGGCCACCGTGCGGGCGAAGTCAGGATCGACTGCGGCCAGACAATGCTGCGCCAGTTCCTCGGGCGGCAGCTTCATCAGCGTCCCCGGCGCCATGACGTCGGTGTCGATATTGTCGCCGAAGACGAAGGCCCGACCGCTCATGCCGCCTCTCCCAGGAACTGACGCGGATCGGCGATGCGGCCTGCAACGGCAGCGGCGGCCACGGAATAGGGCGAGCCGAGATAGACCTGCGCCTCCTTGGACCCCATGCGCCCCTTGAAGTTGCGGTTGGTCGAAGAGATGCAGACCTCGCCGTCCGCCAGCACCCCGGCGCCATAGCCAGCACAGGCGCCGCAGCCGGAGGGCAGCAGGACCGCTCCCGCCTCCATCAGCGTCTGCAAGGTGCCGTCCTGCGTCGCTGTCGTCGTGGTTTTCTGAGACGCCGGAGCGATCAGCAGGCGAGTGTCCGGCGACACCTTGCGGCCCTTCAACACGGCGGCGGCCATGCGAAGGTCTTCGATCTTGGCCCCGACGCAGGCGCCGATATAGCACTGATCCACCTTGATCCCGGCGTGTTCGGTCACGTCCTGAGTGCGCGACGGATCATGCGGCGCGGCGATCTGGGGCTGCAGCGTCGCCGCATTGAAGCGATGAACGGCGGCGTAGGCGGCATCGCGGTCCGACGCCAGCGCCAGAGCCGCCGCCTCATCCTCGACCGGACGCCCGGCCGCGCGCAGATAGGCAAACGTCGTCCGGTCCGGCGCCACGACCCCGGCTTCGCAGCCCAGTTCGGCGGCCATGTTGCACAGGACCATGCGTTCGGCCATCGACAGGCCCTCGACCGTGTCGCCGCCGTATTCAATGGCCTTGAAGGCGTTGTCCATGCCCAGTTCGCGGCACAGGAACAGCATGATGTCCTTGGCCGCAACGCCTGCGCCGAACCGGCCCGACCACTCGACGCGGATCGTCTCGGGCACCGCCAGCCAGGTTTCGCCGGTGGCGACGATGGCGGCCATGTCGGTGGCGCCATAGCCTGCTGCATAGGCGCCGAAGGCCCCCGCCGTCGGCGAGTGACTGTCGCCCCCCGCCACGAAGGCGCCCGGCCGGATCAGCCCGTGCTCGGGCAGGACCAGATGGCAGATTCCCACCATGTCGAAGAAGGCGCCGACCTGATGTTCGGCCGCAAACTCTCGCGCCAGCTTCAGGATGCGCGCGGATTCAGCGTCCACCGCCGGGACATAATGGTCAGAGACGATGGCGACCTTCTGCGGATCCCACAGCCCCACGCCCAGTTCGCGCAGCATCGGCGCCCAGCGACGCGGCCCCGAACTGTCGTGCGCAAAGGCCAGATCGACCTGAGCCGTCACCAGTTGGCCGGGCGCAACCCGGTCCACGCCGGCCGCCCGGGCGATGATCTTTTCAACGAGCGTGAAGCCCCGACCCATGCCTTCTCCCGATGATGCGCCGCACAAGGGCATTGCTGGATCAAATGATATAGTTTTATATCATCTAAACGCGCAGCCTTGGCAAGCGCCTTCCCGCACCTTCCAGTCCGTCAGGAACGCTCATCATGTCGAACCCCGCCGCTTCTTCCGCCCCCAAACCCTCGGGTCAGACGTTCCGCTGGGATGATCCGTTCGACCTGACGGGGCGGCTGACCGACGAAGAGCGGATGGTTCAGGACGCCGCCCGGTCCTATGCGCGCGAGGCCCTGCTGCCGCGTGTGGTCGCCGCCTTCCGCGACGAGGTCTTCGACCGCGCCATTATGACCGAGATGGGCGAGATGGGCTTCCTCGGCGCCATGCTGCCGGAACAGTACGGCGGTTCCGAAGCGTCGCACGTCGCTTATGGCCTGATCGCGCGCGAGGTCGAGGCGATCGACAGCGGCTATCGCTCGGCCATGAGCGTGCAGTCGTCGCTGGCCATGTATCCGATCTACGCCTTCGGCTCGGACGAGCAGAAGATGAAGTTCCTGCCCAAGATGGCGGCGGGCGAGCTGGTCGGCTGCTTCGGCCTGACCGAGGCCGACGGCGGGTCCGACCCGGCCTCGATGAAGACCACGGCGGTGGCGGTCGACGGCGGCTATCGCCTGAACGGCGGCAAATACTGGATCACCAACTCGCCCATCGCCGACCTGGCCATCGTCTGGGCCAAGCTGGACGGGACCATCAGGGGCTTCATCGTCGAGCGCGATTTTGAGGGCTTCACCACGGGCAAGATCGGCGACAAGCTGTCCTTGCGCGCCTCCATCACCGGCGACATCGGCCTGAACGACGTCTTCGTGCCGGAAGCCAACATCCTGCCGGGCGTGCAGGGTCTGCGCGGGCCGTTCTCCTGCCTGAACAAGGCGCGTTTCGGCATCGCCTGGGGCGCGATGGGCGCGGCGGAGTTCTGCTTCCACGCCAGCCGCGACTATGTGGCCGAGCGCACCCTGTTCGGCCGCCCGCTGTCGGCGCGCCAGCTGGTGCAGAAGAAGCTGGCCGACATGCAGACCGAGATCTTCCTCGGCTTCGAGGGCGCCTATGCGCTCGGCCGCCTGCTGGACACGGGCGCCTGGGTTCCGGAGGCCATCAGCCTGATGAAGCGCAACAACTGCGGCAAGGCCCTGGCCGTCGCCCGCGAGGCCCGCGACATGCACGGCGGCGCCGGGATCACGGGCGAACTGCACGTCATGCGCCACGCCATGAACCTGGAAACCGTCAACACCTATGAAGGCGCCCACGACGTCCACGCCCTCATCCTGGGCCGCGCCATCACCGGCGAAGCCGCCTTCTGATCAGGAGACTGTCATGACCCCCAGCCCCGCGATTTACGAGACAGCCTGCGGCCCGCTTCACGGCGAGCGGGTTCTGGACCTGTCGCGGGTGCTGGCGGGGCCTTGGGCGACGCAGACGCTGGCCGATCTGGGGGCCGAGGTCATCAAGATCGAGCGGCCCGGCGCCGGCGACGACACCCGCCATTGGGGCCCGCCCTTCACCACCACGGCCGACGGCGCGCCCGGCGACGCCGCCTATTTCCTGTGCGCCAACCGGGGCAAGAAGTCGGTCGAGCTGGACATC